>DATKUP010000175.1:0-9395 GCA_035530575.1 Thiobacillus sp. | reverse complement strand
GCAACGACCCCGATGACGCCCAGCACCGAGGATATCCCCAGCACCATGCGCATGTTCCAGGCCTCGGGCTGATCCTTGTAATGCACATTGTCATAAGCGATGGACAGGATGGCGCCGTCGTTGAGCAATGCCAGCATCACGATCATCACCGCCGTCACCGGATAGAAATTGAAGATCAGGATCGAAAGCGTCATGAACAACAGCACGCGCAGCGTCTCGGCGATGCGGTAGATCGCGTAGCTGTTCATGCGCTGGAAAATCTTCCGGCTCTCCTTGATCGCGTCGATGATCACCGACAGGCCGGGTGTCATCAATACGATGGCCGCCGCCGCGCGTGCCGCGTCGGTCGCGTCCGATACGGCGATGCCGCAGTCGGCTTTCTTCAGCGCGGGGGCATCATTCACCCCGTCGCCGGTCATGCCGACGATATGACTGCGTTTTTGCAACACATCCACGATGTGGAACTTGTGTTCGGGAAACACCTGGGCGAAGCCGTCGGCCTTTTCGATGGACTCGGCCACCTCGTCGGTCTCGTCCTTTTTCGAGTCGCCCAGGCTGGAGGCATCGAGAATATTGGCGCCCATGTCCAGCTTTTTCGCGGTTTCCTTGGCGATGGCCAGTGCGTCCCCCGTCACCATCTTGACCTTCACGCCCATCGCCAGCGCAGTCGCGATGGTTGCCCTGGCATCTTCGCGTGGCGGGTCGAACAATGGCAACACGCCGACAAGCATCCACTTGCCGTTCTCCTCTGCACGGGCGACGCCGAGTGAGCGAAAGCCGCTCGCTGCAAAGTCGTTGACCGCCTTGTCGACGGCGGACTTGACTTCGCCGGCATTGGCCGCCAGCGCCAGGATCACCTGCGGCGCGCCCTTGGTCACCTTGAATTGTTTTCCGTCCGCGCCCTTGACGGTCGCTTCGGTGCGCTTGTGCACCGGGTCGAACGGCTGGAAATGCACCACCTGGTAGCCCTTCAGGGCCTTGTCATCTTTCAGGCCGCCCAGAACGGCCAGGTCGATGGTGTCCTTGTCGTCCGCGCGCGACGCCAGCGCGGCGTCGAGGATGACCTGCTCGGCAGGGACATTGTCCACGCTGAACGGATCGCCCAGCGTGAGCTTATTCTGGGTCAGGGTGCCGGTCTTGTCCGCACACAATATCCCCACGCCGGCCAGTTCCTCGATGGCCACCAGGCGGCTGACAATCGCCCCCTTCCTGGCGAGCAGACGCGCGCCGACCGCCATTGTGACCGACAATACTGTGGGCATGGCCACCGGAATCGCCGCCACGGTCAGCACCAGGGCAAACTGCAACGTGGTAAGGATCGGGTCACCACGGTAGATCGCGACGGCAACGATCGTAGCCACCAGCGCCACCGCGAGAATGATCAGGTAGTTGCCGATCTTCAACACCGCCTTTTGAAAATGGCTGACGGTGTGCGCGTCCTGCACCAGTTCTGCGGTCTTGCCGAAGTAGGTATGTACGCCCGTGGCGTACACCAGCGCACGGCTCTCACCGCGGCGGATGATGGAACCGGAAAACACTGCGTCGCCCGGTTTACGTTCGGCCGGCAAGGACTCTCCGGTCAGCGCGGACTGATCAACCGACATGGGATCGCCGTCCAGCAAGCGCGCATCCGCCGGCACAATGTCGCCCAGGCGCATGCGAATGACATCGCCCGGCACCAACTCGCGCGCCGCCGGATTGCCCCACTTGCCGTCACGTATCACCCGGGCCTTGACCGCCAGCTTGGCCTTGAGGGCCTCAATGGCATTGCCCGCTGCGTGTTCCTCCCAGAATCCGACCACAGCGTTGGCCACGAGCAGCAGCAGGATGATGCCAAAGTCCGGCCAATGCCGGGCTACCGCCGAAAGGATCACGGCTGCCTCGATCATCCACGGGATGGGGCCCCAGAAATAGGTGAGGAATTTCAGGAACGGATTAGTCTTCTTTTCTTCAATCTCGTTGGGCCCGTATTGGGCCAGCCGTTTCTGCGCCTCCGCT
Source organism: Thiobacillus sp. (assembly GCA_035530575.1). Classification (GTDB taxonomy): domain Bacteria; phylum Pseudomonadota; class Gammaproteobacteria; order Burkholderiales; family Thiobacillaceae; genus Thiobacillus. The sequence goes on along the minus strand of DATKUP010000175.1, from coordinate 7,397 downwards.
TGCGTGAGGCCGTCCGGTGATGACCCCAATTTCTTTTCTACTTCCGCCAGGGGCAGGGATTTCAGATCGTCCTTCGTATCATCCTTTGCATCGGGCTTCGATTCAGGCTTCGGAACTGACTTCGCTTCGGGCGCCTTGGACTGGTCGGTATCGGGTTTCATGAGGGGTATTCCTTACTGTCGTTGCGAGGCCCCGGGTTTCGTGAGTTGCAGGAAATTTGTTGTCATGCCCATGTCCCTGCTATCGCGGTATGAATTCGTTGCGTCGCAGCAGAAGCCGCTACGCTTCGTTCAACCACTTCCGCGCCTCGGCTGCCTTGGCGTGATCGAAGTAACGGACCTGGGCTTTGGTGAACGGTTTGGCGAAGACCGTCATAGCCTCCTGCCACTTATTTTCACCGACCATCGCCATGCGCTCGATATCGCTGAAGTGGTCGACGCCGAACTTGAAGTCCTCCCATGCCGCGCCGACCTCCCAGCCGTGGAAGTCGGTCATGTCGAACAACACGCGCAGATTTCTGTGCTGCCGGACGAGTCGCTCGAATGCAGGCACAAATTCCGTGTAATCGTCCTTTACCAGCTTGCCGCTGACGTGCACGGCGAGCAGCTTGCCGTTGTTTTCTTCATTGAGTTGTATGGGCATTGGAAACTCCTTTTCTTTAGTTCTAGGTTAGGACCAGCCTGATCGTCGAAAAATTTGTCGAATCAACCCGCCAAGACGCGGCAGTGCTGTGCAGCAACTGAAGTGAAAGGGGCTTTCCCCGCGTCCAGCTCTGACACAGACCTTATGATGTGATATTGCCGCTTCACATTACGCCTCGTCATCCCAATAACCGGGATGCCCGTAATGTTTGAAGATGTTCACTTCCTGCTCGCGATTCAGCTGCGCCGCCGCATCGTACGCCGGGGCGTTTTTCACGGATTGCCGTGTCAGGTCAACAGACACCGTGTTGTCGGACCAACTTACCTTCTGGATCCATTGCGGCGCGATGAGCACCAGGTGGCCGAGCCACCAGTTGCTCGTGTCCACGATGAGATATCGAATCGCCCAGGTCTCTTCGTCGACGAGCAGGCCCTGTACAGAGTGTTCGGGATGCTGCGCATTTGATATGCCCAAAGGGATGCCAATACCCGAGAGATACCTGCCTGTGCGCCGCTAAATTTTCATTTGGCGCCCGCCACCCGGCAAAACTTTGCGCGGAAATACAGATGGCGAAAAACGTGAGCAGGACGGTAGAAAGTGAATTGTCCTTGATCGTATTAATCAGTTTTCACATCTGGCAGCACCTTTCATGGCCCGTGAAAGCAACGCCGGATCATGGGCGTCTCATCCTTTCCATTCCCAGTTGCGAATTTCCGGCATGTCCTGGCCGTACTTGTTGATGTACTGCCTGTGCTCGATGAGCTTGTCCTTGAGCTGCTGCTTCAGGTAGATACCCTTGTCGCCGGTCTGCGGCAGGCGGTCGATGGTATCCATCACGAGATGGAAGCGGTCCAGGTCGTTCAGCACCGTCATGTCGAAGGGTGTGGTGATGGTGCCTTCCTCCTTGTAGCCGCGGACGTGGATGTTGTCGTGGTTGGTGCGGCGGTATACCAGCCGGTGGATCAGCCACGGGTAGGCATGGTAGGCAAAGATCACCGGTTTGTCCTTGGTAAACAACTCGTCGAAATCCGTGTCGGAGAGGCCGTGCGGGTGCTCGCTGGGCGGCTGCAGCTTCATCAGGTCGACGATGTTGACCACGCGGATTTTCAGGTCGGGCAGATGCTCGCGCAGGATGGAAACGGCCGCCAGCGTCTCCAGCGTGGGCACGTCGCCACAGCAGGCCATGACGACGTCGGGCGCTACGGCCTGGTCGTTGCTGGCCCACTGCCAGATGCCGATACCCTCGGTGCAGTGCTTGACAGCGGCGTCCATCGTCAGCCACTGCGGCGCCGGGTGCTTGCCCGCAACCACCACATTGACGTAATGACGGCTGCGCAAACAATGATCCATCACCGACAGCAGGCAGTTGGCATCCGGCGGAAAGTAAACCCGCACGACCTCGGCCTTCTTGTTCACGACGTGGTCGATGAAGCCGGGGTCCTGATGGGTGAAGCCGTTGTGGTCCTGGCGCCAGACATGCGAGGTCAGCAGGTAGTTCAACGAGGCGATCTTGCGCCGCCACGGCAGGTGTGCCGTGATCGTCAGCCACTTTGCGTGCTGGTTGAACATCGAATCGATGATGTGGATGAACGCTTCGTAGCAGTTGAAGAGCCCATGCCGTCCGGTGAGCAGGTAGCCCTCGAGCCAGCCCTCGCACTGGTGCTCGCTGAGCATTTCCATCACGCGCCCGGCAGGTGCGAGCCATTCGTCGTTTGGTACGGTCGCGGCGTCCCATTGGCGTTGGGTCACTTCAAACAGGGCTTCCAGGCCGTTGGAGAGCGTCTCGTCAGGGCCAAATACCCGGAAATTACGCTGTGTTTGGTTCAGCTTCGCCACATCGCGCAGGAAAGACCCGAGCACATGCGTGTCGCCTATGCCGGGCGCACCCGGCGCGGGCACCACGGCTGCATAGTTGCGAAAATCCGGCATGCGCAGATCGCGCAGCAGCATGCCGCCGTTGGCGTGTGGATTCGCGCCCATGCGGCGTTCGCCCTTGGGTGCCAGTTCGGCCAGTTCCGGTTTCAGGCGGCCCTGCGAATCGAACAATTCTTCCGGCCGGTAGCTCTTGAGCCAGTCCTCCAGCAGCTTGAGGTGGTCGGGATGCGCCCTGGGGTGAAGCGGCACCTGGTGTGCACGGAAGGTGCCTTCGACCTGCAGGCCATCGACCACCTCCGGCCCGGTCCAGCCCTTGGGCGACTTGAGGACGATCATCGGCCAGCGTGGCCGCGCGGTGTCGTTATTGCTGCGCGCATTGTTCTGGATTTGCTTGATGTCCTCGATGGCCTTTTCCAATGTGGCGGCCATGAGTTGGTGCATCGCTTCCGGTTGGTCGCCTTCGACAAAGTAGGGCGTCCAGCCGCAGCCGCGAAGGAATTGCTCCAGTTCCTCATGCTCGACGCGGGCCAGTACGGTCGGGTTGCTGATCTTGTAGCCATTGAGGTGCAGGATCGGCAGCACCGCGCCGTCGGTAATTGGGTCGAGAAATTTGTTGGACTGCCACGCCGTGGCCAGCGGTCCGGTTTCCGCTTCGCCGTCGCCGATGACGCAGGCGACGACAAGATCGGGATTGTCGAACACCGCGCCGAACGAATGGCTGAGCGAATAGCCGAGCTCGCCGCCTTCGTGGATCGACCCCGGGCATTCCGGCGAGGCGTGGCTTGGGATACCGCCGGGAAACGAAAACTGCAGAAAGAGCTTCTGCAGCCCGGCCTCATCCTGGCTGATGTTGGGATAGATTTCGCTGTAAGTGCCTTCGAGGTAGGTGTTGCCGACGACGGCCGGACCACCGTGCCCGGGGCCGGAGACGTAAATCATGTCGAGGTCGTATTGCTTGATGATGCGGTTCAAGTGCGCGTAAATGAAATTCTGCCCGGGCGTCGTACCCCAGTGTCCAAGCAGCATGTGCTTCACATCCGTGATCTCAAGCGGCCGTTTCAGCAGCGGGTTGTCATAGAGATAGATTTGTCCGACCGAAAGATAGTTTGCCGCGCGCCAATAGGCGTCCATCCTGCTCAGCAGTTCCGGCGAGAGTGTCTGTGGGTTGGCATGCATGGTTCAGTCCCCTCCATTGCTGGTACCAAGGCCGAGAACACGACAGACCGACCTTGCGATCATCTGTTCCTCGTCCGTCCGGATGACGCGAACCGTCACCTGGCTGGTGTCCGTTGAAATCACATCTGCATGTGCCGCGTTGCGCGACGCATCCAGCTCGATGCCGAGGAAGCCGAGTCCCTCGCCTATGCGCGCACGAACGGTTGGCGCGTTTTCACCGATGCCGCCGGCGAAGATCAGCGTGTCGAGCCCGCCCAGTGCGGCGGCATAGGCTCCGACCTGCTTCCTCGCCTGGTAGCAGAACAGCGCCACCGCTTCCGCCGCGCGAACATCGTCCGCTTCGCGTGCGAGCAGGTCCTGCATGTCGGCGCTGGTCTCCGATACGCCGAGCAATCCCGATTCATGGTTGACCATATGGTGGAATTGTTTCGCCGTCATGTCCGCCGTGCGTGCCAGATACCAGGCCAGTCCCGGGTCCAGGTCGCCGCTGCGGGTGCTCATGGGCAGGCCTGCCGTCGGCGTGAAACTCATGCTGGTATCGATACTTTTCCCTGCATGCACGGCCGTCATGCTCGCGCCATTACCGAGATGGGCCAGGATTACCCGTCCCTGCGCAGATTGAACGCCCTCCAGCCGTGCGAGCTCTTCCATGAGGTAGGCGCAGGAGAGGCCGTGAAAGCCATAGCGCCGGACACCCTGCGCATCGTAACGCCGCGGGATCGGCAGCAAGCGGGCCACACGCGGCATGTCATGGTGGAAGGCGGTATCGAAGCAGGCGATCTGCGGAACATCCGGAAAATGGCGATGGAAGGCCTCGGTCAGAAGAATCTCTTCCGGCAGATGCTCGGGGTCGAACGGGCTTAGCTGATGCAATGTCTCGATCATCGCCGGTGTGATCCGCTGCGCTTCCCAGTACGCGGGCCCGCCATGCACCACACGATGGCCGATGGCGGCCAGCGCCCCGCTTGCGATCCGTTCCTCGACCCAGTCCATCAATACGCCGACCGCCGCCGTGTGATCCGGAGCAGACACGGAACGCGAAAAGACATCGGCACGATTCGCTCCCTGCACCGTAAACATGGCGGTCGGCATGCCGATCTGCTCGATCCTGCCTTGTAGAACCCGATGCAGCGACGTTCCCGTGTCGAACAAGGCGAACTTGATGCTGGACGAACCACCATTGACCGACAGGACGAAGGCCTTTTCAGGTTTTAGCATAGATCGGAATTCTCAGGGTGGGCGTCATCTTCGCGTCACGAGGATGACGCCGGCGCGTGGTGCGACCCGATAGGCCACGGGCGCATTCAGACGCGGTGCCGTGCCCGGCGAGGCAATATCCTCGGGCCGGACGATACGTATCCACCGCCCGATGCCAGTGCCGGCCATCCGGTGCCTCGGGCACGCGAAAGTCGACGCGCTCGCTGCCGGCATTGAACGTCAGGGACAGTCTGTCATGCTCGTCTTCATGTATCTGGCAAGCCAGCTGTTTGGCCGGCGGATCAAACCAGTCGGGCACGTTGCCGTCCCGGTTGTCCTCTCCATTCGCTTCGTTGTGTTTGGTGCGATAGCTCACCAGGTCGTTCAGAGTGAAGCCATCGTGGCAGGTGACGAAATTGATGCTGTCCTCGGGGCCTTTGCCCGACGTGGTATAGATATCGGCGCTGCCGCCGATGCGATTGGCGAACAGCCCGCGCATCCCCTCGTCGCCACGCCAGAAACGCCGGATGTCGTCCCGGTAGCGCCCGTTCCATTCCGCCCAGCGCCGCTCCGAAAAACTGCCCACCTCGTAGGCGCCGGCGGCGTCCCACGCCTCGGCGATGATTTTCACGTCATACAGGATCGGATCCTCGGCGATCCGTTCGAGCAGCGGAGCGTCGGCCAGCAGCGTGCCGGTTTCATCCCGGCCAAGGATCGACGCCAGATCGAAGCGGAAGCCGTCCACGTGCATTTCCACCACCCAGTGACGCAACGCCCCCAGGATGTGATCCCGCACCACGGGATGGTTGGTGTTGATGGTATTACCGGTGCCCGCGTAGTTCCTGTAATGGCGCCGGTCCGGCGCGAGCATGTAGAAAATCGCGTTATCGATTCCGCGGAAGCACAGGGTCGGCCCCAGCTCGTTTCCCTCCGCCGTGTGATTGAGCACCACGTCCAGGATCACTTCGATGCCGGCATGATGAAGCGCCCGCACCGTCTCCTTGAACGCCAGCTTCTGCTGGCCCATGCCTCCTGCGCTGCAGCAGGAGGCCTTCGGGGCAAAGAAGGCCACGGGATCGTAGCCCCAGTAATTTGTGAGCGGCTTGCCGGTTTGAGGGTTGATGCCCGGCGCCTGATGTTCGTTGAACTCGTGCACCGGCATCAATTCCACCGCCGTCACGCCAAGTTCCGTCAAGTAGGAGATCTTTTCCATCAGGCCACGGTAGGTGCCGGAGTGTGTCGCGCCAGCATCGGGATGGATGGTGAAACCACGGATGTGGATTTCATAAACCACGGTCTTCGACCAGGGATGTCTGGGCGGTAGATCGTCCTGCCAATGGAAGTGTTCGTGCGTGTACACGCATTTCGGCATGGCGCCGGCATCGTCGACTTTCGAGCAAACCAGGTCTCGCTCCGGCGCTGACGGATCGTAGCCGCGGGCCGGTCCGAAGTCCCAGTCGGGTATCTGAGCGATCGCCGTCGCAAAGGGGTCCAGGAGCAGCTTGTTGAAATTGAAGCGATGTCCTTTCTCGGGTTGGTACGGGCCGTCCAGCCGGTAGGCATAGAGTTGACCGGAACGAATCCCTTCAATCCACACATGCCACACGTCACCCGTGCGGTTGCGCGAGGGATCGAGATCAATCGCCCTGGCGGGCGTTGCGTCTTCCGGAAGATCAAACAACTCCAGCCGAACGCGGCTGGCGTGACGGCTGAACAAGGCGAAGTTGACGCCCCCCTGGTCTTCATGGGTTCCCATAGGTAACGGAACACCCCGCCGAATGTCAGTGCGTTCGACAAGCTCGGCCATGTAATCATGCAGTGGGCTTTCAGGCGTCCTCTTGCGCATGAATCACCGTTGCCACAGGATATACGCGGCTTCCAGAGGAACCGCCGCGCCATCGTGGTACGGAATGATCCGCGCCGTATAGTCGGTCGCCGGGCGGGCTGCCGGTATTTCTGTACGGTAGGCGTAGCCGCTTGCTGCGCCTACCAGTTGTCGCACGCGCTGCATCTCTATGCGCTCTGGCGCGACACCGGCAATGCCATCGGCATAAAGCTCGACCCGCACTGCCTCTGGATCGAGATCGTCGAGATACACCTGTATTTCAAATACGTGCTGCTCGTCCGCGGTTTCAAGCTTGATCTCGCCGAAACGCAGCGCGGCCCATTTTTGCGCCAGCGCGTGCTGCCAATCAACCAGCTCCGCGCCGATGGCACCCTGGTTGGCGGCCCGTTTACGGTAGGCTGTAGCGGCCGGCAGGTAGTGTTGTTCGGTGTATTCGCAAACCGCGCGGTTGGTGGAAAAGCGCGGCGTCAACTGCGCCATGCTTTCCCGCATCCGCGCCACCCAGGCGGTGGGGATGCCCTGCGCGTCGCGGGTATAGAACTCGGGGATCACCTCGCGTTCGAGCAGGTCATAGAGGGCTTCCGCTTCGATGGCGTCCCAGGCGGGATCGCTATCGTGTTCCTGACCATCTCCCAACGCCCATCCGACTTCAGGCGTGTAG
>DATKUP010000174.1:0-1783 GCA_035530575.1 Thiobacillus sp. | reverse complement strand
CTTGCCGGCCTGATCCTGCAGGCTTTCGGCCGCAGCCGCGGCCTCTTCCACCAGGGCGGCATTCTGCTGAGTCACTTGATCCATCTGGGCGATGGCCTGGTTGACCTGCTCGATGCCGGAACTCTGTTCCTGGCTCGCCGCGGCAATCTCGCTCATGATGTCGGTGACGCGTTTGACCGAGCTGACAATCTCGCCCATGGTCTTGCCGGCTTCGTCGACCAGCTGGCCGCCGGCGTCGACCTTGCCGACGGAGTCCTCGATCAGGGTCTTGATCTCCTTGGCCGCGCTCGCGCTGCGCTGCGCCAGATTGCGCACTTCGGAGGCGACGACGGCAAAGCCGCGTCCCTGTTCGCCGGCACGCGCGGCTTCGACCGCCGCGTTCAAGGCAAGGATGTTGGTCTGGAAGGCAATGCCGTCGATGACGCCGATGATGTCGGAGATCTTGCGCGAGCTGTCCTTGATCGACGCCATGGTGTCGATCACCTGGCCGACGACCTGGCCGCCCTTGACCGCGATGTCGGAGGTGGACCCCACCAACTGGTTGGCCTGGTGCGCGTTCTCGGCGTTCTGCTTGACGGTGCTGGTCAGTTCTTCCATCGAGCTGGCGGTCTCTTCCAGGCTGGACGCCTGCTCTTCGGTGCGCGACGACAGGTCGAGGTTGCCGGCGGCAATCTGGCTCGACGCGGTGGCGACGGTGTCGGTGCCGGTGCGCACCTGGCCGACCACTCGCACCAGGCTGTCGTTCATGTCTTTCAGCGCCTGCATCAACTGGCCGATTTCGTCCGTCGAATGGACGTCGATATTCTGCGTCAGATCGCCTTCGGCAACGCCACGCGCCAGTTTCACGGCGGCATCCAGCGGACGGGTGATGGCACGAATCAGGGAAAAACTCAGCCATGCCGCCAGGGCCAGGCCAACGGTGACCGCAACGATGGCAAAGTTGCGAATGCTTACGCTGCGGTCATGTGCCTGATTGAATTCCCGCTTGGCGACCGCGCCCTGCAACTCGATCAGCTTGAATAGGGTTTCACGCGCAGCGGCAAATTTCGGGCCGGCATCGCTGGCGGCGTTTTCCTGGGCTGCGGCAAGGTCTCCATCTTCCATTACCAGCTTCAGGGTGACGTTGCGCGATGTCTGATAGGATTTCCACTGGGGCGCGAACGCATCCGTCAGTTGCTTTTCCTCCGGGGTCAGCGTGGCGCTCATGTATTTTGCCCAGAGCTTGTCGATCTCCCCGTCCAGCATCAACGTTTCCGCATTAGCGGCTTCGGCCACGCCCGGCATGCCCGCATTGGCCGTAATTATTGTATTGGCGCGGGTACGGTTGACCATATCGATGATGCGCCCCAGATCCATCAGCGGAACCGTGCGGTCCTCGTAAATGGTTTTGATCCCCTTCCCGTTTTCACTGATCCCATACAAGCCGATGGCTGCGCCCCCCAGCAACATGACGGACATAAAGGACATGATGAAGATCAAACGTGCCTTGATACTCAGGTTTTTAAACATTTACAAAGCTCCCTGGTTATGGTGTGCGTATTGGTTTGAACGGATTTTCAGGCTGCGATTTTTTCGATCAGACCCATTTCGCTGCTGGACATGAGCTTGTCGATGTCCACCAGAATCAGCATGCGCTCACTGAGCGTACCAAGGCCGATGAGGTAATCGCTGTCGAAGATCGTCCCCATTTCCGGAGCGGGCTTTACCTGGCCGGGGGACAGCGTGGTGACGTCGGAGACGCTGTCCACCACCATGCCCATCACGCGGCCGGCAATGTTCAGAA
>DATKUP010000173.1:0-2452 GCA_035530575.1 Thiobacillus sp. | reverse complement strand
AAAGCACTGGGCAAGCCGCCGAAGGTCATCAACGTCGCAATTGCGCATAAATTGTTGAGGCAGGCCTTCGCGGTGGCAACGACCAATGCGCCTTTCTCGACAGAATATGCTTGACGAGAAGCACAGTTCATTGCGAGCGCAATGCGGCAATCCAGCGCATTGATTAAGTAGGTATTTCTGGATTATCGCGTGGGTCGGCAAGCCCGGTCTACGCCCCGATCATAATGAACTGCAACCAAAACGAGTAATCGCCCATGTTTTCAACCCGAATTCTGCAAGCCCTCATGCTGACCCTCAGCCTGGGCACCCTCGTCAGTGCCTGCGCCAGGGAGGCTCCCGCCACGCCCGCCAAACCGGCGTCGAGCGGCCCCGCCGTCCAGCTCGACACCATCGTGCTGGGCATGGGCTGCTTCTGGGGCGCGGAAAAGCGTATGTCCGAGGTGGCGGGGGTGGTCGATGTGGAAAGCGGCTATGCCAACGGCGACATCGAGGGCAGCTACAAGGCCGTGCTCGCCCACGAGCGCGCCGTGCGTGCCGGCAAGACCCGTCAACGCAACCATGCCGAAGTGGTCAAGGTGAGCTTCGACCCCGCCCGCGCCACGCTGGAAACCGTGCTGATCAAGTTCTGGGAAAGCCACGACCCGACCCAGGGCAACCGCCAGGGCAACGACATCGGCAGCAACTACCGCAGCGCCATCTACACCCATGGTCAGGCCCAACAAGCCGTCGCCCTGAAAACACGCGCCACCTACCAACAGGCGCTGACCAAGGCCGGGCGCGGAACCATCACCACCGAAATCGCCCCGCTCGAAAACTACACCGCCGCCGAGGACTACCACCAGGACTACCTGAAAAAAAACCCCAAGGGTTATTGCGGCCTGGGCGGCACCGGCGTCAAGTACCCGGGCTCGAACAGTGTCGCGCCAACTCCGCTGGCCGCGCCCCAGCTGGACGGCAAGGCCCTGGCCTTCGAGCGGCAACTGGTGATATTCGAGGCGGAGGACTGCGCGTTCTGCAAGCAATTCAAGGCCGACGTCCTCGACCACTGGAAGTCTCCCGTTGCCGTCACGCGCACGCTCAACCCCAACGCGCCCACCGGCTGGAAGCTGGAAAAGGCCTTGTTCGCCACCCCCACCATCGTGCTGTTCGAGCAAGGCCGTGAGGTCTCCCGCTATACCGGCTACAGCGGCGAACAGACCGCCTTCTGGAAGTGGCTGGGCTTTCGGCTGCTGACCCCCGCGCAGCAGAAAATCGCCTTCGAGCAGGGCACCGAGCGTGCCTTCACCGGATCACATCTGGACGAAAAGCGCGCCGGCACCTTTGTCGACCCCATCACCGGCGCGCCCCTGTTCCGCAACAACACCAAGTTCGAAAGCGGCACCGGCTGGCCCAGCTTCTTCGACCCGGTGGAAGGCGCCATCAGCCTGCATGAAGACAGCGGCCATGGCATGAAGCGCGTCGAAGTGCGCAGCGCCAGTTCCGGCATCCACCTCGGCCACGTCTTCGACGACGGTCCGCCACCCACCCACAAGCGTTACTGCATCAACGGCGACGTGCTGAAGTTCGTGCCCGATGCAGGGCAATAAGAAGATGCCACCACGGCTCATTTATGGCTTGCAGCACGCACCGGCCATTTTTTGAAACCCGAAACTGAACTGATCCCCCGTTCGTTTTTCTACCCAGCTCCCATTCACCCGTACACCTCGTCATGGCTGCCGATATCGAGCAGCAGGATTTCGTGCTCAGTGATTTGCAGCGTCAGGGTGATGTGGTCGCTGTAAGCCAGACTGACGGCCTGCATGCCCTGGAGTTTGCCGGTCAAGGGATGCAAACGCAGGCTGGGTTCGAAGGGATCGGCGCGTAGTTGCGCCATGGTTTCAATGAAGCGGGGTCTAAGGTCGGAGTGCCTGGTCAGAAACATCGAACATGGCGCTCGAGAAATACCGTGGCGGCCAGCGTCCAACTCATGCCGCCGGTTCGTTATCCAGGTGCCGCATCAGTGCTTCGACGCTGTCGTGGCGGGTGACGCGGCCGGCTTTGGCATCTTCCAGCGATACCTTGATACGGGCCAGTGTGGCTTCTTCCTGGGACTCGATCAGTTCGCGGTAGCGCTCTTCGGTCAGCACCACATATTGCGGGCGGTTGTTCTTGATGATGTACACCGGGCCTTGGGTCAGGACTTCATCCACGGCGGCGATGCCGCGACGCTTGATTTCCTGGGCGGGGACGACGTTCATGGCTGCCTCCTGTACTTTAATGGGTACCAATTAAAGCTCCGTATAGAGTATCTGTTGGAAATTTGCCTATCACTTTAGTCTGACTGTGTCACTAAATTCTGAAACTTGCCTATATTTCAGAACATCTTCCTTACTGAGGGCGATGTCATGGAAGTCGAAGACGAACTGGAACGGTATCTTGATCGCCTGGCGGGTGTGCTTGGCCATGCGGATCG
>DATKUP010000172.1:0-8412 GCA_035530575.1 Thiobacillus sp. | reverse complement strand
AAAGCACTGGGCAAGCCGCCGAAGGTCATCAACGTCGCAATTGCGCATAAATTGTTGAGGCAGGCCTTCGCGGTGGCAACGACCAATGCGCCTTTCTCGACAGAATATGCTTGACGAGAAGCACAGTTCATTGCGAGCGCAGCGAAGCAATCCAGCGTATTGATCAAGCAGGCATTTCTGGATTGCCGCGTCGCTGCGCTCCTCGCAATGACGAATTAATCAGCGCTTCCCTGGCTCCTACAGAACCCCACAGCAGTTGCAGGTTGGGCTTCATTTCATTCAACCCAACACATCACCGCATGCCAATTCCATTTCCCCGCTGGTACGTTTTGTTGGGCTTTACAGCCCAACCTACAACTACCGGGCAACGCCAACAAAAACGATGAAAGCGCCAAAATAAAATTTTGGCACCACCCTAAAAGTCAGCCTGCACGCTCATGAAAACCGAATGAAACGTGTAATCGCTGACAGGTATGTTGGAATCCCGCCGCCCGGCCTGCAGGCCGAGATCGATGGTGGCCATGCGAACCGGGGTGTAGCTCAGCGACAATGAGCCGCTCAGAATATCTTCGTCGCGCTGGATGCCGCCACGGCCGGTATCTCCTTCGAAGCTGCGATTCACGTAACTGGTGTTCGCACGCAGGGTGATTTTGGACGTGGCCAGCCAGGATGCGCCGAGTCGGGATCCGGTGTCGAGCCGGTAGCTGGCGTTGAAGTCGTCGGAGTCCGTAATTTCGCGATAGATCGCCCAGTTCAGGATGGTTTTTCCGGTGAGGGAATAATCTGCCGACAGGCGCCCCGTCAGGCCGGAAAAATCGCGTTGCGACAGACTGTCGTTCTCGCGCTGGACGTAACCGACCTTGCCGCGCGCGATCAACTTGCCGGTCACGCTCCAGTCACCCAGCAGGTTGTATTCGGTCTGCGAGTAGAGACGGTCAAAATTTGCGGTATCGCGGTTGGGATATTCACCATCCACTCGATGCAACTGGCCGCGCAGCTTGCTGCCCTTGGGGGTGGTGTAGCCCAGCGTGGCCGTCACGCTTGTGTTTTCGTAATCCGACGGTGCATGCTGCACCGTGCTATTGGTCGACTTGGCCGCGGCCGCGCCCAGCCCCACGCTCCAGCGCGGGTGAAACTGCCAGTCGGCGTTGGCGAACTGGTTATCGCGGGTGGCCTGGTTGTTGACGGCCACCCGGGAATACCAGTCAGCAAAGCTGGTTTGCGTCACGGTTTCGGTCGCGCCCACCTGACCTGACCAGCGGTTGCCCAGCCGCCAGTTCCACTTCAATTGATAGTCCGAGCCGTCGTAATCCAGCGAGGTATAGCGCGAAAAGCGTACCTGGTTTTTGCTGGCGCTGGCCGTGATGCGCTGGCGACCCGGCTGCCAGTCCACATCCAACCCGGCACTCAACACGCTGTATTGATCCGACGCCGAATCATGCGTAACCAGAATGGGCTCCTCATCTTCCACAACAGCAATGGTTCCATCCTTGTCCAGCCGAAACAGGTTGCTGTCGTAATAGCGCGTGTAGGAGACAAACGGGCGGAAGGTGTCGCCCTCCTTCGCCTGCGCCGGCAGGGCGAGTATTGCGGCCAGCACCAAGCCCATCAACGGCGGCATGGATCTCTCAAGAAACGCCCTGTACGCATTTGATTTCGCAGGATGCACTCTCTGTGCATTCATTGACGCTCGAAGGTGCACGGAGTGCACCCTACTCCGGGCATCTTGCGCCCGGAATGAACAATCCCGCTCAAAGCCGATGACTACGCTCACCAGAAACTCCACCGGCCGGCAAGTCGAAATCCGGCACCCAGTCAGGCAGCAGCCCTTCCAGCGCCAGCAGGGCGATGTACAGCCCGAACGGCAGGCTGCGGGTAAATATGGGGGACATATAAAAACAGGTTCAAGTTACAAGATTCAAGAAAAAGCGGCGCGCGCACGCGCACGCGCCCCCTTGTCTCTTGCGTCTTGTGTCTGGCTTACTTCAGCCCCGAGATGCCTTTGCCGATCGCGCCTGCGTCAGCGTCGGCAGCGGGTGCCGCATCTGTCGCCGGGGCGGCAGCGGGTTCGGCTGGTGCCGCTGCCGCTTCCTTGCCGGCGTCGACAAAATCGCCCATGTATTCGATCGTGGCGGCAGCTTTCAGCGTATCCAGCTCGGCCTTGGCCGCCTTCTGGCGCGCCTGCGTCTGCAGCAGACGCGCAATGGCGGGTTTGGCCTGCTCCAGCGTCACCGGCTGCATCTGCGAATCGGCCAGAACGATCACCATCAGGCCGTCCGGCATATTCACCACCATGGCCTGACCGTCGGGCATTTTGGCCAGCCGGGGCAGCATCTGCAGCGGCAACTGCTCGGCCGTTTTTACGCCCTGCGCCGATTTCACCGACAGGTTTTCAGCCTTCAGCCATTTGACAAAATCGTCAAGCGTTCTGGATGTGCCCAGCTGCGTGCGAATCGCGTCGTGCTTGTCTTTCGGCGCCTTGATCGAAATTTCCTGCAGGCGATAAATCTTGCGCTTGGCAAACAGCTCCGGGTGCTGGTCGAAATAGCTCACCACTTCGGCATCGGACGGCTCGGCCGGCTCGCCCAGCTTGCGACTCATATAGGCCTCGGCCAGGATCTGGCGGCGCGAAGCGTCCATTGCCTGCATCACCGTGGGGTCGCGGTCCAGCTTGTCGGCCAGCGCCTTCTGCGCCACCACTTCCTGATCGACCAGGTTGCGCACCACCTGCAGCGAAGCCGCCTTGGTCTGCTCCTGATCGAGATTGGGGATGCGCTGCAGCGCGTAGTTCACCTGATGCACCGTCAGTTCGGTGCCGTTGACCTTGGCCGCCACCTGGGTGGGGGCCTTTGCGTCGGTTGCCGCTTCGTCCTTCTTGTCGCCGCAGCCGGCAACCAGAACGGCAACCAGAACGGGCAGATACAATTTCTTGAAACCGTGCATTTTCGTCTCCCTCTTCATCCAGATTTTTGGAAATTATGTGGTACAAATGTTACACCAAGCGTGCCGCCGCCGGAAAACGCGGATTTATTCCATCGTCGCGAGGCCCGCAGGGCCATGGTGATCCGGAGTTCGTTGATTCTGCTGACATTCCGGATTACTTCGCGACTTCATTCCCTCCGATGCACGCAATGACGATGTATTAGCCAGCGTTTCCGAATGGGCGAAAAAACTGGCTATGTCACTGTTGGCTGTTGACGCTATGTCCTGCTCCCTCCGATGCGATGAAACCTCTACCCTGCGGCATCTCGCAGGCGGCCCCGTGGGAGCGGCTTCAGCCGCGATGCGCCGCAAGGCGCAAAAAGCAAATGCTCGCCAGGATCTTGCCGCGCCACCTTTGCGGGCTACCGCCCGCATCGCGGCTGAAGCCGCTCCCACGGGGCTGGTCAGCACCTCTGACGGTAGCGGCGTCCCCGCCTCAAATTTCACACCAGGCTGCTGTCGGCAAGGTATTGCCGACCTGCGGGTGTGCCCGACACGAATTTAGCATCATGGCCATTTTCCGCATCGGACCGGGGCGGGCCTCGTGCAACGGCACGGGACCTGATGGGGTACCCTTCGGCTTTCTCCTGCCATTGCCGAGCCATGAACGAACTGCTGCAAATACTGGAATATGCTCGACGAACCAGGATCGAGCTCACGATCCAGATCCGGCTCGGTGCGGCATGAAGCGCCCCCGCCCTGCTGCCGCCCCCGCGTCCAAGCAAAGTTTCAGCGACCCGCTGGCGGATGTGCTACGTCCTGGCCAGTCGATCGAGCTGCTGAAGGAACTGCACATCCTGACGCGCGACGGCAAACTCAACCAGGACAGCCGCCGCAAGCTGAAGCAGGTGTATCACCTGTGCAATTTCATCGAACCACTGCTGAACGAGGTGCTGGCCCGGCAGGACACGCTGACGCTGGCCGACCACGGCGCGGGCAAGTCGTACCTGGGTTTCATCCTGTACGACCTGTTTCTGAAGGAGCGCCCCGGCAGCCATACCTTCGGCATCGAAACGCGCGACGATCTGGTGGAGAAGTCGCGCGAGCTGGCAGTACGGCTGGGATTTGCGCGCATGACGTTCCTCGACGCAACGGTGACGGAATCGATCGGATCGGATCGATTGCCGCCCACCGTCGACATCGTCACCGCGCTGCATGCCTGCAACACGGCAACCGACGACGCGATCCGGTTCGCGCTGGCCAAGCAGGCCCGCCACATCGTGCTGGTGCCGTGCTGCCAGGCCGAAGTCGCGGCTGTCCTGCGCCGCCACAAGAACGAATCGTTCGGCAAGACGCCGCTGTCGGAAATCTGGCGCCATCCGATCCACACGCGCGAATTCGGCAGCCATCTCACCAACGTGCTGCGCTGCCTGCAGCTGGAATCGCACGGCTACCAGATCACCGTGACCGAGCTCGTCGGCTGGGAGCATTCGCTGAAAAATGAGCTCATCATCGCCACCCGGACCGACGCGCCGCGCGGGAATGCGCGCGAACGCCTGCAGCAGATCCTGCAGGAACTCAACCTGCAGGATCTCGAAGAACGTTTTCTCGGCCCACAGTCATCCTGAAAAAAGCCTATGCTTCGATAAGCGTGTGCTTTGTCTGGATTGCCCGATGCGACTGCCTGCCCTGACGTTTTTTTGGCTTTTTCATCGTTATTCGTTGGTGTTGGCCAGCCTCGTGGGAGCGGCTTTAGCCGCGATGCGGGCGGTAGCCCGCAAAGGTGGTGCGGCAAGACCCTGGCGAGTATTTTCTCTTTGCGCCTGGCGGCGCATCGCGGCTAAAGCCGCTCCCACAGGGCCGCCAAAGTCATCAACGAATTGCTGTGATACGACACGCTGGCGCATCGCGGCTAAAGCCGCTCC
The DNA here is from genome assembly GCA_035530575.1 of Thiobacillus sp. Taxonomy (GTDB): domain Bacteria; phylum Pseudomonadota; class Gammaproteobacteria; order Burkholderiales; family Thiobacillaceae; genus Thiobacillus. The sequence continues at coordinate 3,565 of DATKUP010000172.1, read as the reverse complement.
CACAGGGCCGCCTGCGAGATGCCGCAGGGTAGGGACTTCATCGCATCGGAGGAGGCAAGACATGACTTCAACAACCAACAGTGACATAGCCTTTTTTTTCCCTGCACTGGTTCTGCTCGCCGCCCTGGCGGGCTGCGCCACACCGCAGTACCAGACGACGGTTCGCCTGATTCCGCCGGCCGATGCGCAGGGCCGGGCCTGCGTGGCGGACTGCGAGACCCAAAAGAACGCGTGCCAGGCCGATTGCCAGGCCCGCTACCAGGCCTGTGTGAAGGACATCGAGCCGCAGGTGGAAGCGCGCTATGCAGAGGCGCTGAAGCAATATGAACTCGAGCTGAAGCAATACGCCGCGGCGCTGCACCGCTATGAAATGGATCTGCATTTCGGATGGATGTACAGCTATCCCTACGGCTACCCCTACAGCTATCCCTATCGCTACCCCTACTGGAGGGATCCTTGGCCCGGGATGTATTTTCCGCCGCCGTATCGCGAGTCGGCGATGCCGACGCGAGAAGGCGTACGGGCGCGGCTTGCAGCCGATAACTGCCAGGCCGACTGCGGCTGCCTGCCCGCCTACGACGCCTGTTTTGTCGGCTGTGGCGGGCAGCGCGTGAGCGAAACGGTGTGCATCAAGAACTGCCCGCCGGAAAAATGACGCTCAGCGTGCCGCCTGGAGCGAAATCAGCTTCACCGGCACGCTCTCCTTGTCGGTATTGATCCAGATTTCGCCGTCCTGCACCATGCATTGCAGGCGCATGCCGCGTTCGGCCAGGGCGGCCAGCGCCTGGCTGGTTTCGGCGGACAACTGCAGCACGGTCAGATTGGTAAAGCGCGTGAGCTTGCTGGCAATCTGCTTCCACCACACGTCGCAGCTGCTGCTGTAGCACAGCACCACGACCTGCCCGGCACGGCCGCAGGCGCGGCGGATGCGCGCGTCGTCGGGCTGTCCGAGATCGATCCACAAATCGATTTCGCCGGCCAGGCTCTTCACCCACACTTCCGGCTCGTCGACCTCGAACAGCCCCTTGGTGAAGGCGATGCCGTCGCGGGCGTAAAGCGCATAGGCCAGCACCCGCGCCATCATGCGCTCGTCGGTCTCGGAGGGATGGCGCGCGATGGTCAGCGCGTGGTCGGCGTAGTAATGCCGATCCATGTCGGCAATTTGCAACTCGGCTTTGTAGATGATGGCACGCAGGGCCATGTTGGTTTATCCCATTTCAAAAGGCTATGCCACTGTTGATTGTTGAAATCATGTCCGCCCCCTCCGATGAAGCCCCTACTCTTTGGCAGGCAGCGCCTACGGCGCTAAACAACACCAATAATCCGGATTGTTTATTAGAGCGAGATGCCTTTGGGTAGGGTGCACTTCGTGCACCGAATGACACACCGAAGGTGCACGGAGTGCCCCCTACGGGGCCGGACAATACCAACACTAACGGTGAAATGAGCCATAAAAAAACCCCGGCGAACCGGGGTTTTTCACATCAGGTCGGAAAGATTACGACACGACCTGGATGTTCGAAGCTTGCTTGCCCTTGGGGCCAGTCGTCACTTCGAAGCTGACGCGCTGGTTTTCCTGGAGGGATTTGAAGCCGTTGGAGTTGATTGCGGAGAAATGTGCGAAAAGGTCCTCGCCGCCGTTATCCGGGGTGATGAAACCAAAACCTTTTGCATCGTTGAACCACTTAACAGTACCCGTTTCCATCTTTTGTTTCCTATCTATCTAAAAAAAATTGGGCGACATGCCCTATCGATCGAATTTCAAGGAAAACGCTTACCAGAGGTACCGCAATTTAAAGCTTGAATCCAACAGACGGGCGTATTAATAACACAGAAGCGCAGCGCGTCAAAGCATTTTTTCAATTACGCTCAATCACTTACCAAGGCACGTAGTATCAGGGTATCGCCGCGCTGGGTGAATTCCAGATGCTTCAGCACGCTCATCCCCAGCAGCACCTGATCGCCCCCCATGCCGGGGTTGAGGCTGGCCGGTACGCCGCGCAGATTGAACGGCCCGAACGCCAGTGCATCCAGTCGGGTGACACGGGTGGTGACCGTGCCGTTGGCGGTGACCGACTGCTGGCGCGCACCCGCCTTGAGCCCCAGTTCATCCGCCAGGTGCGCCGGCACCGACACCAGCGTGGCGCCGGTATCGAGCAGGAAGGTGACGGGCTGGCCATTGATGGCGCCCGGGAAAAAATAATGGCCGTTGCGGCTGCGCTTCAGCACCAGCTCGCTACCCGGCGCAATCTGCAGTTGCTGGTTGGGGTTGTTACGCGCCTGCAGGCTGTTTTCGAAGTAGAAATAAAACAGGCCCAGCAACAGCAGGCTGGCAGCCAGCGCCATTCCCCGTCCAAGACGACGATGAGGGTTGTAAGCGGATTCGGATTCTTTTGAGTTCACAGCGCGTGAGACAGATCAGGCGGTTCATGGTTCGGCGCGCCGGGCGCGCTAGGATGACCCAAGCCTAATTCAAATCCCGTGCGCAGGGGAAGGGCCCGTGTGCCCAACCGGCGACCCGCGCACACCCGGCTCAGGCGACGTGCTGCATGCGCGGCTGGCTGAAGTGGCAATGCGGTGCGTCGCCGAAAGCTTCGTGCAGGTGGCGGGTCTGAATATGCAGCAGGCGCTTGTGGTCGCCGGCCTCCAGATAAATATCCGGCTGCGCCATCAGCGCGTCGTCCCACACCATTTCCACGCCCCAGGCATTCGGCAGGCCCGGCACCACGCCGGGTTCACACTCGGGGAACAGGCGGCTGACGCCGGCCTCGTCGGCCAGGATGAATTCCACGCCGACATCCTGCCTGAGCTTGCCGAGCTGGATTTCCTGGTCGGCGGGAATCATCGCCACCATCTGGCATTCCACGCTGTCGAGCAGCACGCCCTTGGCCACCCGATCGAGCGACACCCCGGCCGCACGTGCGGTTTCGACGCTGGTCCGGGTGTGCGGATGCATCACGATTTCGAACGGAATCATGTGCTGGTCGAGAAAACGTTCCATGCGATGAAGGGCATTCATGATCGGCTCCTTGCAGGACGATTGGATGATTTTCAATATAGATCACCCTCTGCCGCCTGCCAGCGTGAGGCAACACACGCTGATTAATTTAGGCTCTTTCATCGTTTTGTTGGTGTTGGCTAGCGTTGTTGGAGCGGCTTCAGCCGCGATGCGGGCGGCAGCCCGCAAAGGTGGCGCGGCGAGGCCTTGGCGTGCATTTGCCCTTTGTCCTTTGCGGCGCATCGCGGCTGAAGCCGCTCTACGACAATCGCCTGCGGGGTGCCGAAGGGTAGGGGCTTCATCAGAGGGGGCAAGACATGACTTCAACAACCAGCAGTGCATAGCCTTAATTTATTGCGCGGCACGCAGCGACACGGTGATCGCGAGCAAGCCCGCTCTACAGGGCTGCGGGAAATGGTTCGGAACTTAGTCTGACTGTGTCACTAAATTCTGAAACTTGCCTATATTTCAGAACATCTTCCTTACTGAGGGCGATGTCATGGAAGTCGAAGACGAACTGGAACGGTATCTTGATCGCCTGGCGGGTGTGCTTGGCCATGCGGATCG
>DATKUP010000171.1:0-2744 GCA_035530575.1 Thiobacillus sp. | reverse complement strand
TCGGCGACCTTGTCGTCCGGGATGGGGATGTTGAAGCGGTCGCGGAACTGCTTCAGCGATGCACCGGACATTTTCTTGGTTTGGTGGGTGACGTTCTGGCCTTCGCCCGATTCGCCCATGCCGTAGCCTTTCACGGTCTTTGCCAGGATCACGGTGGGCTGGCCCTTGTGCTGCATCGCCGCGGAATAGGCCGCGTAGACCTTGAGCGGGTCGTGGCCGCCGCGGTTGAGGCGCCAGATGTCCTCATCCGACATGTTGGCGACCATTTCCAGCAGTTCCGGGTATTTGCCGAAGAAGTGCTGGCGCACGTAGGCGCCGTCCTTCGACTTGTAGTTCTGATAGTCGCCGTCCACGCACTCTTCCATGCGCTTCCTCAGCAGGCCGTGCTTGTCCATCGCCAGCAGGGCGTCCCAGTGGCGGCCCCAGACCACCTTGATGACGTTCCAGCCGGAGCCGCGGAAATCCGCTTCCAGTTCCTGGATGATCTTGCCGTTGCCGCGCACCGGGCCGTCCAGGCGCTGCAGGTTGCAGTTGACGACGAACACCAGGTTGTCGAGCTTCTCGCGCGAAGCCAGCGAGATTGCGCCCATCGATTCGGGCTCGTCGGTTTCGCCGTCGCCGAGGAAGGCCCATACCTTGCGGCCCTCGGTTTCGACCAGGCCGCGATCCTGCAGGTATTTCATGAAGCGTGCCTGATAGATCGCGGTGAGCGGACCCAAGCCCATCGACACTGTCGGGAACTGCCAGAAATCCGGCATCAGCCAGGGGTGGGGATAGGAGGGCAGGCCCTTGCCGTCCACTTCCTGGCGGAAATTGAGCAATTGCTCTTCGGTGAGGCGGCCTTCGAGGAAGGCGCGGGCGTAAATGCCGGGCGCCGAGTGGCCCTGAATGTAGAGCAGGTCGCCGCCGTGGTTCTCGGACGGGGCGCGGAAGAAATGGTTGAAGCCGACATCGTAGAGCGTGGCGGCGGACTGGAAGCTGGCAATATGGCCGCCCACGCCGGGACTCTTCTTGTTGGCCTGCATCACCGTGGCGATGGCATTCCAGCGAATGAAGGCGCGGATGCGGCGCTCCATCGCGAGGTCGCCCGGGTTGCGGTCTTCCTGGTTGACCGGGATGGTGTTCAGGTAGGCGGTATTGGCGGAGAAAGGCAGGTGCACGCCGGAACGGCGGGCCTTCTCGGTCATTTTTTCCAGCAGGAAGTGGGCGCGCTCCGCGCCTTCCCGTTCCAGTACCGCTTCGAGGGCTTCCAGCCACTCCAGCGTTTCCTGCGGATCGATGTCCAGATTTTCTGACATTATTTAATCTCCTGAATAAACTGCATAATTTTTTTCAGTAAAGCGAGTCTTATAGCTTTTCTCAAGATTTTAAGCTTCGGCGATAAACTCATTATCTTTTACTCTGGCAGGAATGTGAATTTATTTTTTATGGATAGCGCGACTCCGGCGATAATGAAGCTTGATTGGACTGAAACTTGGAGCAGAAATGATCAAGATAGTACAAAATCCCTCTCCCGTGACCGAGGCTGCACTTGCCAAGGTTTCCCATGTGCTGTTTGTCTTGCCCAAGACAAAGAACCTGGCAGACGGTCTGCCCGGCATCGAGGCTCTGCGCGCACGCCTGGCGCGCCGCCGCATGAAGCCGGAGGAACTGGCAAAAACACCGTTGAGTGGCGACCTGGAACCGGGCGGGTTGGCTGTATGGGTCATGCTGGATGACGCGCAGACGCCGTTCGAGCGTCACACCCTGATTCGCAAGGCACTGCAACCCCTGCTTGCGGAACATCCCAGGGAAGTCGCCATCGCCGTCTTCGGTAACGACGGAATGCGCCGTCTGGCGGCGGAAGCCTGTGTTTACACCGCACTCGTCAATAGCGCGTCGCTGCCCCGGCGCAAGAAAAAGGATGAAAGCCGCCCGCTGCAAAAACTCGCCCTGCATGGCTACAAGGCGGGAGATGATTTTTCCGCTTTGCGCGGCCAGGCCGAGGGTAACGTGCTGGCGCGCGAGTTGACGATACTGCCCGCCAACGAACTGACCCCCGGCCTGTATCGCGAGCGCATCCGCAAACTGGCTAAGGAAAATGGCTGGAAATGCACCGAATACGACATGAAGAAGTTGCGCAAGATCGGCGCCGGGGCCTTTGTCGCGGTGGCGCAGGGCAGCAGCGAGGAGGATGCCGCCATCGTCCACCTGCGCTACCGCCACCCGCAGGCGAAAAAAGCCGTGGCCCTGGTCGGCAAGGGCATCTGCTTCGACACCGGCGGCCACAACCTCAAGCCGGCGCGCTACATGCACGGCATGCACGAGGACATGAACGGCTCGGCGGTCAGCCTGGGATTGCTGCTCGCCGCCAGTCGCGCCGAGCTGCCGCTCAATATCGACTGCTGGCTGGCGCTGGCGCAGAACCACATCAGCCCCAAAGCCTACAAGCAGGGCGACGTGGTGACGGCGCTCAACGGCACCACCATCGAGATCATCCATACCGACGCCGAAGGCCGCATGGTACTGGCCGATACCCTGACCCTGGCGGCGCGCGAAAAGCCGGATTTGATCGTCGATTTCGCCACCCTCACCGGCAGCATGGCGACTGCGCTGGGCGCGCGTTATAGCGGCATCTTCGCCAACCGCGATCAGCTCGTTGAGCAAGCCGTGGCGGCGGGCAGGAAATCCGGCGAACGGGTATGCGCCTTTCCGCTCGATGCAGATTACGAAGAGGGGCTGGATAGCCAGATCGCCGACATCAA
>DATKUP010000170.1:0-224138 GCA_035530575.1 Thiobacillus sp. | reverse complement strand
ATACAGGTCGCCGGAAAACCGGATGGCCTCACGCAAGCCCACCAGCTTTTGGAGCATGGGAGAAAGCCCCAGTATGGGCAGGGTCAGCGCCAGCGCGATCCAGAAGCGTTTCCGGAAATCGGCGGCCATGTGGGCGTGATGATTTTGATGGTCTTGATGGGGTGGGTGTTCTTGCGCCATCTCGTGTTTGTCTGAACTTGATTCCATATTGCACCTCCTGCGATATGTTGAAGTTCAATTGCCTGTGCTCAGGTGTAGCGCCCATTAGACGTAATGCTGCAGGCAGAAAGAGCCGGCCCCATCAGCGCTTGAAGTGTTCATGAGACGTACGCACTGTCCCGCGTATACGCAATGGTGTATGTACGCTGGCGTACGTTAAAGCTAAAGCGTGTATCTCCAGCGCACTATAGGACAATAAAATCAACGCCAGCGGGGCCGGTGCCGACAGGTTTTTCATGGCGTCAGCCAGGAGAAACCCGGTGGCCATTCATTTCCACATGACGTCGGATTCCGCCTTGGCAGCGGCAGCAAGAAGACTCAGGAGCGGCAACGCCCGATGTTTCATGCTCACCACGGGCTCGTCGTCGTCCTTGTCCTCAGTTGGCGGCGGGGCTTTTTCTGCATCGATCGCGGCCGTCAAGCGATTCAGGGCCGCGGGAACATCTTGTGCCAGAATCGCGCCGGGCACGGTTGCGCTATGTCCCATCATTTTCAGCATAGCAAGCGCGACATCGCCGAACATGGTGATGTCCGCGTACGCATTGGTCGTAAAAGTTACCAGCATGCAGCACTCCTCGAATGAACGATTACGAACGGCTTGCACAATTGCACATGACAGTCGATGACGGAAAGGCTGAGTTTTTTCATGGTGAAATGTACGTCAATAGGAATGAACTGATTTAAAAATACGGCAGTATTTGTTCAGGGTTTCTCTTGGAGTCTAGACTCTAGAAATGGAAAAGTTTCAGGCAAGTTTATCGTGGCCAGACAACCCCGCTTTGGCTGCGACGGATTCATGGGTGGGCTAGCCCTTGAAAGCCGCGCTCGTGAATTTCAGGGCCGCGTTCCATTCCCATCGCCCTCTTCTCGCGGCCGTGGTCGGCCTGTCGTTGTTCATATTTGCGCTGGCGATGCTGCACCATGAGCTGGCGCCGATTCACCTGTCCGACATCCGCCAGGCCCTTTACCAGGTTCCCGCCAGTGGCTTGCTGCTGGCCGCGCTGGGTACGCTCGGCAGTTACCTGGCCCTGACGGGTTACGACGTCATGGCCCTGCGCTATCTGGGCCACGCTTTGCCCTATCCGCGCGTGGCGCTGAATTCCTTCATCGCGACGACAGTGGGGCATAACCTTGGCATGGCGCTGTTCTCCGCCGGAGCGGTCCGGTTGCGCCTTTACACGGCAGCGGGCCTCTCGGCCACCGAGGTGGCAGGGCTGACGGCCCTGATCGGGCTGACCTTCGGAGTGGGGGTGGTGTTTGCTGCCGGTCTGGCCCTGCTGCTTGAACCGGCGGAAGTCGGGCAGCTCCTGCACCTGTCCGCAGATAGCGGGCGTTTCATCGGCGCCCTGCTGCTCATCCTGGTGGCCGCATACCTGAGTATCGGGCTGTTGCGCCGCCCAGCCATCCGGCTGGGCAACTGGCAGTGGCATCTGCCCGGGACCGGTATCGCCCTGGGCCAACTGATCCTGGCCGCGGCAGACCTGAGTTGCGCCGCCGCCGCCCTGTTCTGGCTGCTGCCCGGGGATGCACCGGTGTCTTTTCCCATGTTTCTGGGCGTGTATGTTCTAGCAGTCGTGGCAGGTATCGTCAGCCACGTACCGGCCGGGCTCGGGGTGTTCGAGACGGTGCTGCTGCTGGCCCTGCCGGATGTTCCCCGAGACAGTTTGCTGGCTGCCATTCTTGCCTACCGGGCGATCTATTATCTGGCTCCCCTGGCGATGGCGGCGATGCTGGCCGTCGGGGTGCTGGTGCATGCGCGCCGTACGGCGCTCGCCCAGGGTCTGGACCGGGCGCGCCAGGTTTTCGGCTGGATGGCGCCGATGACGGTCAGCAGCGCAGTCTTCATCGTCGGGGCGCTGCTGCTGTTTTCCGGGAGCACGCCCGCGCTCCCGGAACGCTTGTCCCTGCTGCAGGACTTTGTGCCCCTGCCGCTGCTGGAGGTCTCGCATCTGACCGGCAGCCTGGCTGGCCTGGGCCTCGTCATCCTGGCGCGAGCCTTGTACCGCCGGGTCGATGCTGCTTACCACCTGGCCTTCTGGCTGCTGGCGCTGGGCGCGGTGGCCTCCCTGATCAAGGGCCTGGATTACGAAGAGGCACTGCTTTCCATGCTGGTGCTGGGCATCCTCTGGCTGGGGCGTGAGGTCTTCAATCGGCCGGCCTCGCTCTTCGCCAGAAGCTTCTCGCCGGGCTGGATACTCTCGGTGGGGCTGCTTTTGGTCGCCACCCTTTGGCTGGGGGTGTTCTCCTTCAAGCATCTCGACTATTCCCAAGAACTGTGGTGGCAGTTCGCCCTGCACGGCGATGCCCCGCGCTTCCTGCGCGCCTCCCTGGTGCTTGTCCTGACGGGGGCCGGTCTGGCTCTGATGCATCTGCTGCGGCCGGCGCCACCCGAACCCGGCAGGCCTGACGAAAAGGACATGGCACGCGTTACCCGCATCGTCGTCGACGCACCCCAGACCGGCGCCGCCCTTGCACTGCTGGGTGACAAGCGTCTGCTGTTCGACCCGGCGGGAGAGGCCTTCATCATGTATCAGGTGCGCGGCCAGAGCTGGATCGCCATGGGTGATCCGGTCGGGCCGGGGAGCGCCCGCGAGGCGCTGGCCTGGCGTTTCAGGGAGATGGCGGATCGCCATGGCGGGAACGCCGTCTTCTACCAGGTGGATGCGGAGAACCTTCCCCTCTACCTGGATCTGGGCCTGGCCACGATGAAGCTGGGCGAGGAGGGCGTGGTTCCCTTGGCAGGGTTCTCACTTGAGGGCAGCGCACGCAAGGAACTGCGTCAGACCCACCGCCGCGCCCAGCGGGATGGCCTCAGCTTCGAAGTCGTGCCGCCTGCAGCGGTACCTGCGCTCATGGACGAACTCAGGCAAGTCTCCGATGCCTGGCTGGCGGAGAAGCGCACCCGGGAAAAGGGCTTCGCCCTGGGTTATTTCCAGCCGGCGTACCTGGCGCATTTCCCCTGCGCGCTGGTTCGACTCAACGGGCGGATTGTGGCCTTTGCCAATGTCCTGGCATCCGCCGGGCGGCGCGAAATGTCCATCGACCTCATGCGTCACCGGCCCGAGGCGCCCAAGGGCATCATGGATTATCTGTTTATCGAACTCATGCTGAAGGGCGCCTGCGAGGGCTACGGCCAGTTCAATCTGGGCATGGCCCCCTTGTCCGGTCTCGAGTCCCATCCCCTCGCGCCGTTGTGGCATCGCCTGGGGACCCTGATCTTCCAGCATGGTGAACACTTCTACAACTTCGAAGGCCTGCGTGCCTACAAAAACAAGTTTGCGCCCGTTTGGCGCCCCAAATATCTTGCCGCCCCCGGCGGGCTGGGGCTACCGTCGGTCTTGCTGGATGTGGCGGCCCTGATCGCAGGGGGCATCAAGGGCGTGTTCGGTCGTTGAGGAAAATGAATAGCGACGGACCGTTTATCGGCCTTATGTGGAGCTTCACATAAGGCCGAACTCCGGACGTCTGTAACCTCCTCTTCGACAGAAGTGGCTCCGGTTGTCTGAACAACATTCCCTGATTTGATGCATATAAACGACGCGTTCCTGGCTGTTTTTTGCGGTCTGTACCAGTTGCGCAGCAATACCCCCACGCCCACAAAAAAACCCGCGTCTGCGGGCTTTTTCGTGGGCTAGGATTCCAGTTCCTTCAGCACTTCCTGCACCAGCACCCATGGCGCCACCACCACCGCCCAGAACATCGGCTGGCGCGCGTGCCAGTCCTCGGCGTCGGCGGGTTCGGCGCGTGCAATGCGGCCTTCGGCGAGCCAGGCTTCCACGGTGGCGGCGTTGTTCTCGGCGATGTGCAGGGCGGCGTCGATCAGGTCCACGCCCACGGCGACCTTGATGACGTCGCCGCGCGCGAAGTGGCGTTCGAGTTCGGACCAGCCGAGCTGGGCGGTTTCGAGGTTGAGCTTGGCGCGGAGGATGTCGCTGGGGGCCATATCGAGATGCACGTTACAAGGTGCACGTTACAAGAGATACGTCAGCGGGATTTGCCGCCGCTTCGGCGCTGGCTGAGCGGATGCTTGGGCACCTGCGGCGGGCGGCCGCGACTGGTGGGGGCGGGCTTGCCCGACGTCGGTTTGTCCGTGGCGGATTTGGTTGGTGCGCCCTTGCCCGCACCGGGTTTGCCTGCGCCAGCCTTGGCGCGGCTGCCTTCGGCGCGCGGCGTGCGTGTGCCTTCAGGCTGCCTGCCGGTGCCGGCGGGCTGGAACAGCGGGATGAGGTGCTTCTTGCTGTTGCCGATGAGGTCGTCGCGCCCCATTTCCTTCAGGGCTTCGCGCAACAGCGGCCAGTTGTCCGCGTCGTGGTAGCGCAGGAAGGCCTTGTGCAGGCGGCGCGCGCGACCCTGCCTGACGACGGATACCGCCTCGCCTTTGCCGCCCAGCACCTTCTTCAGCGGGTTCTTCCCGGTGTGGTACATGGCCGACGCCAGCGCCATCGGCGTCGGCAGGAAAGTCTGCACCTGGTCGAGGCGGAAGTCGTGCTTTTTCAGCCACAAGGCCAGGTTCAGCATGTCCTCGTCGGTGGTGCCGGGATGGGCGGCGATGAAGTAGGGGATCAGGTACTGCTTCTTGCCGACCGCCCTGGAAGCGGCCTCGAACATGAGCTTGAAGCGGTCGTAGGCGCCGATGCCGGGCTTCATCATTTTTGACAGCGGCCCGGCCTCGGTGTGCTCCGGTGCGATTTTGAGATAGCCGCCGACGTGATGCTGCACCAGTTCCTTGACGTATTCGGGCGAGCGCACCGCGAGGTCGTAGCGCAGGCCCGAGCTGATGAGGATCTTCTTGATGCCCGGAATCTGGCGCGCACGGCGATACATGTGGATCAGCGGCGTGTGATCGGTCAGCATGTTTTCGCAGATGTCGGGGAACACGCAACTCAAGCGGCGGCAGGCGCTCTCGATGGCTTTCGACTTGCACGCCATGCGGTACATGTTGGCGGTCGGCCCGCCAAGGTCGGAAATCACGCCGGTGAAACCGGGCGTCTTGTCGCGGATCGCCTCGATCTCGCGGATCACCGAATCCTCCGAACGGCTCTGGATGATGCGGCCCTCGTGCTCGGTGATCGAGCAGAAGGTGCAGCCGCCGAAGCAGCCGCGCATGATGTTGATCGAGAAGCGGATCACCTCCCACGCAGGAATCTTGGCATCGCCGTAGCTCGGGTGCGGTGCGCGTGCGTAGGGCAGGTCGTACACCGCGTCCATCTCGGGCGTGGAAAGCGGAATCGGCGGCGGGTTCAGCCAGACGTCGCGCTCGCCGTGCGCCTGCCGTAACGCGCGTGCATTGCCGGGGTTGGATTCGAGATGGAGCACGCGCGAGGCGTGGGCATACAGCGACGGGTTATTTTTTACCTGGTCGTAATCGGGCAGCCGGATCACGGTGCGTGCGCGCATGTCCTGGCGGGCGGCGAGGCGCTCGGCCTTGGACGTGATCCGGATCGGTGCTGTCTTGATCGTGTCGGCCTTGATCGTGTCGGCGCCCTCGGGCGCTGCGGCGGCGTCGCCTGATGCCGGTGTCATCGCGTAGGGGTCGACGTGGGCGTCGATGGCGCCGGGGGTGTCGAGCTCGGTCGAGGGGACTTCCAGCCAATTGTCTTGCGGCAGCCAGTCGCGCGCCACCATGAAGCCGGTGCCGCGCAGGTCCTGGATGTCGCCGATTTTTTCGTCGCGGGCCAAACGGTGGGTGACCTCCAGCAGCGCACGCTCGGCGTTGCCGAAAATCAGCAGGTCGGCCTTGGAGTCCGGCAGCACCGAACGGCGCACGGTGTCAGACCAGTAGTCGTAATGCGCGATGCGGCGAAGGCTCGCCTCGATCGAGCCGATGATCACCGGGGTGCCGGGGAAGGCCTCGCGGCAGCGTTGCGCGTAGACCGTGACCGCGCGGTCGGGGCGCTTGTCGGGTTCGGCGTTGGGCGTGTAGGCGTCGTCGGAGCGGGTCTTGCGCTCGGAGGTGTAGCGGTTGACCATCGAATCCATGTTGCCCGCGGTGACGCCGAAATACAGCGTCGGCTGGCCGAGCGCGCGGAAGGCGTCGGCCGAATGCCAGTCGGGCTGGCTGATGATGCCGACGCGGTAGCCCTGCGCTTCCAGCAACCGCCCGACCAGCGCCATGCCGAAGCTGGGGTGGTCGATGTAGGCGTCGCCGGTGACGAGAATCACGTCGCAGGCGTCCCAGCCGAGCGCGGTCATCTCGGCGCGCGACATCGGCAGGAAGGGTGCGGTGCCGAGGCGTGCCGCCCAGTGCTTGCGGTGGGAAAACAGGGGCTGGGTCATGACAGAGTTTTATCCGCGAAGGACGCGAAGTGGCACGAAGGAAAAAACTTGAAGCGTTTCTTGGCGTTCCTTCGCGCCCTTCGCGGATAAAAGGGTTTACCTGACCGCCAGCAACTCGACTTCGAACACCAGTGTCGCGTTGGGCGGGATCACGCCGCCGGCGCCACGGGCGCCGTAACCCAGTTCCGGCGGGATGGTGAGCTTGCGCTTGCCGCCGACCTGCATGCCGGCCACGCCCTGGTCCCAGCCGGAAATGACCTGGCCCGCACCGAGGCGGAATTCGAACGGATCGTTGCGGTCGAGGCTGGAATCGAACTTCTGGCCGTCGGTGAGCCAGCCGGTGTAATGCACGGAAACGGATTGTCCTGCGGCGGCGGTGTCGCCGCTGCCGGCGACGAGGTCTTCGATGATGAGTTCGCTCATGGATTCAATTCCTGGAGTGTGGATGAGGTGGACGCGCATGGGACAGGCGATGCGCGAAGGCGTTCATTTTCTCACGTTTCCCACTTGGGGCGAACCCGACTTAGCGCCACTCGGCAGGCAGGTAGTAGGCGTCGGGATCGACGTCGATGGGGATTTCGGTGACGCTGCTGGCGTCCGGCGGCGGGTCGCGCAGCACCACTTGCGGGAAAGCCAGCACCACGGCGACCATGATGAGCTGGATGACGAGGAAGGGAATCGCGCCGTGGTAGATGTCGGCGGTGCGGATGGATTTTGGTGCGACGCTCTTCAGGTAGAACAGGGCGAAGCCGAACGGCGGGTGCATGAAGGCGGTCTGCATGTTGACCGCGAGCATGACGCCGAACCAGATCGGGTCGATGCCGAGCTTGGTGGCGATGGGGCCCACCAGCGGCACCACGATGAAGGCAATCTCGAAAAAATCGAGGAAGAATGCCAGCGTGAACACCAGCAGATTGACCACGATGAGAAAGCCGAGCACGCCGCCGGGCAGCTGGTTGAACAGGTGCTCGACCCAGACGTCGCCGTCGAGCCCGCGGAACACCAGAGTGAAAATGGTCGAGCCGATCAGGATGAAAATGACGAAGGTGGTGAGCCGGGTGGTGCTGTCCATCGCCTGCGTCAGCTGCAGGCGGGACAGCCGCCCGCGCGCCAGCGCCAGCAGCAGCGCGCCGGCGGCGCCCATCGCACCGCCTTCGGTGGGGGTGGCGACGCCGAGGAAGATGGTGCCGAGCACCAGGAAGATCAGCACCAGCGGCGGCACCAGGGTGGTCAGCACCCGTAGCAGCAGCGCCGACCCGTGCAGGGTGCGCGCCGAGGTCGGCATCGCGGGGGCGGCGTGCGGCCTGAACAGCGTTACGCCGAACACATAGAGCAGATACAGCCCGACCAGCGCCAGTCCCGGAACGAGCGCCCCCTTGTACATGTCGCCAACCGAGGCGCCGAGCTGGTCGGCCAGCACGATCAGCACCAGCGAGGGCGGCACGATCTGCGCCAGCGTGCCGGAGGCGGCGATGACGCCGGACGCGAGCCGCTTGTCGTAGCCGTAGCGCAGCATCACCGGCAGCGAGATCAGCCCCATGGCGATAACGGTGGCGGCGACCACGCCGGTGGTGGCGGCCAAAAGCCCGCCGACCAGGATCACCGCGTAGGCGAGACCGCCACGCAGCGAGCCGAACAGCTGGCCGATGGTGTCGAGCAGATCCTCGGCCAGGCCGGAGCGTTCGAGGATCAGTCCCATGAAGGCGAAGAAGGGAATCGCCAGCAGCGTGGGATTGGCGACGATGCCGTAGACGCGCTCGGGCAGCGCCTGCAGCAGCGAGAGGTCGAAATGCCCCGCGGCGATGCCGATGCCGGCAAACAGCAGGCCGTTGGCGGCGAGCGCAAACGCTACCGGATAGCCCAGCAGCAGGAAGGCCACCAGGCCGAAAAACATCAGCGGCGCCAGAATTTCGGCGTCCATCAGACGTCTTCTTCCGGCGCTTCGCACGGCAGTTCCAGATGCCCGGACAGCACGCCGATCCGCTTGATCACTTCGGCCACCCCCTGCAGCGCGAGCAGGGAAAATCCTGCCGGCAGCAGCAGTTTCACCGGCCAGCGCACGAGGCCGCCGGCGTCGGGTGACATTTCGTGCGTCACCCAGGCCTCATGAAACATCGGCCATGCCAGCCAGGCCAGCAGCACCGCCATCGGCAGCAGGAACAGCAGGCCGCCGACGAGATCGATCCAGGCCTGCCCGCGCGGACCGAAACGATTGTAGAAAATGTCGATGCGCACATGGCCGTTGTGCTTCAGCGTATAGCCAGCGGCCAGCAGGAATATCGCCCCGAACAGGTACCACTGGATTTCCAGCCAGGCGTTGGAACTTGCGCCGAGCAGATAGCGGCTGAGCGCGTTACCCGCCGAAATCAGCGTGGCGGCGAGCACCAGCCAGATGACGAGTCGTCCCACGTGCTCGGTCAGTGCATCGATCAGGCGGGCGAGGGCGAGCAGATTTTTCATACGGGAAAACCTTTTTTATCCTTCGCGGATCAAGGTTTTTTGTTTAGCCGTCACAGCGCCCCCGCCTTGCGCAGGAATTCGGCCAGCCGCTCGGCGACCACGCGATAGCCGGCGGCGTTGGCGTGGATGGGGTCGGACTTGAGGCGGTTGTTCTTCAGTACGTCGTTGAAGATGTCCTGCTCCAGCGGCAGGCCCATGTCCCCGGCGACTCGGCCATAGAAGTCCGGCGCGCCGCCGAACAGCTTCGGTGCGGGCACGCCGATCAGCACCACGTTGGCGCCGCTGGCGCGGATGGTCTGCACCAGCAGACGCAGGTTGTTTTCGGTGGCAGATTCGGGCTGCTTTCTCAGCATGTCGTTGCCGCCCAGGCACAGCAGCACCAGGCGCGGTCGATGTTCGGCCAGCACTGCGGGCAGGCGCTGCAAAGCCGAGGCGGTGGTGTCGCCGGGCACCCCGGCGTTGATCACGGCGAGTCCGGTCAGCGACGCCAGTACGGCAGGGTAGGCGGTGTCTGCGCTGGCGCCGGTGCCGTGGGTGAGGCTGTCGCCGAAGGCGACGATGACGTCGTGCGAGTTGAGCTTCGGCAGCGTCGGCGCGCGGTCGCACGCGGCGAGCAGGAAGAGAGCGAGCAGCGCAACGAGGAAACGCTGCGCAGATAGCATTTAGTTGCCCGCCACCGTCATCCTGTCGATCAGGATGGAGCCGACCTGCTTGGAACCGCGCCGCTCGATGTCGCGGCCGATGCCGACGATGCCTTTGAACATGCCGGCCAGGTTGCCGGCGATGGTGACTTCCTCGACCGGGTACTGGATTTCGCCGTTTTCCACCCAGAAGCCGGCGGCGCCGCGCGAGTAATCGCCGGTGACCATGTTGGCGCCGTGGCCGAGCAGCTCGGTGACCAGCAGCCCGGTGCCCATCTGTTTCAACAGGCCGTCGAGGTCGTGCTCGCCGGGGGTGACGATGAGGTTGTGGCTGCCGCCGGCGTTGCCGGTGGTCGTCATGCCGAGTTTTTTCGCCGAGTAGGTCGACAGGAAATAGCCCTGCAGCACGCCGTCCTTGACGACGTCGCGGTCGAGGCAGGCGACGCCTTCGCTGTCGAACGGCGCGCTGCCGAGGCCGCCCGGGATGAGGGGCTGCTCGCGGATGGTCATCAGCGGCGCGAACACCTGCTTGCCGAGGCTGTCGAGCAGGAAGGACGATTTGCGGTAGAGGCTGCCGCCCGACACCGCGGCGACGAAGTTGCCGATGAGGCCGGTGGCGATCGGCGCCTCGAACAGCACCGGGCAGGTGCGGGTGTCGAGCTTGCGGCCGTTGAGCCGGCGCACCGTGCGGGTGCCGGCGATGCGGCCGACGCTTTCAGCGGATTCCAGCTCGGCGGCATTACGGGCGCTGGTGTACCAGTAGTCGCGCTGCATCGCACCCTTGTCCTCGCCGATGACGGCGACCGACATGCCGTGGCGCGATCCGGCGTAGCCGTTGCAGAAGCCGAGGCTGTTGGCGTAGATGAACTGCGAAGTGTGCAGGCTGACGCCCGCGCCTTCGGAGTTGGTCAGCCGCTTGTCGACCGCCAGCGCCGCTGCTTCGCAGGCCTTGGCACGCTCGGCGGCTTCTTCGACGGAAAGCGGCCACGGGTGATAGAGGTCGAGGTCGGGCACGTCCTTCGCCAGCCTGTCGGCATCCGGCAGTCCGGCAGCATCGTCCTCGGCGGTGTAGCGGGCAATGGTCAGCGCCTTCTCCACCGCGCTTTTCAGCGCCGCTTCCGACAGATCCGAGGTCGCGGCGTGGCCGCGCCGCTGACCGATGTAGACGGTAACGCCGGCGCCCTTGTCCTTGTTGTACTCGATGGTCTCGATTTCACCCTGGCGCACGCTGACGTTCTGGCCGACGCCTTCGGATATTTCGGTGTCGGCGGCGGTGGCCCCCTGTCGGGCGGCGTGCTCGATGACGATCTGTGACAGGGCAATGAGCTGGTCGCGGGTATAGCTGAATTGGGAGCGGGACATATCGGCTTACAAAAAGAAATAGGGGTGCAATGTTTTTCAGGGCAGCACGTTTTATGTGGGCAGAAACTACAATGACGATCATAACAGCAACCGAAAGACCCGCCGTGCGCCTGATCGACCCCGATGCAGAGTTGGAATTCGACCCCGATGACGTCTATGACGGCCCCAGCAAGAGCCAGAAGAAGCGCGACGTCGAGGCCCTGCAGGACCTGGGCACGCTGCTTGTCAAATTACCTGACGCGCAATTCAAGCGCATCGAACTGCCGGACGAGCTGCGCGCGGCGGTGGCCGCCTGCCGCAAGATCACCCAGAACAGCGCGCTGCGGCGGCAGAAGCAATACATCGGCAAGTTGATGCGCGGCATCGACCCGGAACCGATCCAGGCGCAGCTCGACGCCTTCAACGGCGTGTCGGCGGCGGAAACCGCCAAGCTGCACCAGGCCGAGAAATGGCGCGACAAGCTCATCGCCGACAACGAGGCGCTGACGCTTTTCCTCAATAAATACCCCGACACCGACGCCACGCATCTGCGGCAGATCATCCGCAATGCGCGTGACGAGGCGGCGCGCAACAAGCCGCCGAAGGCCTTTCGCGAGATCTTCCGGGTGATCCGCGAGGCGATGCAGAAAGTGGATTGATCCGCGAAACGACGCGAAGGAAAATCTTGAAGGGCGTTTTTCGCGCACTTCGCGGATATTAAGGCGTTTGAGCCGGGAGAGACCGCATGTGGAGACGTGTCGTCAAATTTGTCTTGAGCCTGCCGTTCCTGGTCGTCGCCGGGCTGTTCGGACTGTATCTGGTGTTCGGTTTTTTTCTGGTCAATCCGCTGGCGCAGAAGCTGCTGCCCTGGATCGGCGAGGAAAAGCTCGCCAGCCGTCTGAGTGCCGACGAGGTCAGGTTCAATCCGCTCACGCTCGAAGCCACGGTCGACAATCTCAGGCTGGCCGAAATGAGCGGTGCGCCGCTGGCAGGCTTCGACCAGCTCTATCTCAACCTCGAAACCACTGGCCTGTTCCGTTGGGCCTGGCGCATCCGGGACATCCAGCTCGGCCGGCCGCATGCAACCCTTGAGGTCCGACCCGGCGGCAAGCTCAACTGGGCGGCGCTGATCGCCCGGCTCAACGAGGACAAACCCCCCCCGAGCGACACCATTGCACGGCTGCTGATCGACCACATCAAGATCGACAACGGCGATATTGAATACATCGATGCCAACCGGGTGGGTGAGCCGTTCAAGTTCTCGCTGCAGCCGCTCGGCATCGAGCTCGACGGCCTGTCGACCCTGCCGGAAGACCGCGGCGATTACCTGATCGCCGCCAGGCTGCCGGAGCAGGGCGGTACTCTCAAGTGGAAGGGCGATATCGGGCTGAATCCCGTGGCGTCGAGTGGCGAAGTCGGTTTGCAGGGGGTGAAGCTGACCAAGCTGCTGCGCGCGATCAAGAGCCCACGCAATTTCGAACTGCCGTCCGGCACCCTGGCTGCCGGTCTGCGCTACCGCTTTGCCATGGTGCGCGAGGACTCCGGCGCCGACGTGCCGTGGCTGCAGGTCAGCGGCGCCAACCTGATCGTGCAGAACCTGGTACTGGCGCCGCGTGGCGGCGGCGTCCCGGTGCTGGAGCTGGCCGAAGCGCGCGTCAGCGATGCGAACCTCGATCTGGCCGGTCGGGAAATCAAGGTGGCCGGCGTCAGCCTGAGCGGTGGCAGGCTTGCCGCGACGCGCGACGTCCGCGGCGCGCTCGACTGGCAGACGTTGTTCGCGGCAGCGGGTAAAGGCGCGCTGGCGAAAAAGGACGCTGCCGCGCAGCCCGCTGCGGACAAGCCGGCACCGGCGAAGCCATGGAAAGTCGGCATTGCCGAAATCAGCCTGGCCGACTGGGCGGCGCGTTTTACCGACCAGGGCTATGCGCGGCCTTTGAGTGTGAGCACCGAGGGCTTCAGCCTGACTGCGGCCCTGGCCGGCGAGGTGGGGGCGACGCCAGCGATCGAAATCGGGCCGGTGAATGCGGCGCTGGGGCGGGTTCAGGTGCAGTCGGGCGCGCAGCAGGTGGCCGAACTGCAGCGTGTGGCGCTGATCAACGCGGGGCTGAAACTGGCCGACAAGCACCTGGTCATCGAGGCGCTCGAACTGAATGGCGCCAGGACCACGGTGGCGCTGGACAAGAAGAAAAACCTCAACTGGAACGCCATCCTGCAGAAGGCTCCCGGCGCCCCGGCGGCACCGGCGCCAGCCGAGGCAGGCGCTTCCGCCATGGACGTGCAGCTGGCCCGCCTGAGCCTCGACGGCATCGAGGTCGGCTTCGTCGACCAGTCGCCCGCGAAGCCGGTGCGGCTCGATCTGGTGCAGGGCTTTGTCACGCTGAAGGACCTGAGCCTCGACCTGGACAAGGCGGTGCCGCTGGAAGCCGGCTTCGCACTCCGGCAGGGGGGACGCTTCAACGCCGGGGGCAGCGTCGTTCCCGGCAAGGCTTCGGGCCGGCTGGACCTGCGGCTGGTGGGGGTGTCGCTGAAGCCCTTCGCGCCCTACGTCAACCAGTTTGCCCGCCTCAACCTGCATTCGGGCACGGCGGCGACCCGCGGCAAACTGACGTTCGCGCAGGCAAAATCGGGCATGCGGCTCGATTACGGCGGCGGCTTCGCGATCGATGATCTGGCCATCACCGAAGAGGAGACCGAGGAGGCCTTCCTCGGCTGGCAGAAGCTCGCGTCGAACAGCCTGCGGGTCGGGCTGGCGCCGAACCGGCTGCGCATGAACGAACTGGTCGCCACCCATCCCTTCGGCAAGGTGATCGTCTTCGAGGACCGGACTGTCAACCTGCAGCAGATCCTGCGCACCCCGCCGTCAAAGACCTCGGCGCCGCCACTCGCCAAGGGTTCGGCCAAACCCGCGACAAAGCCGGACGAGGCGCCGCCCGCGTTCCCGCTGGCCATCGAGCGCCTGCGCATCGTCGGCGCCAACGCGGAATTCGCCGATCTCTCGCTGACGCCGCAGTTCGGCGCCCGCATGCACGACCTCGGCGGCGTCATCACCGGCCTGTCGAACGACCCGGCGACGACGGCGCAGGTGGAGCTCGACGGCAAGGTCGACGACTACGGCTCGGCGCGCGTTCGCGGCTCGATCCAGCCGTTCCGTGCCACCGACTTCACCGACCTCAAGCTGACCTTCCGCAACCTGGAAATGACCAAGCTGACGCCGTATTCGGGTAAGTTCGCCGGACGCAGGATCGATTCGGGCAAGCTTTCGGTCGACCTCGAGTACAAGATCAAGGATCGCCAGCTGGCGGGTGAAAACAAGTTCATCGTCAACAAACTCCGGCTTGGCGAACGCATCGACAGTCCCGACGCGATAAACCTGCCGCTCGACCTCGCGATCGCGCTGCTGGAAGACAGCAACGGCATCATCGACCTCGATCTGCCCATTTCCGGAAGCCTTGACGATCCCAAGTTCAGCTACGGCAGGATCATCTGGAAAGCCATCGTCAACGTGTTGACCAAGCTGGTGACTGCACCCTTTCGCGCGCTCGGCAAACTGCTCGGTGTGAGTTCGGAAAAGCTCGAATCGGTCGACTTCGATCCCGGCAGCAGCGCGCTGCTGCCGCCCGAACAGGAGAAGCTCAAGACCATCGCCGAGGCGCTGGCCAAGCGGCCCGCCCTGACGCTGACCCTGGAACCGGGCTACGACCCCGCAGCCGACCGGCGTGCCCTGCAGGAACGCGCCATCCGCGACGAAGCAGCAACTGTGGCTGGCATCAAGCTCGAACCCGGAGAAGCCCCCGGCCCGGTGGACGTGAACCTTTACAAAATCCAGACCTGGCTCGAGGACCGCTACGCCGAACAGGTCGGCAAGGAGGACTACAAGAAACTGCGTGCCAGCTTCCGGGACAAGGATGCGGGCGTGATGGAAAGCGAGTTGGTGGAGCGCCTTGCGCGCCGCTTCAAGGCCCGCGACGATGGCCCGGCCTCCGCCTTCCACGCCGAACTGCTGGAACGCCTGACCCGGCAGACGAAAATCGACGACGATGTGCTGATCAAGCTCGCCGAGACACGCGGACAGGTAATCCGCGATGAGCTGATCGGGATCGGACTCGATGCCGGCCGTGTCAGCATGGCCGCGGCGACCACGCAGACTGCCAAGGACAATCTGGTGGGCAGCAGGATGAGCCTGGGGGCGGGCAAGACACTGGCGGCTGAAGCCGCACCCGCGGATGTTCCCGCTGCGGCCACGCCTTGAAACGGATTCAAGCGCTACGGTGCGATGCCGTTAAAGGCGGGCCAATGACTCTGCCGGTGCCATCATGACTTTCCGCCGAATTCGAATCCTGTTGCTGCTGGGGGTGCTGGCCGCTGTGGCCGGCATGACCTGGCTGGAGCAGTCCATGGTGCGCGCCTGGCGGGCACCGCTGGCGGTGACGGTGATTCCGATCAACGGCGACGACTCGGTGCCGGCGGCAGAGACGATCCGCGCGCTGCAGGTGGGCGATTTCGACGACATCAATGCCTTTCTCGAACGCGAGACGGCGCGCTACGGGGTGAAGCAGTCGCCGGCCATGCAGGTCACCTTGCTGCCGGAGTCGAAGCAGAAACCACCGGCGCCGCCGCGCGACGGCAGCGTGCTGAAAACCATGTTCTGGAGCTTGCAGCTGCGCTGGTGGGTGTACCGGCAGTCGGACGCGTGGTTGCCGCAGCTGGGCACGATCAAGCTGTTCGTGCTGTATCACGCGCCGCAGGACGGTCTGGCGCTGGAGCATTCGCTGGGGCTGCAGAAAGGCCTGATCGGCGTGGTGCACGCCTTTGCCGATCCCCGGCAGACGCGGCAGAACAATATCGTCATCGCGCACGAGCTGTTGCATACGCTGGGCGCGACCGACAAATATGCCGCCGGGGGCTTGCCGGTCTATCCGCAGGGCTATGCCGAGTCCGAACTGCCACAACATCTGCCGCGCCGCGAGGCCGAGATCATGGCCGGGCGGCTGGTGGATGCCGCCGGCCGGCTGGTGATGCCGCCCAGTCTGGAGCGGTGCGTGATGGGTGCGATGACCGCCCACGAGGTCAATGTCGACGAGGGCTTCAGGCGGCGTTTTGCCTCCACCCGCAAGGAGTAGGCCGTGGTTGTCCCCGCAAGGGGGAGGCCGTGGTTGTAAAGCCGATAAATCGGCAACAGCCACGCACTAAAGCCGATGAATCGGCAACAACCACGCGCTAAAGACGCTGAAGCGTCAACAACCACGCTCAGGGCGCTGAACGGCGCCGCTGGTTGAGCCGCCCCAGACCGAAGTGGATGAAGGCCAGTGCGGCGAACACCGGCCCCAGCAGGTTGAGCAGGGGGACGAATTGCACCAGCCCGGTTAGCAGGCCCAGTCCCCACCAGCCAGTTCGCTCGCTCCCGAACAGCGCCGCCATTTCTTCGGCGCTGGCGTGTTCGGCGATGGCGTCGTAGCGGAACAGGCGCTGGTTCAGATACGCGGCGGCCACGAAGGGCACGATCACGCCGACGCCGATCAGCCACAGCGGCAGCGTCACCAGCCACAGGGCAACGAACAAGACGATTGCGACGACGGCGTTCCACAGGCTGCCGACCAGACCGCCGCCGTTTTCGCGCCTGAGTTCTGGATAATCTCGCCCGGCCACCACACGAATCAGCGCAGGCATGCCGAACAGCGCGGTGATGACGAGCGCGGTCAGCATCACCAGCGGCACGAACAGCATGAGGTGCAACAGCGCCTGGATGCCATGGGCGATCCAGGCCGGTTCGAGCTCGGCCAGCCAGGTCTGGATGCCGATGGCGTCGAGCCCCTGCGCGATCCAGCCGGAGAAGGTGCTCCAGAACGTCACCCCCAGCACCAGCCACAGCAGCAGGGCGACCAGCATCGGCCATACCACCACCCACAGCACGCGCAGGTTGAAGAGGTCGCGCAGGGCGCGCGCCAGCGCGTCGAGCACCGTCATGCGGGCGACCGCAGCGCGGATTTCGGGCGAAACACGGCGATCGTGTCGGCGCGCGCTTCGAGGTACGGCCCGCCGATGAGGTCGATGCAGTAGGGCACGGCGGCGAAGATGCCGTCGAGCGTTTCCTTGATCGCCTTGGGCTGCCCCGGCAGGTTGAGGATCAGGCTGGCGCCGCGCGTCACCCCGACCTGACGCGACAGAATCGCAGTCGGCACATACTTCAGCGACACCGCGCGCATCTGCTCGCCGAAGCCGGGCAGTACCTTGTGCGCCACCGCCAGCGTCGCCTCCGGGGTGACGTCGCGCGGCGCCGGGCCGGTGCCGCCGGTGGTGAGGATGAGCGAACAGTGCTCAATGTCGGCCAGCTCGATCAGCGTGGCTTCGATCCCTGCCTGCTGGTCGGGAATCAGCCGGGTGACGAATTGCGCGGGGTTGGCCAGCACCTCGCCGAACCAGGCTTCGAGTGCGGGCAGGCCGCGGTCTTCGTAGATGCCGCTGCTGGCACGGTCGCTGATGGAAACCAGGCCGATGCGAATGGAATCGTGGGTCATGTGGTCATAAAAGAGGATTGTGCGAGGGCCTGAATTTATCAGAATGCAGACTAAGTGGATGAGGAGAGCGGAATGAAACGGATCGGGATGCTGCTGGCGACAGGCTTTTTGTGGGCAACGACGGTGCTGGCCGACCCGCCGCCGGGCTATCCGTTTGTCGGCTACGATGCCGGCCTGGCGGCGGCGCGCGCAAGCGGCAAGCCGATCTTTCTCTACTTCGGGCGCTACGGCTGCGCATGGTGCGACCACACCAACAAACAGACCTTCTCCGACGCGGCGTTGAAACAGTTGTACACGAAAAACTATACGCTGGTCTACGTCGACGCCGAATCGGGCAAGCGGCTGACGCTGCCCTCCGGCGAGCGCATCACCGAGGCCGAACTGGGGGTGCGGCTGCAGGCTTTCGCCACGCCGCTGTTCGTCTACCTGACGCCACAGGGCGACAAAATCATGCAGATTCCCGGCTTCAAGACAGTGCAGGATTTTCGCGATTACGACCGCTACGTGCGTGGCGGACATTACAAGCAGGAGACCCTGCTTGAATTCCTGGGTGGTAAGTCGTGAGGGCGGCGGTGCTGCTGCTGGCGCTGTTGGCGTCGTCTGCGCACGCCGCGTGGGAATGGAGCGCGCCGCTCACCGTCAACTCGGTTCGTAGTGCGGCGATCTTCCCGCATCTGGAATCGGCCAATCGCCGCGGCGTCGCGGTGTCGGGCGGCACCGTGGCGGTGGTGTGGGAAGACAACCGCGACGGCAGCCCGCAGTGCTATCTGGCGACTAAGCCCGCGGCCGCGGCGGCCTTCCAGATGGAGATCCGGCTGAGCCAGGGCGACTGCTACGAACCGGTGGTGGCAGCCCTCGGCGACGGTCGCTTTGTGGCGGCGTGGGAAGAAGCCGGCACGGCGCATGCGCGGCTGCTGCCCGGCGGCGCGGTACTGAAGTTGTCCGACGCCGAGGCGGCGCAGGTCACGCTGGCCGCAGCGGGAGAGCGGATCTATGCCGCGTGGGCCGAACAGACCGGGCGCTTCCGCCGCATTGTCGTCGCCCGGCTGGCGTTGGAAGGGGATGCGCTCAGCGTGAAGACACGACGGCCGGTCGAAGCGAAAAAACCGGCCGACGAACAGGGCTGGCCGGCGCTGGCCACCAAGGGAGACGGCAGCGTGACGGTGGCGTGGGAGGACCGGCGCAACCACCACACGGTGCCGATGGTGAGCACCAGCCGCGACGGCCGCCGCTTTGCGCGGCCGGCCCGCCTGACCGACCAGGCGAGCGGTGCCAGCGCGGAGGGACTGGGTGCGGGGACCGGCGCGATGCGCCCCACACTCACCGCCTGGGGCGGGCAGGGCGTGGTGGCGGTGTGGCTCGACAAGCGCGATTTCCTTTCCGGCTATGACGTGTATGCGGCGCTGGATGGCGGGACGCGCCGCTTCGGCAAGAATATCCGGGTGCAGGACAGCTTCGGCGACAACATGGTGCAGTGGCATGCGGCGGTCGTCGGCGACGCCGGTGGCCGGCTGCTGGCACTGTGGGACGACGCCCGCGACGGCACGCCGGATGTGTGGCTGTCCGAGTGGGACGGCAAGGCCTTCGGTGACGACGTGGCGGTGCCCGCTGCGTCAGGGCTGGGCGCGCAATCCGACCCGGTGGGGACGCTGGATGCCGCCGGATCGCTGCATGTGGTGTGGCTGGATCACGACGAAAAAGCGGGCACGCGTGTCCGCTATGCACGCGCCGTGCGCAAGTAAAGATTTTGAATCAGATCCAGCCGCGCCGCTTCAGCCGCCGGTACAGCAAGGCGACCGCCGCGCCGGTCGTCAGCAGCAGCACCGGGTAGGCCCACGGCCACGTCAGTTCCGGCATCATCGCGAAGTTCATGCCGTACAGGCTGAACACCACCGTGGGCAAGGCGAGCAGCGCACCCCAGCCGGCCAGCTTCTGCACCGATTCGTTCTGCTTCAGCGACAGCGAGGCGAGATGGAACTGCATCGCGTCCGAGGTCGACATGCGCAGGCGGTCGATCACGGCCGACACCCGCATCGCATGGTCGTGGATGTCGCGGTAATAGGCCTTGAGTTCCTTGGTGGACAACTCCGGGTGCAGGCGAATCAGGTTCTGGGTGATTTCCTGTATCGGTTCGGCGGCGTCGCGCAACGCGGTCAGATCGCGCTTCATGGCGTAGAGCCGTTCCAGCATGTCGCGCCCAGGCTTTGTACTGCTGATCAATTGGCTCTCCAGTGACTGGAAGCGGTCCTGCATGCTTTCGATCACCGGCCTGAACCGGTCGACGATGAGGTCGAGCACCAGGTACAGCGCATAGGGCGCGGCCGCCTTGATGCCATTGGGGGGGCGCTGCAGGCGGTCGCTCACCCGCTGGTAGCCGGCGCCGTTGTCGTGGCGGATGGCGACGACGTAGTTGCTGCCGGCAAACACGTGCGTTTCGCCGATCTCCATGCGCGCGTCGCATAACTGCACCGTGCGCGTCGCAATGAACATGTGCCCTTCATATTCCTCGAGCTTGGAGCGCTGGTGGGTGGAAATCGCATCTTCCAGCGCCAGCGCATGCAGCCCGAGCTCATCGCCCAGGCGGGTGATGGTCTGGTTGTCGGGCGATTTCAGCTCGACCCAGATGAAACGATCCGGCTGGCCGACGTGGTCGCTGATGTCGTCGAGGGAAATGGCCCGAGCTTTGGAATCGTGGAAGAGCAGACAGTCGATGACGTTCCCCTGCGGCAACTGGTAAATAGCCCTCAGAACGGCAGCACGAGGCCGGGCGCCGCCTCGTGAAACACGCGGCGGAAGTCGGCCTGGATCCGCTCCAGCGCGGAGGCAGAGTCGGCCTCGAAGCGCAGCACGATCACCGGCGTGGTGTTCGACGGGCGGGCCAGGCCGAAGCCGTCGGCGTATTCCACGCGCAGGCCGTCGAGGGTGATGATTTCCTGGGCGTCCGGGAAGCGCGCGGTTTTCTGCAGCGTGTCCATCAGCGCGTAATGCTCGCCCTCGGCCATCTTGATATTGAGTTCGGGCGTGTTCAGCGTGTCGGGCAGGCCGTGCAGGGTGGCGTCGATGTCGGCCTGTCTGGACAGGTATTCGAGCAGGCGCGCACCGGCATACATCCCGTCGTCGAAGCCGTACCAGCGTTCCTTGAAGAACACGTGGCCCGACATCTCGCCGGCCAGCAGCGCGCCGGTTTCCCTCATCTTGGCCTTGATGAAGCTGTGCCCGGTCTTCCACAGCAGCGGGCGACCGCCGCGGTCTGTGATCCAGCCGAACAGCTTGCGCGTGGATTTCACGTCGAAAATGATTTCGGCGCCGGGGTTGCGGGAGAGCACGTCGTCGGCGAACAGCATCAGCTGGCGGTCGGGGAAAATGATGCTGCCGTCCTTGGTGACCACGCCCAATCGGTCGCCATCGCCGTCGAACGCCAAGCCGATTTCGGCGTCGCTGGTTTTCAGCGCGGCGATCAGGTCCTGCAGGTTCTTCGGCTGCGAGGGGTCGGGGTGGTGGTTGGGGAAGTTGCCGTCGACCTCGCAGAACAGTTCCTCAACCTGGCAGCCCATGTCGCGGTACAGCTTGGGGGCGAATGCGCCGGGCACGCCGTTGCCGCAGTCGACGATGATCTTCATCGGGCGCGCAAGCTTGACGTCGGAGACGATGCGCGTGAGGTATTCGCCGGCGATGTCGTATTCGCGGTAGCTGCCGGCGCCGTGCGCCAGATCGTTGTTCACCAGCCGCTCGCGCAGTTTCTGGATGGTGTCGCCCGACAGGGTTTCGCCGCCGAGCACCATCTTCAGGCCGTTGTAGTCGGGTGGATTGTGGCTGCCGGTGACCATCACCGCACTGTCCGTCTTCAATTGATATGCCGCGAAATAAGTCATCGGCGTGGCGACCATTCCCAGGTCCACCACGCCGATACCGGCCTTCTGGATGCCGCGCGCCAGGGCGGCGGCCATGTCGGGTCCCGACAGGCGGCCATCGCGCCCGATGCAGATTTCGTGCTGGCCGCGCGTCACCGCTTCGGAACCGATGGCGTGGCCGATGGCCTCGACGATTTCCGGCGTGAAGGTCTTGCCGACGATGCCGCGAATGTCGTAGGCCTTGAAGATTTCCTTGGGGTATTCCACAGTGCGCTCCCTGATTGATATTGCGTCGATTCTACCTGTCGGCACTCCGGCAGCCAGCCGAAATCGATGAAATCGTCGTCCGGATGCGAGCGGCGGAATACGGCTGGACTGGCGGGTTGATCCTTAATGCAGCACCGCAGGCGGGGTGCGCATGGGCGGCGTACCGCCGACCTGGAGCGGCGAGGCATGGTGCAGCACCATGCGCCAGCCGTCGGCTTCCCTGCGATACACATTGGTTGCCAGAATCGGCGGGCGCGGCTCGGCTTCCTGCCCGATGACCAGGTATTCGCGCACGATGCGGATGACCTGGCCGGCCTCGCGTATTTCATGCGCGACTTCGACCTGCACGCGGAACTGCCCGGCGGCCTCGAACATGCTGTGCCAGCCGGCCGCTACGGCGGCGCGCCCGTCCAGCGGCGCGGCCAGCGGATGGATGCAGGCGATGCTGTCGTCGAGGGCCCACACCGCCATCATGGCGTCGAGGTTGCGCGCCTCGAAGGCGGCGTAGAAAGCGGCTTCGACGGATTCGGGGGTGGAGTGGGTGCGTTCGGGCATGACTCTCGGATTGCGTGATAACAACCGGAATTGTAGCGAGGGAGGCGTCAATTCATTCGAATATAGCCCGTCGTTGCGACCGCGGAGGAAGCGGGCAAGTCGTCAGCGAGCACGATTCGGAGCTGTGCCGTCGTCAGGATATGTTCGACGCGACCGATCCGTCATCGACGACGCAGAGGTCGGTGCGGCCAGGAGCCTGTCGGACTTGAAGAATCGAAGCGAAAATTCGGCTGGGCGAGGGCAGCCCCAAGGGATACCGTCCCGACGGGACATAATTTTGACGGTTTCGCCGGGCAATAGTCGTTCTATTGCCCAAGAAGGCGGCGAAATATGAACCGGC
Source organism: Thiobacillus sp. (assembly GCA_035530575.1). Classification (GTDB taxonomy): domain Bacteria; phylum Pseudomonadota; class Gammaproteobacteria; order Burkholderiales; family Thiobacillaceae; genus Thiobacillus. Next base: position 201,673 of record DATKUP010000170.1, on the reverse strand, counting down.
CAGGCGGATTTGCAGCCGATTTCCTTCAAGTCCGACAGGCTCCTGGATATAAAATCACGGCAATCCGCGCTGCCGCCCTCAAAACCACTCGTCCCCGCGCAGGTAGCGCCACTGTCCCACCGGCAGCTTTCCCAGCGGGACGCGGCCGAGGCGGATGCGTTTCATCGACAGCACCTGCAGGCCGACGGCTTCGCACAGGTGCGCGATCTGTCCCGGTAGAGCGCCTTTCAGCGCCACCCGCAGGCGGGTTTCGTTTTGCCAGCTGACCTTGATGGCGGGCGGGGTCTTGCCGTGGTAAGGGATGCCCCGGTTCAGCCGCTTGAGCCCGTTGGCGGCCAGTTCACCCGCGACTTCGACGACGACTTCGTGCTCCAGGGTGGCGGCGTCTTCAGTCAACTTGCGCGCGATGCGCCAGTCCTGGGTGAACACGACGAGGCCGCTGGCGTCGGTTTCCAGCGGCACGCATAGGGTCAGCTGGGCGAAGTGTTTTTTCAGCGGACGCAGGCCGGAGGTGTCCTCGGTCCACAGATTGGCGGAGGTGAGCAACTGCGACGCGGGCGGCTCGCCGTCGATCATGTGATAGCCAGGCGGCTTGTGCAGCAGCAGGGTGACCGGTTCGGTCTGGCTGGGGTCGGCCCTTGGGTCGATTTCGATGCGCTGGTCGGTGACGCGGAACTGCGGCTCCTCGACGACGATGCCGTCAACCCGCACCCAGCCGCCGGCGATGAACTGCTCGGCTTCGCGACGCGAGCAGCCACGCAGTTCGGCGACGCGTTTGGCAAGGCGGACGGGTTCGGTCATGGCGGTCGGACGTGCGGGTGGAGCTGCGAGTTTACGCCGGACGGGCGGCGTGCACAGCACGGGCGCATGGCCGCGGTGGAAATGCGGTTGTTATTGCGCGTGCCGGCGCGGTATGCTTTTGGACCCATTAACCCGATCGCCGCTTGATCGCTTGCTTCCGGAGACGCCCATGAAAACTGCACTTGCGCTGTCATTGTTGTTTTTTACCTCTTCCGCCCTCGCCGCGGTGATCGGCAGAGATGTCACGTACCAGGCGGGCGATACCGTCATGAAGGGCTATCTGGCATACGACGATGCGGTCCACGGTAAGCGCGCCGGGGTGCTGGTGGTGCCCGAGTGGTGGGGCGCCAACGATTACGCGAGAAAGCGCGCGCGCATGCTGGCGGAGGCCGGCTATGTGGCCCTGGTGGTCGACATGTACGGCAGCGGCCAGGTGGCCGACAATCCGAAGGATGCCGGTGCGCTGGCGGGCAGCGTCAACAAGAATCCTCCGCTGGCCTACGCGCGTTTCGATGCCGCGCGCCGCTTCCTCGACCAGCAGCCCAACGTGAAGCAGGGCGAGATCGCCGCGCTGGGCTACTGCTTCGGCGGCGGCGTGGTGCTCAACATGGTGCGTTCGGGCATGCCGCTGAAATCGGCGGTCAGCTACCACGGCGTGCTGGCGACCGATATATCGGTCAAGCCAGGCGGCATCAAGACCAAGCTGCGCATCTTCCATGGCGAGGCCGACCCCATCGTGCCGCCCGAGCAGGTCGAGGCGTTCAAGACCGAGATGGACAATGCCAAGGCCGACTACATGTTCGTGGCCTACCCCGGAGTGAAGCATACCTTCACCAACCGCGAAGCCGACAGCTACGCTGCGCAGTTCGGGCTGCCGCTCAAATACGACAACGCGGCCGATACCGATTCGTGGACGCGCACGCTGGAGTTCCTCAAGGCGACCCTCAAATAATGGCCGACTGCGACCACGACGACTGCCACATGCCGCGCGGCGGCGGCCTCGGCATTCCGCAGACCGGGCCGTTCGACCCGGTCGCGTTCGAGCAGGCGGTCAACGCCATGCTCGTCGCCTGCGGGGTGGCGCCGGATTCGGTGCATACCGGGCGCACCGCCGAGCGGGTGCGCGAGCTGTGGCAGCGCCGCCTGCTCGGCGGCTACGCGATCGAACCCGCCGTCGCGCTGGGCGAGGGTTTTGCCGACGACCGCGACGACATGGTGGTGGTACGCGGCATCGCGGTGCACGGCGTGTGCCCGCATCACCTGGTGCCGTTTCGCGGGGTGGCGCACGTGGCCTACATTCCCGGCGGGCGGCTGCACGGCTTCGGCCGCATCGCGCGCATGGTCGATGCCATCGGCCACCGCTTCACCTACCAGGAATGGATGACGCGCGACATCGCCGAGGCGCTGGTGACGCACGGGCAGGCGCTGGGCGCGGCCTGCATCGTCGAGGCCGAACAGTTGTGCCTGTTGCTGGGTGAAGACCGGCGCGGCGACGAGCGGGTCGTCACGCAGGCGTTCACCGGCTGCTTCCGCGACAGCGACCAGATGCGCAACGAGTTCCTGCACGCGGTGGCGCAGTCCGACTTGCGATAGGAGGCTTCCCGCATGGCTTTCCCTTCCCACAAGCCGGCCACACGGGTATTGCCGCCCGCGCCCTATGCCGCGGCGCTGCTTGGCGGCTGGTGGCTGGACCACAACTTTCTGGCCTTGACATGGGACTGGGGCACGGCGACGCGGCCGCTGGGTTGGCTGCTGATTGGCATCGGGCTGGCGTTGTTCATCTGGACGCTGGTGACCTTCTGGCGCCATCGCACCACGGTCAACCCCTATAAGGCGGCGTCCAGCCTGTGCATCGGCGGGCCGTTTCGCTTCAGCCGTAATCCGATCTATGTCGGCGACTGGTTCATCTTCGCCGGGGTGTCGCTGCTGCTGGCCACGGTATGGCCGCTGCTGTTCGCGCCACTGATCTGGGCCATGCTGCGCTACGGCGTGATCCGCCACGAGGAAGCGCACCTGCACGCCCGCTTCGGTGACGCCTACCGCGAGTATCAAGCACGGGTGCGGCGATGGCTGTAAGGTCCTGCGCCGAATGTCCTCCGCCGCCGGGCAGTGGTGGGGAATTTCGCCAGCTGACGCACCCTTAAGCCAGGCCGAATAGTTCGTGGGCGTTGCGCGTGGTGGCCTGCGCCACGGTGGCCAGGTCAATTCCGCGCAGTTCGGCCAGGGTCTGCGCGATGCGCGGCAATTCGCCGGGCGCATTGCGGCCACGCCCGACCCATACCGGCGGCATGTCGGGACTGTCGGTTTCCAGCACGATCGCCTCCAGCGGCAGGTCGACCGCCAGTCGCCGCAGGTTGTTGGCGCGCGGCCAGGTGAAGGCGCCGCCGAATCCCAGCTTGAACCCCAGCTTGATGAATACGTCCGCCTGTTGCGGACTGCCGTTGAATGCATGGGCGATGCCGCCGCGCACGCCGATCCTGCGCAGATGCTTGAGCAGGTCGTCGTTGGCGCGGCGGCAGTGCAGCAATACCGGCAGGTCGAATTCGCGCGCGATCTTGAGTTGTGCGATGCAGAAATACTCCTGGGTCGGATAGTCGAGGTCGACGAAACGGTCGAGCCCGATTTCGCCGATCGCCACCGGGCGCTGCGTCTCGACCTGCGCGCGCAGGTCCGCCAGGTGCGCGGGGTGGTGCACGCCGATGTACATCGGGTGCAGCCCCCATGCCGGCAGGCAGCCGGGGTAGCGCGCGCAGGTTGCGGCCACCGCGGCGAAGCCCTCGCGGCTGACGCTGGGAATCACCAGCGTGGTGACGCCGCCGGCGACGGCGCGCGCGTACTCGGCATCGCGGTCGGCATTAAACTCTGCCGCATCGAGATGGCAGTGGGTATCGATAAAAAACGGCGCCCTGGAAGACGCCGTTTCGTTTGCTGCTGCCATCAAGGTTCAGTCGTTGCTGGCAAAGCCCAGCAGGTGCAGCAGGCTGGTGAACAGGTTGAAGATCGCGACGAACAGCGTGACCGTCGCCATGATGTAATTGGTCTCGCCGCCGTGGATGATGTTGCTGGTCTCGTACAGGATGAGGCCGGACATCAAGAGCACGAACATCGCGGACACTGCCAGCGACAGGCCGGGCATGTCGAAGAAGATCGCACCGATACCTGCGAGGAAAGCGACCAGGATGCCAACCATGAGGAATCCGCCCATGAAGCTGAAGTCTTTGCGGGTGGTCATCACGTAGGCCGACAGGCCGAGGAAGATCGCGGCGGTGCCGCCCATCGCCATCATCACCACCTGGGTGCCGTTGGGCAGCGACAGATAGGCGTTGAGGATGGGGCCGAGCGTGTAGCCCATGAAGCCGGTGAGCGCGAACACGAAGGCGATGCCGAGGCCGCTGTCGCGGAACTTGGTGGTCAGGAACAACAGACCGAAATAGCCGACCAGGGTGATGATCATGCCGGGGTGCGGCAGGTTCAGCGACATCGACAGGCCGGCGGTGAGCGCGGAGAATGCCAGCGTCATCGACAGCAGCATGTAGGTGTTCTTGACGACCTTGTTGGTCGAGGCTACCGCAGACTGGCTGCGGCCGAGGGTGGTGACTTGCGGGTTCATGTGGTTTCCTCACGTGAATTGAAAACGGCAGTGCCAGTACAGAGTGTTGTAGCGGGCACAGGTTCCCGAGTGCTTCGGGTTTGGGGTGAGCATACCGGGATGCGGCGGCAGTTTCCACCCTGCGGCCGCAGGGGTTGCGCGTGCACGCCGTTACTCGCCGGGTTTTGTGTCGCGCATCATGAGGTTCATCAGCTCGCCCGGCATTGGAAAGACAATGGTATTGGTCTTGTCGCCGGCGATGAGGGAGAGCGTCTGCAGATAGCGCAACTGCATCGCCTGTGGCCGGCCGGAAAGAACTTCGGCGGCGGCAAGAAGCTTTTCCGAGGCCTGCAGTTCGCCTTCGGCATGAATGATCTTGGCACGCCGTTCGCGCTCGGCTTCCGCCTGTTTGGCGATCGCGCGCACCATGGTTTCGTCGATGTCGACATGCTTGATCTCGACGTTGGAGACTTTGATGCCCCAGGCGTCGGTCTGCGTGTCCAGTGCCTGCTGGATATCGGTGTTGAGGGTTTCCCGTTCGGCCAGCATCTGATCGAGTTCGTGCTTGCCCAGTACCGAGCGCAGTGTGGTTTGCGCCAGCTGGCTGGTGGCATTGAGGTAGTCCTCCACCTGCAGGATCGACTTGGCCGGGTCGATGACGCGGAAATACACCACCGCGTTGACCTTCACCGACACGTTGTCGCGCGAGATCACGTCCTGGCTCGGCACGTCGAACACCACGGTGCGCAGATCCACCCGTACCATCTGCTGGATGCCGGGAATGATGATGACCAGCCCCGGCCCCTTCACCTTCCAGAAGCGCCCGAGCATGAACACCACGCCGCGCTCGTATTCGCGCAGGATGCGGATGCTGGAAACCAGCAGCGCGACGACAATAAAGACGATGGTGATGCCGCCGAATTCAAACATGATCATTCTCCTTGCAAGGGTTCAACGTCCAGAATCAGGTCGTGGCGAGCCCGCACCCGCACCCGGCTGCCGCGCTTCAGCGGCACGCTGCTGCGCACCCGCCACTGCTCGCTGTGGATGCGGGCCCAGCCCTCGTGTTCCATGTCGTCGAGGATTTCACCGCGGGCGCCGACCATTTCCTCGGCACCGGTCACCACCGGCCGCGCGCGTGCCTTGAGCGCCATGCCGACGACAAAGAAGCTGAACAGGCCGCTGATCACCGCCACCGGGATAATCAGCACCCACGGAATGCCGTAGCCGGGAACGTTGGTGTCGATCAGCATCACCGAGCCGATGACGAAGGCGGTGAGTCCGCCCAGCCCCAGCGCGCCGAAGCTGGGTACAAAGGCCTCAGCAATCATCAGGACAATGCCGAGGATGATCAATGCCAGCCCGGCATAGCTGATCGGCATGACCTGCAGCGCGAACAGTGCGAGCAGCAGGCAGATGCCGCCGACCACGCCGGGAAACAGCATGCCGGGGTTGGAAAATTCGTAGATCAGCCCGTAGATGCCGAGCAGCATCAGAATGTAGGCGATGCCGGGGTCGCCGATGACCGACAGCAGGCGGCTGCGCCAGTCGGGCTGGACGCGTTCGATGACGGCATTGGTGGTGTCGAGGGTCAGTGTCTGGCCGTCCATCTGGATGACGCGGCCATTGACCTGTTTCAGCAGGTCGTCGAGGTCGGTCGCCACCAGGTCGATTACTTTCAGTTCCAGCGCCTCGGAGGCAGACAGGCTGACGGCTTCGCGCACCGCCCGCTCGGCCCACTCGGCATTGCGTCCGCGCAGTTCGGCCAGCCCGCGGATATAGGCCGCCGCATCGTGTATCGCCTTGCGCATCTTGGGATCGCCCGGCGGCGGAACGTTGGCAGGTTTGGCGGCGTCGGGTTTGTCGCCGCCGCCGGTCGGTGCCAGTTCGACCGGCGTTGCCGCCCCCAGATTGGTTGCCGGTGCCATCGCCGCGATGTGGCTGGCGTACAGGATGTAGGTGCCGGCACTGGCGGCGCGGGCGCCCCTGGGCGAGACATAGGTGGCGACCGGGACCGGTGAGGCGAGGATGGCCTTGATGATGTCGCGCATCGCGGTGTCGAGACCGCCCGGCGTGTCCATCTCGATCACGATCAGATGCGCCTGGTCCCCGATCGCCTTGGTCATGCCGCGCAACAGGTAGTCCGTGCTGGCCGGGCTGATCGCGCCCTGTACCGTCAGCACCCGCACCATCGCCGCGCCGGCAGGCGCGACCAGCCCCAGGATCAGGCAGGCGGGCAGGATAAGGCGCGACAGGAAGCGAAGCAGGTTGGCCATGGCTTCACTTTAGACCGAAAAAGCAGGCTTGCCCCGGGCCGGGATGGGTGATGTTGAAATCCCGTTATCCGCGAAGGACGCGAAGGAGCGCGAAGAAACCTGGAGCCGTGTGCCTTCGCGTTTGCGTCTTGATCCCGCATCAGGGAGGAATTTCAGTTCGGGTCAATCTGGCGGGGTGTCGGTATCCAGTGCCGGCGTCGGGGCGAGCGATTTGACCTTCAGGTGCAGCGCCGCCTTGGCGAGCAGGTGGGCGGAGACCGGCGCGGTGATGAAGAGGAACAGCGTCACCAGCACCTCGTGCAGGCTGACCCCTTCGTCGCGTACGCTGAAGAACAGGGCGGAGGCGATCAGCAGACAGCCGACGCCCAGCGTGGTGGCCTTGGTGGGACCGTGTAGGCGGGTGTAGAAGTCGCGCAGTCGGGCCAGGCCGAGCGAACCGACGAAGGTGAAGATCGCGCCGGTGAGAATCAGGAGGGAGAGCAGGATGTCGATCATGGTTGCCCGATCCTCATTCGATGATGTCGCCGCGCAGCAGGTATTTGCACAGCGCCACGGTGCCGACGAAGCCCATCATCGCGATCAGTAGCGCCGCTTCGAAATAGATGGCGCTGCCGAGGTGGATGCCGAGCAGCACCAGCAGTGCGATGGTGTCCACGTAGAGGGTGTCGAGCGCGAGGATGCGGTCGGGGGCGTCTGGACCCCGCAGCAAACGCCAGAAGCTCAGCAGGAAGGCCAGGCTGACCAGCGTGAAGGCGATCGGGATGACGGTTTCCAGCATCATTCGCTCCCATCTTCAAAGATTTTTTTTAGCGGCGTTTCGTAACGTTGCTTGATTTCGGCGACCAGCGCTGCGGCGTCGCCGGTGTCGATCGTGTGCACGATCAGCGTGCGCTTGTCCGCGCTCAGTTTTGCCGACACTGTGCCCGGCGTCAGCGAGATGGTGTTGGCCAGAAGGCTGATGGCGAGATCGGTTTCGAGCGCCAGCGGCACCGCGACGAAAACCGGACGCAGGTGCTTGGGCCCCCGCAGGATCAGCCAGGCGACAAGGAAGCTGCCGCGCACGATGTCGATGACGAATACGATGAGGAAGCGCAGCAGGGTGAGCGGGTGGCGGATGTGGATGCGCTCCGGCCAGAAGCTCGATGTGGCTAAAGGAATCAGCCAGCCAAGCAGCGCGCCCAGCACGACGTGGCCGGCAGTCAGCTGGTTGACCAGCAGCAGCCACAGAATGACGAGCGAGGCGGTCAGCAGCGGGTGCGGCAGCAGACGTCTCATGGCGTGACTCCTTCAAGGGGTATGGCGCCAGACGCTGCGGAAGGGTCGCTGCCCAGCAGCGGGGAATCCGCCGGCGTACCCCTTGCGGGTGCACGCTCTTCGAGCGAGGCAGTTCCCAGAACGGCTTCGATGTACTGCTGCGGCGCCAGCAGCTGCGTTGCGGTGGCGCTGGCGTAGCCTGATAGCGGCCCGGCCCAGATCACCAGGCCTGCGACCAGCAGCAGCAGGCCGGCGACGGGGGCCAGCGCAGCGGCGGTCGGCGGCGTCAGCAACCCCGGCTCGTGCGGGCTGTTGTGGGTGCGGTAGAACAGCAGGCTGCCGCTCCTCGCCAGCGCGATCATGGCCGCCAGTCCGGTGGCGAGCACCACGCTCCACACCCAGGGCAGCAGCGGCGAGTCGAGCGCGGCTTTGAGCAGCATGAATTTGCCGAGGAAACCCGACAGCGGCGGTAGTCCGGCGATGGCCATGGCGGCGACGAAGAACAGCCCGCCCAGCACGCGCGCACCGGGCATCTCGGGGCCGGATTCGAAGCGGTCGGCAAATTCGCCGCGCGCGCGACCGATCGAATCGGCCAACAGGAACAGCGCGGCCGCGGCGAAGACGGAATGCGGCAGGTAGTACAGGCCGGCGGCGATTGCATCCGTGCTGCCGAGGCCGAAGGCCAGCAGCAGGCTGCCGATCGAGGCCACCACCAGGTAGGCTGCCTGCTGCCGCAGCGTGGTGCTGGCCACCGCGCCGAGCATGCCGAGCGTGAGCGTCGCCAGCGCCAGCGGGGCGAGCCAGGGGTCGAGCAGGTTGGCGACCGGCCCGGCGTCGTCGCCGAACATCAGGGTATAGACGCGCAGGATGCAGTAGGCGCCGACCTTGGTCATGATGGCGAACAGCGCCGCCACCGGCGCGCTGGTGTGGGCGTAGGCCGCGGGCAGCCACAGATAGAGCGGCAGCAGCGCGGCCTTCAGCGCGAACACGGCGAACAGCAGCAGGCCGGCGGATTGCACCAGTGCCAGGTTGTCCGGCGTCGTCGCCGCGAGCTTCACCGCGAGGTCGGCCATGTTGAGTGTGCCGGTGACGCCGTACAGGGTGCCGACGGCGAACAGGAACAGCGTCGAGCCGACCAGGTTGACGACGACGAAATGCAGCCCCGCCTTGACCCGTTTGCGGCCGCCGCCGTGCAGCAGCAGGCCGTAGGAGGCGAGCAGCAGGATCTCGAAGAAGACGAACAGGTTGAACAGGTCGCCGGTGAGGAAGGCGCCGTTGAGGCCGAACAGTTGCAGCTGGAACAGCACGTGGAAGTGGCGGCCTTCGGTATCGCTGCCGCGGATCGCATACAGCAGCGCGAACACCGCCAGCAGCGCGGTCGTCAGCAGCATCCATGCCGCCAGGCGATCGACTACCAGCACGATGCCGTAGGGCGCGGCCCAGTTGCCGAGTGCGTAGACCAGATGCGTACCGTCGCTGGCGGTCTGGAGCAGAGCGATTGCCAGTGGGACCAGCGCCAGCGCGGCGAGCAGGCTGATGCCACGTTGCAGTGACAACGAACGATTGCGCAGATCTCGCAAGGAGGACACCGCCAGACGCTCGCCCTGTGGGCGGTCTTGGCGCAGCACAAGTAAAACAATCCCGCTAAGTAGTGGCAGCACCACCGGCAGGATGGGCAGATGATCGAGCCAGTTCATGCGGGCCGGTCCTCTTCATGCTGCAGGCCGTCGACATGGTCGTTGCCCAGCTCGGCGCGCGCCTTCAGCGCCAGCACGATGACGAAGGCGGTCATGCCGAAGCTGATCACGATGGCGGTGAGCACCAGCGCCTGCGGCAGCGGGTCGGTGTAGCCCTCGGCCGCGGCGCTGATCACCGGCGGCACGCCGATGGCGAGCCGGCCCATGACGAACAGGAACAGATTGACGGCGTAGGACATCAGGGTGAGTCCCAGCACCACCGGAAAGGTCTGGCCGCGCAGCGCGAGGAACACGCCGCCTGCGGTGAGCACGCCGATGACGAGTGCGATGAGCGCTTCCATCAGTGCTGTTGCCTGTGTTTGGGCGGTGCATTGTGCAGGCCGCCGAGATTGGTCAGGATCATCAGCGTGGCGCCGACGACGACGAGATACACACCGAGGTCGAACGTCATCGCCGAGGCCAGCTCGAATTCGCCGACGATGGGCCAGTTTAGGTGGCCGAAGGTCGAGGTGAGGAAGGGATAGCCGAACAGCCAGCTCGCCAGCCCGGTGAAGGCGGCGATCCCCAGCCCCCAGGCGACCAGCGGGTGACTGTCGGACGCCATGCGCCGGTGCGTCCATACCGCGCCGTTGGCGAGATATTGCACGATCAGCGCAACCGCAGTGATGAGGCCGGCGATGAAGCCGCCGCCCGGCTGGTTGTGGCCGCGCAAGAGGATGAACACCGCGACCAGCAGCGCCAGCGGCAGCAGGATGCGGGTCAGCGTGGCCATGATGACCGGATAGGCGTCGGCATCCCACGGGCGCCCGGCGTCGTCGCGGTTGGGCGCCGCCAGCTGCAGGCCCTGCAGCATCGCCACGATGCCGAGCCCGGCCAGCGCCAGCACGGTGATTTCGCCCAGCGTGTCGTAGCCGCGGAAGTCGACCAGGATGACATTCACCACGTTGCCGCCGCCGCCACCCGGCACGCTGTTCGCCAGGAAATAGCCGGCGATGGTGTCGTAGGGCCGGGTCAGCACCGCCCACGCCAGCGCGGCGGTGCCGCCCCCCGCCGTCAGGGCGATGGTGCCGTCGCGCCAGAGCCGCGCGCGGTTTTTTTCCGGCGCGGCGTGCTGCGGCAGGAAGTAGAGCGCCAGCAGCAGCAGGACAATGGTGACGACCTCCACCGACAGCTGGGTCAGCGCGAGGTCGGGCGCGGAGAACTTGACGAAGACGAGCGCCACCACCAGCCCCACCACACCGATCGTGACCAGCGCGATGAAGCGCTGCCGGTGCCACCACACGGTGGCGAGCGTGGCGACGATCAGGGTGCCGGCGGCGGTGAGGCTGACGGGGTCGAGCGGCAGGCCGCTACGGTTGCCGGCCAGCGGCGTGCCGCCCGCCAGCCACGGTGCGATCCCCAGCGCCAGTGCGGCTGCCAGCAGGAACAACACCTGGCGCTGCAGCGAGCCGGTGTCGAGCAGGCGGGTGATGCCGCGCGCCAGCGCGAACAGCCCCTCCAGCAGGGCGTTGTAGGCGATGCGCGCGTCGAGCCGGCCGAGGCCGCGCTCGTGCCAGGCGAACAGCGGGCGGCGTACCAGGTAAATCAGCGTGCCGCCGGCCAACGCGATCAGACTCATGACCAGGGCCGGATTGACGCCGTGCCACAGCGCCAAGTGATAGTCGGGCAGCGGCGCCTGCAGCGTGCTCTGCGCCGCCACCGCCAGCAGCGGCGCGACGGTGAGCGCGGGTGTGATGCCGACCGCCAGGCACAGCACGACCAGGATTTCCACCGGCACCTTCATCCAGCGCGGCGGTCCGTGCGGCGTGCGCGGCAGGTCCACCGGCGCGCCGTTGAAGAATACGTCGTGGATGAAGCGGATCGAGTAAGCCACCCCCAGCGCGCCGGCCAGCGTCGCCAGCGCGGGCAGCAGCCAGCCGCCGATATAGCTGCCGGAAATGTGCATCGCCTCGGCGAAAAACATTTCCTTCGACAGAAAGCCGTTCATCAGCGGCACCCCGGCCATCGCCGCGGCGGCCACCATCGCCAGCGTCGCGGTGTAGGGCATGAAGGCCCACAAGCCATGCAGCCGCCGCATGTCGCGGGTGCCCGTCTCGTGGTCGATGATGCCGGCGGCCATGAACAGCGAAGCCTTGAAGGTGGCGTGGTTGATGATATGGAACACGCCGGCCACCGCCGCCAGCGGCGTCGACAGGCCGAACAGCAGCGTGATCAGGCCGAGGTGGCTGATGGTCGAATACGCCAGCAGCCCCTTGAGATCGTGCTTGAACAGCGCGACGTAGGCGCCGAGCAGCAGCGTGGTGAGCCCGACGCCGGAGACCAGCCAGAACCATTCGGCGGTGCCGGACAGCGCCGGATACAGCCGCGCCAGCAGAAACACGCCGGCCTTCACCATGGTCGCCGAATGCAGGTAGGCCGACACCGGGGTGGGCGCGGCCATCGCGTGCGGCAGCCAGAAATGGAAGGGGAACTGCGCCGACTTGGTGAAGACGCCGAGCAGCACCAGTAGCAGCGTCGGCAGGTACAGCGGATGTGCGCGGATCAGGTCGCCCGAGGCGAGCACCACGGACAGCTCGTAGCTGCCGACGATGTGACCCAGCAGCAGAAAGCCGCCCAGCAGCGCGAAGCCGCCCAGGCCAGTCACCGCCAGTGCCATGCGCGCACCGTGGCGGGCTTCCTCGCGGTGCTGCCAGTAGCTGATCAGCAGGAACGACGACAGGCTGGTCAGTTCCCAGAAGATCAGGAGCTGGATCAGGTTTTCCGACAGCACGATGCCAAGCATCGAGCCCATAAACAGCATCAGATAGCTGTAGAAGCGCCCCATGCTGTCGCGCTCGGACAGGTAGTAGCGGGCGTACAGCACGATCAACAGGCCGATGCCGAGAATGAGCCCGGCGAACAGCAACGCCAGGCCGTCGAGACGGAAAGTGAGATTGAGCCCCAGGGCGGGCAGCCAGTCGTGCTGCTGGATCAGCGTGGCGCCGTCGAACGGCAGGTGCAGCGAAGGCGCCAGCCAGGCGATTGCCGCCAGCGTGACCGCGCCCGCCGCCCACGCGGAATGTGAACGGCCGAGGCGGGACGCCAGCGCAACCAGGGCCGCGCCCACGAACGGGGTCAGTACAGCGAAGAACAGCGTCATCGATGGAATCGGGATGGGGTCCGGCGGGCGGCGGAAAACGCGGTCATTCTAGCGTGAGTTGCACCGCCATGAGTCCGCGCCGGGCATGGGCAGTGCGTTGCGCGGTTCAGTCGAGGCCAGGAAATGCGAAACGGGGAATGGACGGGCAGGGACGATCCAGGGCGTGCGGACATCGTTCCCGAGGACAGCAGTGTCGACAACAGCACCAACACCCAAACTGCTCAAAGTAGTTCTGGAGCCATCTTTCCCGCCGCATCTGCGCAGGAGCGCCGGATGCCGGCAAGGCATCGGCCAGCGTTCGCGCGCGTGCCGGATCGCCAGGCACCGGCCTGCCGTGGCGCTGCTCAGGGTACGGGGGGAGCGACGGGTTCGTCCGCGTAGCGCCAGATATTCACGTCGCGGCCGGATTCGCGGATGTGCTCGGTCCTGGCGGACAGGAAGCGCTGGAAGTTGGCCTCCCTGAGGTGTTCGCCCGACGCGACGTAATCGAACATGCCGAGGGTATGGAACACGCGGAAAGACGATTCCCAGCGGATGACTTCCTTGCCGGCAGGGTCGAACAGGACGATGCCGGGGGCGTAGTTGACGCCAAGCTGGCGCACCCAGTCGCGCACCGTCACGCGCTGGCCTTGCGGCGTTGTGATGAGGTCGCGCGACCACATGTCGAGCTGCACGTTGTCGAACCTGGCGATGAGCTCGCGGGTTTGCGGGTCGGCCAGCACGCGGCGATGCAGCACCTCGCAGTCGGGGCAGTCCTTCTGCTCGAAGAACACCGCGAGCGGCTTGGCCGCTTTGCCGCGGCGTCGCAGATCGGTGGCGTTTTTCAGGAAGAAGTCCTCCCCGATCATCTCGCCCGAGGCCTGTTTTTTGGGCACTTCGCGCGCGGCGACGAAATCGCGGAAGGCGACCCGGCTTTCATGGCGTCCGCCGACCCAGTCGAGCGCGGCCTGCATGCGTGCCGGCGGCACATAGCCGTTGAGCCGCAGGACGGTTTTGCCTGCTTCGTCGAAAAACAGCAGGCTGGGGGTGAACTGGATCTTCAGCGCCGCGCTGTAGCTCTTTTCCGTGTAAGGCTTGCCGTCCAGCCCGACGACCTCGCGGTCGCCCCAGATGTTGACCGCGACGACGTCGAACTTCTCCCTCATCGTGGCCTCGATCTCGCGCTGCGACAGATTGCGCTCCACCAGCGCCGAGCAATACGGGCAGCCGTCCTGGGTGAACATCAGGATGACGCGCTTGCCTTTTTTTCGCGCCTCGTCGATGTCTTCCCGCAGGTCCAGGAAGCTGGCCTTGAACCAGGCTGGATATTCGGTTGCCTTGCTGCCGTAGTAGGCGCCCACCCGGGCAGTTGGAGCCGGTTCCGCAGCCTGCACGGAAAAAGCCGCGAGCAAGCCCAGCACAGCAGGTAGAAAGCGTTTTATCATCATGAGGTTCTCCGTCCGTTGCCATCGGCATTGTCGATGGCAATCGCAGCAGGTGATCAGGCGGGCAGGCTCAATAGGTTAGACTTTCAAGTCAACAGGTGGCCGGAAATTCAGGCCTTGTTCCGTGCGTCGCCATCACTTTTCGGCCAAACAAACTTCAGACCGCGCCCCACCGTCATCGTTCTCGCTGTGCAGACATCCGCGAGGCGCGCGCATGCCGCATCGCCATTTCCGACCTGCCCCACACATTTAAAGGAGATCATGAATGGAAATACTTGCCACCTTGCAACAGGCCCTGGGCGACTGGCTGTGGCTGCTGGAAAGCACGCTCCATGTTGTGATCATTCTGGCGCTGACCTGGCTCCTGCTCAGGCTGTCGCGCAAGGGATTGGCGCGGCTGCGGACGCACATGCAGCAGGACCTCGGCGATCGCGAACGGATCAAGCGCCTGGATACGCTGGAACGCGTATTCCGCTATGTCGCCGCCGTGATCATCACGCTGGTCGGCGGCATGCTGGTGCTCTCCGCGGTCGGCATTTCCATCGCACCGATCCTGGCCACTGCCGGCGTGCTCGGCATCGCCGTCGGCTTCGGCGCGCAAAGCCTGGTCAAGGACTACTTCAACGGCTTCTTCCTGTTGCTGGAAAACCAGGTGCGCCAGGGCGACGTCGTGGAGGTGGCCGGCAAGGGCGGGCTGGTCGAGGAGATGACGCTGCGCTACATCCGCCTGCGCGACTACGAAGGCAGCGTGCATTACATCCCCAACGGCACCATCGACAGCGTCACCAACCGCAGTCGCGGCTTTGCCTTCGCGCTGCTCGACATCGGCGTGGCCTACCGCGAGGACGTCGACGAGGTCTATGCCGTGATGCGCGAGGTGGCCGCCGGCATGCGCAGCGACCCCGAACTGGGCGAGAAAATCGTGGAGGACCTCGAAATCGCCGGGGTCGACAACTGGGCGGATTCGGCAGTCGTCATCCGCTGCCGCTTCAAGGTCATGCCGCTCGAACAGTGGACGGTCCGCCGCGCATTCCTGTATCGCCTGAAAAAGGCCTTCGACGCCGCCGGCATCGAGATTCCCTATCCCCACCTCACCCTGTACGCCGGCCAGAACAAGGACGGCAGCGCACCGCCGCTGCGGGTGCTGCAGCAGGTCGCGACGGACTGAGCAACTGCACAGGCCTACCTAAGTTAAAGCGCGTTGACCCGGGGGAGGGGGGATGGTGTCCGACCCCATTGCCCTACCTCATTACCCTTGTCACTACCTTGATGCGCGCCGGACTAGAACAATGTTCGGTAGCGAACAGTTGCATGAGAAAAAGCGAAGTAAATTTGCAAACAGAGCTGTCATTCGACGACCATCTATTTAAGGAGTTGTTTTAAATGAAAAAGCACAATGGATTACTTATTTTAGGTATAACACTTGTGACGATTTTGATCGCTGGTTGCAATAAACCTACAGAAATGCCAGGCACACAACCGAGTGCAACTGAAGGAGCCCACATTAACGATAGTGACGTGAATCAGGCTGTCAGATCGGCGCTGGTTCAGGATGAAACCCTCAAGGGCTTTCACATCACCGCCGTGACCGCTAAAGGAGACGTCAAGCTCACAGGCGTTGTCGACAACCAGGGTCAAATTGACTATGCGGATAAATTAGTTCGTGACATTGATGGTGTTCATACCATTCATAATCATTTGAGCATCAAAAAATAGGGGCGAAACGCGGAATAAACGGGGTCAGGAAAAAATGGGGTCTACCACTGAGGTTTCCCCACGAATCATGCGGCCATGGCGCGATTGATGGCTGCGCTCACCTGACTTCGCAGTTCATGCCGACAAGGCCCAAAATTCAATCTGGCCGGCGATGGTGCGTCGCTCGGCATGGGCTTGGGCGCGGGCCATTTCATACAGGGTGTCGTCGATACGGACGGGTACATGATTCACCTCGAAGCGAATTGCTACAAAAGTAGCAACGACTTTAGTCGAAAAAAATTGCCGTCCCGCCAGCGCTGAGCTGACTTTTACCCGGCGAAGTCCCAACACTAGGACAGCGCGCCACCGCTGCAACAGTGCAGCAGACCACCGTGCCCCCAGTGTGCCCGGCAGCAGGCTCAGCAGCACGCGGCCGCTGCCTCAGGCAGGCGCAGGCCGAGAATGGCCGCAGTGAGAATGCTGACGCTGCCTACCCCGCCCCAGCTGTCGGTGCGGCCACCGGTCAGCGCCCACCACGGCACGGCGAACAGAACGCTGCGCCAGAGTGCGGCAAGATAGCCGGGACGGAAGGCTTCACTCGGGCTGCACCTCTGTGGCTGCGTGGGGGGGATTGTTGAAGTGCACGCTTTCGGGGGCATTGGTGCCGCCGGTCATGACGAAGCTCATCGCTTCCTCCATCGTCCAGTCGGTCATCACCACGTTGGCCAGCGGCAGGATCTCGATGTAGCCCGAGGTCGGGTTGGGCGAGGTAGGAACGTAGACCACCGCCAGTTCCTGCCCGCTGTCGGCGTCTTTCATGACCTTGGTGATGAGGCCGACCGCTTTCATGTCCGGTGAGGGAAAGCTGATCAGCACCACCCGCTGCCCCGGTACCGGTGGCTTGCTGACGGTTTGCAGGAAGCGTTTGGTGGCGCCATAGATGGTCTGTACCAGCGGCAGGCGGCCGACCCAGTATTCGACGGTAGCGATGAGTTTTTTGCCAATCACGAACGTGGCGAACAGGCCGATCAGATACAGCAGGACCAGCGTGAACAGGGCTGCGAGCGCGTATTGCACGTCGGCATTCAGTAGCCAGGCCGCCAGGGTGTCGGAGAGCGGCCGCAGCAAATGCGCCAGCGCCCTGATGAAGGGCGCGCCAGCATGGGCCAGCAGGCCGAACAGGAAGTCGAACACCAGCCAGGTCACCCACAGTGGGGCGACGGTGAAGAAGCCGATCAGCAGATAGCGGAACAGGTGCGGCTTGCGGCGGGTCGGGGTTGTCATGCTGCTAAACAGGATGGCCGGCAACGAGTACGTCGCTGCTGCAATAGGCCAGCACATGCTTGGTGACGCTGCCGAGCAGCAATTCTTCCAGCGTCGACTGGCCGTGCTTGCCCATGGCGATGAGGTCAACGTCGAGCGACTGCTCGTGCTCGAGGATGCGCAGGGTCGGCGCACCATGCACCACGTGGCGCGTCAGTTGTCCCGCGGGAATGGACAACCGGGCGACGAACTGCGCCATCGAATAGAGTGCATCCTCGCGAGCTCGCGCCCGGTATTGATGGACCTGTTCGTCGGAGATGCCGGCGAAACGCAGGGTACTTTCGATATCGACTTCGTATGCGTGCAGCAAAATAATCTCGGCGTCGGGCAGCCAGCGGTGCGCGGTCTGCGCCGCGGCCACGGCATGGACCGAGAAGTCGACCGGCACCAGCACACGCCGATAGGCGCCTTGCGGGCGATGCTTGACCGCGAGTACGGGGCGGCGGGTTCTGCTCAGCACGCGCTCGGTGGTGGAGCCGAGCAGGAACTCGCGCACGAAATTTGCACCGCGCGCGCCCATCACCAGCAGGTCCGCCGGCAGTTCGTCGGCGAGGTCGGTGATGGCATCCAGCGCCGAGCCCAGGCTCAACCGGGTGTCGATCGGGCACGCGTACTGCGTGCTGAGGCGAGTCGCCAGCTCTGTCAGGGCCTGCTGCGTTTCGTCGGCGGCGCGTGCTTCCATCGCCGGTGCCTCGTCGCGCATCAGCCCGCGCAGCCGCGCCAGCATCGACGCACTGACGATGTGGGTCAAGGTGAGCTGCGTCCCTGGATGGGCTGCGGCAAGCTGCGCCGCGCGTTCCAGCGCATGACGCGCCGGGGCGGAAAAATCGGTGGCGGCGAGCAGGGAAAACGATGCAGTCATGATGAGGTCTCCTTGTTTTTTTCGGTCGATTCGGATGCTGAGACCAGGGAGAAGCCCGTTGGCCCGAGCAATATGCCGATCGCCCCCGGCACGGTGGTGACGATCGGGAACAGGGCGAATTTGTCAAAAGGCTGCGTCATCGTTGTGTGCGTGATCCTTCGTTTCGGTTGTCATGGCTGGCGGGCCAGAACCATGATGGCCGTCTTTACGGCCCCGGACAACACCGGGCGCGTTCGATTTCATGGCGCATCGACCAGATGGGTCGGGATCCGCAGGCCGACTTGCCTGATGCGACCGTCGACGATCGCTCGCACCACGAATTCCAGTTTGCCCAGCCGGACGCGGTCGCCGACCACGGGTACGCCGGGCAGCTTCATGGCGATAAACGCCTCCAGCGTCAGGTCTGACATTTCCGACGGCAAGGGCAGGCCGTATTGCGCCGCGACATTCGACATGATCGATTCGCCGTTCAGGATGAAATCGCCGTAGAACTGACGCTTACCGAGATAGGCGGGCGCGCGGGGCGTTGCCAGCAGATCGCCCAGCGCGGCGTTGTCCGCTTCATTTGCCACTACGTAGAGCGTATCCCCGACGGCCAGTTCGCCGGCTGCTTCAGGCACCAGCGCCAGGCCATCGCGCAATACGGTCAGCAGACGCGCCTCGCCGGGCAGGCGCATTGCGCTGGCGGGGCGGCCGATGAACTGGCCGTCCGCTTTCAGCCGGTATCCAAAAAAAGCATGGCCGCCGGCCGGGGCCGTCGCCAGATCGAAACGTTCGGTCGGCGTCGGCGCGGGCGGAACCTGCAGTCGCAGACGGCGGGCCAGGGCGGGGATGGTCCAGCCCTGCAGGGTCAGCGAAATCAGCACCACGAAGAAGGCGACATCGAGAATGAGCGCCGCCTCGGGCACGCCCGCCAGCAGCGGGAACAGCGCAAGAATGATGGGCACCGCGCCGCGCAACCCGACCCAGGCGATGAACACCTGTTCGCGCCACGGAAAATGAAACGGCAGCAGGCACAGCGCCACCGCCAGCGGCCGCGCGACGAACATCAGCACCAGTGCGATCGCCAGGGCGGAGGGGGCGTGCTCGAGCAGGCTGCTGGGGGAGGCGAGCAGGCCCAGCATGAGGAACATGGCAATCTGCGCCAGCCAGACCAGACCGTTGTGCACCTGCAGGATGTTGGTCGATTCGCGCGGGGCGCTGTTGCCCACCACCACGCCGGCCAGGTAGACGGCGAGGAAGCCGCTGCCGCCCAGCACCGTAGTGAGGCTGTATAGCGCAAGGCCGCCGGCGAGGACCAGCATGGGATACATGCCGCGCTCCAGCGGCAGGCGGTTGACCAGTCGCACCAGCAGCCAGCCGCCGCCGAGGCCGGCGACCAGTCCCATGCCCATTTGTTTGATGAGCAGACCGAGCGTTTCCCAGCCGGGCGTGCCTTGACCCGAAAGGATCAGCTCGATGAGGGCAATGGTGAGCAGCGCCGCCATCGGATCGTTGCTGCCGGACTCGATTTCCAGCGTGGCGGATACCCGCTGCTTCAGCGTCAAGCCCCTGGCGTGCAGCAGGGCGAACACCGCAGCGGCGTCGGTGGAGCCCACCACGGCGCCGACCAGCATGCCTTCGAGCAGACCGAAATCGAGCATCCAGGCGGCGAACAGACCAGTCACCACGCAGGTGACGAGCACGCCGACGGTGGCCAGCACGGATGCCGGGCGCAGGCCGGCGCGAAAACTGTCGGAACGGGTGTTGAGGCCACCGTCGAGCAGGATGATGGCGAGCGCCACGCTGCCCACGGTGTAGGCGATGCCGCTGTCGTCGAACAGGATGCCGCCCGGGCCATCTTCCCCGGCCAGCATGCCGACCGCCAGGAACACCAGCAACAGCGGCATGCCGATGCGGTACGACAGTGCACTGGCGAGGATGGCAAGCAGCAGCAGAATGGCGCCGGCGAGGACGAATTGATTGAGTAAATCCATGCGGCTTACCTCGGGCGCTGTCTGTCGCGCGGCCGGCGATGAAAGCGGTTCAGCAGGGCGAATTCGTAATCGATGCGGTTCATGTTTTTTTACGTAGAGAAGCGTGATTACTGCGGATTATGGCCTTTTCGAGTTCCACCCCGCCGTAGACGATGACGCCGAAAAGCAGAATGCGCCCCCACGTGGCCAGGTCGAGCGGGGTGGTGGCAAACAGCGTCTGCAGCAGGGGCAGGTAGGTGAATAGACCCTGCAGCACGACGAGGATGCCGATGGCGACCAGCACCGCCCGGTTGCCGAGCAGTCTCGACCAGCCGACCACTGGCGCGGTGAGGCGGCGGCAGTTGAACAGGTAGAAGATCTCGCCCATCACCAGGGCGTTGACTGCAGCGGTGCGTGCGGCGTCGAGCGGCATGCCGCGCTCGAGTTCCCACAGAAACAGGCCGAAGGATCCTGCCACCAGAAGCACCGACACGAACACGATGCGCCAAAGCATGAAGCGCGTCAGCAGCGGTTCGCGCGGGTTGCGCGGCGGCTGGCGCATGGCTTCGGGCTCGGGGCGCTCGAAGGCCAGCGCCAGCGCCAGCGTCACCGCCGTCACCATGTTGACCCACAGGATCTGCACCGGGGTGATCGGCAGGGCGATGCCGAGCAGGATCGCGATCAGTACCATGCCTGCCTCCGCAGCATTGGTGGGCAGAATGAAGACGACGGCTTTCTTCAGGTTGCCGTAGACGGTGCGGCCTTCCTCGACGGCGTGCGCGATCGACGCGAAGTTATCATCGGCCAGCACCATTTCCGCCGCTTCCTTGGCGGCCTCGGTGCCCTTCTGGCCCATCGCCACGCCGACGTCGGCGCGCCGCAGCGCCGGGGCGTCGTTGACGCCGTCGCCAGTCATCGCGGTGACGTGCCCCAGGCTTTGCAGGGCTTCGACCAGGCGCAGCTTATGTTCGGGGCTGGCGCGGGCAAAGATGTCGGTCTTCGCGACCAACTCGCGCAGCTGCGCGTCGTCGAGGGTCTCGATGTCGGCGCCGGTCACCGCACGCACCGCTTCTCCCAGCCCCAGCTGTTTGCCGATGGCCTGCGCGGTGGCGGCGTGGTCGCCGGTGATCATCTTGACCCGGATGCCGGCGGCGCGGCAGGTGGCGACCGCCTGGATCGCCTCCTCGCGCGGCGGGTCGGCCAGCCCCAGCACGGCGAGCAGGGTGAAGCCGCCGTTCTCGATGTCGTTGAAGTTCAGCGTCGTCGTGGTTTCGTGGCGTACCGCCAGCGCCAGAAGCCGCATGCCCCGGGCGGCGGCTTCCTCCATGCGCGCATGGAGGAAGCCGGGATCGAGCGGCGCCTCGCCGCCGGCGCTGCGCTGCGTCTCGCATAGTGCCAGCACCCGCTCCGGCGCGCCCTTGAGATAGATGAAGCCGCGCCCCGCATGGTCGTGGTTGAGCGTGGCCATGAAGCGGTGCTCGGATTCGAACGGAATGACGTCGCTGCGCGGCAGCGCCGCGCGGGTCTGGCGCGGGTCGAGCCCCGCCTTCAGCGCCAGAGTCAGAAGCGCGCCTTCGGTGGGGGCGCCGGTCAGTTGCCAGCCTTCTGCGGTGTCGTGCAGCTCGGCGTCGTTGCACAGGAAGGCGGCATGCGCCACTTCCCGCAGCAGCGGGTACCTTTCGGGATCGGCGCGTTCGCCTTCGCGGGTAAAGCCACCCTCGGGCGCGTAGCCGCTGCCCGACACCGCGAACACGCCATCGGCACCGATGACGGTCTGCACCGTCATTTCGTTGCGGGTCAGGGTGCCGGTCTTGTCCGAGCAGATGACGCTGACCGCGCCCAGTGTCTCCACCGCGGGCAGGCGGCGGATGATGGCGTTGCGCTTGGCCATGCGGGTGACGCCGATGGCGAGCGTGATGGTCATGATCGCCGGCAGGCCCTCGGGGATCGCCGCCACCGCCAGGCCTACCGCGGCGAGGAACATGTCGCTCGCCGGGTAGCCGCGGACCCACACGCCGAAGCCGAAGATCAGTGCCGACAGCAGCAGGATCACCCCTGCCAGCCACTGGCCGAAGCGCGTCATCAGTTTCAGCAGCGGCGTGGTGAGCTGCTCGACGCTTGCCAGCAGTGTGCTGATACGGCCCAGTTCGGTTGCGGTGCCGGTGGCCACCACCACGCCGGTGCCCTGGCCGTGGGTGACCAGGGTGCCTGACCATGCCATGCTGGCACGGTCGCCGAGCGCGGCATCGGTTTCGACCGGATCGACATGCTTGTCGACTGCGAGCGATTCGCCGGTCAGCGCAGCTTCCATCACCTGCAGGTTCTTGACACTGATCAGCCGGAGGTCGGCGGGCACGCGGTCGCCCGAGGCGAGATACACGATGTCGCCCGGCACCAGCTCCTCGGCGGGAATTTCGTGGCGCTCGCCGGCGCGGGTGACGGTGGCGTGCGGCGACAGCATGTCGCGGATCGCGTCGAGGGCCTCTTCGGCGTGGCCTTCCTGGATGAAGCCGATCACCGCGTTGACGATCACCACGCCAAAAATCACACCGGAATCGAGCCAGTGGCCGAGCAGCGCGGTGATGACCCCGGCCGCCAGCAGCACGTAGATCAGCACGTTGTGAAACTGCAGCAGCAGGCGCTGCCAGGCCGGCTGAGGCCGTGGCGGGGGCAGCCGGTTGGGGCCGAATTGCGCACGCCGCGCATCGATCTCGTCCGGGGACAGGCCTTCGCGCGGCGCTTCGAGTCGGGTCAGGGTGTCGCTGGCGGACAGGCTGTGCCAGCGCGGCGAATCTTCGTTGGCGAGCAAGCAATATCTCCGGTTCGGTCGACGTTCGGCTGGAATCGCAGTGAAACGCATTTCGAGAATGTGAAATTTGTGTCAGCGCCCCCTACAATACTGGCACACCTCAAAAACACGGATGCGCAATGCCGGGATTCGCTGTCGCGGGCGCGCCGTCGCAAGCTTTAAATCTTTTCGCCGCTGCTGTTGTGTGAAACCCCATGCTGCCGAAGATTTTCCGCCGTTTTCTTCCCGACCCGCAGACCCTGCGCGAACACCGCGCGCTGCGCTGGATGGGGCCTGTGCTGCATGACCGCCGCCTGTGGCATGCCAACCGGCGCGGGGTGGCCCTGGGTCTCGCCATCGGCGTTTTCTTCGGCCTGCTGATGCCGGTGGCGCAGATTTTTTTCGCGGCGGTGGCGGCGCTGCTGCTGCGCGCCAACATTCCGGCCGCGGTCGGCAGCACCCTGATTACCAACCCCATCACCTTCGCGCCGGTGTACTACGCGGCCTACCATCTGGGTGCCTGGATGCTGGGGCATGCCGATGTGGCGCTGGCCGCGGTCGATCTCGACCGTGTCGCGGCCAGAACCGAGACCGGGCTGGCGCTGTGGATGGACCGCCTGTACACCGTGGGGCCGCCGCTGGCGCTGGGCTTGCTGACGCTGGCGGCGAGTCTGTCGGTGCTGATCTATTTTGCCGTGCACTGGGCCTGGCGGCTGCGCATCGTGCGCGCCTGGCAGCGCCGCAAGGCGCGGCGACGCCAGCGCTGAGGCAGGCCGGCAAGCACCAGCTTGCCTCAGCGCGTTCCTGGCCGCTGCTGGTCAAAAGCGCAAATTCGGCAATACTTGCAGCTCGACACGTACATTTCCTGCATGCAGATTCGTGCAGCCCGTGCGTAATTTGCTGCATGCGTTTGCAACGCCCCCATCGATCTGGAGCCGCATTCCCTACCCGCCATGCAGGACCTGACCGTCATCTGGCTTTCGCTGCTTGCCTGCCTCGCCGTGATCGGTGTGGCGGGCGTCAGGCTTTCGCGCTATGGCGACATCATTGCCGAGAAAAGCGGGCTCAGCCGCGGCTGGGTGGGCCTGATCCTGCTGGCCACGGTGACCTCGCTGCCGGAACTGGTCACCGGCC
Organism: Thiobacillus sp.; assembly: GCA_035530575.1. Lineage (GTDB taxonomy): Bacteria > Pseudomonadota > Gammaproteobacteria > Burkholderiales > Thiobacillaceae > Thiobacillus. The sequence continues at coordinate 177,736 of DATKUP010000170.1, read as the reverse complement.
TGTCTGCCGTGGCAGTCGCCAACGTGCCGGACATCGCCGTGGGCGACATCATGGGCAGTTGCGTGTTCAACCTGCTCATCATCGTGCTGCTCGATTTCCTCTACCGCAAGGAATCCGTCTACACGCGTGCGCGCCAGGGCAACGTGCTGGCTGCCGGCTACGGCATCGCCCTGATCGGTTTCGCCGGATTCAACCTGCTGCTCTATCGCGCAGGCGCCATGCCCTCCCTCGGCCACGTCGGCCTCTATACGCCCGTCATTCTGCTGCTGTATCTGCTGGCCATGCGCTCGCTCTACCGTTACGAGAAGACGCAAATTAGTGAGTACGTGGAAGATCGCGTCGAGCTTCATCCCGATATGAGTTTGAAACAGGCGGTGCAAGGCTACGTCTTGGCCGCGGTTGCGGTGATGGCGGCCGGCATCTGGCTGCCCTTTATCGCCAGGGATCTGGCAGTAGTGATGGCATGGGAACAAAGCTTCGTGGGAACGCTGTTTGTCGCGGCAATCACCTCGGCTCCCGAAGTCGTGGTCACGGTGGCCGCACTGCGCATGGGCGCGGTCGATCTGGCCATCGGCAACCTGTTTGGCAGCAATCTGTTCAATATCGCCATCCTTGCCATCGACGATCTGGCCTACCTGCCTGGCCCCCTGTTGGCCGATGTCTCCCTCACCCATGCCACCTCCGCCTTTTCCGCCATGATGATGAGCGGACTGGCCGTGGTCGGCCTGGTGCTGCGGCCCGCATCGCGCGTGCTGCGCACGGTCAGCTGGATCAGCCTGCTGTTGCTGGTCATTTATTTGTTGAACACATGGTTCCTTTATCTGTATGGCTGATCGCGCCGAAAAACCCCAGCCCCACTGGCACTGCCTGAGCAGCGCGGAAGCCGCCACCCGCCTCGACAGCGACCCGCACCGGGGGTTGTCCACCGAGACGGCCGCAGCCGGCCTGACCCAATTCGGCCCCAACATGCTGCGGGAAACCGGCCGGCGCCACCCACTCGCCATGCTGGCTGCGCAGTTCACCGACTTCATGATCCTGGTGCTGATCGCTGCCGCGGTCATCGCCGGCGTGATCGGCGAACCGCAGGACAGCATCGCCATCGTGGTCATCGTGTTGCTCAACGGCATCCTGGGCTTCGTCCAGGAGTACCGCGCCGAGCGCGCAATGGCCGCGTTGAAGCAGATGGCCGCGCCGATGGCGAGCGTGATCCGCGATGGCAAGGTCCACCAGATCCCGGCGGCCGAGCTGATTCCGGGCGATATCGTCAAACTGGAAGCCGGCAACATCGTGCCGGCCGATCTGCGCCTGCTGGAACTGGCTTCGCTCAAGGTGAACGAATCCGCGCTGACCGGCGAATCGCAGGCGGTCGAGAAACGGGAGGTGCAACTCGAGGAAGCCGAACTGCCGCTAGGCGACCGCCTCAACCTGGCCTACAAGGGAACGGTCGTGACCTACGGCCGCGCGCGCGGCCTGGTGGTGGCGACCGGGATGAAGACCGAGCTGGGGAAAATCGCCACGCTGCTGTCCGGCGAATCCGGCAAGACGCCGCTGCAGAAGCGGCTGGCGCGCTTCGGTCAGCATCTGGCGCTGGTGGTACTGGCGATCTGCGCCATCATTTTCGTCGCCGGCTGGCTGCGCGGCGAGCCGCCGCTGCTGATGCTGCTCACCGCGATCAGCCTGGCCGTCGCCGCCATCCCCGAGGCGCTGCCGGCGGTGGTCACCATTTCGCTCGCGCTGGGGGCGGCGCGTCTGGCCAGGCAGAACGCGCTGATCCGCCGTCTGCCCGCGGTGGAAACGCTCGGCTCGGTCACCTATATCTGCTCCGACAAGACGGGTACGCTGACGCAGAACCAGATGCAGGTCGACCGCGTGCTGGCCGCGGGCGAAACCCGTTCCGGGCTGCAAGGCGCCGAGGGCGCGCCGTGGTGCGAACTGGGGCTCGCCATGGCGCTGTGCAACGACGCTGCGGCGGACGCGGCTGGCATTCTGACCGGCGACCCCACCGAGACCGCACTGCTCGACGCTGCGCAGGCTGTCGGGTTCGACAAGGCCGCGCTGCAGCAGTCGCTGCCGCGCGTGGCGGAGCTTCCCTTCGATTCCGAACGCGCCCGCATGAGCACGCTGCATCGCGACGGCGAGACGGTGTTGATGCTGGTCAAGGGCGCGCCCGAGGGCGTGTTGCCCTTGTGTATCGACCAGCTTGCCGCAGAGGGCACGATGGCCCTCGATCAAACCGCGCTGCAGGACCAGGCCGAACAGCTGGCCGCGCAGGGCCTGCGCGTGCTGGCTTTCGCGCTGAAGCGACTGCCGGCGGTGCCGGACGCGCTCGATGCCGCCACGCTGGAGGCCGGGCTCAGCTTCATCGGGCTGGCCGGCCTGATCGATCCGCCGCGTCCCGAGGCGGCCGAAGCGGTGGCCGCGTGCAAGACGGCCGGCATCATTCCGGTGATGATCACCGGCGACCACCCCGCCACCGCGCGCGCGATCGCGGAGCGGCTGGGCATCATCGAGGACGGCGGCCGCGTGCTCACCGGCAGCGAGCTGGCGCAATTGAGCCAGGAGGAATTCGAGCGCGAGGTGAAATCGGTGCGGGTCTACGCCCGCATCAATCCCGAGCAAAAGATCAAGATCGTGCGGGCGCTGCAGGATCAGGGCGAGTTCGTTGCCATGACCGGCGACGGCGTCAACGACGCACCGGCGCTGAAGATGGCCGACATCGGCGTCGCCATGGGCAAGGGCGGCACCGACGTCGCGCGCGAGGCCGCGCACATGACGCTGCTGGACGACAACTTCGCCACCATCGTCCATGCGGTGCGCGAAGGCCGCCGCATCTTCGACAACATCCGCAAGTTCGTCAAATACACCATGACGAGCAACTCGGGCGAGATCTGGACCATCTTCCTCGCACCCTTTCTCGGCCTGCCGATTCCGCTGCTGCCGATTCACATTTTGTGGATCAACCTGGTCACCGACGGCCTGCCGGGGCTCGCGCTGGCCAGCGAGCGCGCCGAGCGCAACCTCATGCAGCGGCCGCCGCGGCCGCCCAGGGAAAGCATTTTCGCCCACGGCATGTGGCAGCATATGCTGTGGGTCGGTCTCTTGATGGGCGGGGTGTCGCTGCTGACGCAGGCGTGGGCGATTCACGTCGGTTCCGCGCACTGGCAGAGCATGGTGTTCACGGTGCTGACGCTGTCGCAGCTGGGCCATGTGCTGGCGATCCGCTCCGAGCGCGAATCGCTGTTCACTCAGGGCGTGCTGTCCAACCGGCTGCTGATCGGCGCGCTGCTGCTGACCTTCGCCCTGCAGATGGCGGTGCTCTTTGTGCCTTGGCTGAATGCCATCTTCAAGACTGAGCCCCTGAGCCTGGGCGAACTGGCCATGTGCCTGGCGCTGTCCTCGGTGGTGTTTTTCGGTGTCGAGATCGAAAAGGCGCTGGTGCGGCGCGGCTGGCTGTACGCCAATCCGTAACGGCTCCCCCGCGTCATCCAGGTCAAGCCATGACCTGCCGCCACAGCGTCCTCACCGTGCCGTACACGCTTGCCATGTCGGATGGCGGTACCCGCGCATACTCCGCGCCGCTGAGCTTGATCGCGTGCTGCTGGCGGCGCAGTTCCCGGTAGGCATCGGCGGCGGCCTGCGCGAGGTCGGCGGGAATCAGTCCGGCCGCGCCCGCGCGCAGCAAGAGCGCGATGTTGCCGACGTTGTCGGCGAGTTCGGGATGCGCGTGGCAATGCCGCAGTACCAGGTACTGCACGCAGAATTCGACGTCGACGATGCCGCCGCTGTCGTGCTTGAGGTCGAACAGTTCACTGTGGTTGACGTGGCCGGCGTGCATCTTTTCGCGCATCGCCAGCACTTCTTCGCGCAGCTTGCCGGCGTCGCGCGGCGCGGCGAGTACCTCGCGGCGCAGGGTCTCGAAGGCTGTGCCGATCGCCGCATCGCCGCAGACGAAGCGCGCGCGCGTCAGCGCCTGGTGTTCCCAGGTCCAGGCGTGATGCAGCTGGTAGTTGCGGAACGCCTCGACCGAGCTGACCAGCAGGCCCGAGGCGCCGTCCGGGCGCAGGCGCAGGTCGGTCTCGTAGAGAATCCCCGCCGGGGTGAGGGTGCCGAGCCAGGTGTTGATGCGCTGCGTCAGCCGCGCGTAGATTTCCTGCGCGCGCTCGGCGTCGTCGTCGTAGAGGAACACCAGGTCGAGGTCGGAGGCGTAGCCGAGTTCCTTGCCACCGAGCTTGCCGTAGCCGATCACGGCGAAGCGCGGGGTGTCGCGGTGGCGCGTCTTCAGTCCGGCCCAGCAGCGGTCGAGTGTCTCGGCAAGCAGCGTATCGGCGAGAAATGACAGATGATCCGACAGCGCTTCCAGCGTCAGCCGGCCGGCCACGTCCTGCGCCAGCAGACGCAGCGTCTGCACCTGCTTGAAGCGGCGCAGCGCATCCAACTGCGCTTCGGTATCGTCAGGATAGGCGTCGAGTTCGTCGCGCAATTGCACGGCAAGCTGCGCCCAGTCGGGGACGCTCATCAGGGATTGCGGCGCGATCAGTTCGTCCAGCAATTGCGGCTGCAGCGTCAGCACTTGCGCCGCCCATGGACTCGCCGCCAGGAGGCGCACCAGCTGCCGCAACGCCGCCGGATATTCGGCCAGCAGCGCCAGGTAGGTGGCGCGGCGCGAGATGGCCTGGATCAGCGCGGCAAAGCGTTCCAGCGTGGCGGCCGGATCGGGCTGGCTGCCGATGACTTCGAGCGCGGGCGGCAAGAGCGCATTGAGCCTGAGCTGCGTCGATTCGGCCAGCCGCGCGGTGTGCTGGCGCAGCGCGTCAAGCGTGGCCAGCACCCGCTCCGGATCGTCGTAGCCGGCGTTTTCCAGCAGCGCGCGGGTGGATTCGGCATCGGCCGTGCCGCAGCACACGGCGGTCAGCGGGTGGCTTATCTGGTCGGTTTGCGGCGCGGCGAACATCTGCTCGAAATGGCGCGTAACCTTGTTGCGATGGCGCTCGAGCGCGGCGATCAGTGTGGCATAGTCGGGGAAATCCATCGCCTCGGCGAGCATCGCCTGCGATTCGGCATCTTCCGGCAACTGCTGGGTTTGCGCGTCGTCCAGGTATTGCAGCCGGTGTTCCAGCCGCCGCAGGAAATCGTAGGCGGCGGCAAGTTCCTGCTGTGCGTCGGCCGCCATCAGGCCGCTTTTCACCAGCTCGCCCAGCACCGTCAGCGTCGGCCGCTGTTGCAGCGCGGCGATGCGGCCGCCGCGGATGAGCTGGTACACCTGCGCGGTGAATTCGATCTCGCGGATACCGCCCGGCCCCAGCTTGATGTTGTCGGCCATCTCGCGGCGCGCGACCTCGCGCCGGATCTGCACGTGGAGGGCGCGGATCGCGGCGAACGCGCCGAAGTCGAGGTATTTGCGGAATACGAAGGGCCGCACGATTGCCATCAGTTCGTCGTGGCGGCTGCCGGTGAGCGGGCGCGCCTTGATCCATGCGTAGCGTTCCCACGGCCGCCCCTGCGCGACCAAGTAGTCCTCCAGCATCGCAAAGCCCATGGTGAACGGGCCGGAATCCCCCCACGGGCGCAGCCGCAGGTCGACGCGGAATACGTAGCCGTCGGCGGTGGCTTCCGACAGCGCGGCCGTCAGCTTGCGTCCGAGGCGGACGAAGAACTCGTGGTTGCTGATCGATTTGATTGCGGCGGCAGCATCATCGGCTGCGGTGTCGCCTTCCTCGGGGTAGAGGTAGATGAGGTCGATGTCGGACGACACGTTGAGCTCACCGCCGCCGAGCTTGCCCATGCCGACGACGATCATCTGTTGCGGCTGGCCGTGTTCGTCGCGTGGCTCGCCGTGGCGCGCAGCGAGTACGGCATGATGGAAGTCGAGCGCGGCCGCGAGGCAGACCTCGGCCAGCGTGCTCCAGGTGGCCGTCACCTCGGCCAGATCGGCGCTGCCCGCCAGATCGCGCGCGGTGGCGACCCACCACACGCGCTGGCGTAGCTGTCGCAGGCGTCGATGCAGCGCGGCTTCGTCGGCGCACGGCGGTTCGGCGAGAACGGCCTGCATCGCTTCGCGGGCGAAGGCCTGGTCGAGTTGTCCGGCCACGGCCTCGGCCAGTTGGGGGTGTGCCGCCAGCAGGTGGCGGCCATAGCGGGAACAGCGGACAACACGGTCGAGTGCGGAATGGCTCATGGCTTGGATCGGGCGGCTTGAATTGGGCTGCTATGAATTAGGCGCGTTGAATTAGAATTGTGCGGTTATCAAACACTTTATCAGTGGAGAGACCGTATGGCTTCTATCGAATCGATTCTGAGCGAAACCCGCGTGTTCCCGCCTGCGGACGCCTTCGTCAAGCAGGCCAACGTGTCCGGTATGGAAGCGTATCAAGCCCTGTGCCGTCAGGCCGAAACCGACTACGAGGGCTTCTGGGCGGAGCAGGCGCGCCGGACGATCGACTGGAAAAAGCCGTTCACCCGCACCCTGGACGAGTCGAAGGCGCCGTTCTACAAATGGTTCGAAGACGGTGAACTCAACGTTTCCTACAACTGCCTGGACCGCCATCTGGCGACCCGCGGCGACAAGACCGCGCTGATTTTCGAGGCCGACGACGGCGCGGTGACGAAAGTCACCTACAAGGAATTGCACGCGCGCGTCTGCCAGTTCGCCAACGGCCTGCAGTCGCTCGGCGTGGAAAAGGGCGACCGCGTGATCGTCTACATGCCGATGAGCATCGAGGCGGTGGTGGCGATGCAGGCCTGCGTGCGCATCGGCGCCATCCACTCGGTGGTGTTCGGCGGATTTTCCGCCAAAAGCCTGTTCGAGCGCATCGAGGATGCCAAGGCCAAGCTGGTCATCACCGCCGACGAATCGATGCGTGGCGGCAAGGCGGTGCCGCTGAAGCGCGCGGTCGACGAGGCGCTGGCGATGGGCGACACCTCGTGTGTCGAACGCGTGATCGTGTATCGTCGCTCCGGCGGCACGGTCAACTGGCGCGCGCGCGACCTGTGGTGGCACGAGCTGGTGCAGACCCAGGCCGACACCTGCGAGCCGGTGTGGGTCTCCGCCGAGCATCCACTGTTCATCCTCTTCACTTCAGGCTCGACCGGCAAGCCCAAGGGCGTGCAGCATTCCACCGGCGGCTATCTACTCGGCGCCATCCTCTCCATGGAGTGGGTGTTCGACGCCAAGCCGGATAGCGACGTCTACTGGTGCACCGCCGACGTCGGCTGGGTGACCGGCCACACCTTCGTCACCTACGGCCCGCTGGCGCTCGGCATGACCGAAGTCATTTTCGAGGGCATCCCCACCTATCCACATGCGGGGCGTTTCTGGGAAACCGTCGCCAAGCACAAGGTCACCACCTTCTACACGGCGCCGACCGCCATCCGCAGCCTGATCAAGCTCGGCTCCCATGAGCCGGCCAAGTTCGACCTGTCTTCGCTGCGTCTGCTCGGCTCGGTGGGCGAGCCGATCAACCCTGAGGCCTGGATGTGGTATCACCAGGTCATCGGCGGCGGCCGCTGCCCGGTCGTCGACACCTGGTGGCAGACCGAAACCGGCGCTCACATGATCGCTCCGCTGCCCGGCGCGGTGCCGACCAAGCCCGGTTCGTGCACCCTGCCGCTACCCGGCATCATGGCGGCAATCACCGACGAACACGGTGGTCCGGTGGAAAAGGGTCACGGCGGCTATCTGGTGATCCAACGTCCTTTCCCGTCGCAACTGCGTACCCTGTGGGGCGATCCGGAGCGCTTCAAAAAAACCTATTTCCCGGAAGAGCTCGGTGGCAAGACCTATCTCGCCGGCGACTCGGCACACCGCGACAGCGACGGCTATTTCTGGATCATGGGCCGCATCGACGACGTGCTGAACGTGTCCGGGCATCGTTTGGGCACCATGGAAATCGAATCCGCGCTGGTGTCCAGCCCGCGCGTGGCCGAAGCCGCCGTGGTGGGGCGCCCGCACGACATCAAGGGCGAGGCGGTGGTGGCCTACGTAGTGTTGAAAGGCGCGCGCCCCGTTGGTGAGGACGCCCGCAAGATTGCCATCGAGTTGCGCGAGTGGGTGAGCAAGGAAATCGGCCCGATCGCCAAGCCGGACGAAATCCGCTTCGGCGACAACCTGCCCAAGACCCGTTCCGGCAAGATCATGCGCCGCCTGCTGCGCGCGATCGCCAAGGGCGAGGAAATCACCCAGGACATCTCCACCCTGGAAAACCCGGCGATTCTGGAGCAGCTGAAGGAAGCAGTGAAATAAACGGCGTGAGGGGAGGGGAAAAGTGGTTCAATCCATGCCTTTGTCTTCCCGCGCGTGCCACGCATGCCATTAGCTGGAATCGGTAGCCATTCAACCATCAACCACGAAAGAAAATCATGTCTCATTACCATGCCGTCGTCTGGCTCGACCACAACGAAGCCAACGTCATGCACATCAGTCCGGATGACGTTGAAAAATCAGTGGTGAGCCCGGCCACGCCGCATCGCAATCTCCACCGCAAGCGGGGCTCGGTCAGCGGCAGTCGCCAGCCCGAAGACCAGAATTACTATCACGAGGTCGTGGAAGCCCTCGCCGGCGCCGCGGAAATCCTGATTGTGGGGCCTGGTCAGGCCAAGCTCGGGCTGATCAAGCATATCCATTCCCACGATCAAGGCGTCTCCGATAAAGTGATCGGGGTGGAAACCGTGGATCATCCGAGCGACGCCCAACTGGTCGCGTTTGCCCGCAAGTATTTCGTGGCCAAGGACAGGATGCTGTCGCAATGATTGCATGATGCCCTTCTCAAGGGGCATTGCTTCTTGTATTGTCAGCAGCCTGAGCGCCGGTTCCCCGGCGCTTTTTTATGCCCGCTTCAGGGCGGCGGCGGTGTTCACCAGTTCCAGCACCAGGTCATGCAGCCGCGTCGGCGATTTCAACGCACCGTTTTCTTCGTCGAATGCCTTGTCGGCGCCGGGCAGCGAGAACTGGCCGGACAGCACCAGCACACCGAGCGTGTTGAGGATCTGCCGCAGGTGCGGCAGCATGCGCATGCCGCCGAACTGGCCCGGCGAGGCGGCCATGATGGCCGCCACCTTGTTCTGGTACGGCACCAGCCCCGATTCGCCCTGCCATTCGCGCGACACCCAGTCGATCGTATTTTTAAGGAGCGGCGGAATCGAGCTGTTGTATTCCGGGCTGGCGATCAGGAAGGCGTCGTGGCTCTTGAACAGCGCTTTCAGGCGCAGCGCATTGTCGGGCAGGCCGTCCTTGTCTTCGAGGTCGCCGTTGTAGAGCGGTAGCGGATAGTCCGCCAGATCGATCAGGGTGACGTTGCCGCCCGCGGCCCGGGTGGCGTCCACGGACGCCTGGATCAGCCTGCGGTTCCAGGCGTCGCGGCGAATGCTGCCGGAAAAGGCGAGAATCTTGGGCATGGCGTGTCCTTGCGTTGGAAAGGGGTGATTGTATCGGTCTTCCGTCATGGGGACGGAAGGCCGACCGGTTTCAGGAACGATCAGGGAAGGTCGAAGCCGATGACTTCGCTGGCGTCCAGCGGCAATCCCCGTACCTCGACCCGACCGCTCGCCACCGCATCCAGTTGGAGGCGCGTCCGCGTCCGGACGATTTGCGCACGGTAAGCACGGAAACCTCCTTCGGCTTTAATGTTCAAGCGTTGAATTCAATATAAACGTGGCTTCTGTTGGGTAAAGCCGGCACAATTCGACTTATTCGTTCAATTTTTTCGAACATGCCGCTCACCCTGGAAGCACTGATCATTCTTGATGCCATCGAACGCAAGGGTTCGTTTGCACGGGCCGCCGAAGAGCTGGCGCGCGCACCGTCGAGCCTGACCTACGCGGTGCAGCAGATGGAGGCCGGCCTCGACGTGCTGCTGTTCGACCGCTCCGGCCACCGTGCACGCTTTACCCCGGCCGGCCGCGTATTGCTGGAGGACGGCCGTGCCCTGCTGGCCGCGGCCAGCGCGCTGACGCACAAGATCCGGCAGGTTGCGGGCGGCTGGGAGACGGATTTTACGGTCGCGGTCGAGGGCGTTGTGCCGATTGCGCCGCTGCTGCCGCTGCTCGACGCGTTTTATCGGCTGGGCCAGGCCACCGAGGTCAAGTTGCGCCACGAAGTGCTGGCGGGCGGTTGGGACGCGCTCGCCGCCGGTCGCGCCGACCTGGTGATCGCCGGCGGTGACACGCCTGCCGGCGGCGGTCTCCGCAGTCGCGCGCTGGGCCGCATCGAATTCGTGTTCTGCGTGGCGCCGCAGCATCCGCTGGCGCGCGTCAACAAGCCGCTCGACCAGGCCGATATCGCGGCGTATCGTGCGGTGGCGATCGCCGACACGGCGCGCAACCTGCCGTTGCGCAGTGCGGGCTGGCTGCAGCAACAGCCATGCCTGACGGTGGCCGATTTGCCGAGTAAGCTCGCCGCCCAGCAGGCCGGGCTGGGGGTGGGCGCGCTGCCGCGCTGGCTGGCCGACCGCGAGGTGGCCGCCGGGCGGCTGGCAGCGTGCGAGTGGGCCGGCGGCAACCCGCATGAGACCCTGCACCTGGCCTGGCGCAGCGGCGAAGCGGGGCGGGCGCTCGAATGGTGGACGCGGGCGCTGTCGCAGCCCGGTGTGCTGGCGGAGGTGCTCGATGCCGACTGACAAAGCCATGCCCGACACAGGCCGGGGCGGAAAAATGCGGCTCGACAAGTGGCTGTGGGCGGCACGCTTTTTCAAGACGCGCAGCCTTGCCAGCCAGGCCATCGAGCAGGGCTGCGCAAAGCTCGCCGGCGAGCGCGTCAAGCCGGCGCGCGAGATCGGGCCGGGCGACCGGCTGGATCTTCATATCGGCGACGCCGACTGGACCGTCACGGTACGCGCGCTGTCGATGCAGCGCGGCCCGGCGCCGGTCGCGCAAGCGCTGTACGAAGAAGACCCCGCCAGTCACGTGCGGCGCCAGCAGCAGGCGAGCGAGCGCAAGCTGGTCGCCAGCCCGGCGGCAGCGATCAAGGGACGCCCCACCAAGCGCGACCGGCGCCTGATTCACCGCTTCACTGACGAATGATTCTAGAAACTGTAGTTGGACTTCCTGCCGGATCCTCCGCAAGGCGTGGACAAGCGCATAGAATCGTGGCATCCGCGAGCCCCCTTTTATGACTGTTTTTTCATCGCTTTCCGTGTTCCTGCGCCACACATCGCGCTGGCTGGCCGCCCTGGCTGCGCTGGCCGCACTGGGCTTTGCGACCGCAGCGGCGCTGGTGTTTTTCTGGGTGTTGCCGAATATCGCCGATCACCGCGACACGGTGGAGAGGCTGATGTCGCGGGCGCTGGGCCAGCGGGTGACACTGGAGGCGGTGTCGGGGGTGTGGCTGCAGGCGCGCCCCGAATTCCGCCTGCAGGGTGTGCGCCTGTACGACCCACAGGGCCGCCCGGCACTTTACCTGCCCGAACTGGAGGCCGCTTTTGCCTGGCGTTCGCTGCTGGTTTTGGAGCCGCGCTTCAACCGCATCGAGTTACAGCGGCTGACACTCGGGGTGCGGCGCGCGAGCGATGGCCGTTTCTACGTCGGCGGCATTCCCATCAACCCGGCCGATCCCGACAGTGGTTTTTCCAGCTGGCTGCTGCGGCAGGGGCGGGTGCACATCGGCCACGCCACGCTCACCTGGCTGGACGAGGTGCGCAACGCGCCGCCGCTGATTTTCACCGCGGTCGATTTCACCCTGACCAATGCGCGCCGCACCCACCGCCTGCAACTGCATGCTGTCCCGCCGGCCAGTCTGGCCCGGCCGCTGACGGTCGACGCGAAACTGAGCGCACGCGATGCGAACGACCTCAAGACCTGGAACGGTACCCTCGACGCCAGCATGGCAGATCTGTCGTTTCCGCATCTGGGTGCCTGGTTGACCCTGCCGTATCAACCCCGGCAAGGCCAGGGCGCGCTGAAGCTGAAATTCGAGGTGGTGCGCGGCGCGCTGGACGGGGTGGCCGCGGAACTGGACCTGCGCGCGATCGAAACATCCCTGGGGGACGGCCTGCCCGCGCTGAAGCTGGACGCGGTGCAAGGCCGGGCCGTGTGGCAGCGGGACCCGGACGGTCAGCGCGTGGCGCTTGAAAACCTGCGCGTGGCGCGGCCGGGCGCCGCCCTGGGTGCACCGTTCAACGCGGGCCTGACCTGGAGCGGCACGTCGCGTGAGTTCACGGCACAGGCGCTCAGCCTGAGCGGCTGGCAATCGGTATTGCCGAGCCTGCCGATGGAGGCGGCGCTGCGTGCGCGCCTGCAGGCCCTGCAACCGCAAGGGCGACTCGAGGGTTTGCGGTTGCACTGGCGCGGCGCGCAGCCCGGGCTGGACAACTTCAGTATTGCGACCCGCTTCAGCGGCTTCGGCGTGACGGCGGCCGGCAACCAGCCCGGGCTGTCCAATCTCAGCGGGCACATCGCGGGGGACGCGGCTGCGGGCGTGTTCGAAATAGACTCGAAACAGCTGAGCCTCAGCCTGCCCGACCTGTTCCGTGAACCGTCGTTCGTATTCGACAGCGTGCATGCGCGCGGCAGCTGGAAGCAAACGCCACGCGGCCGCCGCCTGACCCTGGGCGAAATGGTATTCGCCAATCGGGACATGGCCGGGACGGCCAAAGGCCACTACGAGCTGATCGCCGGCCAGCCCGGCGTGATCGACCTGAGCGCGCATCTGAACCGCGCCGAGGGCACCGCGGTATACCGCTACTTTCCGAAAAATATCGGCGATCAAACGGTCGACTGGGTGAGGCGGGCCGTCGTGGCCGGGCACTCCGACAACGTGCAGCTGGATCTCAAAGGCGACCTGGCGCAGTTCCCGTTCGAGCAGGGCAACGGCGTGTTCCGCGTCGATGTGCAGGCCAGAGATGCGGTGATCGACTATGTGCCGGGCTGGCCGCGGATCGACGACATCCAGGGGCGCGTGCTGTTCGAGGGCAAGACGATGGAGGTGACCTCCAGCCAGGCGCGAATCTACGGGGTGGCGCTGGCGCCGGTGAGGGCCGTTATTCCGGATCTGATCCATCACGAGGAGCAGTTGCATATCGACGGCGAGGCCACCGGACCCATCCAGGATTTCATCCGCTTTGCCAACTTCAGCCCGGTTGGCGACAAGCTGCGCGGGTTCACCCGCGACGTGGACAGCAGCGGCCCGATGAAACTAGCCCTGAAGCTGATTATTCCGCTGCACCACAGCCACGACACCACGCTGGTCGGCCGGCTATCGTTTCTGGGCGATACCCTGCGTCCGGCAGGACTGCCGCAGCTCGACCAGGTGCGCGGCGATATCGATTTTACCGATGACAGCCTGAATGCGAGAAACATCGGTGCGCAGTTTCTCGGCGGCCCGCTGCGCATCGACACGGCCACCCGCGATGGCCTGGTGCAGATTCTGGCGCAGGGGCGCGCCACCGCTGCGGGCATGTCGCCCTGGCTCGGCGCGGAATGGGGCCAGCACTTGTCGGGGCAGGCCGCATGGCGCGGCCGGATCGATCTGGAGCCCGTGGGCGAGCGTGTCCAGATCGAATCCGACCTCGTCGGACTGGCGTCCAGCCTGCCCGCGCCATTGGCCAAGGCCGCCGCGCAGCCGCTGCCGTTGCGGCTGGTCCGCCAGCCGCAGGGCGACGGTCTGCTGAATGAAGTGCGGCTGGACCAAATCGTCAGCGCCGTATGGCGCAGCACCACGGCCGGCGGCTTTGGCCGCGGTGAAATTCGCTTTGGAGGAGACGCGCAAATGCCAGCCGAGCCCGGCCTGCGCCTGGCCGGCAGCGGGCGCGGCCTGGACATTTCGGGCTGGGCGGCGGCGCTGCCCGAGGGCAACGGCAAGCAGACCTTGCCGCTTTCGGCCATCAATATCCGCTTCGATGCGCTCGATCTGATGGGGCGGCGCTATCAGGCGGTGCGCCTGCAGGGGCACGCCCGCAACGGCCTGTTGCGTATGCAGGTGAGCGGGCGCGAACTGGACGGCGTGCTGACCTATCGTCCAGCCGGCGCATACGATTCCACAGAGGCTTCGGCCCGTAGTGGATCGGAGTCCTTTAAAGAGCAGCCCGCCCGCGTATCGGTGCAGTTCAGGCAGCTGACCATTCCGGCCGCGGCGCCCGCAACCGGCCAGGCGGAGGGCCTGAACATGACGGCCGCGGATTTTCCGACGCTGGATATGACGGTGGAAGACTTCCGCCTGGAGGAACGGTCGCTCGGGCGGCTGGAGGTGGTGGCGCACGGCGCGCCGCAGGGGCTGGTGATCGACAGCCTGCGGCTCACGCACCCGGACAGCGTGTTCAGCATGAGCGGCCTGTGGCGCGCCGGCGCGCCGAGCGAAACCCATGCCGAACTGAATCTGAAAGTGCTGGACGCCGGCAAGTTTCTGGACCGCTTCGGTTATGCCGATATGCTGCGGCGCGGCAGCGTGGACATCCATGGCAATGCCAGCTGGACCGGTTCGCCCGCCGATTTCGCGTTCGACACGCTGGCAGGGCAGCTCGACTTTAAAGCCGGGGGGGGGCAGTTTCTCAAGATCGACCCCGGCGCCGGCAAACTGCTCGGCGTGCTGAGTCTGCAATCGCTGCCACGCCGGCTAAGCTTCGATTTCCGTGATATCTTCAATCAAGGCTATGCCTTCGACGATATCGGTGCCACCCTGCGCATCGCGCGCGGCGTGGTCTACAGCGATGATTTCAGGATGCGCGGGCCGGCTGCCAAGGTCAATATGTCCGGACTGGCCGACCTCAACCAGGAATCGGTGCAGCTGCGGGTGAAAGTGATCCCCAGATTGTCGGACAGCCTGGCAGTGGCGGGCGCCCTGATCGGCGGGCCATTGGCCGGGGTGGGTGCGCTGGCCGCGCAAAAACTGCTGCGCGATCCGTTTGGGGAAGCCGCCAGCCAGGAATACGTGGTGACCGGGGCGTGGCAGGAACCCGATGTGAAAAAGTTGGCTCGGGCCAAAACTGGAACCTCTGAACCTTGATCGTGGAATCTGTTACATGACGACGAAAAAACCAGCAAGACCCAGCGTGGCGCGCCCCAAAGGCGCCCAGGTCAAGAAATCCGCGCCCCAGGCCGGTACCGTGCGTGTGGCGGCGATCCAGATGGCGTCCGGCCCCAGCGTGCCGGCCAACCTGGCCGAAGCCGAGCAGCTCATCGAGCTGGCGGTCGACGCAGGGGCTCATCTGGTTGTGCTGCCGGAGTTCTTCTGCATCATGGCGATGAAGGATACCTATGTGGTGAAGGCGCGCGAGGCCGAAGGCCACGGCCCGATCCAGACATTTCTGTCGCGCATGGCGAAGAAACACAAAATCTGGCTGGTTGGCGGCTCGGTGCCGCTGGAAGCCAGCGTGGCGAACAAGGTGCGCAACAGCTGCCTGGTTTATGACGAGCGCGGCAAGCAGGTGGCGCGTTATGACAAGATCCACTTGTTCGGTCTCGACCTCGGCAACGAGCACTATCAGGAAGCCAAACTGATCGAGCCGGGCGACAAGGCCGTCGTCGTCAACAGTCCGTTCGGCCGCATCGGCCTGTCGGTCTGCTACGACCTGCGCTTCCCCGAACTGTATCGCGCCATGCCCGACGTCGACATCATCGTGGTGCCGTCGGCGTTCACCGCCACCACCGGGCGCGCGCATTTCGAAACCCTGATCCGCGCACGCGCGATCGAGAATCTGGCCTATGTGATTGCTCCGGCGCAGGGCGGCTACCACTTGTCGGGCCGCGAAACCCACGGCGACAGCATGATCGTCGACCCCTGGGGCGTGGTGCTCGACCGCCTGCCGCGCGGCTCCGGCGTCGTCATCGCCAACATCAACCCGGCCTACCAGGCCAGCCTCAGGAAGAGCCTGCCCGCACTCAAGCACCGCTTCATCCAGTGCCAGCAAATCGAAGTCGACGTGATCGAGCGCCGTACGGTCGCCAAGCGCGAGCTCACCAAGTAGGGCGTGCTAATACTAATTTCACGCCCGCGACGAAGCCGATTCGGGATGCAGGCCGCGAAGCGAGACGCGCCGCAGTGCCGTTCACTGCAAGCGGTTCGCGACAAAGGGATGCGCCCGAATCGGCCCCGTCCCTCCGGGTTGCCGCGAGAAAGCGCGTCTGCGGCGTTGCGCCGCTTGGCAAGGGATGGCCCTTGCCTGCGCGCCGCGCCTTGCATCCATCGCTTTCTCGCGGCAACGCGGACGCGAAATCAGTATTAACACGCCCTAGGACGCATCATGAACCCCACCGACGCCTTCGTTCCCATTCAAACCGCCGAACAGCTTTTTCATTCCGCCGAGGCCACGCTGCTGACGCCGAACGGGCTCGACGCCGACAAGCTCGCGCCGGTATTCAGCCGTCTGTTGACGCATGATGTCGACTATGCCGACCTGTACTTCCAGTATTCGCGTTCCGAAGGCTGGAGCCTGGAAGAAGGCCAGGTCAAATCCGGCAGCTTCAACATCGATCAGGGCGTCGGCGTGCGCGCGATCTCGGGCGAGAAGACCGCCTTCGCCTATTCCGACGACATCAGTCTCGACGCGCTGGGCGCCGCCGCCGACGCCACCCGCGCCATCGCCCGCGCCGGGCAGAATCGCAGCTTCGGCGTGGTGCAGCGCGGCGAAGGCCGCCAGTTGTACAACGCGGTCGATCCACTGGTCTCGCTGGCCGACGCCGACAAGGTCACGCTGCTGGAACGGCTGGAAAAAAAGGCCCGCGCCATGGACCCGCGCGTCATCCAGGTGATGGCGAGCCTCGCCTCCGAATACGAAGTGATCTTCATCGCGCGCTCCGACGGCCATCTGGCTGCCGACGTGCGTCCGCTGGTGCGGCTGTCGCTGCAGGTCATCGCCGAGCAGGACGGCCGCCGCGAGCAGGGTTCCGGCGGCGGCGGCGGCCGCTTCGACTACAGCTATTTCACCGACGACATCCTGGAAAAATACGCGCGTCAGGCCGTGCACCAGGCCATGGTCAACCTCGACGCCCGTCCCGCCCCCGCCGGCAGCATGACCGTCGTGCTCGGCGCTGGCTGGCCCGGCATCCTGCTGCACGAAGCCATCGGCCACGGCCTCGAAGGCGACTTCAACCGCAAGGGCAGCTCGGCATTTGCCGGCCGCATCGGCGAACGCGTCGCCGCCCCCGGTGTCACCGTCATCGACGACGGCACCATCCCGCTCAGACGCGGCTCGCTCAACGTCGACGACGAAGGCAACCCCACCCAGCGCACCGTGCTCATCGAAGACGGCATCCTCACCGGCTACATGCAGGACATGATGAATGCCCGCCTGATGGGCATGCCCATCACCGGCAACGCCCGCCGCGAATCGTTCGCGCATCTGACCATGCCGCGCATGACCAACACTCTCATGCTGAACGGCGACAAAAACCCGGCAGAGATCATCGCCTCGGTGAAGAATGGCCTCTACGCCGTCAACTTCGGCGGCGGCCAGGTCGACATCACCAGCGGCAAATTCGTCTTCTCCGCCGCCGAGGCCTACATGATCGAAGACGGCAAGATCACCTACCCGGTGAAAGGCGCCACCCTCATCGGCAACGGCCCCGAAGTGCTGACGCGCGTCTCCATGATCGGCAACGACATGGAGATGGATTCGGGCGTGGGAACGTGCGGGAAAGAAGGGCAAAGCGTGCCGGTCGGCGTCGGGCAGCCGACGCTGCGGATCGATGGCTTGACGGTGGGCGGGACGGCTTGAAGTCCAGATGACGAGGTGGGCAATGCCTGCAATCAGCCAGTTTTTTGGCATCGTCATTCAAATGTTCTGGAGAGAACATGCACCGCCGCATTTTCATGCAATGTATGCGGAACACGAAGCCTTGATCGATATTCGTACCCTTGAGGTGATCGGCGGCAGCCTGCCCAGGCGGGCGCTCAATCTGACGATAGATAGAATGGGCCATTGAACATCGTGAGGAATTGATGGAGGACTGGAATCTATGTCAATCCAAACAACACCCGAAGCGGATCAAGCCGCTGGAGTAATCCCAGCCGCGCCCTGGCGGGTGAAAGCCCTGTCCGTGCTGCCGGATTATCGTTTGGCAGTCACGTTTATGGACGACACAAAAGGCATCGCGGATTTTTCATCCGTCCTGACCGCCAAGGAATGCGGGATCTTCGAAGCACTCAAGGACAAGGCTTGTTTCGATCAGGCGCGTCTCGATTTGGGCGTTGTAGCCTGGCCCAATGGGGCGGATATCGACCCGGCCTGGATGTATGAGCAGATCAGGGAAAATAAATTGTGGATTGTCCATTTTTAGTCAAGCCCCGAATCCACGTTTGTAATCGTTAAAACAAGTTCCAAATGAAAATACTGGCTGATTGCGTTGGGGGGCGGGATAACAATTTCAATCTTATCCGCTTCGCTGCTGCAGTTGCGGTTCTGGTAACGCACAGTTATGCGGTTGTTGGAATAGACCCCAGCGGCGAGCCAATGCGGTATTTGACTGGGAAAAGCTTCGGCGGCATGGCCGTTGACGCATTTTTCATCACCAGCGGATTTCTTGTAACAGGAAGTCTCTTGTCCAGAAAAAACGCGATCCACTTTCTTTTTGCCAGGCTGCTCAGGATTTATCCAGCGTTGGCCATGGTGAACTTGTTGACGGTTTTTGTATTGGGTTTGTGGTTCACTACGTTTTCATGGTCTGAATACCTGGGCAATCCACTCGTTTATGAGTACCTGATAAAGAACACAACGCTGTGGTTCGGGATCTCGTTTTCCTTGCCAGGCCTGTTCGAGAATAACGTCATAAAGGGAGGCGTTAACGGCAGCCTTTGGACAATGTATTACGAGGTCAGGATGTATGCGATCCTTCTTTTGACCTGGGTGGCGCTGATTTTGCTGAAGCAGAACTCTGGAGAGAAAAAAGTCGGTGTGTCGCTGGTGCTGATCGCTGTAGCAGCCATTGCCACACATATGTTTAACCATTATTCCGGACTTGATGAAGCTGCCAGCCGATTTTATTTCATGTTCTTTTCCGGGGTTCTGTATTATCTGCTTCGTGACCACATAGTCTTGTCAGGGTTTTTGTTCAGGGTGGCGCTTGGGCTGCTGGCGATAGGTGTTTTTTTCAAGCCGGCATTCTTTCTTTCCTATCACCTGCTGCTTCCTTACGTCATTCTGTATCTGGCCTATGTGCCGGGTGGAAATATAAGGCTGTATAACAATATCGGCGACTATTCCTACGGATTTTATATTTATGCTTTTCCGGTTCAGCAAATGGTTGCGACACTGATTCCAGGAGTTTCATTGGCTGGTATGATCGCGACCGCTTTCCTGGTAACGCTGTCTTTTGCGATCCTTTCCTGGCATCTCCTGGAAAGACCCGCTTTGAGCTTATCAGCCCGTTGGAAAAACCCGAAAATAAACAGAAATAAACAGAACAGTAAACAGGGTCAGACACGATACTCATGAGTGAACTCGACATTCGCTGGCAACAACGCCTCGCCAACTATGCCAAGGCGCTGGAACAACTCGGTAGCGCAGTCGCCACGAGCCGGCAGCGCCCGCTCTCCGAGCTTGAAAAACAGGGGCTGATCCAGGCGTTTGAATTCACTCACGAACTGGCCTGGAATGTGATGAGGGATTACTTCGCCTACCAGGGCAATCCCGGTATCACCGGTTCGCGCGATGCGGCACGCGAGGCATTTCAGAAAGGTCTGATCGAGGACGGCGAGGGCTGGATGGAAATGATCAAAAGCCGCAACCAGACGTCGCACACCTATCAGCAGAAAGTCGCGGACGAAATCGCCGGGCACATCGTCGAGCGTTATTACCCGCTCTTCCGGCACTTTCTGCAGAAGATGAACGCATACAAGGCATAGTTCTGCACGCCATGCCATACGGCCTGAAACCGGATACGATCGCCAAAATCAACGGCATTATGGCGGCACACCCTGAAATCGAACAGGCGATTCTCTATGGCTCCCGCGCCAAGGGGAATTACCGCGAAGGCTCCGATATCGATCTGTGTCTGGTGGGCGAAACCCTCACGCTGACACAGCTTCTGAAAATCGAAAACGAGCTGGATGACCTGCTACTGCCCTACAAAATTGACCTGTCGCTGTTCCACGCCTTGGACAGCACGACCCTTGTTGAGCACGTTCACCGGGTGGGCGTGGTGTTCTATGAAAAAAGACGGGGAACAGACTGCGCGTTCTCAAACTGAGGAAGGTGCTATCGTCTTTCTGAAACGGTGGCCGTGCACCATTGACGCCCCTTTAGAGCTTCACGCCAAACTTTCCAGTGGCCGTGGCTCCCCAATCAAATACCCCTGCACGCAATCCACCCCCATCTCCCCCAGCTTTATCAGCGTCTCGGCATCCTCGACAAACCCCGCCACCGTCTTGATCCCGAGGAAACTCCCCGTCTCCAGAATCGATCGCACCAGCGCTTCGTCGATCATGCTGGTGGAAAGCTCACGCACCAAGGCGCGGTCGATTTTCAGGTAATCCAGCTTCATGCTCTTCAGGCTGGTGTAGGAACTGCTGCCGATGCCGAAATCGTCGAGGGTGAAGCGGCAGCCATGGCGCTGCAGTTGGCGCATGAACAACTGTGTCTGGGCGTGGCCTTCGACGGCATCGGCTTCGCTGATTTCGAATATGAGCTTGTCGCCGGGGATATCGCCGCGTGCCAGTTCGCCCAGCAGAAACTTCAGGAACAGTGGATTGGTAATCGACTGCCCCGACAGGTTGATCGAGAAGCCGCCGGACCGGGCGACGTGATCGGCGTGATCGCGCATCCACTCCAGGACGCGGCGGACCACCCAGCGATCGATTTCGGCGATGCGTTGCAGGCGCTCGGCCACCGCGATCAGGTCACGGGTGGCGATGGTGCGTTCGCCGTGGGCGGTCGGGTGCAGCAGCACCTCGTAATACAGCGGGGCGTGCGTGGCGTCGGCCGCGGCGGCCACTGGCTGACAATTCAGGCTGAGCAGGTTGTTGGCGAGAATGGCGGTCAGTTCGTGCGCCCATTCCGCCAGCGCCAGCACGCCGCTGTCGTCGACTTCGCTGTGGTAAGACACGACGGGCGTGCCGGATTCGCGCGCGCGGGCGCAGGCGGCGTTGGCGTTGTCGTAATAGGTTTCCGGACTGAGGCAGTCGCTTGCCCACATCAGGCCGACCGCTGCCTGCACATGGTAGCGGGTGCCGTTGATTTCCTGCGGGTGATCGGCGATGGCTTGCAGCAGGGCATCGGCCTGCGTCCGGGCGGCGGTGCTGTCGCTCGCTTCGGTCCAGAACGCAAGGCCGGATTCGCCCGAGTGCGCCAGCAGCGCGTTGGACGGCAGCCGTGCGGGCAGCAACTGGGCAAACTCACGCAGGATGGGGGTGCGGATTTCGACTCCCGGCGCCTCGCCTGCGGGATTGCCGATATCGAGCTGGATTACGCCGATGGCGTAACCGCCGTCCGCCACCTGGCTGCGCAGCCAGGTGCGGCGGATGGTGCGGAAAAAACTCTTGCGGTTGGCAAGCCCGGTGGCGGCGTCGTGCGAGGCCTGCCACAGCAGGTCGCGCTGCATTTTCTGGATCATCGCGCTGTAGGAACGGTCCATCAGCGGCAACTCCAGATCCTCGGTCCATTGCGCCTCGCCGCCTTCCAGCGATTGCAGCAGGTCGGCGCGCTTGAGGTCGAGCTTCTTGATGCCGCGATAATTGGCGAATACGTACACGTGCGGCTGGTCGCCGATCCAGATCAGGTTGAGCGGGGTGTCGAGCGATTTGAACTGCAGCCAGTCGCCGACGCGCAGACGCTCTGCCAGATTGTCCTGCACCTCGCCCAGTGGTTCGCTGGCGGCGTCCTTGAGACGGGCGGCGACCGGGGTGTGCTGATGCTGTGACTTGTCCGCGTCGAACAGCGCCGCGGCGAGCTGGTCGACGATGCGGTCTTGCGTGAACTTGTCGGCGCATACCTGGGTGAGTGCCTGGTCGATGCGCTGCAGCAGGGTCTGGAGGTCGGTGGCGCACGGGGGATGCGCCAACTTTGGATCGAGCCAGGCGCAGAGCTGTTGCAGCACCTGCCAGGCCTCGCGCGCTTCGTCGCTGTCGGCGCCATGGCGCAGCTCGGCCATCAGCAGCACATTGCGCCAGCCGCCGTTCAGGAGTTCGATCATGGCGTTGGGCACCGCGCGCTCGTCCAGCCGCACCAGCAGTTCGCGCAGGATGCGCTGCTTGGCGACTTCCGCGCTCTGGCGGCCTTCACACATTTCCTGCAGGCGGGACACGCGTGCGGCACGCTCGTTCAGCAGCGGCTTGACCACGCGTTCGAGCTGGGTGCTCGCCTCTTCGAACACGCCCGGATTCTTGTCTGCTTCGGCGTTGATGCGGTCGGTCCAGCGGCTCATCAGCCGCAACAGGCGTTGATCGGTGATCTTGCCGTCGTCGCCCGCCACCATGCTGATGCGGTCGAGCGTGTTCAGCACCTTGTGCGCCGGGTGGGCGGGCGAGCTCAGGAACTGCGGATCGGACATCGCCAGCTTGATGAGGCTGGTTTCGAGCTGCTGGAAAAACGGCCGCATCCCCTCGCTGACCGATTTCTCGGCGTGCATGGTGTCGAACAGCACGCCGAACATGTCGACCGAGCGCTGCATTTCCTGGGTGACGGCGGGGGGCAACGCACCGGCGGCGGCCAGGCGCTGCAGCACCGGCGGGTGCGCCACGCCGGGCGTACCTGCCATCATATTCTGACCAGCGGCACCAACCGCTGTACCCAGGGTGGAAACGGCGCCTGCCATGCTCGATGAAGCCGATATCGCTTCCGGCAGACCATGGAAAAAATCCAGCAGCGAGCCGGTCAGCTTGTTAAGTGCATTTGGCTGCGCCGCAGCTTCGGAGGCGGCAGTTTGGGCGGATGTGGCGACGGTGGGCGCAGGGGCTTCATTCTGCGTAAGTGCAGCACGCTGCATCAGCTTCTTTGCGCTGGTTTCCTTGCGTTCGGCCTCAATCTGTGAAACAGGCAACAGCGCCAGCAGTTCGGCATACAGCGGGGCGAGCTGATCGGACAGCACGTCGCGTAGCGTAGCGTAGGCCACCTGGCGCGTACGTGCCGATACCGGCACGTCCTGCAGCGCGCTGCGGTAGGCATGTCCGATCACGGCAGGGCCGAAGGGGTTATTGCTGTGGTCGCAGTCAAAATCGAACAATTGTCCGATGCGCGGCTCGATGTAAAAAAGCTGCGCGCGGTACATCTCGTCCAGTTTGTGCACTTCGGTTGCGGTGGCGAGCCAGTCCTCGAAATCCTGCTCCTCGATCAGGGTCAGTTTGCCGTCCACGGAGTCGCGGGCGGCGTGGGTCTGTACCGGACACACCTGCTTCACCATATCCAGCACTTGTTGCACAAAGCGGGTTTGGATGCTCGCCGCGCGCTTGCTAAATTCGAGTGCAGCGCTCATCAGTCCGCTGTGTTCGGCAATGCCGGAGGCCTGCACCGCTGCAGCGCTGAGCTTGTCGTCCAGCAGGTGCATCGTCTGGTCATGCACAAGCAGCAGGGTTTCGTTCAGGAGGGTTGAACTGACTTCGCGCAGTTGCAGGGACGCCTCGGAGGCGGGGAGATCGGCAAGCTTATGGCGGTGGCTGGCCATGCGCAGCTTCTGCAGCGCCCGTAGCGCATCGGCGGGATGACGGTCAAACGCGACACCGACACCGAGCTGGCTTATGCGCCTGAGCGTCGCCGGCACGCGAAAGGTCTGGGCGATTTCGATCAGGTCTGCGGTGAACAGGATTTCCACAGCAGCGTTCGGGCGATTGGCCAGCGAGGCGATCGCCGCTTCCGGATCGGTAAATTTGAGAAACAGGCCGCCCAAGCAGAAATCGCGTATTTCGCAGATGATTTCACTATGTCCGGGTTGCGCGATAACGGCACTTTGAGAGATCTCAAAGCGCTTGCCGCGCCGCATTTCCCGATCGGTGTGCTGATTTTTTGCCGTCTTAGCCATCATTTCCACACTATTCATCTTCATTTTCCTTGCTTATACAGTAACCATCGCAGCTGCGGCGCCTATGCATGGCCCCACTTAAAAGCACTTGGCGTGATCCCCCCGTTTTTGGTAGACTGATATGCATGATTCGTGCCGAAATGTTTTTTTCTAGCCGCTTTTATCCCACGCCCACGCCGCAGGCGGTCGGGAGGCGCTGAGACGAGCAGCAACGCCTTAACGAAACCGCCAGCCCGCTGGCGGTTTTTTCGTTTAGGAAACTGCCGCAGCCAAGGCAAACAACCCGGAGCTTTTAAAATGTCTGCCATCCGAACCGACGATACCCGCATCGAGCAAAGCGGCGAACTGCTCGCCCCGATGCAGGTCATGCGCGAACTGCGTGCCAGCGAGGCTGTGCATGCGCACGTCGCGCACGCGCGCAGCGCCATTCACGACGTGCTGCGCGGGGCGGACGACCGTATGTTCATCATCGTCGGCCCCTGTTCGATCCATGACCCGGTCGCCGTGCTCGACTACGCACGGAAATTGAAGCCACTGGCCGATGAGCTGGCGCACGACCTCATCATCGTGATGCGGGTGTATTTCGAAAAGCCGCGCACCACCGTGGGCTGGAAAGGGCTGATCAACGATCCGCATCTGGACGAGAGCTTCGACATCAACGAGGGCCTGCGGCTGGCGCGCAAGCTGCTGCTGGACATCAACGAAATCGGCCTGCCGTGCGCGACCGAGTTCCTCGACCTGATCTCGCCGCAATACATTGCCGACCTGGTGAGCTGGGGCGCGATCGGCGCGCGCACCACCGAGTCGCCGTCGCATCGCCAGCTGGCCTCCGGCCTGTCGTGTCCGGTAGGGTTCAAGAACGGCACCGACGGCAGCCTCAGGATCGCGGTCGAGGCGATCAAGGCGGCGGCGGCGCGCCACCATTTCATCTCCATCACCAAGTCCGGCCACGTCGGCGTGTTCAGCACCTCTGGCAATGAGGACGCCCACGTCATCCTGCGCGGCGGCAAGGCGCCCAATTACGATGCGGCGAGCGTCAATCTGGCGTGCAGCGAACTGGCCGCGGCCGGTCTGCGCCAGCAGTTGATGATCGACTTCTCGCACGCCAATTCGAACAAGCAGTTTCAGCGCCAGATCGATGTCGGCGCCGATGTGGCGGCGCAGGTGGCCGACGGCGATACGCGCATCATCGGCGCCATGGTCGAAAGCCATCTGAACGCGGGACGCCAGGATCTGATCCCGGGGCAGCCGCTGGAATACGCCAAATCGATCACCGACGCCTGCATCGGCTGGGACGATACCGTTCCGCTGCTGCGGATGCTGGCCGATGCGGTAAAAAAACGCCGCCTGAGCGTGCCGGCGGATGAGGAATAAGGGCTGGTTTTCATAGGGCGCGTAGCGCTTCTGCGTTAAAATACACGCGGCGGGTCTCCCCGCATGGCTAAGTTGTGAATCGGGTCAGGTCCGGAAGGAAGCAGCCCCAGCGACCGATGCCAGTGCCGGGGTAAGGCTCGCCACTTTTCCAGGATTCAGGGGTCAGGATTCAGGGATCAGGGTGTGATGGTCGTGCCAGTGCGTATCATCGACGAAACGGTTTTTCCTGACCCCTGAATCCTGACCCCTAGCCCCTCAAACCATGACTGATCTCTTCGGCGACTCCGCATCTCCCGCACTGGCGCTGGCGCGCAAGTGGCGGCCGCGCGTGTTTGCCGACCTCAAGGGGCAGGCGCACGTGGTGCAGGCACTGTCCAACGCGCTCACCCAGGGGCGGCTGCATCACGCCTATCTGCTGACCGGCACGCGCGGGGTCGGCAAGACCACGCTGGCGCGGATCCTTGCCAAGTGCCTCAACTGCGAAACCGGCGTCAGCGCCACCCCCTGCGGCACCTGTTCGTCCTGCACCCAGATCGATGCCGGGCGTTTCGTCGATCTGCTCGAGCTCGACGCCGCGTCGAACACCGGCGTCGACAACATGCGCGAGGTGCTCGACAACGCGCAGTACGCGCCGACGGTGGGACGCTACAAGGTCTACATCATCGATGAAGTGCACATGCTGTCGAAGCCGGCATTCAACTCCATGCTGAAGACGCTGGAAGAGCCGCCCGCGCACGTGAAATTCATCCTCGCCACCACCGACCCGCAGAAGATTCCGGTGACGGTGCTTTCCCGCTGTCTGCAGTTCAACCTGAAACCGATGCTGCCCGCGCTGGTGGCGCAGCATCTGGGCGAGGTGCTGGAACAGGAGAATGTCGTCAGCGAGCCCGCCGCGCTGAATCTGCTGGCACGCGCCGCCGCCGGCAGCATGCGCGACGCGCTGTCGCTGACCGATCAGGCGATTGCCTACGGCGGCGGCAAGGTGGAGGCCGCCGCCGTCGAGGCCATGCTGGGCACGGTGCGACGCGATTACCTGTTCGATCTGCTCGACGCGCTGGCGGCGCACGACGGCGATGCGCTGTTGGCACAGGCGCGCACGCTTGCCGAGCGCGGCATTGCCTTCGATGCGACGCTGCAGGATCTGGGCAGTCTGCTGACCCAGCTGGCACTGCTGCTGCATGCGCCGGGTGCATACGATTCCACACGCGCTGAAGCGCGTAGTGGATCGGAGTCCTTTAGGGCGGTCGAAGCCGGTGCGCTGGAAAGCAGTGCCGACGCCGAGCGGATGCAGGCTGCGGCCGCGCAGCTGGATGCCGAAACGGCGCAGCTGTACTATCAGATCGCCTTGAATGGCCGCCGCGACCTGCCGTATGCGCCGGACGAGTTTTCCGGCTTCTGCATGACGCTGCTGCGCATGCTGGCATTCGCCCCGGGCTCGGGGAACCGCGCGACGACAGTGGTGCAACCCGCACCGCGGCGTGCTGCCATGCCTGCGGCATCGCCCGCCGTGTCGCACGCGAAGGTGCCGGATGCCGCTACTGCGCCGGGCGGGACGCCCGTGCCCATCGAGACCGCATTCCCCGAGCCGGCTGTGCTGCCTGCGCCCGTAGCACGGCCGACCGAACCGCTTGCGCCGCCCGCCGTCGCGCTGGTGGCCCGCGAATCCGCACCGCAAGCGGCCTGGGACTGGCTCGCCATCGTCGCCGAGCTGCACCTTGGCGGCATGGCGAAAATGCTCGCCGACCACTGCGAGCTGGTGTCGCAGGCAGGCGACGCCGTGACGCTGCGCGTGGGCGAAGCGCACAAGCACCTGCTCGACCGCACCTATCAGGACAAGCTGATCGCGGCACTGCGCGACAGGTACGGGGCAACGCTTGCCGTGACGATCGAGATCGGCGCCGCGGCGGAGAAGACGCCGCAGCAAGTACGTTCGCGCATCAGGCAGGCGCGCCAGGACGAGGCCGTGGCCGCCATCGAATCGGATCCATTCGTGCGCGAGCTGGTCGACCAGTTTGGTGGCCAGCTCGACGTCACTTCCATACAACCATTAGGAGAACACCCATGATGAAGGGCGGCATCGGTAACATGATGAAGCAGGTCCAGCAGGTGCAGGAAAACATGGCCAAAATGCAGGCCAAGCTGGCCGATATCGAAATCGAGGGGCAGAGCGGCGCCGGCATGGTCAAGGTGACGATGACCTGCAAGTACGACGTGCGCCGTATCAGCATCGACCCCAGCCTGATGACGGACGACCGTGAAATGCTGGAAGACCTGGTGGCCGCGGCGGTGAACGACGCGGTACGCAAGGTCGAATCCACGGTGCAGGAAAAGATGGGTAGCGTGACCGCCGGCCTGCCGATTCCGCCGGGGATGAAACTGCCGTTCTGAGCCGTGCAGCCTGCTGCGCTGGAAAACCTGATCGGCGCCCTGCGCGTGCTGCCCGGGGTCGGTCCCAAGTCGGCCGCGCGCATGGCCTACCATCTGCTGCAGCGCGACCGCCGCGGCGCCGAGCAGCTTGCGGCAGCGCTTGATCATGCGCTGACGCACCTGCATCACTGCCGCCTGTGCAACAACTTTTCCGGGGCAGAGGTGTGCGAGGTCTGCACCAGCCCGCGCCGCGACAAACGGCTGCTGGCGGTGGTCGAAATGCCCACCGACTTCAACATGATGGAGGCCACGCAAAGCTACAACGGTCTCTATTTCGTGCTGATGGGGCGCCTCTCCCCGCTCGATGGCATCGGCCCGCGCGAGATTCATCTCGACCGCCTGATCGATCGCGCGACGGATGGCGTGGTCGAGGAAGTGATCCTGGCGACCAACTTCACCCCGGAAGGCGAGGCCACCGCGCACACCATCGGCGAGCTGCTGAAAGCGCGCGACATCAAGGTCAGCCGCCTGGCGCGCGGGGTGCCGGTGGGCGGCGAACTGGAATATGTGGACAGCGGCACGCTGGCGCAGGCCGTGCGCGATCGGCGCACCGTTTGACATGGCGCGATCGGCGCACCGTTTAATGTGGCGCGATCGGCGCACCGTTCGATATGGAAAAGAGCAGTTGAACCACAGAAGCACAGAGACACAGAGGGAAAACAATATATTGCGGCACGCTGCGCATTCACCCCCTGAACGCTAAATTCAAGACAGCACAAAGGGTTTAATGAATCTCTCTGTGCCTCTGTGGTGAAGATTCTAGATAATGCAGCGCGGCAAGCGAACCGTTTAACCTGAATGACAATCAAACCGGATGACACGATGGAACTCAATGCACTGACCGCCCTTTCTCCGCTCGATGGCCGTTACGGCAGCAAGACCGCGCCGCTGCGCGATTTCTTCAGCGAGTATGCGCTGATCAGATACCGGGTCATCGTCGAGATCGAGTGGCTGAAAGCGCTGGCGACCGAGCCTGGGATTGCCGAAGTACCAGCATTTTCCGCCGATGCGGTCGCGCTGCTCGACCGCATCGCCGACACCTTTTCGGTGGCCGATGCCGAGCGCGTCAAGGCGATCGAGGCAACTACCAATCACGACGTGAAAGCGGTCGAGTATTTTCTCAAGGAAAAGACCCAGGCCAGTGCCGAGATTGCGGCAGTGTCCGGGTTCATCCACTTCGCCTGCACCTCGGAAGACATCAACAACCTGTCGCATGCCCTGATGCTCAAGGGCGCGCGCGATGCCGTCCTGCTGCCCGCGCTGGAAAAGCTGATCGTGCGCCTGACCGACCTCGCGCACGAACATGCCGAGCTGCCGATGCTGTCACGCACCCACGGCCAGCCCGCCTCGCCCACCACCGTCGGCAAGGAGCTCGCCAACGTCGTCTATCGTCTACGCCGCAGCTACATCGCCATCGGCGACATCGAACTGCTGGGCAAGATCAACGGTGCGGTCGGCAACTACAACGCGCATCTGTCGGCTTACCCCGACCTCGACTGGGAACACTTTGCGCGTGCGTTCGTGATGGAGCTGGGGCTCACCTTCAACCCCTACACCATCCAGATCGAGCCGCATGACGCCATGGCCGAGCTGTACGACGCCATCGCACGCACCAACACCATTCTCATCGACCTCGACCGCGACCTCTGGGGCTACATCTCGCTGGGCTACTTCAAGCAGAAGGTCAAGGCGGGCGAGGTGGGGTCCTCCACCATGCCGCACAAGGTCAATCCGATCGATTTCGAAAACAGCGAAGGCAACCTGGGCCTGGCCAACGCGGTGCTGCGGCATCTCGCCGAAAAGCTGCCGGTCTCGCGCTGGCAGCGCGACCTCACCGACTCGACCGTGTTGCGCAACATGGGCGTCGGTTTCGGCTACAGCCTGCTGGCGTACGAATCCTGTCTGCGCGGCCTGTCCAAACTCGAAGCCAACCCGGTGGCGCTGGCGGCAGACCTCGACGCCAACTGGGAAGTGCTGGCCGAACCGATCCAGACCGTGATGCGCCGCTACGGCATCGCCAATCCCTACGAGCAGCTGAAGGAATTGACACGCGGCAAGGCCGGCATGACGCGCGAGACATTGCATGTCTTCATCGACGGGCTGGCCATGCCCGACACCGAGAAGGACCGCCTGAAAACGCTGACGCCGGCGTCCTATACTGGCATGGCGGCCGAGCTGGCCAGGCAGATTTAAGCGGGCCTGATTTAGCCGGGCGGCCCATCCGGTAGATTGAAGCGGAGTCCCATGACCAAACATTCCCTCGACGTCGGCCTCGCCGATTTTCAGCAAGCCGTTCTCGAGGAATCGAAGCGGCGCCCGGTGCTGGTCGATTTCTGGGCGCCCTGGTGCGAGCCCTGCAAGGCGCTGAAACCCGTCCTGGAAAAACTTGCCGCCGAATACGGCGGCAAGTTCCTGCTCGCCAAGATCGATTCGGACGACAACCAGGAACTCGCCACACGCTATGGCGTGCGCGGCATTCCCAGCGTAAAGGCCTTTATCGATGGCGAGCCGGTCGACGAGTTTTCCGGCGCGCTGCCGGAATCCGAAGTGCGCGCCTTCCTCGATCGGCTGGTTCCCGGCCCGGCCGACGAATTGCGGGTCGAGGCTGCCGAACTGCGTCGTGCCGGCGACGTGTCCGCCGCGCTGCAGAAGCTGGCCGATGCTTCGAAAATCGACCCCTCCCATGTCGGCGTGCGGCTCGATGCCGCTGAAATCATGCTCGACCTGAATGAGGCCGACGAAGCCAGCCGCCTGATTGCGGGCGTTGCTGACGACGTCGATGCGCGCGTGCCGCAATTGAAGGCGCGGCTGCAATTCATGGGGGCGGCCGGCGAGGACGAAGCGGCGCTGGCCGCGCGGGTGGCGGCGAACGAAAACGATCTGGAGGCGCGGCTGAAGCTCGCCAACCTGCTGGTCGCCGCCGGCAAGTACGAAGCGGGCATGGATCAGCTGCTGGAAATCGTCCGCCGCGATCGCGGCTTCGGCGACGACATCGGCCGCAAGACCCTGCTGTCGGTATTCGACCTGCTGGGCGGCGGCGAACTGCTCAGCCGCTACCGGCGGATGCTGGCCAGCGCGCTGTACTGAACCCGCAATCGATATGTCGCCGGGTCAGACGATGGCCTGGTAGCGCACCTCGACGATTTCCACCTCGCGTCGGCCCTCCGGGGTCGGCACGCTGACGTTGTCGCCTTCGCGCGCCTTCAGCAGCGCACGCGCCATCGGCGATATCCAGGCGATGCGGCCGCGTCCGGCGTCGGCTTCGTCGATGCCGACGATGGCGTAGGTGGATTCGCTGCCGTCCCGATCCGCCACGGTGACGGTGGCGCCGAAGAACACCTGATCGGTATCCTCGCGCGTCGCGGGGTCGACCACCTCGGCGTGTTCCAGCCGCCTGGACAGGAAACGGATGCGGCGATCGACCTCGCGCAGGCGTTTCTTGCCGTAGATGTAGTCCCCGTTTTCAGAACGGTCGCCGTTGCTCGCGGCCCAGGAGATGGTTTCCACCAGCTTGGGCCGCTCGACTTTCCATAGCTGATTGAATTCGGCATCAAGTTGCGCGTAGCCTGCGGGCGTCATGTAATTCTTCGATCCGGCAGGCAGCATCGGTGTGGCGATGTCGTCTTCGTCTTCGTCGGGTGCGTCGGTTTCCTTGACGAATGCCTTGTTCATCGACCAAACAGCCAGGCAAGCAGCGAGAGCAGCAGCGACATGAGAATGACGCTGGTGAAGGGGAAATGGAAAGTGCCGCGTGCGTGCTTCACCCGCAGGTCGCCCGGCAAGCGTCCCAGGCCCAGTCGGTTGAGCCAGGGAGTGAGCAGGCCCAGAACCAGCAGGGCCGCAGTCAGGGTGAACAGCCATTTCAGCATGATCCTAGAAACCACAGTTGGACGCGGCCGATGGTGCGTCTGGGCGCGTGCCTGCCACGAAGCAACGAGGCGGCAGGCCGGGGCCTGCAACGAGGCGCGAGAGCGGAATCGTTGCCGCTTTAGCGGCTTTACGAATCCGGCCTACTCCTTGCGGGTACAAAGGCAGGCGCGTGACCAGGCGTGCCAGCGGGTGCGTAGCGGTGTCACCTGAAAGGTGAATGTGAACGAAGGCATGGAAAGCAGTATTCATGCGGTTCCTGTGAGGGATATGAGCGGTCAACTGCGGTTTCTAGGATGATTGTATTATTGTGCTGCGTCATCCATTTGCTTGCGTTGCGCCTCCGCGGCATCCATCACCTGCCCCTCGACCGCACGCGCTTTTTCCACCGCCTGAATCTGGGTTTCGAACGCAGGGTTGGGTTTACGTCCGGTTTCGGGCTGTTGCGGCGGGGCAGGATCGCAGGCGGCCACAATCAGAACGAGCGGAATCAGGGTCCATTTCATGATGCGTTCTCCAGCAATCCAGTGGGCAGGCCGTCGATGCTGACCTGGTTTTTCTCGCGCCAGTAATCCAGCAAGCCCTGCGCGCCTTTCTTCTCGACCCAGCGCGCCATCGTGTCGCGCTCGCCCGTGTAGAGATACCTTGGCACGGCGTAGCCGCACGAGGTCTGCACCGCTTCGATGTCGAGCACGACGATCTGGCGTTCGCCGGGCAGGGCGGGAAAGTAGCGGCGCAGCCCGTCCCATTCGGCGTCCTGGCGGCGCACCGTGCGGCCGTGTCCATACAGGCGCAGGATCAGCGGGTCGCCGTCGAAGCTGCACCACATCATGGTCAGGCGGCCATCGTGCTTCAGGTGGGCGGCGGTTTCGTTGCCGCTACCGGTGAGGTCGAGGTAGGCTACGCGGCTGTCGGACAGCACCCGCAAGCTGTCCATGCCCTTGGGCGACAGGTTGAGGCGGCTGTCGGCGGTGCCGCTGGCGGTGAAGAACAGTTTCTGCGCGGCGATGAAATCGCGATGCCTGGCTTCAAGCGCAGGATAAAAGCGTGCCATCAGTTGACCTGTTTTTTGAGGAATTCGGTGAGGATGCGCAGGCGCATCGCGCTGTCGTTCATTTCCAGCAGATTCTGTTTGACGGAGAGCTTGAGCGGCAGCACTTCGGATAGACGGAAGCCCACCCACACGGCATTGTCGAATTCGTGCGGCGCGGGGAAATGGGCAGTGCCGTATTCACCGATGATGTGACGCAGGATTTCGACGGCAAGTTCGAGTTCGGCGGGGATGGCGCTGGCGGGCTCGACGCTGACCGCTTCGACGCTGCCGGTAAGCAGGCCGTCGGGTTCGGCGCGGGTGCTGCGGATGACGAAGCGTTCCTCCGCCTGGGTGTCGATGTGCAGGATGCCGGGCTGCGGCATGTCCCAGTCGGTGACGTGCACGCGGGTGCCGACGGTGTAGGGAACGGCCGGGGCGCCGGTTTCCGCGCCTTCGCGGATGGCACAGATGCCGAATGGCGTGTCGTCGGCGATGGCCTGTTTGACCATGTCGAGATAGCGCTGCTCGAAAATCCGTAGCGGCAGCCGCCCGCCGGGAAATATCACGGCATTGAGCGGGAATAGCGGCAGCCTGAATTGTTCGAGTGTTGCGCTCATCGGTCGTCGCCCCAGCGCGCCATCAGCGTGTGCGGGATGCGCAGCTGGTCAAGAATGCGCGCAACGATGAAATCGACGATGTCCTCGACATTTTGCGGACGATGATAAAAACCGGGGTTGGCGGGCAGGATTACAGCGTTCATTCTAGACAGCGTCAGCATGTTTTCCAGGTGCAGGGTGGAAAACGGCGCCTCGCGCGGAACCAGTATCAATTTGCGTTGCTCTTTCAGCATCACATCGGCGGCGCGCTCGATGAGGTTGTCGGACAGGCCGTGGGCAATGGCAGCGAGCGTGCCCATCGAGCATGGGCACACCACCATCGCGTCGGCCGGATTGGAGCCGGAGGCAACCGGTGCATTCCAGTCCTCGCGGCCGAACACGCGCAGCTGGCCATCGCGTGCGTTGAGGCTCTCGCTCAGCTGTTTTTCGAGGTCGCTGGCGCGTGCCGGCAGCGCCACGCCGAGTTCCTGCTTGGCGACGATGTGGGCGGCCTGCGACAGCAGCAGGTAAACGCGCATGTCGGCGGCCAGCAGGCATTCGAGCAGGCGCAGGCCATAGGCCATGCCGGAGGCGCCGGTCAGCGCAAGGGTGACGGTATTCAGGGGAGGATGCATGGCGGGGATTGTCGCTTGTCCGGTGTCGGGGCGGCAAGCAGGCGCGCCACGATCACGCCATTCACCGCGCCAAAAATCAGGGCGGCGGCGGCAAACACCGGCAGCAGTTTGATCAGTGCGGCGCTGGGCAACAGCCACCAGCCGGCCAGCGCGAGCTGGCCGCCGATATGGCCGAAGGCCGCCAGCACCGACAGGCTAACCGGGCTAAAATAACGACCGGGCAGGTGGCGCGCCAGCGCCAGCACCGACAGGCTGACGAGCGCACCGGCGGCCGACAGCCAGAATCCCGGCGCGAACAGGCTGCCCAGCAGCAGGCCGCCGGCCAGCACACGCAGGGCGGACACCCAGGCCGCCGCGCGCCAGCCGACTTGCAGCAGCACCAGCAGGATGACGATGTTGGCGAGCCCCGGTTTCACCCCGGGAACCGGGCTGGGGATCGCCGCTTCGGCGAGCGTGAGGCCGATCGCCAGCGCCGTCAGCCATGCGATGCGGCGGTCGTCGGCCGTGACCGGCAATTCAATAGCCGAGCGTGTCATAGGCGGACGTGCGCCCCCGGATTTCGAGGCTGACCTGGTTCGGCAGACACAGCGCGGCCTGGCCGGACTGCGTGAGCCAGCCCTGTTTCACGCACAGCTGGCGCGGCGACGGGTCGCGCGCGATGCGGGCGCGACCGGACTCGATTTCGATTCGCGTGGTGCCGAGCGGGCCATCGACGGTGAAGCTTTGCGCGTGGGTGAGGGCGGTGGTTTGCACGATCTGGCCGGCGGCACGGATGACCGCAGTGTCGCCGCGGCCGCCGCCCCAGGCAAACACCGTCAGCGCGGCAACCAGGCCTGTGCCGGCCAGCAGCACGCCCACATCGCCGGCACGCAGCATCATCCCAAGAACCCCACCACAGAGATATGTCCCGCAGGGACGGTATCCCTTGGGACACAGAGGCACGGAGAACGGCAGGAAATCAATGGGTTGTCGATCAACCAGTCTTCACCCATCGGGTGGACACACTGACCCATGCAAGGTGTCGTCTTTCCTCTGTGCTCTCTATGCCTCGGTGGTTCAACTGCGGTTTCAAGGATCATGACAACTCGCGGTGGCGCACCAGCACCTGCTCGCGTTCGCGGAAGGCGGCGGCCAGCGTTTCGGCGAAGTAGACGCTGCGGTGCTGGCCGCCGGTGCAGCCGATGGCGACCGTCAGGTAGGCGCGGTGGTCACGGATGAAGCACGGCAGCCAGTTTTCGACAAAACTGCGGATGTCGGCCAGCAGCGCCATCGCGTCGGCGCTCGCCTCGATGTAGTCCCTGACCGGCTGGTCGCGTCCGGTGAGCGGACGCAGTTCGGCGACGTAATGCGGATTGGGCAGGCAGCGCACGTCGAACACCAGGTCGGCGTCGAGCGGAATGCCGTGCTTGAAGCCGAAGGATTCGAACAACAGGGTGATGCGCGATCGGTCCTGGCCGATCAGATCCTTGATCCACAGCCGCAGGGCTGCGGCAGAGAGGTCGCTGGTGTCGATGCGGTGCGCCAGCGGCGCGACATCGGCGAGCGTCTCGCGTTCGAGCTGGATCGCTTCCTGCAGTGAAACCGTGTCGCTGGACAGCGGGTGGCGCCGCCGCGTCTCGGAAAAGCGCTTGACCAGCGTCAGTGTCTTGGCTTCGAGAAAAACCACCCGCAGGTCGGCGCCCTGCTCGCGCAGCGCCCCGGCAATCCGGGGCAGCTGCGCAAAGCTCGCGCTGCTGCGCGCATCGATGGCGATGGCGATGCGCGTGTGGCCTTCGCGTGTCAGGTAGTCGACCAGGGGTTGCAGCATGGCCAGCGGCAGGTTGTCGACGCAGTAATAGCCGACATCTTCCAGTACCGCGATGGCAATGCTTTTGCCGGAACCCGACAATCCCGAGACCAGAACGATCTGCATCAGCCGTTCCCGTCGATAGCCGCCTGCTGGCGTTCAATGAATTGCTTGACCGGATTGATGCCGCGACGTTTGAGAAGGTGATTGCGCACCGCCACTTCGACCAGCACCGCGAGGTTGCGGCCTGCTGCAACCGGGATGCGCACCTTGGGAATGGCGACGCCGAGAATGGTCTCGGTCGATGCCACCATGTCGAACCGGTTGAGACCGACATCGCCGATTTCCTGCGGATGCACCAGCTCGACGATGAGCTTGAGATTCTTTTTCGGCTTGACCGCCATTTCGCCAAACAGGAAGCGGATGTTGAGAATGCCGAGGCCGCGTACTTCCAGAAAGTCGCGGATCAATGGCGGGCAGATGCCTTCCAGCGTTTCCGGCGCGACGTGTTTCAGATCGACTACATCGTCTGCGACCAGCCGGTGGCCGCGCGTGATGAGTTCCAGCGCCAGCTCGCTCTTGCCGACGCCGGCATCGCCCTTGATGAGGACGCCGGTGCCCAGCACTCCCAGGAACACCCCGTGCAGCGAGGTGGTCTCGGCCAGGCTCTGCGTCAGGTAGTGCCCCAGGAAGGACATCAGGATGGGGCTCGCCAGCATCGAGGTGAACAGCGGCGTCCCGGTGCGCTCGGCACTGTCGAGCAGAACCGCCGGCACGGCTTCGCCGTTGGAGACGACAATGGCTGCCAACTCGGTCGAAAACAGGTGGTCAATGGCGTTCTGCAGGGCGGATTCGGACAGGCTGCGCAGATAGTCCATTTCGGCCGGCCCCAGCACCTGGACCCGGTTGGGGTGGACGAAATTCAGATGGCCAATGAGCGCCAGGCTCGGTTTCTGAATGGTTTCGGAAGACAGCGTACGCTGGCCACCGTTATGCCCGGCCAGCCATTGCAGCCCGAGTTGCTGCGCCATGTCGCGGAACAGGGTTTCGACTGAAACCTGACTTGGTATGTCCATGCGCTGGGTTGCTAGCTTGACCAGGCGTCGAGCAGCGCAATCAATTCGGATGGGGTGGCTGCCCCCATCATTTTTGTGCGCATGGCATCGTCGCCAAACAGGTGAGCCAGTTCGCCCAGAATCTGCAGATGGCGTTCGTTGGCATCCTTGGGAACCAGCAAAATAAAACACAGCGATACCGGCTGGTTGTCGGGCGCATCGAATTCAAGCGGGGTCTTCAGACGGTAAAACGCGCCGCTGGCATCCTTCAACCCCTTGATGCGGCCGTGCGGAATGGCAATGCCGTAGCCGAGCGCGGTCGAACCCAGGCGTTCGCGTTCGAACAGGCTGGTGAAAATGTCGATGGACTTGAGCCCGTGGGTCTGGGCGAGCAACTCGGCTGCGTGTTCAAACAGCTTCTTTTTGCTGCTGAAACTCATGTCCAGCAAGATGGTGTCGGGGGTGATGAGTGGAGCGATCAGGTTCATGCCGGTTGCGAAGCCGGGGGAAGGGAGTCCGGCACTTGCAGATTATACGCCCGGAGCGCCTCCGGGCGAGATGGCCATGGTTGGGACGATTCGATGTCAGGCAGCGCTTTCTGTCGGCTGATGCTTCAATCCACCGCTGGCCTGATGGACGTCCGCGATTTTTTCCTTGTGCTTGACGATCTGGCGATCCAGTTTGTCGGCCAGAAGGTCGACGGCAGCGTACATGTTGCCGTCCTCGCTGCGAGCGTGGAAATCATGGCCCTTGACGTGCAGGGTGGCGTCCACTTTGTGGACCAGTTTTTCCACCTGCATGATCACGGTCAAGTCGATGACATGATCGAAGTGGCGTTTGACGCGGTCGAGCTTCTCGGAAACATAGTCGCGAATAGCTGGGGTCACTGCCAGATGATGGCCGGAAATCGTCAAATTCATAGAGCCTCCTAAATCTGTTAAAAAACTGAAAAATCGGCTTGTCCATATTCCGGAGCGATAATCTGCGTCCAGTTTCATTGTGGGACGAAACTGAAATACATTCAAGAAGGCTATGTCATTGTTGGCTGTTGAAGTCATGTCCTGCCCCCCTCTGATGAAGCCCCTACCCTTCGGCAGGCGGCGGCGTCGGGGCGGCTAATACCAATAAACCCGGATTGTTCATTAGAGCGAGATGCTTTGGGTAGGGTGCTCTCCGTGCACCTTCGGTGCGTCAATCGGCGCACAGCACAGAGTGCACCCTACGGTGCTGGCCAACACCAATAAATAACGATGAAAGAGCCAAAAGAAGACGGTTAAAGCGCACGCCGCATATTTGCCGGCGGAATGCGCAGTGTTTCGCGATATTTTGCGACGGTTCGGCGGGCGACCACGATGCCCTGCTGGCTCAAAACTTCGGCCAATTGGCCATCGGATAGCGGTTTTTTGCCGCTTTCGGCGGCGATCAGCTGCTTGATCAGTGCCCGGATCGCAGTTGACGAGCAGGCGCCGCCACTGTCGGTGGCGACGTGGCTGCCGAAAAAATACTTCAGTTCATACAGGCCGCGCGGGGTCATCATGAATTTTTGCGTGGTGACGCGCGAAATGGTCGATTCGTGCAGCTCAACCGTGTCGGCAATTTCACGTAGTACCAATGGGTGCATCGCCACATCCCCGTGCTCGAAGAACTGCTTTTGCCGGTCGACGATGGCCTGCGAGACGCGCAGGATGGTGTCGAACCGCTGTTGCACGCTCTTGATCAGCCAGCGCGCCTCCTGCAGCTGGGTGGCAAGCTGGCCGCCGCCGCTTTCGCGGTGGCGCGCCAGAATGTCGGCATAGACGCGATTGACGCGCAGTTTGGGCATGGCGTCGGCGTTGAGGCTGGCAATCCACATGCCCTTGACCTTGCGTACATACACGTCGGGAATGACATAGCGTGTTTCGTCGGCGCCGAAGACGGCGCCCGGACGCGGGTTGAGCGAAAGGATCAGGGTACGCGCCGCGTGCAGCACGGTATCGTTGATGCCGAGCACTTTTTTCAGCTTGCCGACATCGCGTGCGGCCAGCAGATCGAGATAATGCGCGGTCAGCCGCATGGCGACGTCGCGCGCCGGGGTGTCGGGGGGCAGGGCGCGCAGTTGCAGGATCAGGCATTCAGCCAGGTTACGTGCGCCGACTCCGGTCGGATCCATATTCTGCAGGTGCTTGAGCGCGGTCTCGACTTCCTGGGGATCGAGCTCATCGATTTCATCCTGCAGGCTGGCAGTAATGTCCTCCAGCGGCTGGGTCAGAAAACCGGAATCGTCCAGGTCGTCGATCAGCGTGGCAACCAGGGTGCGGTCGCGCAGGGTGAGCGGGCTGACGATCAGCTGGTCCAGCAGATGTTCGCGCAGGGTTGAACCCGCTGCCGAGCCTTGCTCATAGTCGCTGTCTTCGTCGTTGCTGCCGGCTGAGCTGTAATCGTTCCAGTCGGAATCGTCCTGCGCGGTGACGGGGTCGGATTCGGAGCTTTCGGACTGACTGGGTTCCGTATTTTGCGCCTCGGCCTCGGCGGTGTGGGCGGGCGCTTCGGCGACGGCAAGGCCGGCGTCGTCCTCGTCCTCGCCCTCGCGTTCCAGCAGCGGATTGTCCTGCAGTATCTGCTCCAGCTCCTGGTTCAATTCCAGCGTCGATAGCTGCAATAGCCGGATCGACTGCTGCAGTTGCGGTGTCAGGGTAAGGTGCTGGCCGAGCTTGAGTTGAAGGCTGTGTTTCATGAGAGCTGACTACGGCAAAAATCATGCCGACTTGAATCAAGTGTAGCGTGATTTTTTGAGCAGACTGAAGTTACAGGCGGAAATTTTCGCCGAGATAGACCTTGCGCACGTTGTTGTCCTGGATGATGAGGTCGGGCGTGCCCGCGGTCAGCACGCGGCCTTCATTGATGATGTAGGCGCGGTCGCAGATGCCGAGGGTTTCACGCACGTTGTGGTCGGTGATGAGCACGCCGATGTCGCGCTCGATCAGGAAATGCACCAGCTTCTGGATGTCGAGCACGGCAATGGGGTCGACCCCGGCGAAGGGTTCGTCAAGCAGGATGAAGCGCGGATTGATGGCCAGCGCGCGCGCGATTTCCACGCGGCGGCGCTCGCCGCCGGACAGGCTGATGGCGGCCGCATCGCGCAGATGCTCGATGTGCAGATCATTGAGCAGGTTGTTGAGGTGTTCCTCGCGTTCGTCCGGGGTGTAGGGTTTGAGTTCCAGAATGGCGCGGATGTTTTCCTCCACCGTCATCTTGCGGAAGATGGACGGCTCCTGCGGCAGGTAGGACAGTCCCAGCCGCGCGCGCTGGTGGATCGCCATATGGGTGAGGTCATGCGCATCCAGATGCACGCTGCCGCCGTCCGCTGCGACCAGCCCCACCACCATGTAGAAGCAGGTGGTCTTGCCGGCGCCGTTGGGTCCCAGCAGGCCGACTACCTCGCCGCTATTGACCTCGAATGAGACGTCGTGCACCACGGTGCGTTTGCCATACGTCTTGCGCAGGCCCTGGGCGGAAATCCGGCTCATGGTTGTGCGGCGGGCTGGCCGGTGCGCGGCTTCGGACGAATGACGGCGCGTACCCGGCCGGCCGGGGTTTCCACGCCGGGCTGGCCGACGACCTTGTAGAACCCGGTGTTGGCGTTGTAGGAAATCTGTGCGCCGCGCAGTTCGTCGCTGCCGCGCCGCAGCTGGGCCTGGCCGATCATTTCAAGCTGGCTGTTGGTGCTGTCGTACTCGATGCGGCTGGCAGCCCCCTCGATGAATTCGTCGCGGTCATCGAGCTTCTGGCGGAACGTCGCGGGGCGGCCGGTGGCGCTTAATTTGTCGAGCCCGCTCGCATTCTGGGTTACCTGCACACGGTCGGCACGCAGCATCAGCGTGCCCTGACTCAAGATCACATTGCCCTGGTAGACGCTGACTTTCCGGATGTCGTCGAGGGTGACCATGTCGGCTTCGAGGTTGACCGGCTTGTCGCGGTCGGCTTTTTCGGCATGGGCGGGCGAGGCCAGCAGCACGGCAGAGAACGCCGCATAAACTCCAATTTTCAATATTCGCATGGCATTCATGAACCCTGGTTTTGTCCGGCAATATAACGGGCGCGCACCCGTCCTGTCAGTTTGATGACGCGTTGTCCGGCGTCGTATTCCATGGCGCCCGCGCGCACCGTTACGATGTCGTCGAGGATTTCGACGGCGCCCGGCGCGCGCAGCAGGTCGCGCTCGGGAAAAACAAGCAGCCGTTCCGTGCGTAGCGACATGGCGGACTGTCCGGGACGGGCGGCACGTTCCACGACGACGTCGCCGAACAGCACCACCTCGTTGCCATCTGGCGAGACGGTGGCCTGCTTTGCTATGGCACTCACTTCGCCGGCCTCGGCGTCGAGTTGGGCGAAGCGGGGCGATTCCAGTTCCGTGCGCTTGCTGCCTGAATAATGCTTGAGCTTTTTGGCGGACAAACGGTAGTGCGGTTTGCCTGCCGGATCGGTACGCAGCGCATCGAAGTTTTCCATGATGCCTTCAGGGTCGGTTTGGATCGCCTCGCTGCCGTCGGCCGTCAGCTGCACCGAACGCTCGATCCAGAAGCTGAGTGCGGCCAGCAGCAGCAAAATCGCCAGCGGCAGCCACAGCGAGCCCCGCGCGATCATGCCGCCCTCAAATTCGCGGTGCCCAATACGCGACGGTTCATTTCAGATAGGGGGCCAATGCCGCGTCCAGCGTGCCCTGCGCGCGCATCAGGAATTCGCAGGCTTCGCGTACCGCGCCGCGCCCTGCCTCCCGGA
The DNA here is from genome assembly GCA_035530575.1 of Thiobacillus sp. Classification (GTDB taxonomy): domain Bacteria; phylum Pseudomonadota; class Gammaproteobacteria; order Burkholderiales; family Thiobacillaceae; genus Thiobacillus. Next base: position 136,334 of record DATKUP010000170.1, on the reverse strand, counting down.
TGGTGATGTAGTGGCTATGCGCCTTCACCAGCTCGGGGGCGCCGGGCACGGTAATCGCCAGCCCGGCGCGTCGCATCACCGGCAGGTCGATCACATCGTCGCCCATGTAGGCGGTGGCTTCGTATTCGATGCCGAGTTCGCGGCAGAGCGCCTCGTACACGACCAGCTTGTCGTGTGCGCCCTGGTGGATAATCTCGATGCCGAGGTTTTTTGCACGATTTTCCACCACGCGCGAGCTGCGGCCGGTGATGATGGCAAGCTCGACGCCGCTGCCCTTGAGCATTTTCAGACCGTGGCCGTCGAGTGAGTTGAAGCCCTTATATTCCTGGCCGTCGTCGGCCAGGAACAGGGTGCCGTCGGTCATCACGCCATCGACGTCGAACGCGATCAGCCGGATCTTTTGTGCACATTCGATCAAAGTTGTACTCACCTTAAAGTCCTTACCACAGAGGCGCACAGAGGCACAGAGTAAAGTCGAGTCAACAAAGAGGCGCGTAAAAAACCAGGCCAAACTGTTGATTTTACTCTGTGTCTCTGTGCCTCTGTGGTGAGAACTGAGGTTTTTGGGTTCATCACACCACCCCGGCTTTCAGCAGGTCGTGCATGTTGAGCGCGCCGACCAGGGTGTTGTCGGGGTCGACCACCAGCAGGCCGTTGATTTTCATGGTTTCCATTTTCTCCACCGCCGCCACGGCGAGTTCGTCCGCGCCGATGGTCTTCGGATTGGGCGTCATCAGGTCGCTCACCCGCGCCTGCTGCAGATCGAGCGCATGCTCCAGCGCCCGCCGCAGGTCGCCGTCGGTGAACACCCCCGCCACCTTCCCGGCGGCGTCGACCACGGCGGTCATGCCGAGTCCCTTCTTCGTCATTTCGAGCAGGGCGACCTTGAGCGAGGCGTCGCGATCGATTTTCGGCAGTTCGTCGCCGCTGTGCATGACGTCACGCACGTGCACCAGCAGGCGCCGCCCGAGGCTGCCGCCGGGATGGGAGCGGGCGAAATCGTCGGCCGAAAAACCGCGCGCATCGAGCAGCGCCACCGCCAGCGCATCGCCCAGTGCCAGTGCGGCAGTCGTGCTGGCGGTGGGCGCCAGGTTGAGCGGGCAGGCTTCCTTGTCGACCGCTGCATTGAGGTGGGCGTCGGCCTCGCGTGCCAGGGTCGAATGCGGATTGCCGGTCATTGCGATGAGCTTGGCGCCGCGCCGCTTGATGAGCGGCACGATGCAGACGAGTTCGTTGCTCTCGCCCGAATTGGACAGCGCCAGCACGACATCGTTTTGCGCGATCATACCGAGGTCGCCGTGGCTGGCTTCGCCCGGATGCATGAAAAACGCCGGGGTTCCGGTGGACGCCAGGGTGGCGGCGATCTTGCCGCCGATATGCCCGGATTTGCCCATGCCGGACACCACCACACGGCCGCTGCAGGCCAGGATCAGGTGCACGGCATCGGCAAAACCGGCATCGAGGCGGGAGGACGTGGTACGCAGGGCGTCGGCTTCGATGTCGAGTACCTGGCGCGCAAGCGCAAGCAAATGTTCGGCGGAGGTGGGTTGGGGTCGCATGGTCGGCAAGTATACTAAAGCCTGCCTTGCCAACTGTGTTTTCCTGAATGCATTCCAGCCTGCAGCTTGTTTTGATCCTGCTTGCGGTCGCCGTACTGGTGGCGGCTGCCGCGCGCGCGCTGCGCCTGCCGACCATGCTCGGCTATCTGGTGACCGGCATTGCCATCGGGCCGTTCGCGCTGGGCTGGATTCCGGACAGCGAGGAGGCGCGCTATCTGGCCGAATTCGGCGTGGTGTTCCTGATGTTTTCCATCGGCCTGGAATTCAGCCTGCCGCGCCTGATGACCATGCGCATGACGGTGTTCGGCTTCGGTGGCGCGCAGGTCGTGCTCACCATCGTGCTCACCGCGCTGATCGCCTGGCTGCTCGACTTGCCGTTGCTGGCGGCCATCGCGCTGGGCGGCATCATGTCGATGTCGTCCACCGCCATCGTGTCGAAGATGCTGGCCGAGCGGCTGGAAATCCAGACCCCGCACGGGCGCCAGATTTTCGGTGCGCTGCTGTTCCAGGATCTGGCGGTGGTGCCGCTGTTGATCCTGATCCCGGCGTTCGCCAAGGACGCCGACGACATGGGGCTGGTGCTGGGGCTGGCCATGTTCAAGGCGGTGCTGGTGCTGGGTTTTCTGCTGTTCGTCGGCCAGCGCATCATGCGCCCATGGTTCCAGTGGGTGGCCGGGCGCAAATCGCCCGAATTGTTCACGCTGAACCTGCTGCTGTTCACCCTGGGGCTGGCCTTTTTCACCGAAAGCGCCGGCCTGTCGCTGGCGCTGGGCGCCTTCCTGGCCGGCATGCTGATCTCGGAGACCGAATACCGCTACCAGGTGGAAGACGATATCAAGCCTTTCCGCGACGTCTTGCTGGGGCTGTTCTTCGTCACCATCGGGATGCGGCTCGACCTGATGCAGGTGATGCTGAACTGGGGCGACGTGCTGCTGCTGGTGGCGGCCATCGTCGTCGGCAAGGTCCTGCTGGTGGGCGGGCTGGCGATGGCATTCGGCAGCGCCCGCCCCACTGCCGTGCGCACGGCATTGGGGCTGGCGCAGGCAGGCGAATTCGGCTTCGTGCTGCTGGCGCAGGCGGCCGATCTCACGCTGCTGGGCGCCGGGATCACCCAGCCGGTGCTGGCGGCCATGGTGCTGTCGATGCTGATCGCCCCGCTCCTGATCAACCGCATGGACACGATCACCCGCCTGCTTGCCGGCAGCGAATGGGCCGGCCGCGCCAAGGAAGTGCACGACATCGCGGTCAAGACCTTCGGCAAGGCCCAGCACGTGATCGTCTGCGGCTATGGCCGCAGCGGCCAGAACCTGTCACGCCTGCTGGAGGCCGAAGGCATCACCTTCATTGCGCTCGACGCCGACCCCGAGCGCATCCGCGCAGTGGCCGCGTCGGGCGTTAACGTGGTGTACGGCGATGCCAGCCGCCGCGAAGTGCTGGTCGCCGCCGGCTTGAGCCGCGCACAGGCGGTGGTGGTGACCTATTCCGACCTGCATTCGAGCATGGCCATCCTGCGCCACGTGCGCGAACTGCGGCCGGAACTGCCGGTGGTGGTGCGCACCATCGACGACACGCACATCGACTCGCTGAAAGCGGCGGGCGCGGCCGAGGTGGTGTCGGAGGTGATGGAAGGCTCGCTGATGCTGGCATCCCACGCGTTGATGTTGCTGGGCGTGCCGCTCACCCAGGTGCTGAAGCGGATCCGCGAGGTGCGCGAATCGCGTTACGCCATCATGCGCGGTTATTTCCGCGGCGCCTCCGACGCCGACGACGAACTCGACCAGCACGCCCAGCCGCGCCTGCATACCGTGCTGATCACGCAGGGCGCGGCCGCGGCCGGACATAGCCTGGAAGAGCTGGCGCTGGACGAATTACTGGTGGAAGTGGTGGCGATCCGGCGTCATGGAATCAAGGGGATCGATCCCCAGCCCGACACTGAAATACGGGTCGGCGACGTTCTGGTGCTGCGCGGCGCCGCCGACGGGCTGGCGGCGGCGGAGTTCAGGGTGTTGCAGGGCTAGAACAGGATGGCGGCACCGCAATTGGCCTCGCCGCTTCCGGCAAGCCATTCCCCGGTCGCGGCGTCGTAACAGTCGGCAGCAGTGGGCGCTGTGCTGCCAGCTGCATAGGCGGAGAAGCGCATGCTGCCGCGCAGGGCATTGCCGTCATCTGTTTTGCGGTCGATTTCGGCCAGAATATCCACCGGAATTTGCGGGCCGGTCTTGAGGTTGGTGCGCGCGGTTGGCGTGCCGCTGTCAGCGTAAACGTCATCGTGAATGAGCTGGAGCCTGGCGCCATATGGGTTGATGGGCGTGGTTGTTGCACTCTCTGTCGCGTTGTAGACGTAGATACCGTTAATGAATCCGGCATGCGACAGATGATCCCAGGCTGCGATCGCTTCATTACCTGCTATCACACCATTGCCGTCACCGTCTTCCGAGGCGCCGGCAATCTGGGTCTCCGCTTGGCTGAAGTCTCCGGGCAGGGCACGAAAGCGATCCTGGAATCCAAAGACTGCGGCCTTGGCGCCATCCAGTTGGGCGATGATGTTTCGCACACGCGCGCTGGTGATCAGTTCCTGTCCCTTGAGAATGCCGCCGAGCAGCAGGCCGATGATGACCAGCACAATGGCGATCTCGATCAGGGTGAAGCCCGACTGGCGTCTCGGGAAATTAGGCTGATGCATGGCGGAGCGCTCCGTTGGGTTATTCCTGACGCCAACACGCAAAATACGTTCCAGCCGTTGTTATGTGATAACTCATTGTTAAAAATAGAGAAAGGCAAGTGTTCCGTGCCTGGCAGGACGCGAGTTTGACGAAAATACGACGCCAGTGCCGGATTTTCGACGGAAATGTGGGCGAGCAAACGCGTTCGCGGGCTCCATTTCCCGGGTGAAATGCCGATAGCTGTGTCATGCTGAGTTTCTACCGCTCCCCCAACAATCCCGGATATGACTGAACGCATTGAGACAGCGTCGCCGCTGGCCTGGCTGACGTCGCTGGCCACCCATTTCACGCGGGTGACGCCCGGGCGCTGGCTGGCCCTGATGCTGCTGGCCCTGCACGCGGCCGTGGTGCTCGATGCCGAGACGGCGGTGACGCGCGCGTTCCTGCTGGCGCATTACGGGCTGTTCCTGCTGTGGCAGCCGCTGGTGCGCAGCGAAGCGCGCATCGAGCCGCGCCTCGCGCTGCCGGTGCTCGCCATGGCGGCGCTGTTGGTGCTGGCGGACAGCACTTGGGTGATGGCGCTATGGCTGGCGATTCTGGCGGGGCTGGTGGGTGCGGTGGCGACTTCGCAGAACGAGCACGGGCCGCGGCTGGCCTACCTGCTCGCCCTGGCCTACCTGCTCGCCCTGTTGCTGGCCTGGGTGCTGCCGCAGAGCCTGGGCGACACTGCGCTGCCCGATGGGCTGCAGGCCGCAGTGCGCTATGGTCTGCCGATGTTGCCCCTGACGATCCTGTTTTTGCCCGCCAGCCGCCAGCGCGGGGCGTCGTCCACGCTCGATTTCATCTACGGCCTGATGCTGTCGCTGCTTGTCATGGTGGTGGCGCTGGGCGCGTTTACCGTGGTGGCGGTGGCCGGGGTGAGCTATGCCTGGGCACTGGTGCAGACCCTGCTGGGCATGGCGACGCTGCTGCTGGTGCTGTCGTGGCTGTGGAATCCATGCGCCGGCTTTGCCGGGCTGGGGCAGGTGACTTCGCGTTATCTGCTGTCGGTGGGCCTGCCGTTCGAAGGCTGGGCGCAGCGGCTGGCCACGCTGGCCGAACGCGAACGCGACCCCGAGTCGTTCGTGCGCGAAGCGCTGGCCGACCTGCACGAACTGACCTGGATCCGCGGCGGGCGCTGGCAGGCCGCGCGCGGCGAGGGCATGTTCGGCGAACCCGCCGAGCATGCCCTCGTTCATTCATTTCATGGCCTGACCCTGACCTGGCAGGCACCGCGCCCGCTCACCCCCGCGCTGGCGCTGCATGTGCGGCTGCTGTCGCAGTTGCTGGGTTATTTCTATGCTTCCAAGGTGCGCGAGCAGACCCTGCGCGAGCAGGCCTACAGCCAGGCCATCCACGACACCGGCGCGCGCCTGACCCACGACGTGAAGAACATCCTGCAGTCGATGAAAACCCTGATCGCCGCGGCTGATACATCCACCCCGGAAGACGGCGAGCGCCTGCAGGCGCTGATGAAACGCCAGCTGCCGCAACTGGCGGCGCGCCTGTCGCAGACCGTCGACAAATTGAAGCAGCCGGCTGAAATGGATGTCGCCCAGATTCCCGCGCAGGCCTGGTGGACGGCGCTACAGACGCGCTACGAACACGACGACGTGCAGTTCTTTGCCGAGGCGCTCGATGACATCCCCCTGCCGCAGGACCTGTTCGACAGCGTCGCCGACAACCTGCTCACCAATGCACTGCGCAAGCGTCAGCGCGAGCCGGGCCTTGCGGTGGAAGTGCGGTTGGCGCTGCAGCCGCTGGTAAGCCTCGCCGTGACCGACAGCGGCGCGCCGGCGCCGGAGCACGTGGCGCGCAACCTGTTCCTGAGTCCGGTGGCGTCGGATTTCGGCTTGGGTGTTGGCTTGTATCAGGCCGCGCGGCAGGCCGCGCGCGTCGGGTATCGGCTGGAACTGCCGGACAATCAGGTAGGGCGGGTGATGTTCAGATTGCAGGCTATGGACATCCGCCCGCTGGGCACACCCGGCTCTTAAGTAGGCCATCCGAAATCCACACCACTAGATCGTCGAATTCTTTTGTCTGTTCTGCAGCAGAACCATCAGCGGCTTTATATGGCGGTCGGTTAACATAAAATTGATTAGTATCGTGATTCTTTTTTTCGTCATTCCCCGTCGGTGTGGCCAGAATTTTTTCATTTACACTCATTGCCCCCCAACCATTCGGTCCGTAGGAAATCAGAACCACGGGTACATTTGCAGCGATTGTCGTGTTGGCTGAACCACAAATTTGTTTATAACAGTCTGAAACGTCAGTGCTTGTGCAGGAACTACCGCTTCCGTCAAAAGTACCATTACAACTGCCAACATCATTTATTTGAGTAGCTTCTTGGGCGTTGCTCGCAAATCCAATGTTTGAGTCCGCATAAGTTCCGATAACACCGTAATGCAGTCTATTCCCCCAAGAATCTTGATTTGCTGCCCCCAGTGTGGCCCAAGGTAAAAGATTGCAGCGTTTACCTGTGACATCGTCCAAATTATCCTGATTTGCATCATTACACGGGATGCATTCACCACTACTTGCGCCACTACTGTGGCGTGATTCAATTCCTGTGCCGTCATTGCTGGGGCAGGGCAAGTAATGGCGCGTAATGGGAAGCGTGAGTATCAGGGGGCCTGTGCCCGAAGCCGGGCATGATGGGAGCGTCAATGCCACCTCTTCCTCAGCAGGGCATAGCGATGAACAGGTTGCTGGAGTTACAGAGTTCAGTGCAATCGGACAGGTACCCGTATCCCCCACCGTGTAGGTGCATCTGCATGAGTTTGAGCTTGCAACGCTGCTCATGGCGTACCCGATAATCGCCTCGCGCGCTTCTTCCAGGATTTTCTTGGTCTCGGCAATCCGCCTCGCCTGAATCTGCGCCGACAGCGGCATCGCCAGGCCGCCGATCAGGATGGTGACGATCACCAGCACGATGGCCAGCTCGATCAGGGTGAAGCCGCGTGCCTGCTTCATGGCGTGGGTTCCTCGGCGACAGGCTCGGCGGGGCTGGGGCGGAGCACCTGATAGGGTTCATACACACGGCCGTCGGCGCGGATCTGGCCCGGCTTCAGGCCCGCCACACCGGACGCGCCGGTCTGCGGCTGGCCGTCGACCCAGCGCGTGGTCTTGCCGTCGGAGCGGATCACCACGCCGTCATAGCGTACCGGCGGCGGGGCACCTGTATCGGGCGTCGCCTGCCTGAGTTGGGTGACGTTGCGCGCGCGCGCGGCTTCGAGCTGGGCGCGCTGTTGGGGGGTGTAGAACAGGCGCCCGGGGTCGGCGGCAAGGCTAGCGCCGCACACGCCCAGCATGGCCAGCAAGAGCAGCGGCATGAGGGTGGCGCGGACTCGCCAGGCGTCGTGCCGATTCATCTCAGATTGTTCATTAGGCGATTTGTAGTGCGTAGGGTGCACTCTGTGCACCGATTGACGCCCAAAGGTGCACAGAGTGCACCCTACTCCTTGTGTCTCGCGCCCTAATGAACAATCTCGGTTCATTTGACCTCCTTGCCGTCGGCCGCCACGGTAAACCACAGCAGTTCGCATTCGGCGTCGAGTTCGGGGCGGTTGACCGGCTGCGGCGGGGCGTCGGTGAAGCGGGCGAGGTGGCATCTGCTGACGCGGAACAGGCCGGGCGCACGCGCGTGCAGGGCGTCGATAAAGCGCGGCAGGTCGGTTTCCACCAGCAAGGGCATTTTCACCCGCATGCGGGTCTGCTTGAGCGGCAGGCCGCCGGCCAGGGCGGGCGGCGCAGCCGTGCGCGGCGACAGGGTGTAGGTGAGTCCGTACAGCCGGGCGTCCCGATTGGCGAGGTGCACCGCCTCGATCCAGGCGAGGCGGTTCTCTTCACCGACAAACCCCCGTGCAACCAGCGCGCGGTAGGCGTCGAGATGCTGCGCGATCAGGCGCGCTTCCATTTGGCCTTGTTGCTGGCGTGCGTGTACGGCATTGAGGGCCGTCTGCTGGCGTTGCAGGTCGGCGTGCGCTTCGGTGTCCTGCTGGCGGCTCCAGAAAATTCCCGCAGTGGACAGCAGGCTGGCGACAAGCAGCAGCAGGATCGATGTTTTCAGCGAGGCGATCGGCGGCCGGCTCATGGGCGCACCTGCAGGCTCAAGGTGAATCGTGTCTCTTCAGGCCGGGTTTCACCCGAGGTTTTGCCGCTGAGGGTGGCGGTGGAGGCCGTGTTGACCGGGCTTGTCACGCGTTCGACCGCTGCAATGCCCGGTGTGGCGGCGAGCCGGGAGACGAGGCTGTCGATGCGCGACATGGCGGCGCGATAGTTACCGTCGAAGTCGGACAGTCGCGCGTCCAGCGTGATATCCGCCGTGCCGTCCGCCGTGTCCTGCAGCGTCAACGCCTTGATTACCATGTCGGGGTGCGCGGCCAGCGCCTGCCCCAGCGGCAGGAACAGCGTGTTGATGTCGAGCGGCGAACGATTCAGTTGCGTGGCCAGGGCAAGGGTCTGGCCGAGCTGGTCGGGTCGGATGGCGAGCAGGGGGAAGTCGCGCACGATGACGGCGTGGCGTGCATCGCCGCGTTGCACCTCGCTCTCGATCCGCAGCGCCTGGTCGCGCAGGTCCTGGGTATTGAGCCAATAGGCGGTGGTGAGGGTCAGTCCGGTTGCGGCGACAATGCCCGCCGCCAGATTCAGGCCGCGTCGCCAGCGAAATTCGATATGGCGTTGCAGCAGTTCGGGCGGCGCCAGATTCAGGTGCACGGATTCGTCCGCAATCGCCGCCAGCGGTGCGATTTCCGGGGTGACGGCGAGAAAATTGTCGGGAATGCGCAATGCCCTCGCGAGGTTCGACATGTCGATGAGCCGCGTGCTGAATGCGGGATCGGCATTGAGCGGGGCCTGCGCGCTGTCGAGCTGGCCGCTGGGGTCGAGCAGCAGCACATGCAGCCGGGCTTCGCGCGGCAGGATGCGCTGGCCGGTGAGATAAAGCTGGGTCTTGGCAATTTCGTCGGCCGCATTGCCCGGCAGCTGGGTGGGCGTGTCGCTGCCGATCAGGCGCGAAAAACGCAGCAGACCGTTGTGATAGTAGGACAGCCGCAGCCTGTTGTTGAGACGGCACGCCAGCAGCGTGTGCGGCGCCTGTACCCGCAGTCTGGCCAGCAGGTGCTGGTACGCCAGCGCCAGCGGGGCGATGCCGCACAGCGGCACCCGTTCGCGATGCAGCACGCTGAGCCAGGGCGTCAGCCACTCGGCATCGGTGAGGGCGGCCAGCAGGTAGCGGTCGTCGCGGCGGCCGGTCGTTTCGCGGGCCTGCCGCCAGGCGCCGGTGAAACGTGCGTTGCGGAACACCTGTTTGAGCTTGCGTGCCAGCAGTTCGTCGCGCGCGCGCCTCTGTACGTGCGGCAGAATCTCGCTGCGGTAATCCTCGTCCACCGTGTCGACGACCAGCAGCACCGGCAGCTGCGCGCGCTTGACCAGCGCCTGGCGAAACGCCGCCCGCCCCGTTTCGTTGGCGGCGAACTCGCCCAGCCAGTGCATGTGGCCGGGCCGCCAGTCGAGCACGCCGATCTGGCGCGGGGTGGCAAGCAGGATCAGGCGGTGGTCAAACATCATCCCGGAAAAAACCATTAACCATAAAACCATTAACCACAGAGGCGCAGAGGCACAGGGAAACCTCGTCGTAGCGTGTCATCCGCAGTGTGGCCGTACGACATGCTGCAATTTCCCGCTTTGCCTCTGCGGCTCTGTGCCTCTGTAGTGAGGGGTTTGAAATCATAACGGCAGGTTCCCGATCAGGTCGTAAACCGGCAGCAGCACCGACACGAGAATGCCGCCGAGCAGCAGGCCGAGGATGGCGGTGAGCAGCGGTTCCAGAACCCGCAGGCCGTTTTCGATCGAGTCGAGCACTTCGCGGTTGTAGAAATACGTCACATTTTCCAGCGCTTCGTCGAGTGCACCGGTGGATTCGCCCACGCGCAACATGCGGATCACCAGCGGCGGAAACAGCGCCTGTGCCTGGAAGCTTTCAGACAGGCCGCGGCCATCGGCGATCTGCTGCGCCGCGCGGTGGATGCCACGGGCGATCACCCGATTGCCGGCGACCATCTCGCCCGCACGCAACGCGTCGAGCACGGTGACCCTCGAGCGGTACATCATCGCCAGGGTATTGGTGAAGCGCGATAGCACGATCTTCTGCATGATCGGGCCGATAACGGGCAGCCGCAACTGGGTGCGGTCCCACCATTCGCGTCCCGCCTCGGCTTGCCTTATCCACAGCGGCAGGCCGATTCCAAGCGCCAGCGCCAGCAGCAGCCCGATCGGCCAGTACGACTGCATTACATTCGATACGGCCAGCAGAATCAGCGTCGGCAGCGGCAGCACCACGCCCATGGTCTCGACCAGGGAGAGCACCTGCGGCACCAGGTAAAGCATCAAAAACAGGATGGCTGCGCCGACGACGGTCAGCACCAGCGCCGGGTAGATCATCAGCCGTTTGGCCTTGGCGGCGACCTCTTCCTGCCACTTGAGCGATTCGGCCAGACGATCGAACACCGCGTCCAGCAGGCCGGTCTGCTCGCCCGCGCGCACGCTGTGGACGAATACGGCGCCGAACACCGCCGGATGCGCGGCAAGTGCCTGCGATAGCACTTTGCCGCCTTCCATATCTTCCAGCAGCGCGGTCAGCACATCGCGAAAGCCGCGTTTTTCCATGGTGTCGCGCAGATCGCGCAGGCCGTCGAGCAGCGGAATTTTGGCGCGGGTGATGTAGCGCATATGGATGCAGAAGGTGACCAGGTCGCGCCGGGTAACGCGCTCGCGGCCGCTGGGGGCGTACTGGCGCGAAAGCTCCGCCAGCGTGATGAGATCGAGCCCCATGCGCTTCAGGCGCAGTTCGAGGTCGACGTCGTTGACGGCCGACAGCGTGCCCCGGGTGGTGCGGCCGGTCTGGTCGATGGCGCGGTAGTCGAAGAAGGGCATGGCGATTCGTGTTTAGGGGGCTGGATTCAGGGATCGAAGAGGGAGTGGTTGCGCTTCCCCTGACCCCTGACCCCTGACTCCCGACCCCTGAATCCCTGAATTTCGCATCACACTCGCCCCGTCAAATCCACCACCCGCGCCACTTCCGCCAGCGAGGTCACGCCATCGAGCACGCGCTTGACGCCGTCTTCGGCCAGCGGGCGATAGCCGTGCTCGAGCGCGGCGCGGCGGATTTCGTGCAGCGGCGCGTGGTCGGCGACCAGTTCGTCCAGCCGCGGGTCCATCCGCAACAGCTCGATCAGGGCAAGGCGGCCTTTGTAGCCTTTGTTGCTGCATGCCGGGCAGCCGGTCGCGCGAAAGATCCACGGCGGCTGGGCCGGATCGGTGCCGAGAATGCGCGCTTCGTCTTCGTCCGGCGTGTAGGCTTCCCTGCAGTGCGGGCACAGTTTGCGCACCAGCCGCTGGGCGATGACGCCGATGATGTTGCCGGACAAAATGCCGGGCTGGATGCCGATGTCCATCAGGCGCGGAAACACGCCGAGCACGGAGTTGGTGTGCAGGGTGGTGAACACCTGATGGCCGGTCATCGCCGCACGAAACGCCATTTCAGCGGTGTCCTTGTCGCGGATTTCGCCGACCAGGATGATGTCTGGATCCTGTCGCATGATCGAGCGGATGCCGTTGGCAAAGTCGAGCTTCAGCGTTTCATTGACCGAGCTCTGGCGCATCAGGGTGACCGGATATTCGACCGGGTCTTCCAGCGTCATGATGTTGACGGTTTCGTCGTTCAGATGCGACAGCATCGAATACAGCGTGGTGGTCTTGCCGGAACCGGTCGGCCCGGTGACGACCAGGATGCCTTCGGGGCGGGCCATCATCAGTTGCAGTTCACGCAGGGCGTCGGCGGTGAAGCCCATCTGTTCCAGCGGCATGATCGACTTTTCGCGGTCGAGGATGCGCAGCACCAGGTTTTCGCCATGGATGCCGGGCTGCGACGAGACGCGGAAGTCGATCGGCCGGCCGTTCAGCGTGAGCGACATGCGGCCGTCCTGCGGCGCGCGCGTCTCGGCGATGTTCATCCCCGACATTACCTTCAGTCGCACCAGGATGCCTGGCCAGTAGGTCCTGTGCAGGCTGCGGATCTGCTCCAGCACGCCGTCGATGCGGTAGCGGATGCGCAGGAAGGCGTGCTCTGGCTCAAAGTGGATGTCGGAGGATTCGCGCTTCACCGCGTCGGTGAGCAGCGCGCCGACCAGCCGCACCACCGGCTGGGTATATTCCTCGGTATCGGGGTTGAGGCTGGCGTAATCGACTTCGCCGGTTTCGATTTCGCGCAGGATGCCGTCAAGCGAGAGGTCGAAGCCGTAGAACTTGTCGATGCATTCCAGCAGCTGTGCTTCGGCCGCCAGCAGGGTGTTGATTTCGAGCTGGCCGCCGAGCGCTGCTTTCAACTGGTCGAGCGCAACCACGTTGAACATATCGGTGGTCGCCAGCGTCAGCACGTTGCGCGCGGCGTCATGCGCAATCGGCAGCAGGTGATGGCGGCGGGCGAATTCCTCGGGCACCAGTTGCAAGGCTTCGGGGTCGGCCACCACCTGGGCGAGGTCGATGCCCTGGCTGCCGAGCGCGTTGGCGAGCTGGTCGCGCAACACCGCCTCGGTCATGAAGCCCAGCGCAACCAGCTGGCGGCCGATCGGCAGGCCGGTCGTTTTCTGTTCCTTCAGGCCGATGCGCAGCTGGTCGAGGGTGATGAGTCCCTGCGAGACCAGGGTTTCGCCCATCCGGAGTTTTTTTCTGCGCTCCATACGACTGCTCTTACCGAACTGACTTCAGCTGCTGCACGCGCGCTTCGGCCTGGGCGCGGTCGAAGCGGTGCACGCCGTCGCTGGCGAGCGCTTTTTCGTAATACGTCAGCGCCGCCGGATACTGGCGCAACTGGTCGAGGCTGACCGCCAGGTTGAAGGCGTAATCGCCGTTATCCGGTACGCCGCGCCAGGCTTCGAAGTAGGCGGCCTGGGCATCGTTCCAGCGCATCTGCTCGGCGTAGAGGTTGCCGAGTGTCTGGTAAAGCTGTGGGCTGGGGTCGCGTTCGATCAGCGTTTTCAGGCGGCTTTCGGCTGCCTGGCTGTCGGTGTTGCCGAGCAGGTCGAGCAGGACGCCCTGGGCGGCGGCATTGCGCGGGTCGAGATCGAGCACGTCGCGATACAGGCGCTGCGCGTCGGCCTCGCGATCTTGCATGCTGGCGATCGCTGCCAGTCCCAGCAGCGCATCCACACTGCGCCCGCGGGCGACAGCCTGGGTGTAGAGCCGCTGTGCCTCGGTCAGGGCGCCGCGCCGATAGGCGGCGTAAGCCTGGTCGAGCAGGGCGGTTTGCACATCGGGCTGGAACAGCGGCAGCGCGGCGGCGGGGGGGCGCACGGGTTCGGCTGTGCGAGGGGCGCTGGGTGCAGGCGCGACCTCGGCGGACGTCCCGGCCGCGGAAGCGGGTTGCGACAACGCGGGTGAAGCGGGCGCAGGCGCGGGTTCGGCGACGGTCGGGATCTGGATCGCTGGAGCGGGCTCGGCAGCGCGATAGACTGGGGTGACGGGTGGCGCAACGGACGCTGCGGCGGTTTCAGGCGCGGAAGGGCGCGCGACAGCAGCCGGAGGCTGCAGGGCAAGGTAAAGATAAATCCCGTAGCCCAGTGCGACCAGCACGGCCAGCAGGGCGGCGAGCGGCACCAGCGAGGGTTGTTGCCAGCGGAAAGTCGGTGTGCGACGTGGCTCGGGTGTGGCCCCGCTGCTGCCGAGCAGCAAGTCCGGCGGCCCGACCCATTCGCGCACCTGGGCCGTGCCGGGCGCGCCCACGGGTTCTAGTTCGAGGTCGTCCTCATCGCGATTGCCGGGTCCGGACTTGTCCGCATTGGCAGCTTCGGCCAGTTTCAGCGCTTTGAGCAGCAGGCTCAAGGCGTGCTCCGAGCAGCGCCGGGAAGCAGGCGCTGGAACTGGCGCAGTTCATCGCTTTCCAGCGTGGGGTTGGACACCACGATGGGGCGCAGGAAAATCACCAGCTCGGTCTGGCTGTTGATGCGCTCGTGCTGGCCGAATACGGCGCCGATGCCTTCCGGGCGCGACAGGCCCGGCAGCCCATCGCGCGCGTTGTTGCTGTCGTCCTGGATCAGTCCGCCGAGCATTACCGTCTGGCCGCTACGGACTTGCAGCAGCGATTCCATTTCGCGCACCTGAATGACGGGGACGAGATTGGCGACATCCTTTAATTCAGGATTGGGGTCGGACACATCGCCCACCTTGCGCGAGATGGTGGGGCGCACGGTGAGCGAGACCATGCCGTTTTCACTGATCTGCGGCAGCACCGACATCACGATGCCGACCGGGACAGCGCGCGCTGTGGTCGTGTATACGGCTGGCGACGTTAGAAATCCGCCTGAGTAGCTGGCGGGGGTGACTTCGACTGAGAAATACACCAGATTGTTGACCACTTTCAGCATCGCGGTCTGGTTGTTCAAGGCCATCAGTTTGGGGCTGGAAAGCACTTTGGTGTTGCCATAGGACTCCAGCAGGTCGATCGCCGCGGTGAAGCCGTTACTGCCCGTATTCGTGTAGGTGGCCTGGATAAAAGGCGTCAGCGAGCCGGCCAGTGCATTGGTGCCGCCGCCGAGGGTGTTGATGGCCCAGCCGGTGGTGTTTTGCAGGGCTTTCGACCAGTCGATGCCGGCACGGTATTGGTCCTTCAGGCTGACCTCGACGATGGTGGCCTCGATCAGCACCTGGCGTTGTGATGCGTTGGAAACCGTGTCGAGATATTCGCGTACGAGCCGGTGCTGGCGTTCAGTTGCAAAAACCGAAACTGTGCCCGCGACGACATTCACAATGACCTCGCGCTCGCTATCGCCCAGTTGTGGCATGGCACTTTGCGGAATGGCAGCGCGAACTCTCTGCGTATCCTTCCAGCGGTCGGCGATCTCGGCTTTGTCATTTTTCTGATAAAGATCCCGCAGGTAGGCGTAATCGGCCAAGGCGGCACGCTCTATACGTTCTTCGGATTTCTTGTTCTCGATTTTGGTGGCATATAGAATGTTCACAAGATTGTCTTTAAGTTCAACCCAGTAGTCGTTGTTCGAGGTGGTGATGACGCTGGTATTGGAGTTGTTTCCCGTGGATGCGGCATCCCCACCGGTTTGAGCGATATCGCTGGAACCTGTAGCGGCGATTTGCGAAGCGACACCAATGCTCGAAGCCGTATTACGCGATAGGTTCACGTAATTCATTTTGTAGGTTTTCAGGTAGGGCGTGTCCGGCATGATCGACACGGTGCGGCCGTTCATTTCGTAGCGCAGATCGGCCTGCCGCGCGATGCGCTCGAGAATGGCGGGAAGCGGTTCCTGCACGGCATTGAGCGAGACGTTTCCGGAAATCCCCGGATGCAGGTCGATGTTGTACTGGGTGTCGCGCGCGATGGAAAACAGCAGGTCTTTCACCGGCACGTCGTTGACCACCACGGTATAGGTCGGCACCGGTACGCCCGGCCTGGGCGGAGCCAGCGCAGGCGCTGCCTTCACTGGCGCGGGCGGCGGGGCGATCGGCATCGCGGGCTGGGTGGACTGGCCGATGTGGCCAGGCGAGGTGTCGAACGCCTGCGGCGGCACGCATCCTCCCAACAGTACGAGACCAATCAGCATCAGGCCCGTCGATACAGAGTGTTTCAACACAGCATTCATCATCCTGTTGGCAAGACTACGGTGCGCATTTTGCCGACCGTGCGTAGAAACGGTGTGCTCCCGGGCGGGGCGGCCAATGTGCGCAGGACCGTCATCGCCGTCTCGCGGTCGGGAAACTCGCCTGCCAGGATCATCCAGGCGGGCGCGCCTCGGCTCAGGCCGTGCAGTACTCGAACCGGCTGCGGCGTGGCGGCGCTCAATCTCCCCAATAATACGGCTGCCTGCGCCGCTTCTTTAGCCGAGGCGAGCTGGATGACATGGGTGTCGGGCGCGGCGGTGACGAGCCAGCGCCGGGTTTGCCGGGCCAGGTCGGCGACGTCGGGGGGAGTGGCTGCGGCGGAAGGTCGAGCGCTCTGGGGCGGGGAGGCCGCGGGTAGCGAGGCGGATGGCGACGGCGCCTGCCAGGCGACAAAGGCCAGCAGGCCCAGCGCGGCCGCCAGCCCGGCGCTCAACCACGCCCAGCGCAACCTGTGGCGCGTGGCGGGCTGCTGTTGGAACGGCTGCATTTCTGCGTCGCCCGCCGCCGCCTCAAGATGGGCCGGAGTAAGCGTATGGGTTTGCCCGGCATAGGCCGCCAGCAGGGTTTTGTCGGCCAGCACATTGATGCGGCGCGACAGGCCACGGGAAAGCCGGGTCATGCGCACGATCAGTGCCGGCGCAAACAGGTCGGGGCCGCGATAGCCCGCCACTGCCAGCCGTGCGCGCAGGTAGGCGGCCACTTCGGATTCGGTCAGCGGCGACAGATTCAGGCTCAGGGTAATGCGGTCCTTCAGCTGGCGGATACGCGGATCGGCCAGCAGCGCATCGAATTCGGGCTGGCCGAACAGCACGATCTGCAGCAGCTTGTCGGTAGCCGTTTCCAGATTGGTCAGCAGCCGCAGGAATTCCAGATTGTCGAGCGCGATGCCCTGTGCTTCCTCGACGAACACCACAACGCGCCGCCCGACCGTGTGGCGGGCCAGCAGCGTGGTATTGAGTTGCGCCAGTCGGGCCTGTCGTCCGCTCTCCGGCGTGTCGACCCCCAGGTCGGCCAGGATCGCCGCCAGCATATCGTCGGGTGGCAGGGTGGGGTTGCCGAGATAGACGCTGTCGACGCTGTCGGGCAGCTGGGCGACCAGCTTGCGGCACAGCATGGTCTTGCCGCTGCCGACTTCGCCCACTACCTTGACGATGCCCTCGCCCTGACCGATGGCGTAGAGCAGCGCGGCGAGCATTTCCCCGCGTTGGCCACCTGCATACCAGTACTCGGTATTCGGCGTGATGCGGAAGGGCGCTTCCTTCAGGCCGAAATAGTCAAGGTACACAGAGGCTTATTCGCTGCCGTACGTCTGCATGCGGCTGTATAGCGTGGTGCGGTTGATGCCCAGCAGCTTGGCCGCCTGCGACAGATTGCCGTGGGTCATGTTGAGCGCGGCCTCGACGTAGGATTTTTCCCACTGGCGCAGGGTGACGTCGAGGTTGAAGTTGGCCAGTGTCTGCAGCTGCTTGCGCGCCAGTTCGATCAGCGCTTTGCCGTCGCTCGCCAGCGGGATTTCCTGCGGGAAGGCCTGGTCGGTATCGAGTTCGTCTTCCAGCTGCTGGGCGTTGACTGCCATCCCGGGATATTTGGTGGTCAGGCGGATGGCGATGTTGCGCAGTTCGCGCACGTTGCCGGGGAAATGGTAGTCCGCCCACATCTGCTGCGCGCGGGCGTCGAGCGAGAACGGCTGGCTCCTGGCTTCGCGGGCGTAGAAATCGCGGAAGTGGTTGAGCAGGGTGAGCTTGTCCTCGCCCATTTCGCGTAGCGGCGGCACCGCGATGGAGAACACCGAAAGCCGGTGGTAGAGGTCGGTGCGGAAGTGGCCGGCCTTGACCTCGGCGCGCAGGTCGCGGTTGGTGGCGGTCACCACGCGGGCATTGGAAAAGCGCGGCTGGGTTTCGCCGACGCGCTGGTACTCGCCGTTTTCCAGTACGCGCAGCAGCTTGGCCTGCAGTTCCAGCGGCAGTTCGCCGATTTCATCGAGGAACAGCGTGCCGTTTTCGGCTTCCTCGAAGTAGCCGGCACGCGCGCTGGTGGCGCCGGTGAACGCGCCCTTGGCGTAGCCAAACAGGGTGGGCTCGACCAGGGTCGGTGAAATTGCCGCGCAGTTGAGCGCCAGATAGGGTTTGGCCGCGCGCGGCGACAACTGGTGCAGGCTGGAGGCGACGCGCTCCTTGCCGCTGCCGGATTCGCCCTCGATCAGCACCGGAAAGGGCGCGGCGGCGTATTGTTTGATCTGCTGGCGCAGCTTGTCTATCGCCGGGCTGTCGCCGACGATGCCGGAATCCTTGGTCGGAGCGGGAGCCTTGTCGGCAGTGCGCTCGGCATTCTGTACCAGCAGGGCGTTGAACAGCAGGGACTTCAGTCGTTCGGGCTCGCACGGCTTGGCGACGAAATCGATGGCGCCAAGCGCGCGCGCGTGCCGCGCGTTGGCTTCGTCGCTCTGGCCGGACAGCACCAGGATCTTGATGCTGGGCGAGATGCCCAGCAGATCGGCGATCAGGGCAAAACCTTCGTCGGGCTTGTGCGGCTGCGGTGGCAGGCCCAGATCCACCAAGGCCAGTTGCGGCGGCTCGTCCAGCTGCATCAGCAGGCTTTTCACCTGGGCGCGCGACTCGGCGGCCGAAATGTCGAAGTCTTTGCTCAGCACATAGGTGAGCGTATCGGAAATCAGCGGATCGTCGTCGACGATCAGCAAGCTAGGCTTATTGGTTTGGACCACATACCCTCCTGGTCGAATGGCGCCGAACCCGCGCTTGCTCCATACATGCGGAGGGATTGTTATACGCGTGTCGGATTTTCGACGATTGTGCCAGAGACCTGATGAAAGTTAAACAGGCATGGGTCGGTTGGACGAGGGGAATGTCGCAAGTCCGGTTTCGTTTGCGGCGGCGGGTCAGCTGCTCACGGGCTCGGAGGTGGCGCGCATCCAGCCTATCGAGCGCTCAATCGGGTTGCCCAAGGCGATGAACTTACGTTCAGGCATGTCGTGAACCTGAAAGATCTGGCCGGGCATGAAATGGACCGGATCGATAATCACGCTGTCGCCGCTGCTGCTTGCCAGCCACAGGCAAGCGTGCGGCTGGCTGGCGCTGCCGTTATTGTGTCCGTTTACGGCATGGCCCAACGTGGAGGTGGCGTGCAGCATGGCCAGCGTGGGTATTTCGGCCAGCGTTTCGATGCCGACCGAGCTGGTGTCGTCGTTGACGCGCGACAGGCGGCGCACGACGCCGATTTGCCATGTGCTGGCTTCATGCGGCTTGATGCCGACCAGGGCCCCGACGTGCAGCCAGTCCTTGTCGCGCGATTTGACAATGGCACCGTAGCCGCATTCGCTTTCATCGTGCATCACCCAGCGCTCGACGTCGGGCGAGGCTGCGATGGCCGGAACACGCATGTGCGAGACGCGCTCACGGGTGCGCTCGGTGATGAAGCCGTACACATGCACATCGTCGGCCTCGTTGTAATTGAGTCCGGTGCCGTAGGGCGACACCCTGGCGGGCGTATTGATGGCCTTGATCTGGTTGGCGATGGCGTTGAGGCCGTGCGTCACATCGACCAGCCGCTTGATCGATTCGCGCGGGGCGCGCCGCTGTTCGCGGGTGGCCAGCGAAGACCACTGGCACTGCAGGTGCTCAAGCAATTCGAGACTTTCGGTCGTGCGGGCATTTTCCGTCAGTTCCTGTTGTGCGGGGGTGTTGCCTTGCTGCAGGGCGGTTTGTATTGCCTGCAGTTTCTGCTGCAGGGCGGACGTGGTCCAGAAACGCAGGGGTTTGTCCGGTTCGGGTTTGCGCACCCGGCGTGGGCCGTGGTCGGCCGACAGATCGACGACAAAATTGTGGATATCGGGGTCGAAATCGCTATCCAGCTGGAGCATCCCGTGCCAGCTGGGCAGCCAGCGGTCGAGCAGGTCGAGCTGCTTGGGGTAGAGCGTGCCGGAATTGGCCAGGTTCAGCATCAGAATATGCAGGTGCGCCGTTTCGCAGCTGCAATCGGACGCGTCTTCGGCGTAAGCCCGCTGCGGCTGCCGATGGAAGCCGCCGGTTTCGGCGATGCGGTAAAGATTGTGCAGTCGTAGCCAGAATTTCTCGCCTGCCGGTAGATAGCGTATCGCCCGCCATTTCAGCAACTGGCCAAAGGTGCGGATGGCGCGCAGGGTGATCGGCGGGACCACTTTATCGGTCTGGTTTCTGTTCGTTTCGTGGGTAAGGTGCAGCACGAAGGTGTGATAGCCGCGCGCAATTTCCCAATACTGGTCGTACACGGCATGCC
This sequence comes from Thiobacillus sp., assembly GCA_035530575.1. GTDB lineage: Bacteria > Pseudomonadota > Gammaproteobacteria > Burkholderiales > Thiobacillaceae > Thiobacillus. The sequence continues at coordinate 116,131 of DATKUP010000170.1, read as the reverse complement.
AGAGCCGACTTTCCTGCACCCGCGACATGCGTGGATTACGAAGATACTGGTGCACCAGCGTGTCCTGCAGGTCGCGCGATTTTTCATCCAGCAGCATGAAGATGGCCAGACGATCTTTCGTGTATTGCGCCGAGTTATCGTTGAAGCGCTTGAGCGCATGGAATATGACTTGCTGACACTTGAACGCGTCACCGATGGGCAGGTTTTCAACCCAGCGCGTCGCCGCCTTGATGCTGGTCAGCGGATCGTCGACCCGTTTGCCGAAAGGCGTAAGGCGAGTGAGTTGCGAGACGAATTTATCGGCCAGTGAGTTCATGATGTCGCCCTATTTGGGAACAATGCGATTCTCAGATACTTTAACGTTAACGGTTAGTTGAGCAAATTCTGTACCCGCCCATCAGGCCAGCTTGCCCTGCACCCAGGCCTGCACCGAGGCGAGCGCCGCCGGAAGCCGGCCCGGCTCGCTGCCGCCCGCCATCGCCAGGTCCGGCTTGCCGCCGCCTTTGCCGCCGACCTGGGTGGCAACGAAGTTCACCAGTTCGCCGGCTTTGATCCTGCCGGTGACGTCGGGCGTTACCGCGGCGATCAGGCTGACCTTGCCGTCCGCGACGGTGCCCAGCACCAGCGCGCAGGATTTCAGCTTGTCGCGCAGCTTGTCGGCCGCCTCGCGCAGGCCCTTGGCGTCGATGCCGTCGAGCTGCGCCGCCAGCACCTTGATTCCCTCGATGTCGACGGCCTGGTTGGCGAGGTCGTCACCCTGGGTCGAAGCCAGCTTGCTCTTGGCCCCGGCGAGGTCGCGTTCGAGGCGGCGCACCTGTTCGAGCAGCGCGTTGACGCGGCTGGGGATTTCGCTGCGTACCACCTTGAGCGTACCGGCTACGCCGCCCAGTGTCGATTCCATGCCTTGCACGTAAGCAAGCGCATTGTCCCCGGTCACCGCCTCGATCCGGCGTATTCCAGCGGCGACGCCGCCTTCGGCGATGATGGTGAAAAAGCCGATATCGCCGGTGCGGGCGACGTGGGTGCCGCCGCATAGTTCGCGCGAGCTGCCGATATCGAGCACGCGCACCTCGTCGCCGTATTTTTCGCCGAACAGCATCATCGCGCCAGTCTTCTGCGCGTCCTCGATGCCCATCACGCGCGCCCGGATGGCGGTGTTGGCGAGGATTTCGGCGTTGACGCGCGCTTCCACCTCGCGGATCTGTGCGTCGGTCATCGGGGTAGACTGAACGAAGTCGAAGCGGATCTTGTCGGCATCCACCAGCGAGCCTTTTTGCTGCACGTGCTCGCCCAGCACCTCGCGCAGCGCCTTGTGCATCAGGTGGGTGGCCGAGTGGTTGCGCATAATGCGCGCGCGCGTGTCCGCGTCGACCTTGGCCAGCACCGGTTCACCGACCTTCAGCGCGCCGGCTTTGACGATTCCATGGTGCCCGAACACTTGCGCCTGGATTTTCTGCGTGTCCTCGACTTCGAAGCAGCCGCTGGAACCCTGCAGCACGCCGCGGTCGCCGGCTTGGCCGCCGGATTCGGCGTAGAACGGTGTGTGATCGAGCACCACCACGCCGACTTCGCCTTCGCGCAATTCGCTGACGGCACTGCCGTCGCGATACAGCGCAAGCACCGTGGCGTCGTGCGCCAGCGTGTCGTAGCCGTGGAAGGTGGTTGCCGCGCCGGCATATTCCAGCCCGGCGCCGAGCTTGAACTTGCCGGCTGCGCGTGCCTGGTTCTTTTGCCCCTGCATGGCGGCGTCGAACGCGGCGATATCGACGCCGATGCTGGCCTCGCGGCAGATGTCGGCGGTGAGGTCGAGCGGGAAGCCATAGGTGTCGTGCAGCTTGAATGCCAGCTCGCCGTCGAAGGTGCCGCCGGGGGGCAGCGTCTTCAGCGCGGCTTCGAGGATGCCCATGCCGTGCTCGATGGTCTCGAAGAAGCGTTCCTCCTCCTGCCGCAGGATGTCCATCACACGGTCCTGCGCCTTGGCCAGTTCCGGGTAGGCCTTGCCCATCACCGCCACCAGATCGGGCACGATGCGGTGGAAAAAGGCCGCGCGCGCGCCCAGTTTATAACCGTGGCGGATGGCGCGGCGGATGATGCGGCGCAGCACGTAGCCGCGGCCCTCGTTGCCGGGAATGATGCCGTCGACAATCAGAAACGAACAGGCGCGGATGTGGTCGGCGATGACCTTGAGCGAGTTGTTTGCAAGATCATTCGTCCGGGTCTCGCGCGCGGCGGCGGCGATCAGTGCCTGGAACAGGTCGATGTCGTAGTTGGAATGCACGTGCTGCATCACCGCCGAAATGCGCTCCAGCCCCATGCCGGTGTCGACCGACGGCTTCGGCAGCGGATGCATGATGCCGGCCTCGTCGCGGTTGAACTGCATGAATACGTTGTTCCAGATCTCGATGTAGCGGTCGCCGTCCTCGTCGGGTGAACCGGGCGGGCCGCCTGCCACCTCAGGCCCGTGGTCGTAGAAGATTTCGGTGCAGGGGCCGCAGGGGCCGGTGTCGCCCATTGCCCAGAAGTTGTCGGAGGCGTAGCGCGCGCCCTTGTTGTCGCCGATGCGGACGATGCGCTCTTTCGGCACGCCGATGTCGTTATGCCAGATGTCGTAGGCTTCGTTGTCTTCGGCGTAGACCGTGACCCAGAGTTTCTCGGCCGGCAGCTTCAACACGGCGGTGAGAAATTCCCAGGCGTACTTGATCGCCTCTTGCTTGAAGTAGTCGCCGAAGCTGAAGTTACCCAGCATCTCGAAGAAGGTGTGGTGGCGCGCGGTGTAGCCGACGTTCTCCAGGTCGTTGTGTTTGCCGCCGGCGCGTACGCAGCGCTGCGACGACACCGCGCGGGTGTAGGGCCGCGTGTCCTGGCCGGTGAACACGTCCTTGAACTGCACCATGCCGGCGTTGGTGAACAAGAGGGTGGGGTCGTTGCCTGGCACCAGCGGGCTGGATGGCACGATGGTGTGGCCCTTGGAGGCGAAGAAGTCGAGGAAGCTCTGGCGGATGGCGCTGCTTTTCATGGTGGCGGGATGGATTCTGGCGTGAACGTCGGACAATTGGAGATTGTATCCGTTAAAGTTCCGGCCTTACAGGCAGCAGGGACAGGGAAAATGAGCGACGACGACGTGCTCGCGGCGATGCGGCAATGGATTGAAAAGGCGGTAATCGGGCTGAACCTGTGCCCGTTCGCCAGGGCGGTCTACGTGAAGAACCAGGTGCGCTTCGTGGTGAGCCATGCGCCGCATCTGGACGGCCTGCTGGAAGATCTCGACCGCGAGCTGGATTTTCTGGCTGCCGCCGACCCCGAGGCGGTCGACACGACACTGCTGATTCACCCGACACTGCTGCCGGATTTTCCCGATTTCAACGATTTTCTGCAGCTGGCCGAGGCGGCGGTAGGCGAGAACGAACTGGAAGGCGTGATTCAGCTCGCCAGTTTTCACCCGCACTTCCAGTTCGAGGGGACGGCTCCCGACGACATGGGCAACTTTACCAACCGTGCGCCGTTTCCCACCCTGCACCTGCTACGCGAGGCGAGCATCGAACGCGCAGTGGCGATCTTCCCCGAAGCGGAAACGATTTATGCGCACAATATCGAGACACTCGAGGCGTTGGGTCATGCAGGGTGGAATGCCCTGTGGGCGCGACCACCCAGGCAGTAGCGCCTCATGTCCGGTAGCGCTGCCGCGAGCGGGTAGGGGTTAGCCGCCGCAGCTGCCGCAGCAACTGCCGCTCGCATGGGGTTTCCGCGCCTCTTCGACCAGCACGCCGGCCTTGTTGAGCACCGCCACCAGTTCCGCCCGGGTCGGCGCATCGTCGTCGATGCGGGCGTACAGGCGCGCCGGCGCGTCGAGAAACGACACCTCGTGCACGCCGGGGATCGCCTTCAGGCTTGCGCCGGCGCGTTCGGCTGTTTCGGCGTTGATGGGGATGGCGATATCGAGAATCTCGGTTTTCATGTCTGCTCCTTGGTTAAGAAAAATCAGATGTTTTCGGTAAGCCTTGCATACAGGCTCGGCAGCACGCGGGGCAGCATCGCCGCATCGCGCACCACCACATAGCCCGCCGCGCCGAACAGGTGCGGCAGGTAATCTCCGGCCGTCTCGTCGATGGTCACGCAAAATGGCGTGAGTCCCAGGCGACGCGCTTCAATGATTGCTATGCGGGTGTCTTCGATCCCGTAGCGGCCTTCGTACTTGTCAAGGTCGTTCGGCTTGCCGTCGGTCAGGATCAGCAGCAGGCGGCGCGCCGTTTTCCGCGTCGACAGGATTGCCGTCGCATGGCGGATCGCAGCGCCCATGCGCGTGTAGTAGCCGGGCTTGATGGCGGCGAGGCGGCCGCGAATCTGGTCATTGTAGCGCTCGTCGAATCCCTTGAGCAGGTGAAAACGCACGTTGTCGCGGCGCACCGACGAAAATCCGTACAGCGCAAAGCGATCGCCGGTCGCCGCCAGCGCTTCGCCGAACAGCATCAGGCTGTCGCGGATCACCTCGATCACGCGCGCCGTGTTGTTGACCCAGGCATCGGTCGAAAGCGACAGATCGGCCAGCAGCAGGCAGGACAGGTCGCGCTGCTGCTGGCGGCTGTCGACATACAGCCCCGGCTCGGACGTGCGTGCCCCGCCTGCCTTGTCGGTAGCAAAGCGCACACAGGCGTCGATGTCGAGGTCGCTGCCGGACAACTGGGCGCGCAGGCGCGTACGCTGGGTGGTGAGCGCCTGGAATTGCTGACGCAGGCGCTTGGCCGGCGCGCGCAGGTCAAGCGGCAATGCGCACGGCTCGGCATCGCGCGCGAGCAGCATCTGCAGGCGGCAATGCGCGGGCAGAAGCTGCTGCTTGCGGCAGTCCCATTCCGGCAGCAGGATGCCGTCGGCCAGTATCAGGTCGTCGTCGGCCTCGGCCGGCAGATCGAGGTCGAAGCGCACCCGGCTGGCCGCGGTCTGGTCGTCGTCGGCGATGCTGAGGATGTCGAGGTCGTTGGCGGCCTTTTCCGCGTGCTCGTTTTCATCTTCGTCGAGCGGACGGTCGACCTTGATGAATTCGGCCCAGGAAAACAGGCTTTCGGCGCGAAACAGCAGCATGAAGGGGTTGGTCGCCTGCGGCATGTCGACCCGCTCAGCACGCCGCTTGCGCTTGTCGCGGCTGTCTGTCGACCTGGAATCGGGCGGCGGCGGCGCCTTGTCGCCGGCCTGGCGCTGCTTGCCGGGGCCGCCGGGCGGCTGTGGGTGCAGCCATAAGGATACGGGTGCCGGTGGCAGTTTGCCCGGCTCGAAGGTTTCGACCGAGCCGGGTTCGTTCAACGCGGCGCGAATCGCCTCTTCCGCAGCCCGCTCCGGCCCGTTCAGTCTGGCCGGGTCGGGACGCAGGGCGAGCGCGGCAGCCACCAGTTCGCGATAACGCCGGGCCAGACCCGGCAGCGCATCCAGGGTCGCGCGGGTGGCCTGCTGGTTGCGCACAATCCACGCTGCATCGGGCGCCACGTCGTGCGCGGCCAGCGCCAGCAGCCACAGGTACAGCTCGCGGTTCTGGGCGCGTTCCGGGAAAACGTCGATCGACGCGGGCAGGTAGAGTGCGCTGTCGTCGGTCCAGGCCAGCTCCTGTTTTTCACCGACGCCGGCCACGCGCTCAAGCCATTTGCGGCGCGCGCCGTGCGCGGTCGCGGTGCCGGTACGCAGCGTCAGGCCGGCGTCGCCGCCGAGGGCGCGAAAGAAGACCGGTGCAATGCGTTCGATTTCCTTCAGATCGATGCGCGCTTTCGGAAAGCCGCGATACGCGGTACGCGTGATCAGTTTGTCCCACAGGTTGCCGACGAACTCTTCCATGCTATCTCTGTGCCTTCGCGACGACGTTGACGACGTGCCTGACCGGCGCGGCGCGGGCGGCGCGGACGTTGAACGCGGCCTCGGATTCGGCGCGCAGGTCGTTCACCCAGTTCAGCAGCGAGCCGTTCGGATTGCCCTCCATCGTATGGTCGCAGGCATCGACGCACTGGCCGCACTGCACGCAGGCGAACATCATGCGCTTGACGTTGCGCGGATTCAGGCGCATCGGGCACACATGGTCGCAGGCCGAATAACAACTCGAGCAATCCTTGGCACGCTCGCGCTTGAAGCCGATCACCATCGCCTTGTCGTTGCTCATCCACGCCAGGCTCTGGAACAGCCCGACTGCACAGGCATAGCGGCAGAACAGGTGGCGCGCAAACATGAATTCAACGAAGAAAGCGACGCCGCCCGCGCCCAGGAAAATCGCCTGATTGCGCGTCAGCGTGCCATGCCAGAGGTTGCCGTACACCTCGGCCGGCGGCAGCAGGTAGGTCAGCAGCACCACGGCCCACAGCATCGCACAGGCGATGACCAGCGGAATCACGGCAAACCACCATAGCGCGTCGCGACGGGTTTCGCTGCCATCGGGGTTACGCGCCGGCTGCGGCTTCTTCTCCCACAGGCTTTGCTTGCCGATCGCGCGTCGCAGCGTCTGGTTGATGGTTTCGACGATCGAGAAATGCGGGCAGAGCCAGCCGCAATAGAGGCGGCCCCATTTCCAGCTGACGTAGATCAGCGTGCCGCCAACCGCGAGCAACGGCAGAAAGCCGCGCAGCACGATGTTCAGCGAAGCCTCGCCGACCGAAGCGCGGCCGACGAGGAAGTCATCCAGCCCAAGCGTCCAGTCGAAGCCGAACAGGATGAAATGCTTGAGATTGAGGTCGAGCCGGAAAATGTCGAAGATCGGCGCGCACACGAACAGGATAAGAAATCCGACCTGGGTCAGTTGGCGCCAGCGCTGTACCGGCACCCCAAGCCAGCCGCGCGTTTTGCGCGCAACGCCGGCACGGATTGCGGAAGCCGCCTGGGCCTGGACGCCTACCACGTGCGGCGTCCCAGCAGGGGATAGACAAAGGTCTTGCCGGCGATCGCACGGGAAAGGCCAAGTACGCCCAGCAGCACCAGCATCGCATGGCAGCACAGCACATACAGCACCAGCAGCACCCATGTCGCCGGGTGGTCGAGGCCGGCGGCCAGCACGATGATGGCCGGCACCATGGTCAGCAGCAGGCCGGCACCTATGCTGGCCGTCACGGTCTGGCGCAGATGGCAACGGGTGAGCGGGTTGGCGCTCGCGCGATGCCGGTAGGCGAGCCCCAGCAGGAGCAGAAATGCCAGACCGGGCGCCAGCAACAGGTTGATCAGGTAGAGCACTTCGGCCTGCACCGCATGCGTGCGCGGGTCGCGGGGATCGTTCATTGCCCGAAGGTCGCCTTGATGACTTCGAGCAGGGCTTGTGCCGTGTCGGGGTCGTCGGTCAGCGGCTCCACCAGCGCCGCTTCGCAGGCGGCGACCGGGTCGCAGCCTGCGCCGATCAGGCTTGCCGCATACACCAGCAGCCGGGTTGAGGCGGCTTCTTCCAGATCGTGATCCTTGAGCTGCCGGAAGTGGCCGGCCAGCGTGACGAGTTGCGTGGCCAGCAACGGCGCGGCGCCGGTTTCGGCAATCACGATCTTTTGCTCCAGCGCGGCCGGCGGAAAGCCGAAATTGATCGCGACGAAGCGCTGGCGCGTGGACGGTTTCAGGCTTTTCAGCAGGTTCTGGTAGCCGGGATTGTAGGACACCACCAGCATGAACTCGTCCGGCGCGTGCAATTCCTCGCCGGTGCGCTCGATCGGCAAAATGCGCCGGTCGTCGGTCAGTGGGTGCAGTACGACCGTGGTGTCCTTGCGCGCTTCCACCACTTCGTCCAGGTAGCAGATGCCGCCCTGGCGCACCGCGCGTGTGAGCGGGCCATCCGACCATACCGTCTGGCCGTCGCCGATCAGGTGGCGTCCCACCAGGTCGGCTGCGGTCAAGTCGTCGTGGCACGACACCGTGATCAGTGGACGCGTCAGGCGCGCCGCCATGTGCGCGACAAAACGCGTCTTGCCGCAGCCGGTCGGGCCCTTGATCAAGAGCGGCAGGCGGTTGCGGAAAGCGTATTCGAACAGCGCGCACTCGTTGCCGACGGGCTGGTAGAAGGGGACATTCAGGGTGGCCGCCAGGCCGGGTGTGGTGAGGTCGTTCATGGGATTTCTTCGGTTAAGTTTACGCGTGCCGGAACGCATAGCCGATCAGGCCCAGCACCAGCAGCAGCCAGCCAAGAACGACCCAGCGCCAGGCTCCGCCCACGCCCTGCAGCGCCATGAAGCGGTCGATCACGATGCGGCCCTTGAACAGCGTCGCCAGCAGCACCGGAACCAGGGCCGCGCTGCCGGGCACGCCAGCTTTGGTCACGCCGAAGCTCAGCACGGTGAGTGCTAAGAGGATCAACCAATTGAAAGTGGCTGCTTTCATGACGTCAGTTCAATAGGTAAATCAAGGGGAACAGCACAATCCACACCAGGTCGACCATGTGCCAGTACGCGGCGCCGGTTTCGACGCCCGCATAGTCGGTTGCATGGTAGCCGCCGCGCCATGCTTTGTGCGTAACGGCGCCGAGGATGACCATGCCGAGCACGACATGCATGAAGTGAAAAAACCCGAGGCCCAGGTAAAACATGTAGAAAGTGTTGGTCGACATGTTGATGCCGGCTTCGATCTTGCCGCTGAATTCGACCAGTTTGAGCACGAGAAACGCAGCACCGCATGCCATGGCGGCGATCAGCAAGCGGGTGCAGGCGCGGGGATGACCATGCCGGATTCGATCGACGGCAAGCACCACGAAATAGCTGCCGGAGATCAGCAGCATGGTGTTGATGAAGCCACTGGTCCGGTCCAGCTCCAGTTGCGACGCATTGAACAATTCGACATCGTGCGTACGGGCAAACGCGTACGCCAGAAAGAAAACGCCGAATACCAGCAATTCGGCGAGGATAAAGAACCATATCGCAAGATCGCCGGGAGGATCGCGGCGGTTGCCATGTGGTGCCGGAAGAGATATTGAGACGTTCAAGACGACCCCCATGTCTGCCCGGCGAGCCGGGCAGACGATCAGGCTCAGTCCGCAGTCGCGGCCTTGCCCTTGATGAAGAAACTACTGATGTACAGCAGGAGGCCGGTCAGGAAGATCAGGCCGGTGTATTCGCGCATCCAGTAGAACAGCGCAACCTGGTCCTGCGCGGCCATGAACGACATGGGCTGGTCGGAGATGCGCTGCAGCCAGATTTGCAGGATCCCGGCGGCAGTCAGAAACAGTGTGATGAACACCATCGAGACGGTCATCAGCCAGAACGACCACATCTCGACCGTTTGCGCCAGCGGGCTGTTGGCGGCACGCCCGCGCATCAGCGGCATGGTGTAGCTGATCATGGTGATCACCACCATCGCGTAGGCACCATAGAAGGCAAGGTGGCCGTGCGCCGCCGTGATCTGGCTGCCGTGGGTGAAGTAGTTCACCGGTGCCAGCGTGTGCAGGAAGCCCCACACGCCGGCGCCCAGGAAAGCCATCACGCCGGTGCCGAGCGCCCACAGTACGGCCGCCTTGTTCGGATGCTCGCGCCGCCTGCGGTTGACCATGTTGAATGCGAATACCGTCATCATGAAGAAGGGAATCGGTTCCAGTGCGGAGAACACGCTGCCCCACCATTGCCAGTATTCCGGTGCGCCGATCCAGTAGTAATGGTGGCCGGTGCCGATGAGACCGGTAATAAGGGCCATCGCGATGATCACGTACAGCCATTTCTCGATCACTTCGCGGTCCACGCCGGTCACCTTGATCAGCACGAAGGCCAGCATTGCACCCATGATCAGTTCCCACACGCCTTCCACCCAAAGGTGCACGACCCACCACCAGAAATACTTGTCCTTGACGAGGTTGCCGGGGTTGTAGAAGGAGAACAGGAAGAAAATCGCAAGCCCCCACAGACCGACCAGCATCACCAGGTTGATCGCGGTCTTGCGTCCGCGCAGCACGGTCATCGACAGGTTGTACAGCATCGCCAGCGCCACCACCACGATCCCGACCTTGGTCGGCAGCGGCTGTTCAAGGAACTCGCGCCCCATCGTGGCCAGCAGGTTATTGCCCGTCATTTCGGCCAGCGTCGCATACGGCACGAAGAGATAGCCAAGAATGGTCGCCGTCCCGGCGGCAAGGAAGATCCAGAACATCGCCAGCGCCAGTTTCGGGCTATGCAGTTCACGTTCCGATTCTTCCGGGATCAAATAGTAAGCGGCGCCCATGAAGCCGAACAGCAGCCATACGATCAGCAGGTTGGTGTGCACCATGCGTGCGACGTTGAACGGGATTTCAGGGAACAGGAAATCCCCGACGACGTACTGCAGCCCCATGATCAGACCGAATGTGATCTGAGTAAGGAAAAGACCGATCGCCGCGATGAAGTAGGGCTTCGCGACCAGTTGTGATTGATATTTCATGACGTTTTCCTCTTGACGCATTTTATGTAAGTCATGTTCACCCCTCGATGTTTGGTGGCCAGTTGGATATATTGATCTCGGAGGTGTACTTGAAGAAGTTAACCATGTCGTCAAGCTGCTCCTCGGTCAGATTGAAATTGGGCATCTGGCGTCGTCCGGGGGCGCCGGTCGGTTGGCCCTGGATCCATGCCTTGATGAAATCCGGGCCGCGTCGCGTGTACACGTTGACGAGCTCCGGCGCAAAATACGCGCCCTCGCCCATCAGCGTGTGGCAACCGATGCAGTTGCGCGTTTCCCAGATGTGCTTGCCGCGAAGGACCGATTCGGACAGGTTCTCGTGGTTGTCGCGTTTGGGAAGCTGGCCCATGGTGTCGAACGTAAGGGCGAGCAACATAAGGAAGAAGAACACCGCGCCACCGTAGAAGATATTTCGGGCGGCTGATTTGGTAAATGCCGAGCTCATTTGGTTGAGTCCCTTTCGTATGCTTGGGTTGGGTACGAATCGCTTGTCAGTGCGCACTCCCACCTGCCTGCACCAATCTCAGCTATCGAGACCCAAATATATATTGGCAGTGCATGTTTTGTAAAGATGAAAATTTGCCTGTTGCATTAACGGGACAGTGCGGTAGGCGTGATGAGGTTTGGCGGGGGCGCGCTTGGCGCCGTTCGGCGCGTTGCCGCTGGATGCGGCGGCAACAACTCCGCAGCCGGGTACGGCGCCATGTGCCGCTGGCCGACGTTTTATTGAAATATAAAAAAGGCTATGTCACTGTTGGCTGTTGAAGTCATGTCTTGCCCCCTCTGATGAAGCCCCTACCCTGCGGCATCCCGCAGACCGCTCCTGCGGGGCTGGCCAACATCAACAAATAACGGTGAAAGAGCCATAAAAAAAGGGGCGCGCGCCCCTTTTTAACTTCCTCCGGCGCCGGAATCAGGACACGCTGCCCTTATAGTCCGCAATGCCCGGGTTGGATTTGCCGACCCCGATGATTTTGGGTTCGTTCAGCTTCAAGCCCTTGATCACCTTCTTGTCGCGCAGGTAGCTGGCGACGACGTCCCACACCGGCTCGCCCTGCGCGCCCTCAGCCACCGGCGCCCAGCCAGCGACCTTGTAGGTCTTGTTGGCATCGACCGGCTTGCCCTTGATGGTCATGTTGCTGATGCGCTGACCGATTTTCCTGGTCGGGGCGATGGTGTACTCGATGCCGCCGACGCGCACCATGTCGCCGCCCTGCTGGTAGTACGGGTCGGTATTGAACAGATTGTCGGCGACATCTTCCATGATGGTCTTGATGGCTTCGCCGGTCATCTCGTTCAGCGTGGTCTGCGGGTAGGTGATCGCGGTCTGGTCCATCAGGCGCTCCATGGTGATGGCTTCGCCCGGCAACAGTGTGGTGCCCCAGCGGAAGCCGGGCGAGAAAGCGGCGTCCGCGCCCTTGACCTCCATCAGCGCATCGACCAGCAACTGGTCCCAGGTGCCGTTGAAGTTGCCGCGCCGGTACAGGAAGTCGTCGGTGACGGCGAGTTTCTCGCTGAGCTCGGCCTCGTAGGGCGCGCGTACTTTCTTGATATGCGCGTCCATGGCCGGATCGGCCGGCAGCAGGTTGGAGAACACCGGCAGCAGGCGGTATTTGTAGCTTTGCACTTTGCCGCCGCGAACATCGAAATCCATTACGCCGAGGAACTTGCCATTGGAGCCCGCATTGGTCACCAGCGTGATGCCCTTGGCGTTCTTGATCTTCACCGGCTGCGGCACGCCGTCGTGAGTGTGGCCGCCGAAAATGGCGTCGATGCCGGTGACGCGGCTGGCCATCTTGAGATCCACGTCCATGCCGTTATGTGAGAGCACGATCACGACTTTGGCGCCTTGGGCGCGCGCCTCATCCACCCATTTCTGCATGCCGTCGTCGCGGATGCCGAAGCTCCAGTCCGGCACGTGGTAGCGCGGATTGGCGATCGGGGTGTAGGGGAAGGCCTGACCGACGATGGCGAGCTTCACGCCGTTCATTTCCTTCATGACGTAAGGCTTGAACACCTGGTCGCCGAAGTCGTTGGTGACGACGTTCTGTGCGACGAAATCAATATTGGCTTTCTTGAAATCGTTGTTGACGATTTCCATGAAACGGTCGGCGCCAAACATCGCTTCCCAGTGCGACGTCATGGTGTCCACGCCGAGCAGGATGCAGGCATCGACCATGTCCTGCGCATTGGTCCACAACGAGGTGGCCGAACCCTGCCAGGTGTCGCCGCCATCCAGCAGCAGCGCGCCCGGGCGCTGCGTACGCATCTTGTCGACCAGGGTTTTCAGGTGGGCAAAGCCGCCGACCTTGCCGTAGACCCTGGCGGCCTCGGTGAAGTCGAGGTAGGTAAAGGCGTGGGCTTCGGCGCTGCCGGGCTTGATTCCGTATTGTTTCAGCAGGTGCTGGCCGACCAGGTGGGGCGCCTTGCCGAAGGTGCTGCCGATGCCAAGGTTGACATTGGGTTCGCGGAACCACACCGGCAGCAGCTGCGCATGACAGTCGGTGAAGTGCAGGAACGAGACGTTGCCATGGCGCGGCACATCGTAGAAGCTGGCGGGCGCCTTGCCGGCCAAGGCGGACTTGCTGTCAAGCGCCATCCCGGACGCGGCGGCGACAGCCAGCAATTGCAGAAACTCGCGACGGTTCATGTGCATGGGGCTTTCCTCGGAAATGAATGATGCGTGATGTTTTTCAGTATTGTCGATACTGGCAGATTGTCCGTAAATGGTAGCTCCGGCTCATGCCCCCGGGTTTTTTGTGCGCGAGCGAAATAGAAAAAGCCCGGTTGCCCGGGCTTTTTCTATCCTGCTTGAGTTTACTTGCGGAACACCGAGGCTTTCAGGGGCAGGCCGTTCGACAGCGCGGAGTGGAAGTACTCCAGGTTGTTCAACGTGGTGCCGCCCTGTGGCGGGGGAACCGCGCGGACCTGCTTGAAGCAGCCCTGGTAGCGCCGCTGCAGCGTGAACAGATTGTCGCCGCCGCGGAACACCGGCCAGTGCACGGCATGGCCGATGACGGGCGAGATTAGTTCGGAACGCAGATGGTTGCCGGCGTTCTGCACATGGCAGGTAGCACAGGCGAAGTTGAGCTGGCCCTTGCGGCTGAAGAAGGTTTTCTTGCCGTCTTCATACGCGGCCATCGCCTTCGGGCCTTCGACCTTGATGTTCATCATCATGCCGTCCGACAGGGTGCGCATGTAGGCGGTGAGCAGACCCATGGTCTTCATGTCGTCGACCTTGAATGCTTCCTCGCCGTTAGCCGTGCGGCAGTCGTTGATAGCATCGTGCAGCGTGACGACCTTGCCCTTGGCCTCGTCGAACAGGGGGTAGTTGCCGGCGATGTGCTTGCCGCCGTTGGGCAGACAGTTCGCATACGTCTTGCCGTTTTTGAACGGGGTTTCCCACATCTTGCGGCCCTTGTCGATTTCCGAATCGTAAGGCGGGAATTCCATGATGGCGTCGTACTGCGCCTTGCTGTCGGCGTCGAATGCCAGCGCGCCGTAGACGTAATCCTCGACCTTGACGTCGGGATATTTGTTCATGTAGTACTTGATCAATTCCTGCCGGTCCTTCTCGGGCGAAGCGTGCACGCTGGCTGCGCCCAATGCGATGCCAAGGCCAGCCATCCCTGCCAGCAGTTTCATAATGATTTTTTGTTTCATGCCGTCCTCCAGAAACCCGATGAATGAAAGCGGAGCGGGGCCTGATGCCCCGCTCGGTTACTGCCCGTCCTAGCCGATGGTGGCCTCGACGCTGTTCTTGTCGCCCTTGTTGTCGGCCCAACTGACGGCGACCTTGTCGCCAGCCTTGGGGCCCTTGACCTTGAAGCCCAGGTAGGGATTCTTGGAGATGCCGCCGCTCATTTCGGCAGCCAGCACCGGGGTGCCGTTGACGGTGGCGATCACTTCGGTGATGAAGTGGGCGGGGATCATCTGGCCGGTCTTGGCGTCTTTACGCAGGCCGGTTTCCATCGGGTGGTTCATCAGCACTTTGACGTCGGCGACGTCGCCTGCCATGGTGGCACGGATACGCATGGGTTCAGCCATTTGGCTTTCCTTTCCTGAATATGAATGATGGGGATGGGGTGCGATCAGCCGCCGCAGCCGCCGATGGTGACTTTGACTTCCTTGGCCGCGGTGTAGGACTTGCCGCCTGCCTTGACCACGGCACGGACGAGCGAAGTCTGGCCCATCTTGATGCGGGTGGAAATGAAGCCCAGGGCGCCGCCCGACAGGTTGAAGTTGCTGACCAGCGGCGAGGCGTTCTTCTCGGCCAGGATGGCGATGCTGGTGGTGCCGGCGATGTCGCTGGTCACTTCCACCGGCACCACGGCGCCGTTTTCGGCGATGTCCGGCGCCTTGATGGTGATGTCCTTGCTGTCTGCCGGGTCGGCCACGCCGATGCCATTGAGGGCGGCCCCGACGTTTTTGGCATCGAAAGCTGCCTTGTTCCAGGCGGCCATCGCCTGGGTCGGCTTCAGCAGGCCGGCGGCCACGGCAACCGCCACGGCGCCCGCGCCTGCGGCGCCTTTCAGTACGTTTCTACGAAGTGCGTTCATGAACTATCTCCTGATTGAACTATGCAAGGGTATTGGTAATTACAGACCGTACACGAAGTCGGCCACTTTATCGATTTCCGCTTCCGTCAACACGCCGTGCTTGCCGAACGGAATCATCGAGGAGGCGGAGTTGAACGTGGTTGCGTCCCAGATCTGGGCGCGCATCCTGGCCTTGTCGGGGAAGCGCGCGCTCATGGCGATCAGCGGCGGACCGTACTGGCCGGGTGATTCGGCATCGGGCAGGGTGGGCATGGCGTGGCACGCCAGGCAGTTGCCTTTTCTACGGTCGAACGCCAGATCTTTGCCGGTCACTTCCTTTTTGGGGGCGGCTGCTCCAGATGGGGTTGCCGTAGCCTGTGCCAGCACATTGCCCGACAGCATGATGGCGCCGATCGCACAGGCCGCTGCTACTTGATGCAACTTTCGCATAGTCATCCTCCTAATATTTTTACGTAGTGACGAAAGCGCTTGCCGCTTGGGGACGCCATGCGCGAACGCTATCCAATAACGATGGATGTGACGAAGCATAGTGGAATTGGTTTTTACGACGCAAGGCCATGCGCCGTTTTTTACGTCTAAAACGCAGGGTAAATTCCTACCAGCCTTCCCCTGTATGGGGTTGTGCGCCTGCAAGCTAGTTCTTGCGCTGCGATTTTTCGACGTCCTGCCATTCGCGTCGCCGCGATTCAGCCGCCGATATTTCGTAAAAGCTGCCGTCGCCCGCCTTGATGCCGAGACTGATCAGCTCGATGGCGGCAATCAGATCTCCGCTCAATGCGGCGGCTTCTGCCTGGGCGCGATGGCTGAGCAGGCGATGTCCCAACTGGGCGTGGGTCTGGGCGGCCAGTCGCCACAGGCGGCGGTCGAGTGGGTACAGTGCAAGTTGTTTGTCGACCTGTGTCAGCGCATCGTTGCTGCGACCGGCTGACAGCAGCGCACCGATATGGCCGTATTGCAAGGGGCGGTAGCCGGGATGGGCCTCGCTGCCTTCCTGGTAGCGCTGCAGGGCGAGCCCGTGAAGACCGGCGTCCAGCGCGCTGCGGGCGGCCAGTAGCTGAATCATCGGGTGGACCGGTTTGCCGGACAGCAGCTTTTGCACCTCGGCCTCGGCCTCCTTGAACTGGCGCGCCCGTATCAGCGCGGTAGCAAGACCATAGCGCGCGGCAGTTTCGCTGCTGTAGCGCTTTTCCTTTAAAACATTACGCGCGGCGCGCACGGCGTCGGCCGGGCTGTCTTCCTGCGCGCGCAGGCGGGCACGCACCAGATGGAAATCCAGGCTGTTCTCCACCTGTTGATACGGCGCGTCCTCGCTGCGCGCCTGCATATCGGCGATGCGGTCGCTGGTGAGCGGATGGGTGCGCAGATAGGCCGGGGCGCTGCTGTCATAGAACCGGTTGGCGCGCTGCAGGCGGTTGAAAAATTCGCTCATGCCGCGTGGGTCGTAGCCGCCGCGGGTCAGCATTTCGTAGCCCAGGCGATCGGCCTCGCGCTCGTAGTCGCGGCTGTAGTTGAGCTGGTTCTGGATCGAATACGCCTGGGTGGAGGCAATCGCCGCGCCGGCCACATTGGGGTTGGAGCGCGCAGCCAGCAGCGCCAGCGCCAGTGCGGCCATGGTCGGCCAATAGCTCTGGCTTTGCGAGGCGACCATGCGCGCGATGTGATCCTGGGTGACGTGGGCAATTTCGTGGGCCACCACGCTTGCCAGCTCGGATTCGCTTTGTGCGGAAAGCAGCAGACCGGTATGCACGCCGATGTTGCCGCCCGGCATGGCGAAGGCGTTGATGCTGGGATCGTTGACGACGAAGAAATTGAATTCGCGCTGGTTGCGCGTGCTGACCGAGACCAGCTTGTAGCCGAGCTGGTTGAGATAGGTTTCGATTTCGGGGTCGTCCAGATAGCCCGGATCGGCATAGACGTCGCGCATGATGGCCCGTCCCATCGTCTGCTCTTCCTGGTCGGAAAAGTATTGCCGCGACACCTCGCCCAGATCGGGCAGGTCGGCGGCCATCACCGGCTGGATGGCCAAAGCGAGTGCGAGCAGGGTGCGCAGCATCAGCGGATAAGTGTGGTGGCGAGTAACAACATTTGGTTTAGGATTCGGAGATTCTCAGCAAGGTTCCCAATATGAGCGAATTCACCCACTTTGATAAGCGCGGCCGTGCGGTCATGGTCGACGTGGCCGGCAAGGACGATACCCGGCGCGTTGCCGTGGCGATGGGCCGCATTGGTATGTTACCCGATACGCTGGCGCGCATTCTCGACGGCCAGGCGGCCAAGGGGGATGTGCTGGGCATCGCACGCATTGCGGCGATCCAGGCAACCAAGCGCACCGCCGAACTGATTCCGCTGTGCCACCCGATTGCGCTGACGAAGGTGAGTGTGGAATTTAGCCATGATGCATCCGAATCGTCGATTACCTGCACCGTGACTGCCGAGACTGTCGGCAAGACCGGCGTGGAAATGGAAGCCTTGACCGGCGTCGGTGTGGCGCTGCTGACGATCTACGACATGTGCAAGGCGGTCGATCGCGGCATGGTGATGTCCGATATCCGGCTGCTGGAAAAGCAGGGCGGACGCTCCGGCCACTGGCGCTTGAATCCTTAGAAATGTCTGGTTTTATGGCGAAGTGATGCCAGTCCGGTCGTATAACCCTTGGAAATATAAGACTTATTGCCGGACTGGCTTATGGGGGCATCAGCCATTTTTCTTGCCATGCGGGCGGTCTGAACTGCTAAATAACGCTATATTCGTATTTATTAATATATGGCTGTTCCCGCAGCAGGCGATGCACCGACGCTGCAGACGGTCATTCCAGTATCCGGGCAGAAAAATGCGGCCTCCTCGCGGAGCCGCCGCGGATCGTTTTGAATTATTAGAGGCCGCATGAACGCCAAGATCAAGCTCGAAAATCACGACGCGCAGGAAATCAAGTACAGCACATGCTATATGTGTGCGTGCCGTTGCGGCATCAAGGTGACGCTGGAGGACAACAAGATCCGCTTCATCCAGGGAAATCGCAACCATCCCATCAACCAGGGCGTGCTGTGCGCCAAGGGCTCGGCGGGAATCATGAAGCAGTATTCCACCGCCAAGCTGACCCAGCCGCTGATGCGCAAGCCGGGCACCGAGCGCGGCGAGGGCATTTACGAACCGATTTCCTGGGATCAGGCGCTCGATCTCCTGACCGCGCGACTGGGGGATATCCGGGCCACCGACCCTTCCAAGCTGGGGTTTTTTACCGGGCGCGACCAGATGCAGGCACTGACCGGCCTGTGGGCGCAGCAGTTCGGTACCCCCAACTGGTCGGCGCACGGCGGTTTCTGTTCCGTCAACATGGCGGCGGCCGGTCTCTATTCCATCGGCTTCTCGTTCTGGGAGTTCGGCGCACCCGACTGGGACTACGCCAAGTATTTCCTGATGTGGGGGGTGGCGGAAGACCACTCGTCTAACCCGATCAAGATCGGCCTGGAAAAGCTCAAGCGCCGCGGCGGCAAGTTCGTCACCGTCAACCCGGTGCGCACCGGCTATTCGGCGATTGCCGACGAGTGGCTGCCGATCAAGCCGGGCATGGACGGCCTGCTCGCCATGTCGATGGTGCACGTGCTGCTGAAGCATGAGCAGTTCGACTACGAATTCCTGGTGCGCTACACCAATGCGTCGTGGCTGGTGGTGCAGAGTCCGGGGCAGAAGGGCGACGGTCTGTTCCTGCGTGATGAAAAAAATCAGCCGCTGATCTGGGATATCGAGAGGGAAGCCTTCAGGAACGGCATCGACGGCGACATCGCCCCGGCGCTGTTCGGCGAATTCGTGGCGCCCGACGGCCACCGCGTCAAGACCGTGATGTCGCTGATGGTCGAGCGCTATCTCGACGAACGCTACGCCCCCGAAAACGTGGCGCTGGAATGCGGCCTGCCGGCCGAGACCATCGAGCGCATCGCGCTGGAAATGGCGCACATCGCGTTCAAGGAGACGGTCGAACTGCCGATCGAGTGGACCGACGTGTGGGGCCGCAAGCACGACAAGGTCGTGGGCCGCCCGGTGGCGATGTATGCGATGCGCGGCATCGCGGCGCACTCCAACGGCTTTCATTCCTGCCGCGCGATCCACATGATCCAGATGCTGCTGGGCGCGCTCGACGCACCGGGCAACTTCCGCGCCCGCGCGCCGTATCCGAAACCGATCCCGCCGCACCAGCTGCCGGAAAATAACATCGACATCATCAACGCGCCGAATACGCCGCTGTCGCGCCCGCCGCTCGGCTTCCCGACGCGTCCGGAAGACCTGGTGATCGACGAGTTCGGTAACCCGCTACGTATCGACAAGGCGTATTCATGGGAAGTGCCGATCGCCTCGCACGGCCTGATGCACATGGTGATCACCAATGCGACCAACCACGACCCGTATGCGCTCGACACGCTGATGTTGTTCATGTCCAACATGGCGTGGAACTCGACCATGAACACGGCCAATGTGCAGGACATGCTGCGCGCCAAGGACCCGGAGAACTTCGGCGAACACAAGATTCCGTTCCTGGTAGTAATCGACGCTTTCCATTCGGAGATGACCAATTTCGCCGACCTGATCCTGCCGGACACTACGTACCTCGAACGCCACGACACCATCTCGCTGCTCGATCGGCCGATTTCCGAGCCGGATGCGGCGGCCGACGCCATCCGCTACCCGTTGCTCAAGCCAAACCGCGACGTACGGCCGTGGCAGGAAGTCATGGTCGAACTGGCGGGGCGCCTGAAATTCCCGGCCTTTACCCGCCCCGACGGCACGCGCAAATTCAGCGGCTACCAGGATTTCATCGTCAACTACGAGCGTTCGCCGGGCGTGGGCTTTCTTGCCGGCTGGCGCGGCAAGGACGGCGACAAGTCGCTGAAGGGTGAGCCCAACCCCAGGCAGTGGGAAAAATACATCGAGAACCAGAGCTTCTTCGCCCACCATTGGCCCGACAACCAGAAATACATGCGCTTTGCCAACAAGGATTACCTCGACGTGGCGGCGGACGCCGGCTTCGTCGGCAAGGTCGAGCCCATCATCATGCAGTTCTATTCCGAGCCGCTGCAGAAATTCCGCCTGGCGGGGCAGGGCCTGTACGACGGCCCGCAGCCCAACAACCCGGTCGACCGCGAGCGCCTGGTGAAATACTTCGACCCGCTGCCGATGTGGTACGAGCCGCTGGAGCAGCAGCGCGTCGACAAGGACGAATACCCGTTTTTCGCACTGACCCAGCGTCCCATGTTCATGTACCACTCATGGGATTCGCAGAACGTGTGGCTGCGCCAGCTCATGGCGCAGAACTACATGTACATGAATGCGCGCCGCGCAGCCGAAATGGGCATCAAGGACTTTGACTGGATCTGGGTCGAGTCGCACAACGGCAAGATCCGCTGTCAGGCCAGGACCATGGAAGGTACCCAGACAGACACTGTCTGGACCTGGAACGCCATCGGCAAGCAGAAGGGTGCCTGGGGTCTGAAGGAAAACGCATCGGAGGCGACAAAAGGCTTCCTGCTGAATCATTTGATTTCAGAGCTTTTACCGGAAAAGGCAGGCGAGCGCCGTGTCACCAACTCCGACCCGGTGACCGGCCAGGCCGCATGGTTCGATCTGCGCGTGAAAATCTGGAAAGCTGCAGCGGGCGAAACCGGTTCGTGGCCGCAGTTCGACACGCTCAAGCCGCTGCCCGGCGACGAGCGCTACGAGCGTCCCGATGTGCTGCGCTACGACGCGCGCAGCCACGAAAAAGACTGAGCAGCAGAACCAAGCGCATCTGGATAAATAAAGCGAGCACAGAATGAGACTAGGACTGGTCATCGACCTCGACGTATGCGTAGGCTGCCATGCCTGCGCCATCGCCTGCAAGGAATGGAACGCTTCCGGCACCATCGGCCCCTTGTCCGACTACCAGCCCTACGGCGCCGAGCCGTCCGGCGTGTGGTTCAACCGGATTCGCCATTATGAGATGGACGAATACCCCAACAACAAGACGGTCAACTTCCCGATGTCGTGCATGCACTGCGAGGATGCCGACTGCGTCACCGTGTGTCCGACCGGCGCTTCGTACAAGCGCCCCGAAGACGGCATCGTTCTGATCGACCAGGACAAGTGCATGGGCTGCAACTACTGCTCGTGGGCCTGCCCGTACGGCGCGCGCGAACTCGACCGTTACACCGGCACGATGAAGAAGTGCACCCTGTGCGTCGACCGCATCTACGACCAGGAACTGCCGGTCGAGGAGCGCCAACCCGCGTGCGTGCTGACCTGCCCGGCGCATGCGCGCATGTTCGGCGACTTCGACGATCCCGACTCGGCGGTGTCGCGCACCGTGCGCGAGCGCGGCGGCTACCCGCTGATGCCCGAGCTCAACTACAACCCGACCAACCAGTACCTGCCGTCGCGCCGGAAGCCGGTGATTCCGGTCGACACCAAGCCGAAGGGCGGCCTGAAGGCAAGCATCAAGCAGTTCGCCAACAAACTGGTGCGCCGCTGATTTTTGAGGTGCCGCTCAAGCCTGACTTTCGCTGCAAGCAGCACGAAATAATCCAGAAAGCCCGCGAAACCGGCCAGGTCCGGCGCATTTCGGCTCGACCAATCTGAAGCTTGATCGGCACCGAAACGCCGCATACTGCTTAACAAGGAAATCAATATGCATCCAGCATTTTCAGTTATTTTTTTCACCGTGGCGTCGGGCGCCGGCTTCGGGCTATTTTCGCTACTGTTCCTGGCTGACATGTTCAAGCTTGGCGGCGGTTTCAGCCAGGGTCAGCTCGTTGCGGGCGGCCTCATCGCGATGGGGCTGGTCGTGTTCGGCCTGCTGGCCTCCGCCTTCCACCTCGCCAACCCCAAAAACGCCTGGCGCGCCTTCAACCGTTTCCGCACCTCGTGGCTGTCGCGCGAGGGCGTGTTTGCCGTGGTGTTCATGCCGCTGGCGCTGATCTACCTTGCCAGCATCATGTTCGACGCACCGTTGTGGCTGCGTGGAACCTTCGGCTTCCTGACCGCCGTGCTGGCCTGGATCACGCTGTTTTCCACCGGCATGATCTACGCCTGCCTGAAAACCATCCGCCAGTGGAACACCCCGCTGGTGCCGGCCAACTACCTGGCGCTGGGTTATGCCAGTGGCAGCTTGCTGTTGTTGCTGGGCGCCGTCGTCGCCGGTCTCGACACCACGCCGTTCATCGCGATGTCGGCGCTGATCATCTCGATTGCCGCCGTGCTGAAAGCCATTTACTACTTCTGGATTCGCAGCCCAGGCCTCACACCCACCATCAACACTGCCACAGGACTCACCCGCGCCAAGGTCAAGCTGCTGGACACCGGCCATACCCATGGCACCTTCCTGACTCAGGAATTTGGTTTCCAGATCGCCCGGCAGCAAGCCGGGCTGTTCAAGGTCATCGTCTTCGTGGTGGGCTTTGCGCTGCCCGGCCTGATGCTGGTATGGGTGTTCAACCAGCAGGGCGGCCAAGCCCCCGCCATCATCGCCGTCGTAGCGGGCCTTGCCGGCGCCGCAGTCGAGCGCTGGCTGTTTTTCGCCGAAGCGCGTCACGTGGTCAACCTGTATCACGGCGCCCAGCGCTGCTGAACACCGCGTCCTCGCGGTTGGCTTGTTCGCCGCTTCAGGGTATATTAGCAAATGCTAATTATTAAATTGCAGAAGAGTGATCACCATGTTTGGACTGTCAGGTTTCAAGGAAGTCGATCCCGGCTACGTCGCGGAAATCGCCACCAAGGGGGCGCACCTGATTGATGTGCGCACCGCAGCCGAGGTCGCGCAGGGCGTGATCGATGGCGCTATTCACATCCCGCTGCACTTGCTGCCGTTGCGCGCGGCCGACATTCCCCAGGACACGCCCGTAGTGATCTACTGCCGCTCCGGTGCGCGCTCGGCGCAGGCGTGTGCATTCATGGCCTCCAGGGGGTATGGCAACATGCATAATCTGGCGGGCGGCATCATGGCATGGGCGCGTTCGGGCAATGCGCTCAGCCTGCCGCGTTAAACGCCGGGGCAAGGCCGGTTGACCTTCTCCAAATCGCACCCCGTTGCGCAGCGAATTCGGTTGCAATGGGGGAGCTTCTGGTTTACTGTACCGCAGCAATTTTTACTACATACTTGTTTAATAATGTAAGGAGAACCCAATGAATTTCGATAAAGAACTTGATGCACGTGGTTTGAACTGCCCCCTGCCCATCCTGCGTGCCAAGAAAGCCCTGGGAGAAGTCTCCAGCGGCCAGGTGCTGAAAATCCTCTCGACCGACCCCGGTTCAGTCAAGGATTTTGCCGCTTTCGCCAAGCAGACCGGCAATGAATTGCTGTCAACCGCCGAAGCGGGTGGCGAATTCACCTTCTTCATGAAGAAGAAATAAGCAGGAAACCGAAGCCAGCGCCATCCGTTCCGAGCCAGAAACCCACGGCGCTGTTTTTTTGACTGGAAGAGGAGAGAGACCGAGCATGGATACTAAAAAAATGGCCATCATCGCGACCAAGGGCACGCTGGACTGGGCTTACCCACCGTTCATCCTGGCCTCCACGGCCGCCGCGCTGGGCTACGAAACCCAGATTTTCTTCACCTTTTATGGCCTCCAGCTTGTCCGCAAGGACCTGTCTGTCCTCAAAGTCAGCCCCCTGGGCAACCCCGGCATGCCGATGAAAATGCCCTTTGGCCCCAAGTGGTTCAAGAGCATCAATTGGAACATGCCCAACGCCATCCAGGCCATCATCCCCGGCTATGAAAACGTGGCAACGGCCCTGATGAAGCAGACCATCGCCAACACCGGCGTGGCCAGTATTCCCGAACTGCGCGAATTGTGCCAGGAGGCCGAAGTCAAGTTCATCGCCTGCCAGATGACCGTCGAACTGTTCGGCTTCGAACATTCCGACTTCATCGACGGTCTCGAATACGGTGGCGCCGCCACCTTCTTCGAATTTGCCGGCGAGACCGACATCTGCCTGTTTATCTAAGAAACAGTATTTGAGCGACAGATTGCCGCCCGATGAAAATGAGCCGATTCGTTCGGCTCATTTTTTGTGTCTTTTGTACCACACGCGATGCTGATTATCCGGTTAAACAGGCTGGCCTTCTTGGCTAAGCCACAGTTGTTAGCGTAGCCTTCAGGATAGGCTAATTCAATTAGCTTATCTGTAGTGATTTTGCCCTTAGAGGAGACATTAATGAAATTAACAAAAGTATTCGCATTCATGGCACTGGCCGGTTTGGCTGGCAGCGCCTACGCCACCAACGGCTATTTTTCCCACGGCTACGGCATGAAGTCCAAGGGCATGGGCGGTGCAGCCACCGCCAGTTCGGATGACGCCTTCGGCGGTGCCAACAACCCGGCCTCCATGGCGTTCGCGGGCGATCGCTTCGATCTGGGGGCAGACGTGTTCAACCCCAACCGCAGCGCCTCGCGCACCGGTTTGGGTCCCTTCGATATGAGCGTGGATAGCGACAGCGAGTACTTCCTGATTCCCGAGTTCGGCATGACCAAGCAAATGTCCTCGACATTGGCGATGGGTGTAACGGTTTATGGCAATGGCGGGATGAACACGGACTATGCAGGTGGGCAGATCAATTGTGGATCCGGGCCTGCCAACATGCTGTGCGGGCAGGGCGACCTGGGGGTTGACCTGGTTCAATTGATCGTTGCCCCGACCGTGGCGTTCAAGGTGGCCCCCAACCATTCCATCGGTATTTCCCCGCTGCTGGGTTACCAGGCCTTCGAGGCTAACGGCCTTCAAGCTTTTTCAGGAATTTCTTCTGACGCCACGAAACTTACTAATAACGGGCATGACGGTGCCTTCGGTTACGGTGTCCGCGTCGGCTACATGGGCAAGATCACCCCGACCGTGACCATTGGCGCGGCCTATGCGTCCAAGATGAACTTCGAGGAGTTCGACGACTACGCCGGTCTGTTCGCAGAGCAGGGCGACTTCGACATTCCCGAGAACTACAACCTCGGCGTGGCTTGGCAAGCGACTCCCGTGGTCAAACTGGCGCTGGATTACCAGCGCATCAACTATAGCGGCGTCAACTCAATTAACAATCCCAGCCTGGTTCCGTACCTGTTGGGTACCGACAATGGCTCCGGTTTTGGCTGGCAGGACGTCAATGTGTGGAAGCTGGGCGCGGAATACAAATACAGCCAGCAGCTAACCTTGCGTGCGGGTTACAACCGTGGCGACAACCCCATTTCCGCAAGCGATGTGACATTCAATATCCTCGCGCCCGGCGTAATCGAGGATCATGTAACCCTTGGTTTCACGTATACCCTGGCATCGGGTAATGAGTTGACCATGAGTTACATGCACGGTTTCAGCAACGACGTCAGCGGTACCTCCATCCTTCCGGCATTCATGGGTAGTGCTCCGGCAGGAACGGAAACCATCGAGATGGACCAGAATTCGCTGGGTATCCAGTACAGCTGGAAAATTTAATTTCAGTCGCACTTGAACTGATTGAAGGCCGGGATCGCAAGACCCCGGCTTTTTTTCATTCACTCGATCGGCGGCAAGTCTGTCGATTTTTCGAGAAACAAAAAAAGCGCAGCTTCAGCTGCGCTTTTTTTGTTTTCGTCGTTGCGAATAATCAGCCCAAAGAACTCTGGGGTCACAAAGAACTCTGTGACTCTGGGGTCAGGTCTAGATAAGCATGTGACTCTGGGGTCAGGTCTAGATAAGTAGTCCATCCAATTTCTCGCCTACAATTTCATGGCTGACTGCCCGTTCGGCGGGGTGGAACGAGCCCACCTCTACAAGAAACTCGAAGGCAGGCTGCGGGCCTGCTGGGCGTGTATCAGCCCAAGCGCGCGTGCTGTGCCGCCAGCTTTTGCAGCATCGCAGCAAAGTCGGCTAGGCGTGCCTGCTCCTGTTGCACTACTGCGGCCGGCGCTTTGTCGACGAAACTGGGATTGGCCAGCTTGCTTTCTGCTTTTTTGATCTCGCCCTGGATGCGGACGATTTCCTTGGCCAGTCGTGCGCGCTCGGCGTCCTTGTCGATCTCCACCACCAGCATCAGCCGCATGTCGCCGACCAGCGCGACCGGGGCATCGGCATCCGCAAGTGCAGCGACTGCAGTCACTTCGCTGAGCTTGCCGAGCGCGGTGATGTAGGGTGCGAGCGCGGTGATGACAGCGGTGTCGCCTTCGATCACCAGCGGCACGCGTTGTGCAGGCGACAAATTCATTTCGCTGCGCAGGGTGCGGCAGGCGTTGACCAGTTCCTTCAGCGTCTGGATGCGTGTGACGCTGTCGGCGTGGGCCTGTGCTGATTCCGCTTGGGGGAAGCTCGCCAGCATGATGGTGTCGCCCGAAACGCCGGCCAGTGGCGCAACCTTTTGCCACAACTCTTCGGTGATGTAGGGAATGATGGGGTGAGCAAGGCGCAGGGTGGCTTCGAGCACGCTGGCGAGGGTGCGGCGGGTGGCGCGTTGCTGTTCGAGGGTACCGTTGCTCAGCTGCACTTTGGCGAGTTCCAGATACCAGTCGCAGTATTCGTCCCACACAAATTCGTACACGGCGCGCGCGGCCTGGTCGAAGCGGTAGGCGCTGAATGCCGCATGCACGTCGGTGACGGCTTGTTGCAGGCGCGCGGTGATCCAGCGGTCGGCGTCCGAAAAGTCCATCGGCTGGCTGGCATCCTGGCCGCAGTCGTGGCCTTCCAGGTTCATCAGAGCAAAGCGGGTGGCGTTCCACAATTTGTTGCAGAAGTTGCGATAGCCTTCGGCGCGTTGCAGGTCGAACTTGATGTCACGACCATGCGTGGCAAGACTGGCGAAGGTGAAGCGCAGGGCATCGGTGCCGAATGCCGCGATGCCTTCCGGGAATTCCTTGCGGGTGCGTTTCTCGATGCTGGTGGCCTGTTTGGGGTTCATCAGGCCCTGAGTGCGCTTGGTAACCAACTCGTCCACCGCGATGCCGTCGATGAGGTCGATCGGGTCGAGCACGTTGCCTTTGGACTTGCTCATCTTCTGGCCTTCGGAGTCGCGTACCAGGCCGGTGACATAGACTTCGCGGAACGGCACTTTTCCGGTGAGATGCTTGGACATCATCACCATGCGTGCAACCCAGAAGAAGATGATGTCGAAGCCGGTGACCAGAACCGAGGTCGGCAGGTAACGCTCGAGTTCCGGCGTTTGCTCAGGCCAGCCCAGAGTGGAGAATGGCCACAGTGCAGACGAGAACCAGGTGTCGAGCACGTCGTTGTCCTGGGTGAGCTCGCGGCCGCCAGCCTGTTTGCGGGCTTCGGCTTCGGAGTACGCGACGTAGAAGTTGCCGTCGGCGTCGTACCAGGCCGGAATGCGATGCCCCCACCACAGCTGCCGTGACAAACACCAGTCCTGGATGTTTTCCAGCCATTGACGGTAAGTGGTGGTCCAGTTTTCCGGGACGAATTTCACTTCGCCGGACTCGACTGCATCCAGCCCCTGCTTGGCCAGGCCGTCCATGCTCATGAACCACTGATCGGTCAGCATGGGTTCGATCGCCGCGTGCGTGCGGTCGCCGCGTGGAATCATCAGTTTATGCGGTTTGGCGGAGACCAGCAGGCCACTTGTCTGCAAGGCGTCGAGCATTTTTTGGCGCGCGTCGTAGCGGTCCAGGCCCTGGTATTCGGCCGGGCACAGATCGTTCATTTTGGCGTCGAGCGTGAGCACGCTGATCGCGACCAGCTTGTGGCGCTGTCCGACCTGCCAGTCATTGAAGTCGTGCGCCGGCGTGATCTTGACTACGCCAGTGCCGAATTCGCGGTCGACATAGTCGTCGGCGATGACGGGGATGCTGCGCTCGGCGATGGGCAGCCGGACCTGCTTGCCGATGAGATGGGCGTAGCGCTCGTCTTCCGGGTGTACGGCTACTGCCGTATCACCAAGCAGGGTTTCCGGGCGGGTGGTGGCGACGGTGAGTGCGCTGGAGCCATCTTCCAGCGGATAGCTGATTTCCCAGATGAAGCCTTCTTCCTCGGTGCTGACGACTTCGAGGTCGGACACTGCCGTTTGCAGGACCGGGTCCCAGTTCACCAGCCGCTTGCCGCGGTAGATGAGGCCTTCGCGGTAGAGCCGCACGAATACTTCGGTGACGGCCTTCGACAGGCCCTCGTCCATGGTGAAGCGCTCGCGGCTCCAGTCCGGGCTGGTGCCGAGCCGGCGCATCTGCTGGGTGATGGTGGAGCCGGAGTGTTCCTTCCACTCCCACACCTTTTCGAGGAATTTTTCGCGGCCGAGGTCGTGGCGGGAGACGCCCTGCGCGTCGAGCTGGCGCTCCACCACGATCTGGGTGGCGATGCCGGCGTGGTCGGTGCCCGGCTGCCACAGCGTGTTGTCGCCCATCATGCGGTGATAGCGGGTGAGTGCGTCCATCAGGGTGTGCTGGAAGGCGTGCCCCATGTGCAGCGTGCCGGTGACGTTGGGCGGCGGCAGCATGATGCAGTAGGCGCTGGCGTTGGGGTTGTCGCCCGTCTTGAAGTAGCCGGCGCTTTCCCACTGGGCGTACCAGCGCTTTTCGATTTCAGCCGGTTCGAAGGATTTGGCGAGTTCCATGGCGTGCGCGCAAAGGCGGCATTATCCCAAAAAGGCTGGGACGCGTCCCAAAGAAACTCGGGATGCCCCCCAAAAAGCCTGGGGTGCGTCCCAAAACGCCGCCGAAAAATGCGGTTTCAGGTCGACGGGTCGCGGGGGTGCCTGAGTTTTTCGGCGATCGCCTCGCGCACGACTTCCCGTACGCTGACATCAAGCTGGGAGAGCAGTGTGGCTACGGTCTGGTCGAGGTTCTTGCGCAACTCGGCGGCGACCTGCTTTTCCATCACTTCGGACAATCGCGGCGCCAGCTCGCTCATCAGCTGCTCGGCCAGGGTGTCGCTGACGATGGAAGAGGGCATCTCGGCTATGGGCGCTTCGGGTTCGGCGGGCTGCGCCGCCGGGGGATGCGCCGCGGCCGCCGGCGCCGACACGACCGGGGGCGTGCCGCGCTCGATCGCATCGGTCAGCACCGGCAGCCAGGCGTCGGCCGGCGGCATGTGTCGGGGGGCATCGGGAGCCGTTGCGAGGCCGAACGATGCGTCCACGTCGGCCTCGTTGCCGCCGCGATGCTTTTTCAGCAGCGCATCCATCTTGCTTAACAGCGGACTCTCGCTCATCGATGCCACCTAGCCGGGCTGACGCAGATCGTGGGTTGTCAGGGCGTAGCCACGCGCCTTGTAAAAGCGCCAGCGCTCGCGTCCCTGTTCGACCACGGCTGCATCCGGGCCGACGATTTCGACCAGGCGCTCGAAGCGGGCAAAGGCGGGCGGCTGCCCGGTGTGCAGGTTGATCATCACGTCGGCGCTGCGCAGGGCGTCGCTGTCGGTTCCGATCAGCACCGGCGTTTCGCCGGCCAGCGGGTCGGTATCGCGACAGTGCGGCACGAAGCCCGGCGCAGGCGTCGTCCACAGCAGGCGGTCGATGGCGTCGGCCACCGCCGCGTCCGGTGCGTAAATCATCACCTGCCTGCCCTGGCCGCAGGCCTTGGCAGCGACGCGACGGGCGACGTCGAGGGGGGCGTCGGCATGGGTGTAGAAGAGGATTTCGGTCACGTCCGGCGGATTATTTCTGTACGCGGTTCAGCAGGAAGTGCATCAGTAGCGAAACCGGGCGCCCGGTCGAGCCCTTCTTCTCGCGGCCGCCTTTCCAGGCGGTGCCGGCGATGTCCAGATGCGCCCAGTGGTATTTCCTGGCGAAGCGCGACAGGAAGCAGGCGGCGGTGATCGAGCCGGCCGGGCGGCCGCCGATATTGGCCATGTCGGCGAGGCTACTTTTCAACTGCTCCTGATAGTCCTCCCATAGCGGCATGCGCCAGACACGGTCCCATGCATGGTCGGCGGCGTGCTCGATCTCGCGCGCCAGCGGGTCGTGGTTGCTGAAGAGCGCGCTGGGATGCGCGCCCAGCGCAATCACGCAGGCGCCGGTGAGGGTGGCCAGGTCGATCACCGAGTCGGGCTCGAAGCGCTCGGCGTAGGTCAGTGCGTCGCACAGGATCAGGCGGCCTTCGGCATCGGTGTTGAGGATTTCGATGGTCTGGCCGGACATCGAGGTGACGATGTCGCCCGGCTTGTTGGCGTTTGCGTCCGGCATGTTCTCGCAGGCAGGGATGAGGCCGACGACGTTGAGCGCCAGCCCCAGTTCGCCGATGGCGCGAAAGACGCCGATGACCGCGCCGCCGCCGCTCATGTCGTAGTTCATCTCGTCCATTTCGGCGGGCGGCTTGAGCGAAATGCCGCCGGCGTCGAAGGTGACCGCTTTGCCGACCAGCACCACGGGCTTGTCGCTTTTTTTGCCGCCCACATGCTTCAGCACGATGAAGCGCGGCGGCTTGTCGCTGCCCTTGCCAACCGACAGGAATGAGCCCATGCCGAGCTTCTCGCAGGCCGCGTAATCGAGGATCTCGCAGCCGAAGCCGTGCGACTTCGCCAGCTTTTTTGCCTCGCTTGCCAGGTATTCGGGGGTGCAAATGTTGGACGGCGTGTTACCTAGATTCTTGGCGAGGTCGATGCCGCGGGCGATGGCCAGGCCGTGCGCGAGGCCGATGTCGCCGAATTTGAGTTCGCCGCGCCGCGACACGGCGAAGGTGATGCGCTTCAAGGGGCGGCGCGCCTCGTCCGGCTTGCTCTTCATGCGGTCGAAGCGGTACAGCGCATCGTGCGCGCCGATCACCGCCTGCTCGATGTTCCAGGTCACGTCGCGCTTCTTCACCGGGATTTCGGAAAGCGTGATGGCCGCTTCCATCGAGCCGGTGTCGCGCAGCGTCTTGACGGCGCAGGCGATGGCATCGCGGTAGGCTTTTTCGTGGAAATCGCGCTCCTTGCCGAGGCCGACCAGCAGCACGCGGTCGGCCAGGATATTCGGCACTTTGTGCAGCAGCAGCGTGCTGCCGGCCTTGCCTTCCATGTCGCCGCCGCGCAGGATCTCGGACAGATAACCGTCGCTGGCGCGGTCGATGTCGATGGCAGGCCCGGATAGCTTGCGGCTTTCGAAGACGCCGACGACGACGCAGGCGCTGCGCTGCTTTTCGGGGGCGCCGCTTTTTATGCTAAATTCAAGTTCGATTTCCCTGTTTTTCATGTCTGTGCTCAAAAAAATACAATTTGCCGATGCGCCGATGGTTGGCGTTGCCGATTCGGCGATTATTGGCGCAGGCGCGGCTGATTGTCAAAACCCGCGCATACCGCACGCCCTCACCCCGACGCTTTCATGCTATACCGCCGCGCACTGACCCGCGAGATGGGCCTCACCACCGGGGCCGTACTGACGGTACTGGTGGCGATTGCGCTGGTGGTGCTGTTTATCCGCCTGCTCGGCGACGTGGCACGCGGCGAACTCGCCAACGAGGCGGTGTTCGTCTTCCTCGGCTTCTCGCTGCTGTATTTTTTGCCGGTCTTAATGACGATCGCGCTGTTTGCAGGCGTGTTGCTGCCCTTGTCGCGTATGTGGCGCGACAGCGAAATGGTGATCTGGTTCAACGCCGGTCTGTCGCTCACCCAATGGATGCGGCCGGTGCTGGTTTTCGCGGTGCCGTTTTCACTGGTGATCCTGTTGCTGACGCTGGTGCTCAATCCGTGGGTGCAAACCAAGAAAAGCGAATATGGCCAGGAACTGAAGAGCCGCAGCGAAAGCGCGTTGATTGCTCCTGGCCTGTTCGCCGAATCCAACGCCGGCCAGCGCGTCTATTACGTCGAGTCGCTCAACCCGCTGACCGGCATCGTGCGCAACGTCTTCATGCAGTCGCGCATCGACGGCCAGCTCGGCCTGGTGGTCGCGCGCGAAGGCGATTACACCCAGCTGCCGGACGGCTCGCGTTACCTGGTGTTCAAGGAGGGCCGCCGTTACGAAGGCACGCCCGGCCAGCTCGATTACCGCGTCGTGCGGTTCGAGCGCTACTGGATGCGGCTCGATCCGGTCGCCACGGGCGCCAGGGCCACCAGCATCCGCCAGATGTCGGTGGCCGAACTGCTGGCTGACGTCACCCCCCCGGCGCGCGCCCAATTGCTGTGGCGGCTGGGGGTGCCGATTTCCGCGCTGATTCTCGCCGTGATGGCGATTCCGCTCAGCTTCGTCAACACGCGAGCGCGCCGTTCCTACGGGCTGCTGATCGCGCTGCTACTGTATTTCGTCTACAACAACCTGCTGTCGCTGTCGCAGGCCTGGGTGGCGCAGGACAAGCTGAATCCCATGGTCGGGATGTGGGTATCGCATCTGCTGATGCTGTCCGCCGTGGCCATTTTGTTTTACCGGCGCTCGCGCCAGCACGCCCCGTGCCGGAGGCGACCGTGAGTCTGCTGGCGCGCTATCTGGCAGGGCAGGTGCTGGCGGCGTCGAGTTTCGTCCTGCTGGCGCTGGTGGTGCTGTTTGCGTTTTTTGACGTGATGCAGGAGCTCGGCAACCTGGGCCGCAACAACTATGGGCTGGGGCAGGCCGCTGTCGTGGTGTTGCTCAGCGTTCCCGGGCATCTGTATGAAATCCTGCCGGTGGCGGCGCTGATCGGTACTCTGTTTGCGCTGTCGCGCCTGGTGGGCAATTCGGAATACGCGGTGATGCGTGTGTCGGGCCTCTCCAACTGGCGGGTGGCGGGATATTTCGCGGTCATCGGGACGCTACTGTCGCTGCTGGTGCTGGTGTTCGGCGAATACGTGGCGCCGTGGTCGGAGCAGGCGGGGCAACGCTACAAACTGTCGGCCACCCGCTCGGTGGTCGCGCAGCAATTCCGTTCCGGGCTGTGGGTCAAGGACGGCAGCGCCTTCATCAATGTGCGCGAAGTGATGCCCGACAACACGCTGCGCGGCATCGAGATTTACGGCTTCGACGCTAAAGGCCAACTGGGCTGGATCCGTGCCGCCGAGCAAGCCAACTGGCGCGGCAATCAACAGGTCTGGGACCTGCGGCAGGTGGTGGAAACGCGGTTTGACGCAGACGGCATTCGCGCCGAGCGTCACGCCAGCCAGGAATGGCAGTCGGTGCTCACACCCGATATCCTCGGCGTGCTGCTGGTGGCACCGGAAAAAATGTCGGCGCGCACCCTCTGGCGCTACATCGTGCACCTCAAGCAAAACAACCAGAAAGCGACGCGTTACGAACTTGCGCTGTGGTCGAAAGTCATCAGCCCCTTCGTCATTCCGATCATGATGCTGGTTGCCATGCCGTTCGCCATCCGGGGGCCGCGCTCAGGCGGCACCAGCGGCATGATTTTCCTCGGCATTCTGGCCGGCCTCGGCTTCCATCTGCTGAGCCGGCTGTTCGGCCACCTGGGCCTGCTGAACAACTGGCCGGCCGTGGCGGTATCGGTCCTGCCGCTGCTGATTTTTCTGGTCATCGCGCTGGCAGGCATTCGCTGGGTGGACCGGCGCTGAGCCGATTGCCGCAGTGGAGCGCCAGCGGTCAAAATGGCTCGGGGAAGGATGGTTCGGCGGTTCCCGGAAATTCACAAACCCAGCGTCGTCGCGGATACGCTGGCCGGCGAACGCTGCCACATGCCCTCGAAATTCTGATTCAACAGCACTGCATTGCGCGCGTCATCGAGGTGGCGCGTGCCGTGCGCCGCTGCCTTGTCGGCGCGCAGCACCACGCCTTGGCGGTCGGCGAGCACAAATGCCTCACCGGGACGCGGCGCATCGGGGTCGGTCTGGCGAATCTCAAGGACGTGGCCGAAGTCGCGCACCAGTTGCATCAGGTAGGGATGCTTGCGTGCGACAAGGTTAATATCGTCGAGCAGCAGTTCGATTCGCCGGCCGCCGCCGGCGACGCACAACGCGCGCAGGGTCGCGTGGCGCGGCGCATGGTCGAGTTCCAGCAGGCCCAGGTCGTGGTCGTACAAACGCAGCTGGCGATGCGTGGCGGCCAGCAACGCGTCGAATGCGGCACGGAATTCGGCGGGGGTTTCAAAAGTGTTCATGGATTGGTTTGGGAACACGTCGGTTTCCTGGGTTGTCACCTTGGAAATAATTATAACGATACGAGACGAGCGGGTGCGCCCTGTTAATGCACCCTGTTAAAATGCTGCCGAAAAATAGAGGGTAGCGTTTCGCATGTTGAAAGCAGGAGATCGTGCGCCGGGTTTTTCCAATCCCGATGCGGACATGGATATCATCGAGTCGTCCCAGTTCCGGGGGAAAAACCTGGTGCTGTTTTTTTACGTGCGCGATGACACGCCGGGCTGCACCGCCGAGGCGATCGAGTTTTCAGAACTGGAAAACAACTTCGCCAAACTGGGCGCCAGTGTGCTCGGGGTGTCGCGCGACGACTGCATCAAACATGGTGAATTTCGCGACAAACACGGCATCGGCGTGCGCTTGCTGGCCGACAAGGAACACGCGACCTGCGAGGCCTATGGCGTGCTGCAGGACAAGGAAGTGGATGGCGTCATGCGCCGCACCGCAGTGCGCGCCACTTTCGTTATCGACAAACAGGGCGTCATTCGTCACGCTCTGTACGGCGTTCCCAGCCGCGGTCACGCGGCGGAAGTGCTTCAACTTGTAAAGGACCTCAATTGATTATCAGCAAAGACACCGTCGTCACCCTTACCTACATCGTCCGTGACCTGGAAGGCAAGCTGCTGGAGGAAAGCGACGAGCCGGTCAGCTATCTGCACGGCGGTTACGACAATATCTTTCCGTTGGTGGAAGAGGCGCTGGAAGGCAAGACCGCGGGCGACACGGCCGACCTCAAACTGCAGCCCGCCGATGCCTTCGGCGAGTACGAAGAGGAACTGGTGCGGCTGGAGCCGCGCGAGGGCTTTCCCGATGACATCGAGGTCGGCATGCAGTTCGTCGGCTCGCCGGTCGACGGCAGTCAGGAAATGCTCTACACCGTGACCGACATTGCGGAAGACAAGGTGGTGGTCGACGGCAATCACCCCTACGCCGGACAGGCGGTGCATTTCCAGTGCGTGGTGTCCGACGTGCGTGCGGCGGTGGCGGACGAGATCCAGCATCGCCATGCGCACGGTGCCCACGGCCATAACCATCATTGATCTGCGGCGCCGATCCGACGGTAAATGGCGCCGGGCTGTTAAAATCCCAGGCTAACCTGTTTTCGTGACAGCTTGATGAAGACCACCGATGAAAACCACCTTCCTCGACTTTGAGCAGCCGATCGCCGAGCTCGAAGCCAAGATCGAAGAGCTGCGCTTCGTGCAGGACGATTCCGCCCTCGATATTTCAGAGGAAATCCGCCGTCTGCAGAAAAAAAGCCAGGCGTTGACCAAGGACATCTACACCAAGCTCAATGCCTGGCAGGTATCGCAGGTGGCGCGCCATCCGCAACGGCCCTATACGCTCGATTACGTGCAGGGGCTGTTCACCGATTTCGCCGAACTGCACGGCGACCGTGCCTATGCCGACGATGCCGCAATTGTCGGCGGCATGGCGCGCTTCAACGGCGAGCCGGTGATGGTGATCGGCCACCAGAAAGGCCGCGACACCAAGGAAAAGATCTACCGCAATTTCGGCATGCCGCGTCCGGAAGGCTATCGCAAGGCCTTGCGGCTGATGCGCCTGGCGGAAAAATTCCGGCTGCCGATTTTCACATTTATCGACACCCCCGGCGCCTATCCCGGCATCGGCGCCGAGGAGCGCGGACAGTCCGAGGCGATTGCGCGCAACCTCTATGTGATGGCCGAACTGCAGACGCCGATCATCTGCTCCATCGTCGGCGAGGGCGGATCGGGCGGCGCGCTAGCCATTGGCGTTGGCGACCGCACGATGATCCTGCAATATTCGACGTATTCCGTGATTTCGCCCGAAGGCTGCGCCTCGATTCTGTGGAAGAGCGCCGACAAGGCTTCGGTTGCCGCCGAAACCCTGGGCATCACCGCCGACCGCCTGAAGGCCAACGGGCTGGTCGACCGCATCGTCGAGGAACCGCTGGGCGGCGCGCAACGCGACTGGGACGCCATGTTCCAGTCGATGCGCCGCGCGCTCACCGACACCCTGGCCGAGTTGCGCAAGCCGTCGCTCGATGCCCTGCTGGCCGCGCGTTACCAGCGCCTGCGGGCGTATGGCCGCTTCAAGGAAACCCCTGCCAAATAGACCGGTCGTCGCAGTCGTGGCGGACGCACTCGTCCGCCACGTCCCCCCGCACGCACGGCTGGTGCTGGGGCTCTCGGGCGGGCTCGATTCGGTGGCCCTGCTGCATGTCCTGCTCTCGCTGCGCGATCGACATCCCTTTGAACTGCGGGTCGTGCATGTGCACCACGGGCTGTCGCCCCATGCCGGCGCCTGGGCCGATTTCTGCGCGCGGCTTTGCGCATCGCATACGGTTGAATCAAGCATCCATCATGTAGTGATCGCGCGCGACGATGCGGCGGGTATCGAAGCCGCTGCGCGGCGCGAGCGCCAGCGCATCTTTGCCGCGCTGGACGCGGACTTTCTGCTCACTGCGCACCAGCAGGACGATCAGGCCGAAACCCTTTTATTGCAGTTGCTGCGCGGCGCTGGACCGAAAGGCCTGGCGGCGATGGCCGAACTGCAATCCCGGCCCGGCTGGCGCGCAGCGCAACTCAGGCCGCTGCTGGGCGTGACGCGTGCCAGGCTGCTGGATTATGCGCAGTCGCATGGCCTGACCTGGGTCGACGACGAAAGCAATCGGGACACCCGCTACCGCCGCAATGCGCTGCGCCGGCAGGTGATGCCGCTCCTGGCTGCGCATTTTCCCGGCAGCGGCGCTACCCTCGCGCGCGCGGCCGCACTGCAGGCCGATGCTGCCGACTTGCTGGACGATCTGGCGCGGCTCGATGCGGAGACAGCCATTGCCGGCGAACGGCTCGATTGCGTGCTGCTGGCCGGTTTGTCCCGCGCGCGCGCGCGCAATTTGCTGCGCTATTTCATTGAACAGCGTGGCCAGCCCATGCCCAATGCCCGGCGGCTCGACGAGGCGCTGCATCAGCTGCGGGACGCGGGTCGCGATGCGCGGGTGTGCGTCGGGCTGGGGAGGGTGGAGTTGTGGCGCTTTCGTGGCGGCGCATATCTGGTTCCGCCGGCGCCCGCCCCGGCCGCGCCGATTCACTGGCGGGGCGAGGCGTCGCTCTGGGTGGCCGCCGCCGGGGTGCGCGTGCAGATGGACGCGGTGACCGGAGCCGGCCTGAAGCGCGACGTGCTGGCAGCAGGCGAGGTGACGCTGGGGGTGCGGCAGGGCGGCGAACGCCTGCGCCTGCATCCCGGCGGCCCCCATCGAAGCCTGAAGAATCTGCTGCAGGAACAGGCGATCCCACCCTGGCAGCGCGATCGTTTGCCGCTGTTGTGGTGCGACGGGCGGCTGGCGTGGGCGGCGGGGATCGGCCTCGAAGCCGATCTGCTTGCCGCACCCGGTGAAGCCGGGGTGCTGCCGCGCGTCGCGAACTGGCCGGCAGGCGGGCAAGACAGCCCAGGGTGGGGCATGTTATGCTAGCAGGCTGATTTTCATGGTCTTTTAAACATTTTTTTTCTCACTTTTCCGGAGCATACACATGGCAGTTCAGCGCACCTTTTCCATCATCAAACCCGATGCCGTCGCTAAAAACGTGGTCGGCAAGATCGTCAGCCGCTTCGAGAGCAATGGTCTCAAGGTGGTGGCGTCCAGAATGAAGCACCTGTCGCGTCAGGAAGCCGAAGGCTTCTACGGGGTGCACCGCGAGCGTCCCTTCTTCAAGGATCTGGTCGAGTTCATGATCTCCGGCCCGGTCGTTCTGCAGGTGCTGGAAGGCGAAGACGCGATCGCCAGGAACCGCGAACTGATGGGTGCGACCGACCCGAAGAAGGCCGAGGCCGGCACCATTCGCGCCGATTTCGCCGAGAGCATCGATGCCAACGCAGTGCATGGCTCCGACGCGCCGGAAACCGCTGCGATCGAAATCGCCTATTTCTTCCCCGCCTGCGAAGTCTACGCAGGCCGTTAAACGCATACGCATGCCGCAAAACCTGCTTGATTTCGACCTCGACGGACTGATCGCCTGGTTCGGCGAACTCGGCGAAAAGCCGTTTCGCGCCAGGCAGGTGTTCCACTGGGTGCATCAGGCCGGGGTGGCGGATTTTGCGCAGATGACCGACATCGCCAAAAGCTTGCGCGAGAAGCTGCAGCAGCAGGCAGTGGTGGCGCCGCCTGCGATCGGCTACGCACACACATCGGCCGACGGCACGCGCAAGTGGCTGTTCGATGTGGGGGTGGCAAACGGCATCGAGACCGTATTCATCCCGGAAGAGGATCGCGGCACCCTGTGCGTATCGTCGCAGGTCGGCTGCGCGCTGGAATGCACCTTTTGCTCGACTGGACGGCAGGGCTTCAACCGCAATCTGACGGTGGCCGAAATCATTGGCCAGCTGTGGGTGGCGCATCACGGCCTGAAGACCGAGCCCAACCGCACCGAGCCCAATCACAGCGTGCCCAATCACAGCGTCCCTAATCACGGCGCAGCCGAAATTTCCGACCGGCCGGTGACCAATGTGGTGATGATGGGCATGGGCGAGCCGCTGGCGAACTTCGAGAACGTGGTGACCGCGCTCGGCATCATGCTCGACGACCACGCCTATGGCCTGTCGCGGCGGCGGGTGACGGTGTCGACCTCGGGGTTGGTGCCGGCGATGGACCGGCTGGCCGAACGCTGCCCGGTGGCGCTGGCGGTGAGCCTGCACGCGCCCAACGATGCGCTGCGCGACCAGATTGTTCCGATCAACAGGAAGTACCCGTTGCGTGAGCTGATGGCGGCGTGCCGGCGTTATCTGGTGCACGCGCCGCGTGATTTCATTACCTTTGAATATGTGATGCTAGCCGGGGTGAACGATGCGCCCGAGTACGCGCGCCAGCTGATCGAACTGGTGCGCGAGGTGCCGTGCAAATTCAATCTCATTCCGTTCAATCCGTTCCCGGATTCCGGTTATGAAAAACCTCGCAGCGAGACGATGCGCGTATTCCGCGAGATCCTGCAGGACGCCGGACTGGTGGTCACCACGCGCAAGACGCGCGGCGACGACATCGACGCCGCATGCGGTCAGCTGGCAGGCAAGGTGGCCGACAAGAGCGGGCGCGTGATGAAACGAATGCACAAGGAGACGGTGTGAAAAAATGGATGGGCATACTGGCAGCAGCGCTGCTGGCGGGCTGCGCGCAGCAGCCGACGGACAGCGGCAGCGGTGTCGCCGGCACGCAGGTCGACAGCGAAAGCCGTCAGCGCGCGCGTGCCTTCACCGACCTGGCCGGCGCCTATTTTTCCCGCGCCCAGTACAAGGTCGCGCTCGACGAGCTGCGCAAGGCGATTACCGCCGACAACCGCTTCGGCCCGGCCTATAACGTCTACGGCCTGATCTACATGGAGCTGGCCGAAGACAAGCTGGCCGAGGAAAATTTCCGCCGCGGCATCGAGCTGGATCGTGGCGACTCGGAAGCGCGCAACAATTTCGGCTGGTTTCTCTGCACCCGCGGCCGTTATGACGAAGGGCTCGAACAGTTCAGCATCGCCCTGCACAATCCGCTTTACCCCCACCCCGAGCAGGCCATGGCGAACGCCGGCCTGTGCGCGGAAAAGAAAGGCGACCTCGCGCTGGCCGAAGCCAATCTGCTGAAGTCGCTCAAGCTGCAACCCGACAACCCCAACACCGTGCTGAAGCTGGCCGGGCTGAATTTCCGCCAGGGCCGGTTGATGGAGACGCAGCGCCTGCTTGGACGCCATGCCGAACTGGCACCGCCAACCGCGGAAAGCCTGTGGCTGGGGGTGCGGCTGGAACGCAAACTGGGCGACCGCGCGCAGGAGGCGGCTTACGGCCTGCAACTGCGCAAGCGCTTCCCCGATTCGGATGAGGCGCGGCTGCTGCTGACGGGGCAATACGAATGAGCGAGAGCGGGCAACCCTCGGTCGGGCAGATTTTGCGTGACGCGCGCGAAGTGCAGGGCATCACGCTGGAAGATGCCGCTGTGCGCCTGCGCCTGATGCGGCGCCAGGTCGAGGCCATGGAGACGGATGATTTCGAGAGCCTCGATCCGCCCGTGTTCGCCCGCGGGTTTGTGCGCAACTACGCGCGTCTGCTGGGGCTTGCGCCCGAAGCGCTGCTGGTGCGCATGGCAGGTGCGCCGGCCGAGCCGGCTGAGATCAGCCATGCCGCGCCGCCCCCGCCGCATTCCTGGTTGAGCTCGCCCTGGCTGATCCTGCTGCTGCTGGGTTTGCTGGTGCTGGTGGCGGTGCCCGTGGCGCTATATTGGTGGCTCAACAGCGCGGGAGAGGATGGCACGGGCAAGCAGGCGCCGTCCGCTGCGCAAACCCGTTCCGCACCGGCCGCGGCTCCTGCGCCCGTTACGGAACCGGCGGAAGCCGCCCCCCCTACCGTTGAAGTTGCCCCCGTTGCGCCGGCTGCGCCCGCCGTGGCGACCCCCGATGCCTCTCGGCAGGATGAAGCCGGGGTGCCCGAAGCCTCGGCGATTAACAGTATGCTGCACCTCGAATTCGGTGACGAGTCCTGGGTCGAAGTCAAGGATGCCAGCGGCCGCATGCTGCATCGCCAGCTCAACCCGGCCGGCACGAGCGCCGATATCCCGGGTCAGCCGCCGTTCGATGTGGTGATCGGCAATGCAGCGCAAGTAAGACTGACATACAACGGCCGCCCCATCGACCTGGAGCCCTTTATTGAAGTGACGGTCGCCCGCTTTACTCTGGAAGAATGATGTCCGAAATTATCCGTCGTCCAAGCCGTCAGGTTCGGGTCGGCCATGTGCTGGTTGGTGGCGATGCGCCCGTGGTGGTGCAGTCGATGACCAATACCGATACCGTCGACATCCAGGCCACCGTGCGCCAGGTGCAGGCGCTTGCCGAGGCCGGCTCGGAGCTGGTGCGGCTCACCGTCAACACCCTGGAAGCCGCCGCCGCGGTGCCGCGTATCCGCGAGCGCCTCGATGTGCTGGGCTGCCGCGTACCGCTGATCGGCGACTTCCACTTTAACGGCCACAAGCTCCTGACCGAGGTTCCGGAATGCGCCGAGGCGCTCGCCAAGCTGCGCATCAATCCCGGCAATATCGGGCGCGGCAACAAGCGCGACGAGCAGTTCGCCACCCTGATCGAGGTGGCGTGCCGGCACGACAAACCGGTGCGCATCGGCGTCAACTGGGGCAGCCTCGACCAGGCGCTGGCGGCGCGCATGATGGACGACAACGCGCGTCTTGCGCAGCCGGAAGACGCCGAGCGGGTGATGCGCCGCGCGATGGTGGCCTCCGCGCTGGAGTCGGCGAAAAAGGCTGAGGAACTGGGCCTGGGCGGTGACAAGATCGTTCTTTCCTGCAAGATGAGCCGGGTGCAGGACCTGATTTCGGTGTACCGCGATCTTGCGTTGCAGTGCGACTATCCGCTGCACCTGGGGCTGACCGAGGCCGGCATGGGCACGAAGGGCATCGTCGCCTCGACCGCCGCGCTGGCAGTGCTGCTGCAGGAAGGCATCGGCGACACCATACGAATCTCCCTGACCCCGGAACCGGGCGGTGACCGCACTCAGGAAGTCCGCGTCGGCCAGGAAATCCTGCAGGCGCTGGGTCTGCGCGCCTTCACCCCGCAGGTCACCGCCTGTCCCGGTTGCGGCCGTACCACCTCGACCGTGTTCCAGGAGTTGGCGCAGGACATCGAAAGTTATCTGCGCAGGCAGATGCCGCTGTGGCGCAGCCAGTATCCCGGCGTCGAATCCATGCAGGTGGCGGTGATGGGCTGCGTGGTCAACGGCCCCGGCGAATCCAAGCACGCCAACATCGGCATCTCGCTGCCCGGCACCGGCGAAGTACCGGTCGCGCCGGTGTACGTCGACGGCGAAAAAACCGTGACGCTGAAAGGCGACCGCATCGCCGCGGATTTCCAGGCGATCGTCGAAGACTACGTGTGCAGGCGTTATGGCGCTGGCAAGTAAACCATTAACCACAGAGGCACAGAGACACAGAGGAAAACGGTTGGATATCACGCACAGTTTTCCCCGTGCCTCTGTGTCTCTGTGGTGAGATTTTTTAGATGAGCAACAACATTCAATCCGTGCGCGGCATGAACGACCTCCTGCCCGATGCCACCGACACCTGGCAGGCGTTCGAGGCGATCGTGCGCGACTGGCTGCGGCGCTACGGCTACCGCGAGATGCGCACGCCCATCCTCGAACACACCGGCCTGTTCAAGCGCGCCATCGGCGAGGTGACCGACATCGTCGAAAAGGAGATGTACACCTTCGTCGACGAGCTGAACGGCGAATCGCTGGCGCTGCGCCCGGAAGGCACGGCGTCCTCGGTGCGCGCGGTGATCCAGCACAATCTGCTGTACGACGGCGGCAAGCGCCTGTGGTACACGGGGCCGATGTTCCGCCACGAACGGCCGCAGAAGGGCCGCTACCGGCAGTTCCATCAGGTCGGCGTCGAGGCGCTCGGTTTTGCCGGGCCGGATGTCGATGCCGAGCTGATCGTCATGTGTGCTGACCTCTGGCGCGAACTCGGCATTGCGCCGACGCTGCAGCTCAACACGCTGGGCGACATCGAGTCGCGGCATCGCCACCGTGCCAAGCTGA
This sequence comes from Thiobacillus sp., assembly GCA_035530575.1. Classification (GTDB taxonomy): domain Bacteria; phylum Pseudomonadota; class Gammaproteobacteria; order Burkholderiales; family Thiobacillaceae; genus Thiobacillus. The sequence goes on along the minus strand of DATKUP010000170.1, from coordinate 73,702 downwards.
TCGCCTATTTCGAGGCGCATCAGGACGCGCTCGACGAGGACTCGAAGCGGCGGCTGCACAGCAACCCGCTGCGTATTCTCGACAGCAAGAACCCGGCGATACAGGCATTGAACGATGCGGCGCCCAGACTGATGGACGAGCTCGACGAGACGGCGCTGGCGCATTTCGATACGCTGCAGGCCTTGCTGCGCGCCAACGGCATCGCGTTCGAAATCAACCCGCGCCTGGTGCGCGGACTCGATTACTACAATCGCACCGTGTTCGAGTGGGTGACCGACCAGCTCGGTGCGCAGGGCACGGTATGCGCCGGCGGGCGTTACGACGGCTTGATCGAGCAACTGGGCGGCAAGCCGGCGCCGGCCGCCGGTTTCGCCATGGGCATCGAGCGGCTGCTGTCGCTGATGGAGGTCGCCGGCACGCCGCTGGCGACAGCGGTGCCGGATGCGTATATCGTTCACGCCGGCGACGCGGCTCAGGCATACGCCTGGCAGGTGGCGGCGGCGCTGCGCGGCGCCGGACTCGCCGCTATGCTGCACGGCGGCGGCGGCGGCTTCAAGTCGCAAATGAAAAAGGCCGATGCGAGTCGCGCGCGCTATGCGGTGATTATCGGCGACGACGAAGTCAACGCCCGGCAGGTGACGCTGAAACCCCTGCGCGGTACCGCCGGGCAGACCCGCGTCGAGGTGACGCTGGCAATCGAATATCTGAAACAGGCATTAACTGAAAAGGCATAAACGCAATGGCAACCTACGATCTCGACGAACAGGAACGGCTGGACGAACTGAAGGCCTGGTGGAAACGCTGGGGCAACCTGGTGATGGTCGGACTCGCCGTGGTGGTCGCGGCGGCGGCGGGCTGGCGCTACTGGCAGAACCACGTGGTGACGCAAAGCCTGGAAGCTGCAACCGTGTACGAACAGCTCACACGGTCGCTGGCGGCCAACGATGCCAAGACGGCGCGCGACGCGGGCGCGATGCTGATCGACCAGTACAAGGACACCGCCTACGCGCCGCGTGCGGCGCTGTTGCTGGCCAAGTTGAACGTCGGTGCCAAGGACCTGAAAAGCGCGCAGGCCCAGCTGGAATGGGCGGTGGCCAACAGCAAGGAACCTGCGGTCAAGGATCTGGCACGCCTGCGGCTGGCCGGAGTACAGCTCGACCAGAAGCAATACGATGCCGCGCTGAAAACCCTGTCCGCCACGCACAGCGATGCATTTTCCTTCCGCTTCCACGACCTGAAGGGCGACGTGCTGCTGGCGCAGGGCAAGCCGGCCGAGGCGCGTGCCGCCTACCAGGCCGCCTTCGGCAGGATGGCGGAAGACAACGCCTATCGCAACATCGTCGAACTGAAGCTCGATGCGCTGGGAGGGGAGGCCAAATGAAGATGCGTCTGATGGTCGCCGGTCTGGCGCTGGCTTTGTCGGGGTGCGGCACGGTCGGCGGCTGGTTCGGTTCCGGTCCGGCCAAGGCGAAGCCGGCCGAACTGGTCGAGTTCAAGTCGACTGCCAGCCTTGACCAGGCCTGGAAAGTTGAAACCGGCGATACCGCCGGCCATTTGTTTCACCCACTGGCCGAGGGCGACGACGTCTTCGCCGTGGGCGGCAGCCGGGTGGTGCGCATTGCCGTGGCAAACGGTCAGACGGTGTGGAACACCGATGCCGGCGTGAAGCTGTCTGCCGGGGCCGGTGCGGGCCAGGGCCTGGTGCTGGCGGGAAGCGGCAATGGCGATTTGCTGGCGCTGGATCGCGCCAGTGGCGCGGTGCGCTGGAAAGTGGCACTGTCGAGCGAGGTGACCGGACGGTTGCTGGCCGTCGCCGACATGGTGATCGCCCGCACCGGCGATGGCCGCGTGCATGGCCTCGCCGTGGCCGATGGCAGCCGCAAGTGGCTGTACAGCCGCAGCCTGCCGGCACTGAGCCTGCGCGAGTCGGGCGGCATGGTGGTGCGCGACGAGGTGCTGTACACCGGCTTCCCCGGCGGCAAGCTGGTTGCGCTCAATGCCGCCAACGGCGCGCAGCTGTGGGAGGCCACGGTGGCATTGCCGCGCGGGGCGACCGAACTTGAACGTGTAGCCGATGTGATGGGCAATCCGGTAGTGGACGAGCGCCAGGTGTGCGCCGTCGCCTACCAGGGACGCGTAGCCTGCTTCGACCGCCGCAACGGTTCGCTGCTGTGGGCGCGCGACACGTCCAGCAACAGCGGGCTGGCGATGGACGAGCGCAACGTCTACGTCACCGACGACAAGGACGCCGTCACTGCTTTCGACAAAACCAGCGGCGCGGTCGGCTGGCGGCAGGACAAGCTGGCGCGTCGCCAGGTGACCGCACCGCTGGCGCTTGGCGACTGGGTGGTGGTGGCCGATGGTGAAGGGGTCGTGCATGTGCTATCGGCCGACGACGGCAGCTTTGTTGCGCGCGCCAAGGTCGACAGCAGCGTGCGTCCGGCGCCGGTCGACATCGGGCCGGGTTTCGCGGTGCAGACGGCCAGGGGCAGTGTGGTCGCTTTCAGGCTCAAGTGAGTGCTTGGGCTGTTTAAATGAACGATCTGCCAGGCGGACCCCGGTGAAAGGGTGTGGGGTTTTCCTCCGCCCGCTGCGGCCGCCTGGTGAATGTCTGGTGAATGTTATGGATTCGAATTTTCGCTAATGCTTCCTACCCTGGTTCTGGTCGGCCGGCCCAACGTCGGCAAGTCCACCCTCTTTAACCGTCTCACCGGCACGCGCGACGCGCTGGTGCACGACCTGCCGGGGATGACGCGCGATCGCCATTACGGGCGCGGGCGCCTCGGTGAAAAGCCCTATCTGGTGGTCGATACGGGCGGTCTGGAGCCGGTCGTCACCGACGGTATCCTCGCCGAAATGGCGCGGCAGACGCTGCAGGCCATCGACGAGGCCGACGCCATCATATTCCTGGTCGATGCGCGGGCAGGCCTGACGCCGCAGGACAAGCTGATCGCCGACCGCCTGCGCCGCGCGCGCTGCCCGGTGCTGCTCGCGGTCAACAAGGCGGAAGGCATGAACGCCGCCGTGGTTACCGCCGAATTTCACGAACTGGCGCTGGGTCAGCCGCTGGCAATTTCCAGCGCGCATGGCGACGGCGTTTCCGACCTGGTGGCCGAGGCGCTGGGGCCGTTTTCCGAAGAGGAAGAAAAAACCGACGATTTCGGCATCCCCAAGATCGCGCTGGTGGGGCGTCCCAACGTCGGCAAGTCGACGCTGGTCAACACCCTGGTGGGCGAGGAACGCGTGATCGCGTTCGACCAGCCGGGCACCACGCGCGATTCGATTTACGTCGAGTTCGAGCGCGACGGCAAGCCCTACATCCTGATCGACACCGCCGGTCTGCGCCGTCGCGGCAAGGTGTTCGAGACGGTGGAAAAATTCTCCGTCATCAAGACCCTGCAGGCGATCGAGGACGCCAATGTGGTGGTGCTGGTGCTCGACGCGCATGAGAACATTTCCGAGCAGGATGCGCACCTGGCGGGTTTCGTGCTGGAAACCGGGCGCGCGCTGGTGGTCGCGGTCAACAAGTGGGACGGGCTTTCTGCCGAGCAGCGTGAGGACATCAAGCGCGACATCGGGCGCAAGCTGGCGTTTCTCGACTTTGCCCGCTTCAACTACATCTCGGCGCTGAAGGGCAAGGGCCTGGAAAACCTGCTGAAGGACATCGAGGCTGCGCACGCCGCCGCCTTCATCAAGCTGTCGACGCCGAAGCTTACACGGGTGCTGGAGATGGCGGTGGAACAGCACGCGCCGCCCAAGAACGGACTGTTCCGCCCCAAGCCGCGCTACGCCCACCAGGGCGGCAAGAATCCGCCGGTCATCGTTCTGCACGGCAATGCGCTGGAAGGCCTGCGCGACGATTACAAGCGCTATCTGGAAAGCAGTTTTCGCAAGGCGTTCAAGCTGCAGGGCACGCCGTTACGAATCCAGATCAAGGAAGACGGCGCCAGCAATCCGTTTGCAGGCAAGACACGCGGTCCGCTGAGCGAAAGCGAAGAGATGCGGATGCGACGCAAGAAGCGGGTACGGCGTAAGGTCTACGGCAGCTGAATATCCACCCGCAAGGGGCAGGCCGTGGTTGTCCCCGCGAGGGGGAGGCCATGTCTGTAAGCTGCTAAAGCAGCAACAGCCATGCACTAATGCCGATAAATCGGCAACAACCACGCTCAGTCCAGCCAGCGCACCAGATAAAACAGCCTGAAGCCTTCCGACGAACGCGAGGGGCCGCTGGCGAGGGCCGCGTAGCGGCTCTTGTCCGGGTCGGCGTGCGCCAGCGCTTCGGTTTCGCTGGCGTAAATTTCGACCATGCCTTCCGGGAAGCGCTGGTGTTTCTTGCCGGAAGGCGAATAAATCACCACCGCCGAGGTGCCGACGACATTCGACTCGATATCGCTGAACAGGCTGGTGGCTTGCGGCATGCTCAGTGAGTTTTTTTCGGGATGTCGCTAATCTTGACGGTGTGGGAAGTAGGCGTTTCGTCGGTGAAGTGCGGGCGCTCTTCCAGGGTGCGGCCGGTGAGCTGGGCGAGTTCGGCTTCGCGGTTGGAAATCACCACCAGGCAATCCTTGATGCCGAGCACGGTGACTTCGGTCAGGGGACTGGGGTTGCCGTCTCGCGGTGCAGTGTCGCGTACGATGGAGGTGAGGGTCTTGCGCATCATGCGCATGATGCGTTGTTCGTCATGCAGGGTTTTATCGGCGTCCATGGGGATGCTCCGGAGGGTCGGAAAAGACCGTCATTGTCTGCGCCGGCCGGACCTTCGTCAACGCAAGGCCTTGGCGGTAACAGGGATAAAAAACCTGACTGGGGGCATAAGAATAAGTGAACCGACAGCGTGGTCAGGCTGATTTAAGCTTGGCAGCCACAGGAGAAGCCGCATGTCAGAACCAACCCCCGCCGATACGAACGAAGTCCGCGAAATCCGCATCAATCCCGTCGTGCCGAGCGAGTCGGTGCTGGTCGCCACTGCGCGCAGCATGCGCCCGAAAAAAGCCGAGGAATTGGCGCCGCGCGACACCCGCAAGCACGTGGAAACCTGCCCGTTCTGCCGCGGCAACGAGGACAAGACGCCGCCGCTGATCCTGAGCTGGCCGGAGCAAGGCGACTGGCAGATTCGCATGGTGGAAAACCTCTACCCGGTGCTGGGCGACGACCGCGAGCAGGCCGGCTTCAATTTTGGCCTGCAGCAGACCATCGACGGCTACGGCCGGCACGAGGTCATCATCGATCATCATGAACACGGCATCGCCGTGCAGGATATGGCGGAAAGCCATCTGACCGCGCTGTTCGGGGTCTACCAGATGCGCATGCGGCAGTTGTTCGAGTCGGACGGCCGGCTGAAATACGTGCTGGTATTCAAGAACTTCGGCCCGGCAGCCGGGGCGTCGATTCCGCACACCCACAGTCAGGCGATCGCGATGCCGGTGGTGCCGGAAAACGTCGACGCCGAGGTGAAGAACAGCGCGGCGCATTACGCCAAGCATCACCACTGTATTTTCTGCGCACTGATCGACGAGGCGCTGACCTTCGAGGCGACGATCTACGACCGCAACTCGGGGGCGGTGCGACGCAAGATCAACGTCGGCCAGTACGTGGTCGAGCGCGGCGAAAAATTCATCGCCATCAAGCCCTTTGCCAGCCGCTACGAGTGGGAAGTGCACATCCTGCCGCTGACGCACCAGGCCGACTTTCTCGACGTGCGCGCCGAGGACATGGCCGACCTGGCGCGGGTGATGAAGCGCACCATGGCGCGGCTGGATGCGGTAATCGGCGGTGCGCAGTACAACTTCTTCCTGCACTCGGTGCCGCACGATGCCCAGCGTGCCGCCCACGCGCCGAGCTACCACTGGCATCTCGAAATCTGTCCGCGCACCTCGATTCCGACCGGTTTCGAACTGGGCTCGGGTTTGTTCGTCAACACCGTCAATCCGGAACAGGCGGCCGAACGCCTGCGCGCGGTGGAGTTGTAAAACGCGTCTTGGCACCACAATGACGGCCAGTTAAACGAGTTCATGCGATGATCATGCCGTCTGCCAAGCTGTCCGGTCCGCGCGCGCCGCTCGCTGGGCAGGGCGATATGGGGGTGGACTAAGGACAGGGCTGGCATTTTGGGCGCCTGCAGCGGGTGTGATCTTGCATTTGGCTTGAAATGCTGAAATCGACCCCAAGCTATGAAGCCCGTATGCACATCCAGCCTATGCACATCCAGCCACAGCAGTCCTCCCGGTATTCCCTGTTGAACACACAGTGCTGCGCGCCTGTCCCCGCATCGCCCGGCTGTATCGAAGGCCTCAAGCGGCGGACCCCGGTGCGGCTGCCGCACATGCGGAGAATCGCCGTTGTTTGAGCGGCACGCGGGCGGCGAGCGCGTCATCCTGGTGGCGCTCGATTTTGGGACCCCGGATTTTGCCGAAAGCGTGGCCGAGTTGCGTCTGCTGGCAGCGGGGGCGGGGCTCGACATCCGGGGTACCGTGCAGGGCAAGCGCAGCCGTCCGGACGCCGCGCTGTTTGCTGGCAGCGGCAAGGCCGATGAAATCGCGGCGCTGGCGGCCGCCACCGAAGCCGATGTCGTCATTTTCAACCATGAGCTGTCGCCCGCGCAGGAACGCAATCTGGAGCGCCGTCTGCACTGCCGGGTGATCGACCGTGTCAGCCTGATCCTGGATATCTTTGCCCGCCGGGCGAGCAGTGCCGAAGGCAAGCTGCAGGTCGAGTTGGCCCAGTTGCAGCATTTGTCGACCCGCCTGGTGCGCGGCTGGACCCACCTGGAGCGTCAGCGCGGCGGCGTCGGCATGCGCGGTCCGGGCGAGAAACAGCTGGAAACCGACCGCCGCCTGATCGGGCTGCGGGTCAAGGCATTGCGCGAGCGGCTCGCCAAACTGGGCAAGCAGCGTCGCACCCAGCGGCGTTCACGCGCGCGTCAGAACGTGCTGTCGGTGGTGCTGGTGGGCTACACCAATGCGGGCAAATCCACATTATTCAATGCGTTGACGCGCGCCGGCGCCTACGCGGCCGACCAGCTGTTCGCCACGCTCGACACCACCACACGCAAGATTTATCTGCCGCGTCTGGCTGAATCGGCCGGCGGTGAACCGGCGAGCGGCGAAGTGGTGCTGTCGGACACCGTCGGCTTCATCACCCGCCTGCCGCACGATCTGGTGGCGGCCTTCCGCGCCACGCTGGAAGCCACGGCCGAAGCGGATTTGCTGCTGCATGTGATCGATTCGTCCAGCTCCGGACGCGAGCGCCAGATCGAGGCGGTCGAAAAGGTGCTGGGCGAAATCGGGGCGGGTGCCGTGCCGCAACTTCGTGTTTACAACAAGCTCGATCTGACGGGCGTGGCGCCGGGAGTGGGGCGCGACGAGTATGGTAGACTTCAATGCGTGTATGTGTCCGCGCAAACCGGCGCTGGACTTGAACTTTTACGTGAGGCACTGTCGGAAATTCTTCACGCTGGCTGTGTTCGGCATGGGGCCAGTGCGCCAGACGACACCTCTCCTCAAACTGAAGTTATCTCTGAATAAATCGATATGGCATGGAACGATCCCCAATGGGGCAACAACGGCAACCGCAACAAGAACAGCGGACCGCCTGACCTCGACGAGATCTGGCGCCGCATCAACCAGCGCCTTAATGGTCTGTTCGGCAAGAAGGACACTGGTGGCGGCAGTGGCGGCGGAGAGGGTTTTCCGCCCGAAGGCTTGCCAGGTGGCGGTAATCTGGCCGGCCTGCTGATCGGCGTGCTGGCGCTGGTCTGGGTGGCGAGCGGGTTTTACATCGTCGACACCGGTAAGCGGGGCGTGGTATTGCGTTTCGGCCAATATATCGAGACCACCGAGCCGGGTCCGCGCTGGCATCTGCCGTGGCCGATCGAGTCGCGCGAGATCGTCAACGTCGATCAGGTACGCACCGTTGAAGTCGGCTACCGCAGCGACGTCAAGAGCAAGGTGCTGAGAGAATCGCTGATGCTGACGGATGACGAGAACATCATTGATCTGCAGTTTGCCGTTCAATACATACTGAAAGACCCGAAAGATTTTCTATTCGTTAACCGTGGACCCGAAGAAACGGTGCTGCAAGTGGCCGAAACCGCGATGCGCGAAGTCGTCGGTAAAAACAAGATGGACTTTGTTCTGTATGAAGGCCGCGCTGAAATTGCAGCGAGCGCCAAGGTGCTGCTGCAGCAGATTCTCGATCGTTACAACACCGGCATCAGCATCAGCCAGGTGACCCTGCAGAACATCCAGCCGCCCGAGCAGGTGCAGGCCGCGTTTGACGACGCGGTGAAAGCCGGGCAGGACCGTGAACGCCTGAAAAATGAAGCCGAAGCCTATTTCAACGACGTTGTGCCGCGCGCCCGCGGTCTGGCGTCGCGTCTGACGGAAGAAGCCGAAGGCTACAAACTGTCGGTGATTGCCAACGCCGAGGGTGAGGCCAGCCGCTTCGCGCAAATTTTTACCGAATACCAGAAGGCGCCTCAGGTCACGCGCCAGCGTATGTATCTCGACACCATGCAGGCCGTGATGAACAACACCAGCAAAATATTGGTGGACCAGAAGGGCGGCAACAGCCTCCTGTATCTACCGCTCGACAAACTGCAGCAGGCCGTGAGTCAACCCTATAGCGGCTCCCCGGATGTGTTGTCGCAGGCGGCTCCGGCGCCGGCCGCCACGCCCCTGGACGCTCGCACGCGTGACGCTTTGCGCAACCGCGACCGGGAGGCACGGCCATGAGCAAGTATCTCGGTTTTATCCTGATTGCCCTGATTGCATTGCTGGTGGTGCTGAGCACCAGCATGTTCACGGTGGACCAACGGCAGAATGCCCTGGTGTTCCAGCTGGGTGAAGTGGTCTCGGTGAAAAAGAAACCGGGTTTGTATTTCAAGCTGCCGCTGGTGCAGAACGTGCGCTATTTCGATACACGTATCCTGACGATGGACGCGGCCGATCCCGAACGCTTCATCACCTCGGAAAAGAAAAACGTGCTGGTCGATTCGTTCATCAAATGGCGCGTGATCGATGCCAGGCAGTTCTATGTGTCGGTTGGCGGCGACGAGAGACGGGCGGAGATTCGCCTGAACCAGACGGTCAACGATGGCCTGCGTGCCGAGTTCGGCAAGCGCACCATCAACGCGGTGGTGTCGGGGAGTCGCGAGGAGATCATGAGCATTATCCGCGCCAAGGCCGATCAGGATGCGCGAACGATTGGCGTGCAGGTGGTGGACGTGCGAATCAAGCGAGTCGATCTTCCTGAGGCAGTGTCGGAGAACGTCTACCGCCGGATGGAAGCCGAACGTAAGCAGGTGGCCAACGAGTTGCGTTCGACCGGTGCGGCCGAGGCCGAAAAGATCAGGGCCGACGCCGACAAGCAGAAGGACGTGATCGTTGCCGAAGCCTACCGCGATGCTCAGGGCGTCAAGGGCCAGGGCGACGCAAAGGCTTCTGCGCTGTATGCCGCGGCGTATGGCAAGAATGCCGAGTTTTATGCGTTCTACCGTTCGATGCAGGCGTACCGCGAAAGCTTCAAGAGCAAGAGCGACGTGATGGTGCTCGACCCCAGCGCAGACTTCTTCAAGTATATGAAGAATCCGCGTGCCGCCGGCGGTCAGTGACCGGTTCCGACTGGCTGGCTGCAATCGGATTGTTGCTGGTGATTGAAGGGATCCTGCCGTTTGCCGCGCCTGCCGTGTGGCGGGAAGGCTTTCGCAGGATGCTGGAACTTCGCGATGGCCAATTGCGTTTTATCGGCGCTGCCTCGATTATCGGCGGCGTTTTTTTGTTGCTGATCTGAACTGAAATGACTGCCTGGTTATTGCCTGAAAACGTCGAGGATGTGCTGCCGCCGCAGGCCTGGCGCATGGAGGGAATGCGGCGCGCGCTGCTCGACCTGTTCCGCGGTCGCGGCTATCAGCTGGTGATTCCGCCGCTGATGGAATACGTCGATTCGCTGCTGACCGGAGTGGGGGCCGATCTCGACCTCAAAACCTTCAAGCTGGTCGACCAGCTCAGCGGACGCCTGATGGGCGTGCGCGCCGACATCACGCCGCAGGTGGCGCGCATCGATGCGCACCTGCTGGCGGCCAATGCCGTCAATCGCCTGTGTTACGCGGGCAGCGTGCTGCACACCCAGCCCGATGGCTTTCATCGTTCGCGCGAACCGATCCAGATCGGCGCCGAGTTGTATGGCGAGACCGGCGCCGAAGCGGATCTCGAAATCCTCGGGCTGATGCTGCAGGGCCTCGCCGCATGCGGGGTGAAAACGCTGCAGCTCGACATCGGCCACGTCGGGGTTTACCGTGCGCTGGCGCAGGAAGCCCGTTTGAGCCGCGAGGTCGAACACCAACTGTTCGGGGCGCTGCAGGCCAAGGACAGCAGCGCCGTGGCGGTTCTTGCCGCCGGTCTGCCCATCGCCTTGCGCGACGCCTTTGCCGCACTGCCGCGTCTGTATGGCGACCGCAGCGTGCTGGCCGAGGCGCGTGCGTGCCTGCCGCCGCTGGCGGCGGTCGAGGCCGCACTGGATACCCTGGAGACACTCGACCGCGGCCTTGTCAACGTCGAGGCGGCCTATGATCTGGCCGAGCTGCGCGGCTACGGCTATCACAGCGGGGTCGTGTTTGCCGCCTACACCGGCGGACGCAGCCATGCGATTGCGCAGGGCGGACGCTACGACGAAGTAGGGCGGGTATTCGGCCGGGCGCGCCCGGCCACCGGATTCAGTCTGGATTTGCGCGAACTGGTCATCGCCGGTTCCGATGCTTAATAAAATGGCAGCACAATAAACTAAAGGGAAATTCACCATGGCAGCAAAAAACGTCGTCGTCATCGGTACCCAGTGGGGCGATGAAGGCAAAGGCAAGATCGTCGACTGGCTGACCGACCGCGCGCAGGGTGTGGTGCGCTTCCAGGGCGGCCACAACGCAGGCCACACGCTGGTGGTGGCAGGCAAGAAAACCGTGCTGCACCTGATCCCTTCCGGCATCCTGCGCGACAACGTCACCTGCTACATCGGCAACGGCGTGGTGCTGTCGCCGACCGCGCTGCTGGAAGAAATGGACATGCTGCTGGCCGCCGGGGTCGACGTGACGGGCCGCCTCAAGCTCAGCGAAGCCTGCCCGCTCATCATGCCGCACCACGTGGCGCTCGATCAGGCGCGCGAAATCGCCAAGGGCGCCGGCAAGATCGGTACCACCGGGCGCGGCATCGGCCCCGCCTACGAAGACAAGGTGGCGCGCCGCGCGCTGCGCCTGCAGGACCTGTTCCACCGCGAGCGCTTCGCCGCCAAGCTGGGCGAAGTACTCGACCACCACAACTTCATGCTGAAGAACTATTACAAGGCAGAAGTGGTGAGCTTCAACCAGACGCTCGACAGCATGATGGCCATGGCCGAACGCCTGAAGCCGATGGTGGCCGACGTCCCGCGTAGCCTGTACGAGGCCAGCAAGGCGGGCGAGAACCTGCTGTTCGAAGGCGCGCAGGGCACCTTGCTCGACATCGACCACGGCACCTATCCGTTCGTGACCTCGTCCAACTGCACCGCTGGCGGTGCCGCCACCGGCGCCGGCGTCGGCCCGAATACGCTGCATTATGTGCTGGGCATCACCAAGGCCTACACCACGCGCGTCGGCTCCGGGCCGTTCCCCACCGAGCTGTTCGACGACGTCGGCCAGTATCTCGGCGAAAAGGGCCATGAGTTCGGCGCCACCACCGGTCGCCAGCGTCGCTGCGGCTGGTTCGACGCCGCAGCGCTCAAGCGCTCGATCCAGATCAACGGCGTGTCCGGCCTGTGCGTGACCAAGCTCGACGTGCTGGATGGGCTGGAAACCGTGCGCGTGTGCGTCGGCTACAAGATCGACGGCGAGGCCTGCGACATCCTGCCGGTCGGCGCCGAATCGATCGCCAACGTCGAGCCGGTTTATGAAGACCTGCCGGGCTGGAGCGATACCACCGTGGGCGTGCAGACGTTCGACAAGCTGCCGCAGAAGGCGCAGACCTACCTGAAGCGGATGGAAGCGCTGTGCGAAGTGCCGGTAGACGTGGTGTCGACCGGGCCGGATCGGGTGGAGACGATCGTGCGTCGCCATCCCTACGACGTTTGATGTATAAAATAAAGCCTGAAGAAGCAAAAAGCCGACACGGGGTCGGCTTTTTACATGCAACATTTGGTGCCCAGAAGAGGACTCGAACCTCCACACCTTGCGGCACACGGACCTGAACCGTGCGCGTCTACCAATTCCGCCATCTGGGCAATAAGGCGCGCATTCTAGAGAGCAGAGATTAAATTGTCAACGACCAAATCGCGCAGCCGCGCAAACAAACACAAAATTCCGGCGATTCGCCAGGCCGATCCGTTCTACGAGCGCGAGATCGAACGCTACGAATCGCCGTTGCCGAGCCGCGAATACATCCTGCAACTGCTGACCGAAGCAGGCTGCCCGCTCGACGTCGACGCCTTTGCCGCGCAGCTGGAAATCACCGAGGCCGAGCGCGACCTGTTCCAGCGCCGCCTGGGCGCGATGCAGCGCGATGGCCAGCTGCATCTCAACCGCAAGCGTCAGTTGTGCCTGCCGGACAAGCTGGACCTGATCAAGGGTCGTGTTGAAGGCCACCCCGACGGTTTCGGCTTTGTGGCCCCGGAAGAGGGCGGCGACGATCTGTATCTGTCGCCCAAGGAAATGCACCGCGTGCTGCACGGCGACCGCGTGATGGTTCGGGTGGCCGGCCTCGACCGGCGCGGGCGGCGCGAGGCGAAGATTGTCGAGGTGCTGGAGCACGTCAACAAATTCGTCGTCGGCCGCTACTACCTCGAAGGCGGCGTTGGTTTTCTGATCGCGGAGAACCGCCGTATCAACCAGGACATTCTGGTGCCGACCGAGCATGCGGGGTCCGCGCAGCCCGGCCAGGTGGTGACGGTGGAGATCCTTACCCAGCCCGGCGCGCACAACGAGGCGATCGGGCGGGTGAGCGAGGTATTGGGCAGCTACACCAGCCCCGGCATGGAAATCGAGATCGCGCTGCGCAAGCACGATCTGCCCTATGTGTTTCCGCCCGAGGTAGAAAAACAGGCGGAAAAACTGCCGGCCAAGGTGCAGAAAAAGGACATGGCCGATCGCGAGGACATCCGCCATCTGCCGCTCGTCACCATCGACAGCGAGACCGCGCGCGACTTCGACGACGCCGTGTACTGCGAATCGCTCGGCCGCAGCGGCTACCGGCTGGTGGTGGCAATCGCCGACGTCAGCCATTACGTGCAGCCGCGCGACGCGCTCGACAGCGAAGGCTTCAGCCGCGGCAACTCGGTGTACTTCCCACGCCGCGTCATCCCCATGCTGCCCGAGGCGCTGTCCAACGGCCTGTGTTCGCTCAACCCGGAAGTCGACCGTCTGTCGATGGTGTGCGACATGCGCATCACCAGTACCGGCAGCGTCAAGGAATACCGCTTCTATCCGGCGGTGATCTTTTCGCACGCGCGCCTGACCTATAATCAGGTATGGAACTGGCTCTCCGGTGCGGCCGAACCGGAGCAGAAACACGCCGCGATGATGCCGCACCTGCAGGCGCTGGATAAGCTGTTCCGCACCTTGCTGAAGGCGCGCGCCAAGCGCGGCGCCATTGATTTCGGCTCGACCGAGACGCAGATCAATTTCGACGACCAGGGCAAGATCAAGGAGATCGTGCCGGTGATCCGCAATGACGCGCACCGCATCATCGAGGAATGCATGCTGGCGGCCAACGTTTGCGCATCGGATTTTCTGCAGGAGAACAAGCAGCCCACGCTGTACCGCGTGCACGAAGGCCCGACCCCCGAGAAGCTCGCTGCGTTGCGCAGCTTCCTGGCCGAATTCGGGCTCGACCTCGGCGGCGGCGACAAGCCGCACGCCAAGGATTACGCTGCGCTGCTGGAGAAGATCAAGGATCGTCCCGACCACGGCCTGTTGCAGACTGTGATGCTGCGTTCGTTGAGGCAGGCGGTGTACAGCCCGGACAACAAGGGCCACTTCGGCCTGGCGTACGAGGCTTACACCCACTTCACTTCGCCGATCCGGCGCTATCCCGATCTGCTGGTGCATCGCGGCATCAAGGCGGTGTTGAACAGCGAGAAACTGCCCGTCAAGGGGCTGGCTGAAATCGGCGCCCACTGCTCGATGACCGAGCGCCGCGCCGACGATGCCACGCGCGACGTCGACGCCTGGCTGAAAACCTATTTCATGCGCGACCGCATCGGCGACGAGTACAACGGCACCGTCAGCGCCGTCACCAGCTTCGGCATGTTCGTCGCGCTCGACGACCTCCTCATCGAGGGCCTGGTCCACGTCTCCGAACTTGGCCAGGACTATTTCCATTACGACCAGGCCAAGCACATGATGCTCGGCGAGCGCACCGGGAAGAAATATCGCTTGGGCGACCGCGTGCGCATCAAGGTGCTGCGCGCCGACATCGAGACCAGCAAGATCGACTTCAGCCTGGTTGAACCGGACAGCTCTGCGCACGACATGCAGCGCGCATTCGAGCAATCAGAGCCGAAAAAGAAGACCGCCGGTAAATCCGGCTCCGGCCGCAAGAAGAAATGAGCGAGAAGACCGCCGAAAAACTCATTTATGGTTTTCACCCCATACTGGCTCGCCTGCGCCAGGATCCCTCGGGTGTTCTGGAAATCTATCTCGACCTCACCCGCCGCGACGCGCGCGCGCGCGACCTGGTACATCAGGCCAAGGACAACGGGGTCAAGCTGGCGCAGGTCGAAGCTGATCGGTTGACACGATTGGTTGGCAAGGCCGCCAAGCACCAGGGCGTGGTTGCCCGCGTCAAGCCGGTGGCGCTGACGCATTCGCTCGATGAGGTGCTGGAAAATATCAAGGGCCCGCCGTTGCTGCTCATCCTCGACGGCATCACCGACCCGCACAACCTCGGCGCCATCATGCGTTCGGCCGATGCCTTCGGCGTGCACGCCGTCATTGCGCCGAAGGACAACGCGGTCGGTATCAATGCTACCGTGGAAAAGGTCGCCTCGGGTGCCGCCGAAACC
Organism: Thiobacillus sp.; assembly: GCA_035530575.1. Lineage (GTDB taxonomy): Bacteria > Pseudomonadota > Gammaproteobacteria > Burkholderiales > Thiobacillaceae > Thiobacillus. Next base: position 58,681 of record DATKUP010000170.1, on the reverse strand, counting down.
GTGCCCTACATCATGGTCACCAACCTCTCGCGCACGATTGAAGAGCTCAAGGAACACAATATCTGGGTCATCGCAACCGACATGGACGGCGAACTGCCCTTGTCTAAAATCGACCTCAAGACTGGTATCGCCTGGGTACTGGGCGCCGAAGGTACGGGTATCCGCCGCCTGGTCAAGCAAAACTGCGACCAGGTCGCGCGTATTCCGATTGGCGGCACGGTGGAAAGCCTCAACGTCTCGGTGTCGGCGGCGCTGTGTTTGTATGAGACGGTGCGGCAACGCGGGGAATGACCGGAATGGCCCGCATACATAGAATGGGCGAACTGCCCAACGGAGGCTAGTCTGCTACAGACCATCGAAGTTGAAATCTACGCAACGGGACACATCCACCCGCTGGAACCCGTGCAGGCTATCCCCGCCGGCCGCGCATTGTTCACGCTCCTGCGGCCGCCGGTTGACGAGGTACTGCATCTGGCCGAGGCTGCGCTCGCCGAAGACTGAACCGCCCCGGATTTTGTGGAGGCTCCAACTCTTGAGAAGATGGAGCCTTGGGAATTTTCATCGGGGCGTGATCTAGCCGCGAACCTTGCGATATGCCTCCAGCAGGCGCCGGTGGATCGCACTACCTTCGAAGTCGTCGCCCAGTTTCGTCAACCCGAAAAACCGCTCGTCCTGATTGAACAGCGCAAATGCCTGTTCCAGCGTCTCGCGGCCGTACATCAGGGCCAGGGCGGGCTCGAAGGGGCTGGGGTCGCCGAGTTGGGTGAGGTCGGCGATGCAGCGGTAGACCTTGAGGCGCGCTTCGCTGCGCTGGCCGTACTGGGCGATCCAGGTGCAGCCTTCGCGGATTGCGTCGTCGTCGCCGAGGGCGAGCGCGAGCAGCAGCTTCAGTTCGCCAACTCTTAAATCGGTCCACGGCGAATCGGCATCCGGCGCGAGGCCGATCAGCACCGTGACCAGGCGGTCGTCCGCCAGTTCCAGTTCGCCGATCAGGTCGAGCAGTTCGGCACATTCCTCCTCGGTCAGTTCGGGCAGGCGCGCGAGCGCCGGACGGATCAGGTTGCCGACGCTGTTGTTCTCGAATTCGAGTTCCTCGACCGGATAGATCTCGGAGACGCCGGGCACCAGGACGCGGCAGGCGTAGACGCCGAGGTGGGTGAAGTCGGCGATGTAGAGGTCGTGCCCGGCTTCGTGCAGCGCATCGACCGACCACGCGTAATCCTCTTCGGTGGTGGTGCCGAAATTCCAGTCGACGAATTCGAAGTCGGGGGTGTCGCGCAGAAATTGCCATGAAATTACACCGCTGGAATCGACGAAGTGGATTTCCAGGTTCTGCGGGTCGGCGATTTCGGCTTCGTCGAAGCCGGGGGCGGGGAAACCCGCCAGCGAATCGAGCGCGCGGCCCTGTAGCAGTTCGGTCAGCGCGCGTTCCAGCGCCACCTCGAAGCGCGGGTGCGCGCCGAAGCTGGCGAAGCAGCCCTGATCGTGGGGATGCAGCAGGGTGACGTTCATCACCGGATACTTTCCGCCGAGCGAGGCGTCCTTCACCAGGATGCCAAAGCCGGCACAGCGCAACGCGCGGATACCGGCGGCGATGTGCGGGTAGCGCTCGATCACGATTTCGGGCACGTCGGGCAGGCACAGGCCCTCTGCGATGATGCGGAACTTGATGTGGCGCTCGAAGATTTCGGACAGCGCCTGGGTGCGCGCCTCCTTCAGCGTGTTGCCGGCCGACATGCCATTGCTGACGTAGAGGTTGCCGATCAGGTTGACCGGGAAATACACGGTCCTGCCGTCGCGCAATCGCTGGTAGGGAATGGCGCAGATACCGCGTTCGGCATTGCCGGAATTGAGGTCGATCAGCTGGTCGGCGCGCACGCCGGCGTCGGGGTTGTAGTGGGTGTGCAGTTCAGGCGTGAGCAGTTCGGCCGGCCAGGCGTCGTCGTCTGAAGAAAACCAGCGCTCGTCGGGATGGTGGACGTAGCTGCGGTGGGCGATCGTCTCGCCCAGATAGAAGTGGGTCCAGAAATAATTGGTCGACAGCCGCTCGAAATACTCGCCCAGCGCGCTCGCCCGCGCAGCCAGCTCCGAGGCGCCCTTGCCGTTGGTGAACAGCAGTGGGCAGTCGCGGTCGCGAATATGCACCGACCACACGCCTTCCACCGGATTGAGCCAGGAGCGCTCTTCGATATGGAAATCCAGCGCTTCGAGCTTGGATTGCAGGGTGGCGATCGAGGCTTCGAGCGAGGCGTCCTTGCCGGGGATGAAGCTTTCGGTGGTGGCGTGCATGGGGTGACTCTTTTTTGAACAGCCAACAGCATAATCGATGCGTCAAGTGCGGCGTAAAATGACGGATGTCGATCCATCAACGAGGCAGCTGCAATCTGTGAATTCGTCCATGCCTGACCGTATTGCTTTATTCTCGTTGTTGCTTACCCTTGCGTTTGCAGGTCCGGTGACGGCTGCCACCCAGACGTTTGGCCTGGATGACGACCAGGCGGCGCCAGCGGCACGTCCGCAGGCCGAGTGGGTGCGGCAGGCGCAGGTGCTTGAAAAACGCGCCGACTGGCAGGGTCTGTTGGCGTGGGGGCAAGCGTGGGCACGGGCCGAGGCGAAGAATCCGCTGGCCTGGTTCGTTCAAGGGCGTGCGCTGGGCGAACTGGGGCAGTTTGCCGAAGCCATCGCGGCGTATCAGCGGAATCTGCGCTTCGCGCCCGGCGATGTATATGCGCGCAACAATCTGGGCAACGCCTACCGCGACAGCGGGCGTCCCCGCGAGGCGATGCGGGCGTATCGTGCGGCCGTAGAAACCGACCCCGATTACATTCAGGCCTGGCACAACCTGGGGCTGACGTTCTATCTGACGAAGGGGCAGGCGGGGGTGACCCAGGCGCTGCAAAAGCTGCAGGCGTCCGACCCGGCGCTGGCCGAGGTCTGGCGCACGTTGGCGATCGAATATTCGATCACGCGCGATGAACGGGTTGCGCGCCAGGCGGTGCGTGTGCTGCGCGGTTTGAGCGCGGTCGAGCGCGCGCGCATGTTCGGCATTCTGTTCGACGAGGGTTGAGTCACAATTGGCTGCGGTTCGCCGTTGTCACACCGCGCCTTGCTCGAACTCCGCCACGACCTGCCGCAGGCGGCTGGCTTCCTGCTCCGGCCGCATCAGCCCGCGACGCTGGCGGGTGTGGCTGAGCAGATCGGCATAAAAATCGGGGTCGGTTTCGGCCCTCGACAAGAGCCTCGCCAGCTGTTGTTCGTCGCCCACCGGGAAATAGCCCGGGTAGTGCTCGCCCAGCATGCCGATATTGCCGGGCATGTGCGAGGCCAGCACCGGCACATCCGCTGCCAGCGCCTCGCAGATGACGTTGGCGCCGCCTTCCATCACCGAGCTGATGACCATCAGATGCGCGCGCGCCAGCCGCTTCAGCACCGTCCGGTGCGGCACCTCCCCGACCCAGTGCCAGCGCGGCAGCTTGCTCTGCGCCATCTCCGCCGTTTCGGCCGTTTCCCTGGAGAGGGCGCTGCCCAGATGCGTCACCTGGATTTGCGAATGTCCGGGCAGGTAGGCCGTCGCCAGTGCCGCTCGGAAGGGATCCTTTTCTTCGCGCAGGTTGCCGATCACCAGCACCTCGAAGGGTTGGGCAGGCGCGGGCAGGCGAGCAATGTCGGGCGACGACTGGTAGATCACCCGCGCCCTGGCGGCCAGATGCGCCGGCAGTTCGTCGACGCCGCGCGTCTGCAGCACGATCAGCCGGTGTGCGAGTTCCAGCGCCTGCTGGGCGTCGGCGTTCTGGTGGATGTCGCGATACAGGTCGGTGCCGGTCAGCACCAGCAACAGGGGGCGGGTCGGGAAGCGCTCGGCAAAGGCGCGGATCGAGGCAAAGCTGCGCCGGGCGTGCAGCGCCAGCATAAGGTCGGTGCTGCGGCCATCCCATTCCACCTGCGTCCGCACCGTGTGACCCGCCTCGCGCAGGAAGCGCGCCCAGCGTGCGGCCGTGTGCCAGTTGCCGTTGCGGTGTTCGCGGCCGTAGGGGGTGATGAGGGCGATGCGCATCGTAAGAGTGTAGCCTGCGATAGCGAAACGCGGATAATCCGGGCATGACCGAAACGCCCATTTCCTCGCGCGACAACTCCCTGTTCAAGCGGCTGAAGAAGCTGTCCGAGTCCGCCCGCGCCCGACGCGGTGCGCAGATGACTTTGCTGGATGGCGAGCATCTGTTGGCGGCGTATCTTGATGCGGGGGGGCAGCCGCACACTTTGGTAAGCGCGTCGTCGTTCGACGTGGGCCGTTTCAGAGCCTTGGCGGGGCGATGTCCACACGCCAAAACCATTGTGCTGACCGATGCGCTGTTTGCCGAGTTGACGCCTGTAGCCACGCCGACCGGGGTGCTGAGCGAAGCCGCCTGGCTGATGCCGCCCCCCATCAACGCGACGCCGCTGGTGCTGGTGCTGGAAGATATTCAGGATCCCGGCAACCTGGGTTCCATGCTGCGTACCGGCGCGGCGGCGGGTGCCACGCTGGCGGTGCTGTCGAAGGGCTGCCACGATCCCTGGTCACCGAAGGCACTGCGTGGTGGGCAGGGTGCCCAGTTCGTGTTGCCGCTCGAATGCGGTGTGGATATTCCAGCCTGGTGTGCGTTGTTTGAAGGGCAGAGCCTTGCGCTTGCGTTAGGGGAAGACAGGAGTGTGTTCGCACGTGATCTGACAGGTCCGCTGGCCATTATTGTCGGCAATGAAGGCGGTGGGTTGTCGCATAAAGTACGTGCCGCGGCGACAGCCACGGTTCAGATTCCGATGCCTGGCAAAATGGAGTCATTGAACGCTTCGGTGGCACTGGCTATCGCCATGTTTGAAACCGTGCGGCAGCGGTCAGGCTGAACCGCAGATTTCATTGCCAGTGTCTCAATTCGAGTGTGGCAAAGCCCGTTCGCCGGTTCGCCGGTCTTCCACAATTCGCAACTGGTGGTCTTTGGCAAAGCTCATCACGTGGTCGTAGGTGGCACGGTTTTCGGTTTCCAGCCAGGGCGCCACGATCAGGCTAAGCTCTCCGTCGACCACGTTGGGCTGCACGCCGTAGCTATAACGTAAACGCGGGTCAGCAAGGAAGCTGGCCAATGTCGCCGCAAGACTCTCAATCCAGGCTGTCGGGTTGAATTCGATATCGCTTTGTGTCATGCCACTCAATCCCCTGTTGTCTTCAGACATGGCGAATTCACCTTTTCGCGGAATGTACAGTGCTTATTCGACATGTTTCGACAAAACTGAAGCAATGAGAGGTGCCGCGTTGATATTATGATGGGCCAAAAAAGGTCTTGATACTGCCGTCAGTTCTTCCTTTTCCGTGGAGGGCAGGTTGTCACTTAGGCCGGGCGCAGACGGGCGGCAATTTCTTCCACGGACATGCGGGTGGTGTCGATGACGGGAATGGCATGCTGCGTGTAAAAACGTTCGGCGGCGGCGAGTTCTTCGCGACATTGCGCGAGGCTGGCGTAGCGGCTGTCGGGGTAGCGCGCCTGGCGGATGGTGGCGAGGCGTTCCGCCGACAGGGTCAGGGCGCGCAGGCGCGGCAGGTGGGCGAGCAGGACGCCGGGGAGGCTGTTCTGTTCGAGGTCGTCCGGCGTCAGCGGATAGTTGGCGACGCGCAGGCCGTATTGCAGGGCGAGGTAGAGCGCGGTGGGGGTTTTGCCGACGCGCGAGACGCCGACCAGGATCAGGTCGGCCTGATCGAGCCGCTGCGGTTGCAGACCATCGTCCAGCGCCAGGCTGAAATTGACTGCATCGATGCGCGATTCGTAGTTGTGCGCCATGCCGTGGGTGCGGCCGCCGCTGGGGGTGGCGGCCAGGCCCAGCGCGGCTTCCACAGCGGGGGCGACGAGGTCGAAGACATCGAACAGGCTGGCGCGGCTGCCGCGCAGGACGGTGCGCAGGGCCGGGTCGGCCAGGGTGGAAAACACCAGCGCGCCGGGCGTAGCGGCAATTCGCGCCGCGGCGGTCCGCGCCTTTTCCGGGCTGTCGATGAAAGGCAGCGCAATCAGGTTAAACTCAAGTGCAGGAAACTGCGCCAGCACGCTCTTCGTCACCGCCTCGACGGTGACACCGGTGTGATCGGATACGCAGAAAACGCTGTAGCTTTTCATGGAGTGGATTATGCATGCTTCAACTGACTATATCGTTCCACTGGATAGCCTGTCGATGGCGGACGTGCCGCGCGTGGGTGGCAAGAATGCATCGCTGGGCGAGATGATCGCCAATCTGTCCGGCGCCGGCGTCAAGGTACCGGGTGGCTTCGCCACCACGGCGCAGGCGTTCTGGGATTTTCTCGACCACAACGATTTGCGCGCGCGCATTCATGAGCGGCTGGCGGCGCTCGACGTGGCAGACGTGACGGCGCTGGCCGCGGCGGGGGCAGAAATCCGCGCCTGGGTCGAGGCGGCCGCGTTGCCGGCCGTGCTCGAAACCGGCCTGCGCAAGGCCTATGCCGCACTCGGCGACAGCGTGTCGGTGGCGGTGCGCTCGTCGGCTACCGCTGAGGACCTGCCCGACGCCTCGTTTGCCGGGCAGCAAGAAACCTACTTGCACGTGCGCGGCGCCGACGACCTGCTGCAGTACGTGAGGAAGGTCTTCGCCTCGCTCTACAACGACCGCGCCATTGCCTACCGTGTGCATCACGGCTTCGCGCACGCCGACGTGGCGCTGTCGGCGGGTGTGCAGCGCATGGTGCGCTCCGACATCGCCTGTTCCGGTGTGCTGTTCACCCTCGACACCGAATCCGGCTTCCGCGACGTGGTATTCATCACCGCTGCCTACGGGCTGGGCGAAACCGTGGTACAGGGCTCGGTCAATCCGGACGAATTCTACGTGCACAAGCCGAAATTGGCCGAGGGTTTTCCCGCCGTGGTGCGGCGCGAACTGGGCGAAAAGGCCATTCGCATGGTGTGGCGCGACGGCGCGACCGTGATCGAGGACACGCCAGCCGAGCTGCGCCGGCAATATTCGCTGACCGACGCCGAGGTGCTGGAACTGGCGCGCCAGGCGGTGGCGATCGAACGGCACTACAAGCGCCCGATGGACGTCGAGTGGGCGAAGGACGGCGAAACCGGCGAGCTTTTCATCGTGCAGGCGCGCCCGGAAACGGTAAAGACGCGCACCAGCGGCGTCGGCGAGCGCTACACGCTGGAAGCGACCGGCGAGGTGCGTATCACCGGCCGCGCCATCGGCCAGAAGATCGGCGTGGGCGTTGTGCGGCTGATCGCCAGCCCGGCCGAAATGAACCGGGTGCAGCCGGGCGATATCCTGGTCACCGACATGACCGACCCCGACTGGGAACCGGTGATGAAACGTGCGGCGGCGATCGTCACTAACCGCGGCGGACGCACCTGCCACGCCGCCATCGTCGCGCGCGAGCTGGGCACTCCCGCCGTGGTGGGCACCGGCGAGGCGACCGCGGTGCTGAAGGACGGCGAGACGGTGACGGTGTCGTGCGCCGAGGGCGACACCGGCTTTGTCTACGCAGGCAAACTGCCGTTCACCGTGGAGACGCTGGCGAGCGAAACCCTGTCCGCGCCGCCGGTGAAGCTGATGATGAACGTCGGCAACCCCGAGCGCGCCTTCGAGTTCGCGCAGATTCCGAATCACGGCGTCGGCCTCGCGCGGCTGGAGTTCATCATCGCGCGCATGATCGGCGTGCATCCGCTGGCGCTGCTCGATCATGCCGGTCAGCCGCCGGACGTTCGCGCCGAGATCGATGCGCGTGCGGCGGGCTATGCCGACCCGGTATCTTTCTATGTGGACAAGCTGGCCGAGGGCATCGCCACCCTGGCCGCCGCGTTCTGGCCGCAGCCGGTGATCGTGCGCCTGTCCGACTTCAAGTCCAACGAATACGCCAACCTGGTGGGCGGCGAGCGCTACGAGCCGAAAGAGGAAAACCCCATGCTGGGGCTTCGCGGCGCGGCGCGCTACGTGTCGGCGCTGTTCCGTCCTGCGTTCGAGCTGGAGTGCTGCGCGCTGAAACAAGTGCGCGAGACGATGGGCTTTTCCAACGTCGAAGTGATGATTCCCTTCGTTCGCACGGTGGAAGAATGCGCGGCGGTGGTGAAACTGCTGGAGGCAAACGGCCTCAAGCGCGGCGACCATGGCCTGCGCCTGATCATGATGTGCGAGATTCCCTCAAACGTGCTGCTGGCCGACGATTTTTTGCAGCACGTCGACGGCTTTTCCATCGGCAGCAACGACCTCACCCAACTGACGCTGGGCATCGACCGCGACTCCGGCCTGGTGGCCGAAAGCTTCGACGAACGCAATCCGGCGGTGAAAAAGCTGCTGGCCGAGGCTATCGCCGCCTGCAAGCGGCAAGGCAAATACATCGGCATCTGCGGCCAGGGGCCGAGCGATCACCCCGATCTGGCCGACTGGCTGGTGGCGCAGGGAATCGGCTCGATATCGCTCAATCCCGATACCGTGGTGGCAACCTGGCGGCGCCTGACTGCCTGATACCCGCGCCTTGACCGATGGCGTGAATTGGCCCCACCCATCGAAACGCGGTAATCCAGCGTATTGGCCAAGCGGACATTACTGATTACTCAACTGATTACTCAGGCTTTCCATGGGCGGAGGTCACGTGGAATCGTATGCCGCGCCGCCGCGTGACGAATTGATCGGTGTCTCTCAAGTGTCTCGCCGCCAGCCTGGACATTTTCCCGTTGCAAAAGACACCAGCGCCAAACCATAAAACCGACGCTATTGCATTTTTCATTGGATGGAAACCCGCGAGTTGGAGTAACCATATGTTTACAAAAGACAAATCAATGTGGCACGCAACGTGCTTATTAATGCGGGTCGCCAAGCGGAGGATGCGCGTGCAAGTTAACAGTCTGTTCGATCGTCTTCATGGCCGTCCAGCCGGTATGGCCAGCCTGGTTAACAAGGACATCGATGTTCCCGGTTTGGGGTGTGTGCATGTGGTGCGCTCGGTCGATTGCCTGGGCGCCATGTGTCCGCGGCCGCAGTTGCTGACCATGAAGGTGCTGGGCGAAGTCGGGTCGGGTGCGGCCATCGAAGTGGTGCTCGATAATCCCACGGCTGTCGAGGGATTTCCTGCGCTGGCGCAGACACTCGGCTGCACGCACCTCGCCACGGTTCGGGAGTCCGATTGCTGGCGTGTTTACCTGCGCAAGGGTTTTTTTTAGGCAATGCAATCTGGGGCGGCCTGCCAGGCCCGCCGGTTTTGCTGAGGAGAGTATGAGTGAATGTAGCGTCGGCAAGTATCGCAGCTGAAACGCATTGGCTGTTTCGCAAAAGCAGTCTCAAGGCGATGGGGATCTTCCTGCTCGTTGTCGCCGGCTCGCTGCTGGCCCTGGCGCAGGACACGCGCTTCGTTTACCTGCTGGTTTACGTCTGGTTTGGTCTCGCTTACGGCATGCTGCTGCAATACGGCCGTTTCTGCATGGCATCGGCGACACGCGACCTGTTCGCAGTGAAGGTGCCGCGCATGGCGGTCGGCGTGATGATCGCGGTGGCGCTGTACGCGGTCGTCGCCACCATCGTTACCCTGAGCGGGTTCAGTACATTCCATCCCAACGCGATGGGCTGGCATATCGTCATCGGCGCCGCAATTTTCGGTTTCGGTATCGTCTTTACCGGTGGGTGCGCCTCGGGTTCGCTCTACAAGGCGGGCGAGGGCAACATGAACTCGATGCTGGTGATCGTTGCCATCTCGTTCTCGCAGGCTATCGTCGTGACCGCGAGCGGCTGGTGGGACGCCCTGGTGCCGCAGTCGTGGGTCGCTTCTGCCGTGGCCAAGGACATGCCAGCCGAGCTGACCGTCACGCAGGGCTGGTTCGATATCTTCACCGCGGGCTACATGTGGGATCTGAAGGGCTCCACCACCGCCGATGCGCTCGGCCAGAGCGGTGCTGCGGGCATTGTGCTGTACAACACCCTCCTGACCGCGATCCTGCCGGTCATCCTCATCCTGATCGTGCTGTATGTTTTCTATTACCGCAAGGGCTACCTGCGCCGTTCCGGCAAGGCCAGCCCGGTGCTGCGCGACGAGCTTGCGGGCATGTGGGCCATGTGCACATCATCAAAGAATACCGCCCTGGCCGGTATCGGTCTTGGTATTCTCGCCGGCCTGCACATGTACGTGACCGGTGCATTACGCGAGCACTACGATATCTTCAACTTCGGTGAACTGCTGGTGGCGATGGGTTACACCGAGGGCCTGTCCATCCAGGACACCGTGTTCGACCCTGGCTACTGGTACATCACCACCCAGGAAGCGCAGTGGGGCGGCTGGATCATGCAGAAGCTGGGCATCAACAACATGGACAGCATCTTCTTCGGCCTCGACAATGGCCTGCCGAACCCGCTGCTGAATGCCCCTGGCTTCATGTCGATCGGCATCATTCTCGGCGCCGCCATCATGGCGCTCTCGCGCCGCGAATTCAAATGGAAGATGCCGAGCTGGGAAACCGCTTTCTTTGCCATCGTCGGCGGCACGCTGATGGGCATCGGCGCGCGCCTGGCCATGGGCTGCAACATCGGCGCTTTCTTTGCCACCGTCACCAATGGCGACCCCAGCGGCTGGGTTTTTCTGATTGGCATGGTGCTCGGCGCCTATGTCGGCGTGAAGGTCTTCACCTGGTACATGGACTGGAGCGACGCCCGCAAGCCTTCGGAGTGCGGCCTCTAGGATGGCCCAGACATTTCAGACAAGCAATCATCATCAAGGAGTAGTGCTATGGCAATGAGTTTCAACAAGACCGCCGATCATGAATGGGAGTTGAACGTGTGCGGCTACGCCTGTCCGCACCCCCAGATGTACACCAAGAAAGCGCTGCAGAAGCTGGAAAGTGGCGACGTGCTGAGCCTGGTTTTCGACAACCCCTCCTCGGGCGAATCGATCATGGCCATGTGCGAAGCCGAGGGTAACGACCTGATCGATCGCCAGGAGGGAAGCGGTTCCTTCACCTGGAAGATCAGGAAGGCCTGAGTCATGCAACTGGGTATCGTGATCACCGATGAATGTTTTCTGCCGCAGGCGAACGGTCTGATCGACGCGGCGGCTGCGCGCGGTTGGGAAACCCTGAGCTTCCTGACCGACACCGGCGTCAACCTGCTTGCTGACGCGGGATTCGTCGAGCGTGCACGGGCGCGCCCGAACAGCGTCACCCTGTGCGAACACAGCGCCGAGCACTATGCCGTCGGCAGGTTTGATTTGAGTGCCATCGCCGACATCGTCGTCGTCGGCGGCCAATACCAGGATGCCGAACTCGTGCGCAAGTGCGACAAGGTTCTGGTTTTCTGAGGACGGGACATGGCAGATCAAAAACGCATTCTGATGGTGGCCGTGCAGAAGCAGGTCGAGGCGCTGCGCATGGCCAGCGGGCTGACCCTGCTCGACGACGCCGTCTCCATCGCCGCCTGGGGCAAGCTGCCTGAAGGTGGCGGCGCAGCAGAGCAAATGGAAGCACTGGAGTTCGCCGAGGTGCCCGTGGTGGAACTCGCTCCCACCGGGGACGCCATGGCAGCCCTGGCGCGGCAGATTATTGACAACGACGTGGTGTATTGCGTATGAACACGGGAAAAAAGGTTTTGCTGGTCAATCCCGCGGCGGTGCCGGCGATGCCGGGTCTGGCTGAAGCCTTGCGCGCGGCTGGCGCGCAAGTGCGGGAAATGAATACGGACGATTACGGCGCATTGCTCGATGCGCTGGAACAGGACTGGATGCCGGTGGTGCTGAAAGCGCCGCTGGATTGAAAGTGTTTTGCCCGCGGCCATGGTCGCGGTGGAGGTTGTGCATGGCTGGGACGGGCGGTTTTACTGCCGGCCTCCAGCGGGCCGGCCGCTATGAGTGCGCCGTCTTGCCGCCCGGCAAGGTGGGCGCGGGCTTGATAATGGATGGAGGATTCTCAATGAACAAGCAGATGAATAGGGGTTGGGCCGGCATGACCGTCCTGGCAATGGCGCTGGGCCTGCCGGGCTGCGGCGGCGATGAGGACACGACGGCACTGGTGAAACAGATCCCGGTGAATACGCCGGCGACGATTGCTCAGACGTCGGCCGACGATTACAACCTGAACGAAAATGGCCTGATCACCGAATCGACGCTCAAGCGCTGGAAGGATGACTGGCTCAACCAGCGCCCGGCAGGGATTACCGGCAAGCTGGTTATCCTGCAGGTGACGCCGGGGCCCGCGGGCGCGGAGTACATCAAGCCCAGCGGCAACAACGTGTTTACCTATCTGTCGCCGGGTAGCGAATGGATCCAGACCCGGACCAATGGCGTTATCGAGACGCCGAGCATGGTGCCAGATGGTGCGGGTATGGATGCGCTGCTGAAGAAATACAACATCGACCCGCAAAATGACATGGTCGTCGTCGCCATGGGGACTGGCAGCACTGGCAACGCGATGGCGCAGGGTCGCATCTGGTATGCCCTGCGCTACTGGGGCGTCGACAAGAAGAACCTGGCCATCCTCAATGGCGGCAACCAGTGGCTGGATGACAATCTGGGGCTGGCCGTCGAACTGCTGCCCGCCGACTTCCAGGCGACCGCAAGCTCGGAGCCTAACAACGGCCACGCCTCGGTCATGGATCTGCTGGTCGACAACACCCAGCTGCAGGCGACGTTGCAGGACATGCTGGCCGTCCTGCCGACGTCCGACGTCAACGTGAAGAATGACGGCGTCTTCATCTGGGATGCACGCAATATTCCCAATTATAATGGGACAGGGTTCCAGAATTCCGGCTCTCGCCAGGGTCATCCGTTTGGTGCATTGCAACTTGACTTCTCCAACCTGCTCGTCTCAGGCGAGGGCTACCGCTACAAGGACAAAGCCGACCTGCAAGCCTACCTTGACGGTAATGTTAGCGGCGCGGGCTTCATCGCCGGCGATGGAGCAGGGGTCTTCACGAATGTGGGCGTGGGCAACGCCTACCAGGAAGGCGATGTCATCTACACTTATTGCGAGACGACCTTCCGCGCGATGATCACCGGCGTCGCCAGCGCCGTGATTCTCGGTAAGCCAACCCGTTTCTACGACGGCGCGATGGTCGAGTGGAATTCGCTGACCCCTGGAAGCGTCATCACCGACGCGACCGGCAATGCGATCCTGCCCGAGAATTCCCCGTGGCGCACCGACCTCAAGTCGTTCTATATTCCGGCCGCCAGCAACACCGCGGTCGCCCAGCGCTATATCACCGATGCGTATGCCAAATCGGCCAACGCCATCGTCGAGGCGGACAAGGCCTACAAGTACGGCGAGGTGATCCCGACCGCCGGCACCAGCGCCCCACCCGCCAACCCGTGCGGCGGCTAATTTCCGCCTGAACCTTGCTTTCTCCTCCTCTGGCCCACGATACTCTCGTGGGCTTTTTTTTTCGTGGAGCTGGATTTGAACCGCCTTTTTCATACGCGGCAGCCATGGCTGCTGCTGACCCTGCCGCTCCTGCTCGGGCTGCTGTCAGGTTGCGGCGAGAAGCCTACGCCTACGGTCGAGACCTTTTTAAGCAAACACTGGACCGAATCGATGCCGCCGCAGGGGGTGCCGCCGGCTACGTTCTCGCCGCTGGAAGCCTCGCTCAGTCCTGAGGCCTGCGGGCAGTGCCATACCGAACAGCTTGCTGCCTGGCGCACTTCGCTGCATAGCAAGACAATGGGCCCCGGCTTGCGCTGGCAGCTCAAATTGATGGATCAGGATCAGGGTAACCGTTGCCTGCGCTGTCATGCGCCGCTGGCCGAGCAGAAAGCGCTGTTGGCGCTGGAGCACGGCTGGCCGAACGCACCGACGCAGCCGCCGCCGGATTATGTCAGCGCCGATCTGGGGCATCAGGGACTGGTGTGCGCGGCCTGCCATGTGCGCGGGCACCAGCGCTTCGGGCCGCCGCCGCGCCGCGCGGCGGCCCAGGACGTCCCGCATGGCGGCTTTGTCGTTGCCAAGGCCTTCCAGGACAGTCGCTTCTGCGCGCATTGCCACCAGTTCCCGGATGACGGTCCGCGCATCGCCGGAAAATTGATGGAGGACACCTACCGCCAATGGCTTGCCAGCCCCTACGCCGGAGAGGGGGCCGACAAGCAGACCTGCCAGTCCTGCCACATGCCGGATCGCAAGCATTTGTGGCGCGGGATCCACGATCCGGAAATGACGCGACGTGCAATCGAGGTGGCACTAAACGTACATTCGCTTGGCGGCGGCCGCTACGAGGCACGGGCGAACGTTCGCAACAGCGGCGCGGGCCATCATTTCCCGACCTATATGGTGCCGAAGGTCGAGCTCGTGTTTTACCGCCACGATGCCGATGGCGGCATTTTCGAACTGGGGCGCCAAGTGATTGGCTGGAATGTCGATACGCAGATCACGCGGCAGCTGTTCGATGCCCGCATCCCCGCCGGTGAGGCGCGCGATTTCCGGCAGCCCTTCACTGCGACGGGCAGCGACTGGCGCGTGCTGCTGGTCATGCGGGTGCTGCCGGCCGAGCATTACGAGCGCATCTACCGTGATAGTCTGAGTCGTGCCGACCAGTTGCCGGCTGCTGCGGTACCGTTGTTGCGGCGCGCGCTCGCCGAAGCTGTAGCGGCACGCTATGAATTGTTGCGTATTGAGGCAGGCGTGGATCGGTGAGAAACCGGACTTCGAGCGACCCCGTAAGGCGGCTGGGGGACGCGCGATTCATCCAGAAGTGAACTGCTGCCATCCTCGTACCGATTGCAATTTGAAAGATCGCCGTGCATAGCACTTATTGTGCAATCGAATCGGGCTTGCTGTATTGCAATAAGTTGTTGTTATGAATGGATAATGGTTGCTGGCATGGCTTGTGCTTCAGAAGGGTGTCGATAAGACAGAGGTGAACCGGAAATCCATGCAATCGACTGGCGCAGTGACTTTGATGGCCCTTGCCCTGCTGCTGGCGGCACCGGTCGTTGCTGCGACCGAGCCGGGGCAGTCCAGGCTCAAGTATCGCGGCAATGGGCTGGCGTGTACGTGTGCTTCGGGCACGAGCGAGGCGGATATACGCAAGGCATGGGATGATCGGTTTAAGCAATCGGAAGGCGTCCGTCTGGATAATCTGGATGGGCTTCCCGCAACTCGTGACGAGCAAAGGAGAGGGATAGATGAAGCGCAACCAAGGTAAGGGTAGTCTGTTGGGAAAAATCTGGCGCGGTGGTGTCATGCTGTCGCTGTTTGGCCTGGGTGTCGCAATGCTCACCGGCCTGGCTGGCAAGCACGCTGAAGATTCGACCGTGCTTGCGGCCACGGGTTGGGGTGGCGAGGCTACGGCGGCGCTGGCGGAAGGCGCGGCGCGACTGTCGCCGATTTCTCTCGCCAATGCCTGCGGCCTGGGCGCTTCGAGTTGCTTCAAGTGTCACAATGGCAAGCGCGCAGCAGCGCCCGAAATGGATGCCGCCAAGGCGCCCTGGCATGCGCAGCACTCCAAGGTGAACAACTCGTGCGCTGGCTGCCACAAGGGAAATTCGAGAATCATGAAGCAAGACGTGGCGCACACGAAAATGCTCGCCAAGCCTCTTGACAACACGGCTGACGCCTGCAGCGGCTGCCACAAGGGTGACCTGACCAAGGTGCAGGACGCTTATCACGCCATTCCAGGAGCGAAATAACATGAAAATTCTGACCGTTCCGCACAATGCTGTTTCCCCGCTGTCCCGTGCCTGTGCTGTTGGCCTGCTCGCCGGTTTGCTGCCGCTGGGCGCAGTGGCAGGCCCGACCATCGAGTTTGGCGAGGAGGGTTCGCTCACCTTTACCTACGCCCTGCAGGGGTGGTTGCAGCACAAAGGGTTCACTTCGGCAACCGATAACGGTTCGTCGAACGATGCTTTTTTGCGCCGCAACCGGCTGACCTTTTCCGGCCAGTACAACGACTTCGTGGGTTTTTATGCGCAGCTCGAGTCTGGCAACGACAGCAAGCTCGGCGAGGATGACAAAAGCGTCTATTACCGCGATGCGTATGTAACGCTGGACTATCGCGATGACGTACGCTTCATCGTCGGCCGCTTCAAGAACACCTTCTCGCGGGAGAACCTGGAAGCGTGCCTGGAGCCGCTGACCATGGACCGTGCCGAGGTGCTCGCCTACACGCCGTTCGGCGGCAGCCGCGATACCGGTCTGGCGGTCTGGGGCAATCTGTTGGATGCCAAATTCCAGTATCGCGTCATGGTTGCCGACGGCCGCGAGGACAACGCAGTGGCCGAGGACAATCCGCGCCTGACTACCCGTGTGCATTACAGTTTCTGGGAGCCGGAATTCAACTACGGCTATCTGGGTACCTACCTGGGAACGAAGAAGGTGCTGACCGTTGGCGCCGCTTACGAGATGCAGAATGGCGTCGCATACGGCAACTATATTGCGCGCAGCGATATCAAGGATTACAAGGCATGGACGGTGGACGCGTTCATGGAGTACCCGATGGCGAGCGGGGTCTACACGCTTTCCGGCGCGTACTTCGATTACGATACGGATGGCGCCACTAATCTGAATCCAGATCCCGCGTTGACCGTCCGCAGCGACCTCAAGGGCTATTACGTCAAGGCCGGCTACATGCTGCCCAACAAGGTTGGCATGGGTCGTCTGCAGTTCTTCGCCCGTCACGAAACGTCCGATTACGGCGTCGAGACCGGCGGTGTCGAGTATTATGACCAGAAATGGAATAGCGTCGGCGCGAACTACTATCTGGATGGACAGAGGTTGAAGATCAGCTTGGAGTACGCGGATATTAGCTTCGATAACGAACACCCGACCAACGTTGCGCTGCAGGATTATAATCAGGCCACGCTGGGCCTGCAGTTCATCTTCTGATCTGTCTCTTGCAGTGGCTCTGCACGGCCGCCCGGTGACTGGCGGCCGTGTTCTTTTCCGTATTGTGTCAATCAAGAGGTATTGCCATCAAATCGCTGAGTTTGCGGGGGACGGCCAACCGGCGCCCCTTCATTTCAATCTTTTCCGGCCACCTGCTGCCGGCCGCGATTACATTGCTGGCCGGCCTGCTGTATGCCTTTTTTGGTCCTTTCTGGAACGAATCACACCTCCTCTGGTTGTCCGGTTTCCTGCTGGCCGCCCTGTTCACCTATCTGATCGTGCGCCTGTCTGGCGAACTGGCCGCGTTGAGGCGACTTGAGCTTGGCATTCTTCACGCGCGCGAAGGTCTGCTGGAGCCGACCTCGGCCGGGCCCTATGCATGGACCAGCATCGGCCGTCTGATACCGGAATACAACACCACCATCAACACGCTACGGATGATGTTCCAGACCGTGGAAGAATGTCAGGGGCGCTTTCTCAACGAGCGCAACCGTAGCAACACCATTCTGCAAAGCCTGCCGGGCGCCCTGCTGAGCCTGGCCGACGATTTGCGCGTCACCATCGCCAACCGCCAGGCGGATGCGCTGTTCGGTGTCCGGTCGGGTGCGCTGATCGGCGCAAACCTGTTCGAACTGCTCGACATCAACGAGCACGACCGCGAACTGCTGCGCGATGCCTTTCTCTACAAGCACATTATCCGAAACCAGGAAATTGCTCTCAACGTCGATGGTGACAAGCGTTTCTTTTCGCTCAACCTCGCCTTCTACAGCGATGAGGAAAACGACATGGGCGGCGTGCTGATCCTGCAGGACATCACCGAGCATCGCCAACTGATGGAAAGCGTTGCGATGCGCGAGAAACTGGTGGCGATGGGCCAGCTTGCAGCGGGTGTTGCGCACGAACTGAACACGCCCCTTGGCAATATACTTGGCTATGCGCAACTGCTCGACCGGGGCGCGGTCGAGCATCCAAAACTGACGGGCTATGCCCGCATCATCGCCGACGAGGCGCAGCGCTGCTCGCGCGTGGTGCAGGAATTGCTCGACTATGCGCGCAAGGATAAATGCAGCGGCGAAACCTGCGATCTGAACCAGCTGGCACAAGAGTTGATCGAGACATTCATTAACTGCAGGCTTAAACGCTACCGAATCGAAATCGTGCTGGATCTGTGCCCGGAAATGGTGGTTGTCGAGGGGGGGTGCGGCCAGATCGACATCGTTTTGAGCAACCTGCTGGTCAATGCCATCGACGCGCTCGACAAAACGCTGTCGCCGCGCATTGTCGTGCGCACCTGGGCGGAGGACGCCTATGCCGCCATCGCCATTTCGGACAACGGTCCGGGCGTGCCGCAGGATATCCGTAAGCGCTTGTTCGACCCCTTCTTTTCCACCAAGGACGTCGGGCAGGGCTCCGGGCTTGGCCTGTCCATCAGCCAGGCAATCGTTACAAAACGTGGCGGCTTTATTGCCTATGATGCCGCGAATGATGAAGGCGCATGCTTCATCGTCAAATTGCCGGCAGTCGACCTGGAACGAGCAAAACCATGAAACAGGGTGCCTCCACTCTACGCGGCAATGACAAGGATGCCGGCATGGCCGATGCCATCCCGGCCATTCTGGTTACCGAGGATGACCGCAACATGCGCGAGCTGATCCTCGCCGTGCTGGCCGAGTCGTCGATGACGTTCAAGGTGGCCAGCGCCGAGAACGCGCACGAGGCGATGGATTTCCTCGAAAACAACGACGCCGCCGTCGTCCTCACCGATCTCCGCATGCCGGGTGCCGATGGACTGGACCTGCTCAAGTTCGTTAAATCGCACGACCCGCAGACCCAGGTCGTGCTGGTCACCGGCTATGCCACCGTCGAGTCCGCCGTCGACGCCCTCAAGGAGGGTGCCTACGATTACGTCCAGAAGCCGTTCGACACCATCAAGTTGCGCTGCGTGGTGGAAAAGGCACTCGGTTTCTACCTGCTCTCGACCGAGAACCAGCGCCTGCGTCGGCAAAGCCGTGCCTATGAGGAAAGCGGCGAGATCATCGGCCAGTCCCAGGCGAAGGAGCGGGTCGACCGTCTGATCGACGCCGCCGCCGCCTACGATTCCAGTGTGTTGATCTTCGGTGAAAGCGGCAGCGGCAAAGAGCTGGTGGCACGCCAGATCCACCAGCGCGGCAAGCGCCGCGACAAGCCCTTCGTCGCCATCAACTGCGCGGCGATCCCGGAGAACCTGATCGAAAGCGAGCTGTTCGGCTTTCGCAAGGGCTCCTTTACCGGCGCCGAGCGCAACAAGCCTGGCCTGTTCGAGGTTGCCGATGGCGGCACCCTGTTTCTCGACGAGATCAACAATGCCCCGCTGGCGCTGCAGGCCAAGCTGCTGCGCGTGCTGCAGGACGGAAGTTTCTATCCGACCGGCGCCACCGAACCCGTTAATGTCGATGTCCGCGTGATTGCCGCCAGCAACCGGCCGATTCCCGAACTGGTGGAAAGTGGCCAGTTTCGCGAAGATCTCTTCTATCGTCTGTCGGTGATGGAGATCAGCGTCCCGCCGCTACGCGAGCGGCGCGAAGATATCGCTTTGCTGGCCTACTATTTGCTGAACAAGCATTCGTTGCGCCTTGGCAAGCACATCAGCGGCGTCAGCACCGCCGTGCTCGGCGCGCTGATGCGTTATGACTGGCCCGGCAACGTGCGCGAACTGGAAAACATCATCCAGCGCATGATTATTCTTGCCGAGTCGGATCATATCGATGCCGACGTGCTGCCGTCGCGGCTGACCGAACAGAAGGACCCGCGCGGCCGCGCGCTCGACTATCTGCCACCGCAAAGCCTTGACGAAGTGGAGGCCTATTTCATCCGCAAGACCCTGCGCGAGACGCACGGCGATCGCGCGCTGGCGGCGGAAATTCTCGGCATCGACAAATCGACGTTGTGGCGCAAGGTCAAGCGCTATGGCATTGAGGAATAATGCCATCGATCGAATGCGCGTGTCGCGTTTCTTCCCGGCCGATGCCATCTTCAAGTCCGGCAAAACTAGTTGCGCCGCCATGCCTTTTATAGGAAGCTTGAACGCGATGCCGCTCGCCCCCCTTTTCGTCTCGCTGCGCCGCGCTTCCTGGTTGGGCGCGCCGCTAAATCTGCTGTTACTGCTGGGGCTGGCGGCCTTGCTGGCGCACTGGACCTGGCGCTTTGCCGCGCCGATGCCGCCGCTGTCGGCAAGCGCCGCGCGCGCCGATATCAAGCTGGACGCGCAACTGGCTTCGCTGCGTGCGGCGCATCTGTTCGGCGCAGCGCAGGGGGAGGTGGCTGTGCGCGATGAGCCGGCGACCTCGCTCAACCTGAAACTGCGCGGGGTGTTCGCTTCACCGGACAGCCAGCCGGCGATGGCGATTCTCGGCGTCGACGGGCAGGACCAGGCCGTTGCCACCGGTTACGAAATCGTGCCGGGAGTGGTGTTGGACTCGGTGGCCCCCGACCACGTGATTTTGCTCAACCGCGGGATGCGTGAGCGCCTCGACCTGGATGCGGTGGGGCAGCCTCTGGCGTTGGCCAGCGGCGACATTCCGGTCTCGCGCAACGAATTCAACCAGGCTTTGGCCAACCCGCAAAGTCTCGGGGTTCAGGCGCGCGCCGGGAGTGGCGCGCAGCCTGGCCTGGTGCTGACCTCGGTAGCGGCTGACGGGCTGGTTGCGCGGCTGGGGCTGCAGAGCGGGGACACGCTGCGCATGGTCAATGGCATGCCGGTTGCCAATGTGCAGGACTTTGCGCGGCAGTTGTCCGGCACGGTGGGGGTGCAGCGCCTCACCGTAGTGGGCGAACGCCAGGGCAAGCCGCTTACTCTTTCCTACAGGCTGCAGTAGAAATAATGAATAACATGAAAAAAACACGATCGGGTTTCCCCCGCCGGCTGACGTTGAGCGTCCTGTTGTTTGCGCTGGCGCTGCCGCCGTTGCAGACCCATGCTCAGACCCAGACCCAGACTGACCCGATCGTTCTCAATTTCGTCAACGCCGATATCCCCTCGGTAATCAAGGCGGTAGGCGAACTCACCGGCAAGAACTTCATCATCGATCCGCGCGTCAAGGGCACGGTGATCATCACTTCGGCGAGGCCGGTGCCGCGCGACCAGGTGTATCCGATCCTGCTGTCGGCGCTGCGCATGCAGGGCTTCTCGGCGATCGAGGGTCACGGGGTGGTGAAGATCGTGCCGGAAGCGGAGGCGAAGCAGAATTACAGCGTGACCCGCGGCAAGCAGGTCAACGAGAGCGGCGACCGGATCATCACCCAGGTTTACCCGCTGCAACATGAGTCCGCCGCGCAATTGATGCCGGTCCTGCGGCCGCTGATCGGTCCCAACAACGCCATCGCGGTGCTGCCCAGCAGCAACACGCTGGTGATTACCGATTATGCCGACAACGTGCGGCGGCTGAACGCGATCATCGAGGCGGTCGACCAGCCGAGCGCAAACGATACCGCCTTGATCCGGCTGAACCATGTGTCGGCGGTGGACGTGGCGCAGTCACTGGGGCGGCTGATGTCCGACGGTGCCGCGGCGGCGGGGCAGCCGGGCGGTACGCGGCTGACGATCGTGCCGGATATGCGCTCGAATTCACTGCTGGTGCGCAGCGATAATCCCTCGCGCATCCAGGCGCTGCGCGGCCTGGTTGCCGGGCTCGATGTGGCGGGCGCGGCGGGCGGCAACATTCATGTGGTGTACCTGCGCAATGCCGAAGCGGCGAAGCTGGCCGAGACGCTGCGCGGTATTCTGACCGGCGAGGCGCCGATTGGACCGAAGACGGCCAGCATGACGGGAACCTCGCCGGCCGCCACGGCCAGCTCCGCAACCAGTACCAGTTCGCTATCCGGCGCCGCTGGCGGCAGCATGATCCTCGCCGACACGGCGACCAACTCGCTCGTCATCAGCGCGCCGGACGTGACCTACAACGCACTGCGCGCGGTGATCGACAAGCTCGACGCGCGCCGTGCACAGGTGTTCATCGAGGCGCTGGTGGTGGAGATCACCGCCGAGAAGGCGGCCGAGTTCGGCATCCAGTGGCAGGACCTGAGCGGCATCGAGGAGGGCGGGACGAATCTCATCGGCGGCACCAACTTCGGCCGCGGCACCGGCAGCAACATCATCGATGCGTCGGCCGACCTCTCGACCCTGGGCTCGGGACTGAACATCGGTGTCGTCAGCGGCACCATCAATATTCCCGGTGTCGGCGAGGTGCTCAACCTCGGCGCGCTGGCACGTGCGCTCGAATCCGACGCCAACGCCAACATCCTGTCGACGCCCAACCTGCTGACCATGGACAACGAGGAGGCCAAAATCGTTGTGGGCCAGAACGTGCCTTTCCTTACCGGCTCCTATGCGCTGTCCGGCACCGATCCAACGGTGAACCCGTTTCAGACCATCGAGCGACGCGACGTCGGTCTGACGCTGAAGGTGCGGCCACAGGTGTCCGAAGGCGGCTCGGTCAAGCTGCTGATCTATCAGGAAACTTCCAGCCTGCGGGAAAATACGGCGTCCGGTGTCATCATCGACTTGCGCTCGATCGATTCCACTGTGCTGGTCGACGACGGCCGCATCATCGTGCTTGGCGGGCTGATCCAGGACACCATGCAGGACAGTGTCGACAAGGTGCCGCTGCTGGGGGACATCCCATTGCTCGGCCATCTGTTCAGGACTGAAAAGCGCAAGCGCGTGAAAACCAACCTGATGGTATTCCTGCGTCCGCACGTGCTGCGCGACAACAACAGTTCGGACCTGCTGACCGGCGAGCGTTATGGCTTCATCCGCCAGAAACAGACCGAGTTCCGCATGCAGCCGCATTTTGCCCTGCCAGATATGCAAATGGAGCCGTTGCCAGAACTGAAGAATCCGCCGCTGCCCCAGCTGGGCAACAAGCCGCCGCAGCCCGCCCAGAACGCGCCACTGACGGCGCCCTGATGCCTGTCATGGATACGACCGCGACCCACGTTCCGGATTCGCAGCTCGCCACACTGCTGCCCTACGGCTTTGCACGCACCCGCGGGGTGCTGGTGGCGCGGCGCGTCGGCGACGAGATGGAGGTGTGGCTGCGCGAGGGAGCCGAGCCCGCCACCCTGGCCGAGGTGCGGCGCATCCTCAAGTGCCCGCTGCAGACGCAGGTGCTGGCGCCGGAGCAGTTCGAGCGCGTCCTGACACTGGCCTATGCGCGGGGCGAGAACCAGGCGGCCAGCCTGGTCGACGACATGGCGCAGGGAATGGACCTGCAGCAGTTGGCGCAGGACATCCCCGAGGTGGCCGACCTGCTGGAAAGCGAGGACGATGCTCCGATCATTCGCCTCATCAATGCGCTGCTGACGCAGGCGCTGCGCGAGAATGCGTCCGATATCCATATCGAACCCTACGAGACGCGCTCGGTGGTGCGCTTTCGCATGGACGGCGCACTGCGCGACGTGATCGAGCCGAAGCGCGCGCTGCACGCGGCGATCGTTTCGCGCATCAAGGTGATGGCGCAGCTCGACATCGCCGAGAAGCGCCTGCCGCAGGACGGCCGCATCACCTTGCGGCTGGCCGGGCGGCCGGTGGATGTGCGGGTGTCGACGCTGCCCACCGGCCACGGCGAGCGCGTGGTGCTGCGTCTGCTCGACAAGCAGGCGGGGCGGCTGGAGTTGGGGCGCCTCGGCATGAGTAATGTCACCCTCGGCGGGCTCGACGAACTGATTCACCGCCCCCACGGTATCGTGCTGGTGACCGGGCCGACCGGCTCGGGCAAAACCACCACGCTATACGCGGCACTGTCGCGGCTGGACGCCAGGACGCTCAACATCATGACGGTGGAGGATCCGATCGAGTACGACCTCGACGGCATCGGCCAGAGCCAGGCCAACCCGCGCATCGAGTTGACTTTTGCGCGCGCGCTGCGCTCCATCCTGCGGCAGGATCCGGACGTCATCATGATCGGCGAAATACGCGATCTGGAGACCGCGCAGATTGCGGTGCAGGCTTCGCTCACCGGCCATCTGGTGCTGGCGACGCTGCACACCAACGATGCTGCCAGTTCTGTGACGCGCCTGATCGACATGGGGATCGAGCCTTTTCTGCTGGCATCGAGCCTCCTGGGTGTGCTCGGCCAGCGCCTGGTGCGCAGGCTATGCCCGCTGTGTCGCCAGCCGCACGCGGCGAGCGACAAGGAACGCACGGCGATCGGGGAGCCTGCGCTGGACGGGCCGTTGTTCAGCGCAGTCGGCTGTCCGGGCTGCAATTCCACCGGCTATCGTGGCCGTACCGGCATCTATGAATTGCTCGCAGTCGACGAGCCGCTGCGCCGCATGATTCACGATGGCGCGTCCGAACAGAACCTGCGCGGCCACGCCGTGGCGCAAGGCATGGTCAGCATGCGCCAGGACGGTATGCGCTGGGTGCGTGCCGGCGACACCGCTCTGGAAGAAGTGCTGCGCGTGACGCGCGAAGCCTGAACGGCTGGATCGACATGGCTGCATTTCGCTACGAGGCTTACGACGCTGCCGGCCGCCTGAAGAAGGGCGTACAGGAAGCCGACACTGCGCGCCAGTTGCGCGCCCGGCTGCGCGAACAGGGGCTGCTGGTGGCGGAAGTGGCGACGATGTCCGAAGCCACCATGGCGCGCGGCAGCAGCCGCTGGCACTGGCGGCGCGGCCTGTCCGGCACGCAACTGAGCCTGGTCACGCGACAGTTCGCCACCCTGCTGGCCGCCGGCCTGCCGGTGGAGCAGACGCTCAACGCCCTGATCGAGCAGGCCGATACCGACTATCAGCGCCAGGTGCTGGCCGGGGTGCGCGGCGAAGTGCTGGCGGGGCATTCGCTGGCGCGCGCGCTGCAGAAATATCCGCGCGTGTTCCCCGAGCTGTACATCACCCTGGTCGCGGCCGGCGAGCAGTCCGGCCGTCTCGGCGAGGTGATGGAGCGGCTGGCCGACTATACCGAATCGCACCAGGCGCTGCGGCAGAAGGTCGGACTGGCTTTTATCTATCCGGCGATCGTTACGCTGGTGGCGGGCTCCGTGGTGCTCGGCCTCTTGACCTACGTGGTGCCGCAGGTGGTGAGCGTGTTCCAGAACACCAACCAGACGCTGCCGTGGCTGACCCGCGCACTGATCGGGCTGAGCGATTTTCTGCGTGCCAGCGGCTGGCTATGGCTGATTGCGATCGCCGTGGCGATCTGGGCGGCGCGGCGGGCGCTACGCCTGCCGCCGACGCGTCTGCGTTTTCATCGCTGGCTGCTGCGGCTGCCGCTGGTGGGCGCGCTGGTGCGTGGCGTCAACAGCGCACAGCTGGCGAGCACGCTGGCCATTCTGGTGGGCAGCGGGGTGCCGCTGCTGGCGGCACTGCAGGCCGGCGCCGGGGTGGTGAACAATCTGCCGATGCGACAGGCGGTGGAGGAGGCAGCGCGCAAGGTGCGCGAGGGCGGCAGCCTCAGCCGCGCACTTGCCGCAGCGAAACTGTTCCCGCCGATGCTGGTGCACATGATCGCCAGCGGCGAGGCGAGTGGCCGCCTGGTGCACATGCTCGAGCGCGCCGCCGCCCAGCAGAGCCGCGAAATGGAAAACCGCGTGATGGGGCTGACCAGCTTGCTGGAGCCGCTGCTGATCGTGGTGATGGGGGTGGTGGTGCTGGTGATCGTGCTGGCGATCCTGCTGCCGATTTTCGAGATGAACCAGCTGGTGCGCTGATGCGCCGGTCGATGCATGAATCCGCTGAATGCGCGATCCGGCCGTATCACCATGCGCACGCGCTGCAGTTTTTATAACGCGGGCTGGTTTTTTGCACCCGTTGATTTAATTGGAAAGGATCGATATGAAATCCGGATCACACAAACCCGGCCTGGTCACACGCGGCTTCACCCTGATCGAGATCATGGTGGTGGTTGCGATTCTCGGCATTCTCGCGGCGCTGGTGGTGCCGAAGATCATGGGCCGACCGGACGAGGCGCGCATCGTTGCCGCCAGGCAGGATATTGCTTCGATCAAGCAGGCGCTGAACCTTTATCGCCTCGATAACGCGCGCTATCCGGCCACCGAGCAGGGCCTGCAGGCCCTGGTGGAAAAGCCGACCTCGGGGTCGATTCCCGGTAACTGGAAAGCCGGCGGTTATCTCGAACGCCTGCCCAACGATCCCTGGGGCGCGCCCTATCAGTATCTGAACCCCGGGCTGCGCGGCGAGATCGACGTTTTCAGCCTGGGCGCGGACGGCGCGGCAGGCGGCGAAGGCAACAACGCGGACATCGGTTCGTGGGAGCTGTAAGCCAGCGCGGCTTCACTCTGATCGAGGTTCTGGTGGTGCTGGTGATCATCGGCATCATGGCTGGATTGGTGGGCGTGCGCCTGATGCCGGACGACGACCGCGTGCTGGCGAACGAGGTGCAGCGGCTGGCGCTGCTGCTGGAACAGACGCGCGACCAGGCGGTGGTATCGGGCGAGCCGATTGCGTTTACGGTGGAGCAGGGGGGCTATCGTTTCTGGGCGTTGAACGAGGACAACCAATGGGTGCCGCGCAGCGGCGACGATCTGCTGAAGGATCGAAGCCTGGCGAGCGGCGTACGTCTGCTGGCACTGCGGGTGAATCAGGCCAGCCTGGAAGCGGGCGAGCGCCTGCTGTTCCTGCCGTCCGGCAGCAGCGCACCATTCACTGCCGACCTGGCGCTCAACGCGGCACACGCGCGCATCCGTGGCGACAGCCTGGGCCGGGTACGCGTCGAGACGCAGCCGGATATGGCCGAATGAGCAGGCAGTCGGCGCGTGGCTTCACCCTGATCGAGGTGCTGGTGGCGCTGGCGATTCTGGCGATCGCGCTGGCCGCCGCCAGTCGCGCGTCGGCGATGATGGCCAACAGTTCGGCCGAGCTGCGGCAACGCCTGTTGGCCAGCTGGGTGGCGCAAAATCGTCTGGCCGAATTGCAGGCGCGGCGCGCCTGGCCCAATGCCGGCACCTACGAAGGCGAGGTGGAGCAGGCGGGATTGAAATTGACGTGGCACGAAACCGTCAGCGCCACCTCCAACCGGGCGTTCCTCCGCGTTGAGATCCATGTTGGCGCGGCTGGGCGCGACGAGCATGCGCTGGCACGGCTGACCGGCTATCTGGCACGTGCCGAGAGCAAATGAGACAGCGCGGCTTCACCCTGGTGGAAATGCTGGTGGCGCTAACGATCTTCGCGCTGATGTCGGTACTGGCCTACCGCGGGCTGACCGCGGTTCTGCAGACGCGCGAGCATCTCACCGAGGACAACCGGCGCTGGCGCGACATTGCGCTGACGCTGGCGCAACTGGAGCAGGACATGAGCATGGTGGTGAACCGGCCGGTGCGCGACGGCGGCGACCTGCCGCTGCCGGCGCTGGTCGGCGACCCGCAGGCCCTTGGTGCCAACGACGCGCAGCTGAGTTTCAGCCGCATGGGCATGGCGTGGCAGACCGGCGTGCTGGCGGATGTTCAACGCCACGGCTACCGGCTCAACAACGGCACGCTCGAGCAACTGGTGTGGCCGGTGCTGGACCGGGCGCCGCTCACCGAGCCCGTGGTGCATGCATTGCTGGAGCGGGTGAACCGCTTCGAGTTGCGCTATCTCGACGGCAGCGGCAACTGGCAGTCGCGTTGGCCGCTGCCCGGGATGGCGGTGCTACCGGCGGCGCTGGAGGTGGTGCTCGAACTCGACGGCGGCGTCGCCGTAACGCGGGTGTTTGCCCTGCCATGAGACGCCAGCGCGGCATGGCCGTCATCACGGCCATCCTGGTCGTCGCGCTGGTGGCGAGCGCGGCGTCGTTCATGGCGTGGCAGCAGCAGTTGTGGGTGCGCCAGGTGGAAAATCTCAATGAACAGGCGCAAAGCAGGGTAGTGGTGCTGGCGGCGCTGCAGTGGGCGCGTTCGATACTGGCGCAAGACGCGCGCAACACCAACGTGGACCATCTGGGTGAGATCTGGGCGCAGGCGATGGCGCCGCTGCCGGTGGAGGGGGGCGAACTGGCCGGCGAACTGACCGACCAGCAGGGGCTGTTCAACCTCAACAGCCTGGTACGCGGGGGCAAGGTCAGTGCGATCGATCTCGCGGTTTTTCGCAAGCTTCTGGAGCTGCTGCAATTGCCGCCCGAGCATGCTGCCGCTGTGGTCGACTGGATCGACCCCAATGCCGTGGTGACGCATCCGGGTGGTGCCGAGGACATGGATTATCTGGCACTTGATCCGCCTTATCGTGCCGGTAATCGTGCGCTGACGACGGTGGACGGGCTCGCCCGCTTGAAAGGCTTCGACGCGGCGACGGTGGAGCGCTTGCGCCCCTTCGTGACGGCGCTGCCGCAAGCGACGCCGGTCAACGTCAACACCGCGCCGGCGGAGGTGCTGGCGGCGGCGATCGCCGACCTGTCGCTCGACCAGGCACAGACGTTGGTGACGGCGCGCAAGGAGCAGCATTTCAAGGACATCGCCGACTTCCGTGCGCGTCTGCCGAAGGCGGTGACGCAGGTCAATGAGACCCTGCTGAGTGTTGGCAGCCACTATTTTCTGGTTACCGGCCACGCCCGCTTCGGCCGCGCGAAAGTCGGCTACCAGGCTCTGCTGGAACGCGAAACGACCGCCTGGCCGAAGCTGGCGTGGCAAAAGAATATCTGATCCAATCGAACCCTGACCATGAGCCTGCTGCGCATCCATATCCCTTCTTCCTGGCCCGACACCGAGCCGGACGCTCCACTGCCCTGGTGCCGTCTTGGCACGCGTGGCGAGCGGCTCGCTGCCGGCAGCGACACGCTCGCCAACCTGCCGCGCGCCGAGGCTTGTGAACTGGTGATTCCGGCGGAGGCGGTGCTGCTGACCCGTGCCACCCTGCCGCGCGGCAGCAGGCGGAAAATGCGGCAGTTGCTGGCTTACGCGATCGAAGACCGGCTGGTGGCCGAGCCCGATGCGGTGCATGTGGCCGCCGGTCCCACGCTGGGTGACGGCCAGACTGCGCTGGCGGTGGTCGACAAGGCCTGGCTGGCGCGGGTGCTGGCGCGTTTGGACGGAGCCGGCCTGCGGCCGCGTAGCGCCTGGCCGGAAACCCTGCTGCCGGCGTTGCCGGCCGATGGCTGGGTGATGGTGTGGGGTGGCCGTGGCGGCTTCCTGCGCAGCGGCGAGCATGCGGGCATGAGCCTGGACGGCGGCACGTCCACGCAGCCGCCCACCGCGCTCGTGCTGAGCGTGGCGCAAGCGCGTGCGACGGCAGCCTTGCCGCATCACCTGCTGGTGCGTCTGCGCGAAGGCGCGCCGCCACCCGATGTCGAAGCCTGGAGCCATGTGCTGGGTGTGGCGGTCGAGGTGGGGGTGGGATGGATGCCCTTGCAGCATCCGGACGCCACCCATGGCGGCATCGATCTGCTGCAGGGCGCATTCGCATCATCGGGTGCGGGGTGGGACGGGTGGCCCAATTTGCGGCTGCCGTTGATTCTGGCCGGGCTGATCGCCTTGCTGCAGGTCGGGGCGACGGCGACCGAGTGGTGGCTGTTGAGCCGTGAAAAGCAACACCTGCAGGCGGCAATGGAAGAGAACTTCCGCGAGGCCTTCCCCGACGCGCGCGTGATCGTCGATGCGCCGCTGCAGATGCAGCGCAATCTGGCCGAACTGCGCGGCACGGCGGGCCAAACGTCGCCGTCCGATTTTATGCCCTTGCTGTCGCGCGTGGCGCCTGCGCTCGATGCCGACAGCCGCGGCAGCCTGCGCGCGATCCGCTACGAAGCCAGCCAGCTCAGTCTGGATGTGCCGGTGACCGACCAGGCGGCGGCCGAAAACTTGTTGAAGCGCCTGATCGACGCCGGCCTGGCCAGCCAGCTGCAGAGCGTCAGCGGCACGGCGCCGCAATCGCTGGCGCGTATCGCAGTTACGGGGGACACGCCATGAAAGACCTGCTGCTTCAATTCTGGCGCACGCGCGTGCCGCGTGAACGCCTCGTCCTCGCCGGCGGTTCGGCGCTGCTGGTGCTGGCCCTGGGGTTTGCCTACGCCTGGCTGCCGATGCAGCGCGAGGTGGCGCAACTGCGGCAGGCGCTGCCGCAATTACGCGTTCAGGCCCGGCAACTGCAGCAGGACGCGCAGGAAGTCGCCCGTCTCAAGGCGCAGCCCACGGTGACGCGGGAGGCGGGCAGCCTCACGCTCGCCGTCGAGCAGAACGCGCTGGCCATGGGTCTGCGCGAGCGTATTGAATCGATCGCGCAGCAGGATGCCGGCCACGTCCGGGTGCTGCTGCCGCAGGTGGCGTTCGACGCATGGATCGTCTGGGTCGGCGGGTTGCAGGCGAGCCACGGAGTGCGGGTGGAATCGGCCCGCATCGAGGCGACTGCCGCAGCCGGCATGGTCAGTGTCGACGCCGTGCTGGTGGGTGGATGATGGCGGATCGCACGCCCTTCCGTTTGCGCGGACCGCATTACCTGCTGGCTGCGCTGGTGTACCTGGCGCTGCTGCTGGCGTGGGCACCGGCCAGTCTGCTGGCGTGGGCGCTGCCGCACTTCACCCAGCAGGCGGTGTCGCTCGATCGGGCCGAAGGAAGCGTGTGGCGCGGCCAGGCCATGGGGATTCGGGTGAAGGTTGCGGCGTCATCCGATTTGCAACTGGGTCGCATACGCTGGCAGTTGCGCCCGCTCGATCTCTTTGCCGGCCGCCTCGGCTACCGGCTGCAACTGACAGGCGCCGGCATCGATGCGCAGGGCGTGTTGCGTGCAGGTGCGAACAGCGGGGAACTGCTAGAAACCCGGATCGAACTGCCGGCAAAATGGCTGGAGCGACTGTCACCCGACCTCGGTTTGTGGCAACCGGGCGGTCGACTGGTTTTGAAAGCCGACCGCATCGCTTTCAGCCGGAGCGGCACCGAAGGCGATGCCACTCTGCGCTGGCTGGATGCCGCTTCGGGTCGGGTGCGGCCACGACTCGGCAGCTACCGCGCGGACGTTGAAGGTATGGAAAACGGCCTGAAATTCAAACTGTCGACCGAATCGGGGCCTCTGTTCCTGCAGGGTTTGGGCAGTTGGGATCGCCGGCGCGGCACGGTTTTTAACGGCGTGGCTCGTGTCGCCCCGGATAGCAGGGTGGAACTGGATGGGCTTTTGAGTCTCATCGGTCCGGCCCAGCCGAATGGCGACCGCGTGCTCCGCATCGCGGGTTGATGCAGGCAGCTCTCCGGGGTTCGCCGATTCTACGTCTTTACACCAGGGGCCTGAAACCAGCGTGTTAAACGTCGCATATTTAAGATAAGCTCTGCGCCGATATTCCAAGATTTATTTCACGATTGATGATGCCAAGTATGCTTACTGCCAATGGACTGGCCTGCGAACGCGGCGAGCGCCTGCTGTTCAGGAACCTGGGTTTCGAGTTGGGGCGTGGCGAGGCTTTATTGGTGGTGGGGGGCAATGGTCGCGGCAAGACCAGCCTGCTGCGCATCCTTTGCGGCCTGTCTGCACCTGTCGCCGGCGTTGTGCGCTGGCGTGGCGACCCCTTAAGCAAGGCGCACGAACAATATGGGCGGGAGATGGCCTACCTCGGCCATGCCAACGGCATCAAGGACGACCTCACCCCGATGGAGAATCTGCGGATCGCGGCGGCGCTGAACGGCCGCGAACTGGATATCGGAACCGCGACGACTGCGCTGGAGCGGGTGGGTCTGTCGCGTTGCATGGATTTTCCTGCCCGCGTGCTGTCTTTCGGCCAGCGCCGGCGCGTTGCGCTGGCGGGGCTGATGACGGCCGGCGCGCTGCTGTGGATTCTCGACGAACCGCTGACCGGGCTCGACGTCGAGGGGGTCGCGATGGTGGAGCGGATGATCCGCGATCACGTCGTGGCGGGTGGGCTGGCGATCATGACCACCCATCAGCCGCTGGCGCTCGACGGCCTGACCCCCAAAACCCTCTCGGTCGGAGATTGAGCGTGGTTGTTGACGCTTCAGCGGCTTTAGTGCGTGAATGTTGCTGCTTTAGCAGCTTTACATTCACGGCCTCCCCCTTGCGGGGACAACCACGGCCTGCCCCTTGCGGGTGGAGCATGTTCGCGCTTGGGTCACGATGCTGAAATTCCTGTTCACCGTCATTCGCCGCGATGTGTTGCTGGCGGCGCGGCGCCGTGGCGACTGGCTGACCGCGCAATTCTTCTTCGTCATGGTGGTGAGCATGTTTCCGCTCGGCATCGGGCCGGAGCCGGGCATGCTGCGCACCATCGGGCCGGGGGTGGTGTGGGTGGCGGCGCTGCTGGCGTCGTTGCTGTCGCTGGATCGGTTGTTCGCCGACGATTATCGTGACGGCACCCTGGAACAAATGCTGCTGTCGCCCAGTCCTATTGCCTTACTGACCTTGGGGAAGGCGATCGCGCACTGGATCATCAACGGGATTCCGCTGCTGATAATTGCGCCGCTGCTGGGGATCCAGTTCAATCTGCCGGCCGGGGCGCTGTGGATGCTTGTCCTGTCGCTGGCCATCGGTACGCCCATCCTGTCGCTGCTCGGCAGTATCGGCGCCGCGTTGACACTGGGCTTGCGTGGCGGCGGTGCGTTGGTCACTCTGCTGATCATGCCGCTTTATGTGCCGGCCCTGATCTTCGGCGCCGGCGCGGTGGAAGGCGTACTCTCCGGCACCGGTTCGGAAGCGCATCTTTCGCTGCTGGGGGCGTTTCTGATGATGTCGCTGTTGCTGGCGCCCTGGGTGAGCGCAATGGCCCTTAAAGTTTCTGTGGAGTAGGCATTTGAATTTGTACCACTACGCTTCGCCGTCGACCTTCTACCCCCTGGCCGGGAAACTGATTCCGTGGTTTGCGGCGCTGGCATTCATCCTGGCGATTGCAGGGCTCTACATCAGTTTCTTTGTTGCGCCCACCGACTTTCAGCAGGGCGAGGGCTATCGCATCATTTTCATCCATGTGCCGACGGCCTGGATGTCGATGTTCATCTACGTCGTCATGGCCTTCTGGTCGGCCATCGGCCTGGCCTGGAACACGCGACTGTCGTTTGTCATGGCGCGCGCGCTGGCGCCCACCGGCGCCATGTTCACCTTTGTCGCCCTGTGGACCGGCGCGTTCTGGGGCAAGCCGATGTGGGGCGCCTGGTGGGTGTGGGATGCCCGCCTCACCTCCGAGCTGATCCTGCTGTTCCTCTATGTCGGCGTCATGGCCCTGCAGGCCGCGATCGACGACCCGCGCCGCGCCGACCGCGCCGGTGCGCTGCTCAACCTGGTCGGCGTCATCAACGTGCCGATCATCTATTTCTCGGTCAAGTGGTGGAACACCCTGCACCAGGGCTCCTCGGTCAGCCTCACCCGCGCCCCCTCGATGGCGCAGACCATGCTCTGGGGCATGCTCATCATGGCGCTCGCCGCCTGGATGTACACCATCGCCGTCAGCCTGGTGCGCGCCCGCACGCTGGTCCTCGAACGCGAGCGGCAGACCGAATGGGTGCGCGCCCAACTGGAGGGACAGCCATGATCTGGGAAAGCTGGCAAGCCTTCTGGGCCATGGGCGGCTACGGCCTCTATGTCTGGGGGTCGTTCGGCATGACGCTGCTCTGCGTCGTGGCTGAAGTCGGGCTGCTGCGCCGCCATCGCCTGCAGGTCTGGCGCCGGCTCAAGCGCATGAAATCATGGGATTCGCAATAATCCATCATCTGGAAACTGCATGACAATGAAACCACGTCACAGAAAACTCGCCCTGATCGTCCTTGTCGTCGCCGTCCTTGGGGTGGCGGTCGCGCTGGTGCTCAACGCCTTCAACAGCAATCTGGTGTTCTTTTTCTCGCCCACCCAGGTCGCCAACGGGGAGGCGCCGACCAGTCGCGCCTTCCGCATCGGCGGCCTGGTCGAGGAAGGGAGCATCCGGCGCGAGGCGGATGGCCTCACCACGCGTTTCGTCGTCACCGATACCGCCAAGTCGTTGCCGGTGACCTACACCGGCATCCTGCCCGACCTGTTCAAGGAAGGAAAAGGCGTGGTGGCCGAAGGCCGGCTCGGTCCCGGCGGCCTGTTTGCCGCCACCCAGGTGCTGGCCAAGCACGACGAGAACTACATGCCGCCGGAAGCCGCCAGCGCGATCGAGCAGGCGCAGAAGGCGCAACTCACGGTCGCTGAGTGAGTGCGGTGCGGTCCAATTCATGCATAACGTTCCTGCCGCGGCAGGAACCCCGTGGTTTTTCTTGAGGTAACTACCATGATCCCGGAACTCGGCCATTTCGCTCTGATTGTCGCGCTGCTGCTGGCGTTGACCCAGGCCATCCTGCCGCTCTACGGCGCGCAGCGCGGCAACCTCACGCTGATGGCGGTGGCGCGACCCGCCGCGCAGGGCCAGTTCGTGTTCGTCGCCGTCGCTTTTGCCTGCCTGGCTTATTCGTTTCTGACCAACGATTTCTCGGTCGAGAACGTGGCGCGCAACTCGTTCTCGCAGTTGCCCGAGGTCTACCGCCTCACCGCCACCTGGGGCTCGCACGAAGGCTCGCTGCTGTTGTGGGTGCTGATCCTCGCCTTCTGGAGCACCGCGGTGTCGGTGTTCTCGCGCCACCTGCCGGAGGATATGGCGGCGCGCGTGCTTGGCGTCATGGGGCTGATCTCGGTCGGCTTCCTCGCCTTCCTGCTCACTACCTCCAGCCCGTTCGAGCGGCTGCTGCCCGCCGCCATGGACGGCAACGACATGAATCCGCTGCTGCAGGACTGGGGCATGATCATCCATCCGCCGATGCTGTACATGGGCTACGTCGGCTTCGCCGTCGCCTTCGCCTTCGCCATCGCCGCGCTGCTTTCTGGCAAGATGGACGTCGCCTGGGCGCGCTGGTCGCGGCCGTGGACCACGGTGGCGTGGGCTTTTCTCACCCTCGGCATCATGCTCGGCAGCTGGTGGGCCTACCGCGAGCTGGGCTGGGGCGGCTGGTGGTTCTGGGATCCCACCGAGAACGCCTCGTTCATGCCGTGGCTCGCCGGCACCGCGCTGATGCACTCGCTCGCGGTCACCGAGAAGCGCGGCGCGTTCAAGGCCTGGACCGTGCTGCTGGCGCTGATCGCCTTCTCGCTGTCGCTACTCGGCACTTTCCTGGTGCGCTCCGGCGTGCTGTCCTCGGTGCATGCCTTCGCCACCGACCCGGCGCGCGGCGCCTTCATCCTCGGCTTCCTCGCGGTGGTGATCGGCGGCTCGCTGGCACTGTATGCGTGGCGCGCGCCGAAGATGGTCACCGGCAGCGGCTTCACCTGGTTCTCGCGCGAGTCGCTCCTGCTCGCCAACAACGTGATCCTGATCGCGGCCCTGGGCTCGGTGCTGCTCGGCACCCTGTATCCGCTGTTCATGGACGCCATGGGGCTGGGCAAGATCTCCGTCGGCCCGCCTTATTTCAACGCGGTGTTCGTGCCGCTGATGGCGCCGGCGCTGTTCCTCATGGGCGTGGGTCCGCTGGCGCGCTGGAAGGAAGCCAGCCTGCCGGACATGGTCACCCGCCTGAAGTGGGCGTTCGGTGTGGCGCTCGCCGTCGGCCTGCTGCTGCCGCTGACGCTGGACGGTTTCAATGCCTGGGCGAGCCTGGGCTTCTTTCTCGCCGCCTGGATCACCCTGGCGGTGGCCGTGGCGTTCATCGACCGGCTCAAACATGGCCAGGGCGGCCTGCTGCAGAAACTGGCGACGCTGCCGCGCGGTTTCTGGGGCATGCAGCTGGCGCACTTCGGCATGGCCGTCGGCGTCGCCGGCATCGCCGTGGTCGCCAACTATTCGAGCGAGCGCGACGTGCGCATGGAGGTGGGAAGTTATGCCGAACTCGCCGGCTACACCTTCGTCTTCCGCGGCACTACCGGGCACGAAGGCCCCAACTACCATGCCGCCCGCGGCACCGTGGAGGTCAGTCAGAACGGCAAGGCTGTGGCCACGCTGCACCCGGAGAAGCGCACCTACAACGCAACCGGCATGGGAATGACCGAAGCCTCGGTACACCCCAACATCTTCCGCGACATCTATGTCGCCATGGGCGAGCCGCTCGACGACCAGGGCAGCGCCTGGACCGTGCGCCTGTTCCACAAGCCGTTCATCAACTGGCTCTGGTTCGGTGCCCTGTTCATGGTGGCGGGCGGGTTCATGGCGGCCTCCGACAAGCGCTACCGCTTCGCGCTGAGGCGCAGCGAAGTGCCGAAGAACCTCGCGGCGCAGGGGGCCTGAATCATGAAGCGCTGGCTACCGCTTGTCCTCTTCGTCGTCCTCGTCGGCTTTTTCGCCAAGGGCCTGTTCCTCAACCCGCGCGAAGTGCCTTCGCCGTTCATCGGCCGCGTGGCGCCTGCCTTCACGCTGCCGCTGGTGGGTGACCCGAGCGCCACCTTCAGTCCGGCCGACATGAAGGGCCAGGTCTGGATGCTCAACATATGGGCGCCCTGGTGCGTATCGTGCCGCCAGGAGCACGGTTTCCTGATGCAGCTGACGCAGAGCGGCCGCATTCCCATCGTCGGCCTCAACTGGAAAGACAAGGCGCGCGAGGCGGAAGCGCTGCTCGCGCGCACCGGCAGCCCCTATGTGGCGGTGCCGGAGGATCTCGATGGCCGCGTCGGCATCGACTACGGCGTCACCGGCACGCCCGAGACCTACATCATCGACCAGGCGGGCATCGTGCGGCTGAAGCACATCGGTCCGATCGGTCCTGACGTATGGCAGACCAAGTTCGAACCGAAACTCAAGGAGCTGGGCGCATGAAATCCGGTTGCATCAAGTCTGTCCTGCTGGCCTTTCTGCTGGCGATTACCCTGCCTGCGTTCGCCAATGAAGCGGCGCCGAAGGCGGCGCTGCCCAATGCGGAAGACCCCGTCATCGAGCAGCGCCTGGTCAATTTGGCGGAAGACCTGCGTTGTCTGGTCTGCCAGAATGAATCGCTGGCCGGCTCGCACGCCGAGCTGGCGGAAGACCTGCGGCGCGAGATCCGCACGCAGATGAAGGCCGGCAAGGACGACCGCGAGGTGATCGCCTACCTCACCGAACGCTACGGCGACTTCGTGCTGTATCGGCCGCCGTTCAAGCCGGTGACCTATCTGCTTTGGCTGGGGCCGGTGCTGTTCCTGGGCATCGGCGGCGGCGCCTGGGTCATGACGCTGCGCCGTCGCCGCAACGTTCAGGCCGCCCCGGTGGACGAGAAAAAACTCGCCGCTGCCGCTCAACTTCTGGAAGAAAAATGAACCCACTCTGGACTGTACCCCTGTTCTGGATTGCCGCCGTCGTCTGCGTCGTCATCGCCCTGGCCTTCGTGCTGCCTGCACTGCTGCGTGGGCGGGGCGGGGCAGGCAAGGCGGTCCGGCGCGACGTCAATATCGCTGTTTACCGCGACCAGATGAAGGAAATGGAAGCCGACCGCGCCAACGGCCTGCTTTCCGATGCGCAGTACCAAAGCGCCAAGCGGGAACTGGAAGCCCGCCTGGCCGACGATGCCCTGACCCCGGACGATGCTCCCGAACCCGGCCGCGTCGGCAGCCGCAGGCTGGGTTATACCCTGGGCGCCGTTCTGCCCGTTGCCGCTTTCGCCCT
The DNA here is from genome assembly GCA_035530575.1 of Thiobacillus sp. Lineage (GTDB taxonomy): Bacteria > Pseudomonadota > Gammaproteobacteria > Burkholderiales > Thiobacillaceae > Thiobacillus. The sequence continues at coordinate 21,394 of DATKUP010000170.1, read as the reverse complement.
TTACTTCTGGCTGGGCAGCCCCGCGTCCCTGGTTGCCGATGCACAAACCGGTATGGCCCAATCCGCCATGGCCGGCGCCGCGGGTGAGCGTGATTTCATGAACCTGATCCGGAAAGTGGAAGAAAAGACCCAGGCCAATCCCGATGACGGCGAGGCGTGGGCCATGCTGGCCAAGTCCTACGCGGCGACGGAGCAGTGGCCCAAGGCCCTGCAGGCTTTCGAAAAGGCGGCCGGGTTGTTGCCGCGGGAAGCCTCGGTACTGTCCGGCTATGCCGAGGCCCTGGCGATTACCAGCAACCTTACGCTGACGGGCAAGCCAATGGAACTGGTGCGGCAGGCGCTGGAGATCGACCCCGAAGACATGAAGGCGCTGGAACTGGCCGGAATCAATGCCTTTCGGGAAGGCGACTTTGCCCAGGCCAGCGCCTACCTGAAGCGCATGCACGGCTTGCTGCCACCGGAATCGCCCTATGCCCAGGACATCCTGGCCGCGCAGCAGGAAGCCGAACGACTGGCCCAGTCGGGCGTGCCCGGGCTGCCCGCCCCGCCTCCCGTAGCCGACAGGACGGCGCCGATTGCTACGGGCGCCGCCATCCGCGGCAGCGTTGACGTCGCCCCGGCGCTCAAGTCCGGGCTGGCGGATACGGACGTGCTTTTTCTGTTCGCGCGTTCGGGCCCGGGCGGTCCGCCGGTTGCTGCGATCCGTGCCAGCGCCGGCCAGCTTCCGCTGGAATTCGAACTGGACGACAGCACGGCGATGAACCCCGGCAACACGCTCTCGCAGCACAGGCAGGTGACACTGGTGGCCCGCCTTTCAAAATCCGGCAACCCAATGGCCCAGCCGGGCGATCTGGAGGGCACGGTCGCCAACGTGAAGGTGGGTGCGAGCGGGGTGAAAATCATGATCGATCAGACCCGGCCTTGAGGCGGGCCGCAAGTATAAAGCCGGCCACGAATTTGAGCCGCGGGATGGGATGAAGTAGAATCCGCCATCACCCGTCCCCGCTCATAAAATGACGAAGTATGTGTTTGTCACCGGTGGAGTGGTTTCTTCCCTCGGGAAAGGGATCGCCTCCGCTTCTCTTGCTGCGCTGCTTGAATCGCGCGGTATCCGTGTCACTCTGTTAAAGCTCGATCCGTACATCAACGTCGATCCCGGCACCATGAGCCCGTTCCAGCACGGCGAGGTGTTCGTGACCGACGACGGTGCGGAAACCGACCTCGATCTGGGTCATTACGAGCGCTTTTCCAGCGCGCGGATGAGCCGGCGCAACAATTTCACCACCGGCCAGATCTACAAATCGGTGATCGACAAGGAGCGCCGCGGCGATTACCTCGGGGGCACGGTGCAGGTCATCCCGCACATCACCGACGAGATCAAGCGCTCGATTCGCGCGGGTGCCGAGGGCGCCGACGTGGCGCTGGTAGAAATCGGCGGCACCGTGGGCGATATCGAATCGCTGCCGTTTCTGGAGGCCATCCGCCAGATGGGCTTTGAGGACGGTCCTGAAAACACCTGTTTCATCCATCTGACCCTGTTGCCCTACATCGCGACCGCAGGCGAGCTGAAAACCAAGCCGACCCAGCATTCGGTGAAGGAACTGCGCGAAATCGGCATCCAGCCCGACATCCTGCTGTGCCGCGCCGATCGCGAAATCCCGGTCGATGAACGACGCAAGATCGCGCTGTTCACCAATGTGCGCCCGGAAGCGGTGATCCAGGCACTGGACGCCGATTCGATCTACAAGATTCCGGCGATGCTGCACGACCAGATGCTCGACGAGATCGTCTGCCACAAGCTGAAGATCCTGGCGCGCGCCGCCGATTTGAGCGTGTGGAAAAACCTGGTGCATGCGCTGGAGCACCCCCTGCACACCGTCAACATCGCTTTCGTCGGCAAGTACGTCGACCTCACCGAATCCTACAAGTCGCTGTCGGAGGCGATGATCCACGCCGGCATGCACACCAGGAGCCGGGTAAAGGTCCACTACATCGATTCCGAGCAGATCGAGACATCCGGCATCGACTGCCTCAAGGGCATGGACGCGATCCTGGTGCCCGGCGGTTTCGGCAAGCGCGGGGTCGAAGGCAAGATTGCCGCCATCCGCTATGCGCGCGAAAACAAGCTGCCGTATCTGGGCATTTGCCTGGGCATGCAGCTCGCGGTGGTCGAATACGCGCGCAACGTCGCCGGCATGACGGATGCCCACTCGACCGAGTTCGATCCGGCGACTTCGCATCCGGTGATCGGTCTCATCACCGAATGGCTGGACCGTGGCGGCCAGGTCGAAAAGCGCAGCGATCAGTCCGACCTGGGCGGCACCATGCGCCTCGGCGGCCAGCCCTGCGAGCTGAAGGACGGCACCCTGGCACGCGAGGTGTATGGCGCAGCCAGCATTATCGAACGCCACCGCCACCGCTACGAGGTCAACAACACGCTGCTGGCCGGACTCGAAGCGAAGGGCCTGGTCGTTGCCGGACGCGCGCCGGGCACCGACCTGTGCGAAATCGTCGAACTGCCGACTTCGGTTCATCCCTGGTTCATCGGCTGCCAGTTCCATCCCGAATTCACCAGCAACCCGCGCAACGGCCATCCGCTGTTCATTGCGTTCGTGCAGGCGGCGCTGGCGCATCAGGCCACGGTTGGAACTGCGCCAGCGCAGCAACAGGAATCCGCATGAAACTCTGTCATTTCGAAGCCGGGATCGAGCATCCGCTGTTCCTGATTTCCGGTCCCTGCGTGATCGAATCCGAGCAGCTGGCAATGGACACCGCCGGTCAGCTGAAGGAGATGTGCGCGGCGCTGGCTATCCCGTTCATCTACAAGTCCTCGTTCGACAAGGCCAACCGCTCGTCGACCCAGTCCTTCCGCGGGCCGGGGATCGAGGAGGGCCTGCGCATCCTGTCCGAGGTCAAGAAGCAGATCGGCGTGCCGGTGCTGACCGACGTGCACGAAGACACGCCGCTGGCCGAAGTGGCCGCCGTGGTCGACGTGCTGCAGACCCCGGCCTTCCTCTGCCGCCAGACCAATTTCATCCAGAACGTCGCGCGCCAGGGGCTTCCGGTCAACATCAAGAAGGGCCAGTTCCTCGCGCCGTGGGATATGCAGAACGTGGTCGACAAGGCACGCGAGGTCGGCAACGACCAGATCATGGTGTGCGAACGCGGCGTTTCCTTCGGTTACAACACCCTGGTGTCCGACATGCGCGGCCTGGCGATCATGCGCGCCACGCAGTGCCCGGTGGTCTATGACGCCACCCATTCGGTGCAGCAGCCGGGCGGGCAGGGCACGACCAGTGGCGGCCAGCGCGAATTCGTTCCGGTGCTGGCACGCGCGGCGGTCGCAGCCGGGGTGGCAGGCGTGTTTGCGGAGACGCACCCGAATCCCGAATGCGCGCTGTCCGACGGCCCCAATGCCTGGCCGCTCGGCATGCTGAAGGAACTGCTGGAAACGCTGAAGGAAATCGACGCGCTGGTGAAGCAGCGCGGTTTTATCGAACACAAAGTGATGAAAACCTGATCCGCGAAGGATAAAAATTGAATTTTGAGGAAACAAAGTGAGTGCAATTATCGATGTCATCGCACGGGAAATTCTCGACTCCCGCGGCAATCCCACTGTTGAAGCCGACGTGCTGCTGGAATCCGGCGTGCTGGGCCGTGCCGCGGTGCCCTCGGGCGCATCCACCGGCAGCCGCGAGGCGATCGAGCTGCGCGACGGCGACAAGTCGCGCTACCTTGGCAAGGGCGTGCTGAAAGCGGTCGAGCACATCAATACCGAAATCTGCGAAGCCATCATCGGCCTCGATGTCGAGGATCAGGCCTTCATCGACCAGACCATGATCGATCTCGACGGTACCGAGAACAAGTCGCGCCTCGGCGCCAATGCGCTGCTGGCGGTGTCGATGGCGTGCGCGCGCGCTGCCGCCGAACAGGCTGGCCTGCCGCTGTACCGCTATCTCGGTGGCGCCGCGCCGATGGCCTTGCCGGTGCCGATGATGAACATCATCAACGGCGGCGCGCACGCCAACAACAACATCGACATGCAGGAATTCATGATCATTCCGGTCGGTGCGCCCAGCTTCCGCGAGGCCTTGCGCTACGGTGCGGAAGTCTTCCACGCGCTGAAAAAGCTGCTCGATGACGCCGGCATGGCGACCACCGTCGGCGACGAGGGCGGCTTCGCGCCCAACCTCGAGTCGCACGAGGCGGCGCTCAAGCTGATCGTGCAGGCGATCGAAAAAGCCGGCCTGCAACCCGGGATCGACGTCGCCATCGGCATCGATTGTGCCGCGACCGAGTTCTACAAGGACGGTCTCTACCACCTCGAATCCGAAGGCCTGAAACTGACCTCGGCCGCGTTTACCGATTACCTGGCGGCCTGGTGCGACAAGTATCCCATCGTCAGTATCGAGGACGGCATGGCCGAAGGCGACTGGGACGGCTGGAAGATACACACCGAGAAGCTCGGCCGCCGGGTGCAGCTGGTGGGCGACGACCTCTTCGTCACCAACGTGAAAATCCTCAAGGAAGGCATCGACAAGGGCATCGCCAACTCGATCCTGATCAAGGTCAATCAGATCGGCACCCTGTCGGAAACCTTCCTGGCGATCGAGATGGCCAAGCAGGCCGGCTACACGTCGGTGATCTCGCATCGTTCGGGCGAGACCGAGGACACCACGATTGCCGATCTGGCGGTGGCCACCAACGCGCGCCAGATCAAGACCGGCTCGCTGTCGCGTTCCGACCGCATGGCCAAGTACAACCAGCTGCTGCGCATCGAGGAAGAGCTCGGCGACACGGCGAGCTACCCCGGACGCGATGCTTTCCGCCAGCGCGGCTGAATGGATCGCGCACATACGCAGCCGTGGGCTGACCTGGGCGCTGGCTGCTGCGATCGTGTTGCTGCAATATCCGCTGTGGCTGGGCGAGGGCGGATGGCTGAAAGTACGTGAGCGTGCGCACAAGATCGACACCCAGCAGGTGTTGAACCAGCGTTTGCAAACCCGCAATGCCGGCCTGCTGGCCGAGGTCGGTGATCTCAAGCAGGGACGCGACGCCATCGAAGAGCGTGCGCGCAATGAACTGGGCATGATTGCGCCGGACGAATGGTTCGTTCGCGTGGTGTCCGCCCAATCCGTTCAGTCTGGAAAAGTAAATGAGTGATTTACAAATCGGCTTGCTGGTGATTGGCGCGGTCATTGTGGCGGCGGTGATGCTGTTCAACTGGGTCCAGGAGCGCCGCTTCCGGAAACAGGCCGACGCAGCTTTTCAGACGCCGGCGGGCGATGCCCTGATGCAGTCTGGTGCGGCGCCCCGCGAAACGCACATGCGGGTCGAGCCCGCGCTGCATGAGCCCGTCATCGAGGCCGACGAACAGGACGAAGCCGGTGAGCCCTATCTGCAGATCGAACCCGCGCATCCGCCTGCGTCGCACGCATCGCCTGAGGATGCGGCGCCCGCCCTGCGCACGGCATCTTCCGTTGCGCCGCCCATTCCGTCGCGCCCTGCCGTGTCGCCGGCGGCCGCGCCCTATGACGAGCTGATCGAATACCGTGTCCGCATCGGCAGCGATGGCGTGCGGGCGAACGTATTTGCCGATGCCTTCAGCCACGCACGTACCCTGGGCAAGGCGGTGCGCTGGACGGGCCTGCCGGTCGGCGCGGCGGAATGGGAAGAGATCCAGCCCTGGCGCGACGTGGATTATCAACAGGTGGTGGTTACCATGCAGCTGGCCGACCGCAACGGCGCGGTACAGGAAGATCAGCTCTCGGCCCTCTGCGCCATGCTGCAAAACACGGCGCAAACGCATGGCCTGCGTATCGCCTGTGGCGATGTGGCGGAAGCGATCGAACGTGCACAGGCGATCGATCGCTTCTGTGTCGACGTCGACGTCCTGATCGGCCTCAATGTGGTGGCGCGTGGCGAGGGCGCGGTGAACCTGACACGCATCGTGCACCAGGCAGAGAGCAGCGGCATGGCGCTGGGCGTGGACGGCGTGTTCCAGTTACTCGACAGCCGCGGCGAGCCGCTCTATGCCCTGTGCAACCATGATGCCGAGCCGTTCAGCGCCACGGCGATCGAGGGACAGACCTCGCAGGGGGTCACCCTGCAGTTCGACGTGCCGCGCGTACCGGATGGCATCAAGGTGTTCGACGGCATGGTGGCGTTCGGCCGCAAGCTTGCCAGCGAAGTCGGCGGTATTCTGGTGGACGATAACCTGCGTCCGTTGACCGACAGCGGCATCGAGAAAATCCGCACCCAGCTCGCGCAGATCTATGAACGTATGGAAGCGCGCGGCGTGCCATCCGGATCCCGGCGGGCGCTGCGTCTGTTTTCCTGATGGCGTCGACCGATGTCCTGGCGCGCGTCACCGCGCTGCGTCGGGAAATTGAGCGCCACAACCACGCCTACTACGTACTCGACGCGCCGACGGTTCCCGATGCGGAATACGACCGGCTATTCCGTGAACTGCAGGCCATCGAGGCCGAGCATCCCGGACTCATCACCCCCGATTCGCCTACCCAGCGCGTCGGCGGCAAACCGCTCGATGCGTTTCCAAAGGTGCTTCACGCGGTGCCGATGCTGTCGATTCGCACCGAAACCGACACCGAGGCCAGCGGCGCGCGTGCCTTCGATGCGAGGGTGCGCAAAGAGCTGGGACTGTCCGACGCCGACCCGGCGGTCGAGTACGCCGCCGAGCTGAAATTCGATGGCCTGGCCATCAACCTGCGCTACGAAAACGGCGTGCTGGCGCAGGCCGCTACGCGCGGCGACGGCGAAACCGGCGAGGATGTCACCCAGAATATCCGTACCGTGAAAGCCATTCCGTTGCGTTTGAATGCCGAATCGCCGCCTGCCGTGCTGGAAGTGCGCGGCGAGGTGTTCATTCGGCGCGACGATTTCGAGCGCTACAACGCAAAGCAGCGCGAAGCCGGCAAGCCGGCCCTGGTCAACCCGCGCAACGGCGCGGCGGGCAGCATCCGCCAGCTCGATCCGGCAATTGCCGCGCAGCGCCCGCTGTCCTTCTTTGCTTATGGCTTGGGCGAGGTGCAGGGCTGGAGCATACCGGCCACCCACAGCGGGATGCTCGACGCGTTGGCCGCACTCGGCGTGCCGGTCTGCGCCGAGCGTATTACCGGCCAGGGTGCAGCGGCACTGATCGCATTTCACGATGACATCGCTGCACGCCGCGACCAGTTGCCGTTCGACATCGACGGCGTGGTGTACAAGGTCAACCGTCTCGACCTGCAGCGCGAGCTGGGCTTTCTCACGCGCGAGCCGCGCTGGGCGGTGGCGCACAAGTTTCCGGCGCAGGAACAGCTGACCACCGTGCTCGGCATCGAGGTGCAGGTGGGACGCACCGGCGCGCTGACCCCGGTGGCGCGCCTCGCCCCGGTGTTCGTCGGCGGCGTTACCGTGACCAATGCCACCCTGCACAACCAGGACGAGATCGACCGCAAGGACGTTCGCGCCGGGGATACCGTGATCGTGCGGCGCGCCGGCGATGTCATCCCCGAAGTGGTTGCCGTCGTGATGGAGCGTCGTCCGCAGCCGGAGCCGCCGCGCTTCAGTATCCTGCAAACCTATCCCGTCTGCCCCGAATGCGGCTCGCATGTGGTGCGGCTGGAAGGCGAGGCGGCGGTGCGCTGTACCGGCGGCCTGGTTTGCCCGGCGCAGCGCAAGCAGGCGCTGCTGCATTTCGCCGGTCGCCGCGCGATGGATATCGAGGGCCTGGGTGATAAACTGGTCGACCAGCTGGTCGATCGCGGTCTGGTGCGCACGGCCGCCGATATATACGGCCTGACGCTGGAGACGCTCGCCGGGCTGGAGCGCATGGCCGAAAAGTCGGCAGCCAATCTGCTCGCGGCCATCGAGGCCAGCAAGGTCGCCACGCTGGCCCGCTTCATTTTTGCGCTCGGCATTCGTAATGTCGGGGAGACCACCGCCAAGGACCTGGCGAAGCACTTCGGTTCGCTGGACCGGCTGATCGAGGCGACCGAAGCCGAACTGCTCGCGGTGCGCGATGTCGGCCCCATCGTGGCGCAGTCCACCCTCCAGTTTTTCGCCGAGCTGCATAACCTGGAGGTGGTCAAGAAACTGCGCGCCGCTGGCGTGCATTGGGTGGATTCTGCCGGCATGCAACAATCGGCAGGTATCCTTGCCGGCAAGACGCTGGTACTGACCGGCACGCTGCCGACGCTGACGCGCGATGCCGCGAAGGAAAAAATCGAGGCCGCGGGCGGCAAGGTGGCCGGCTCGGTATCGAAAAAAACCGACTACGTGGTGGCCGGCGAGGAAGCCGGCAGCAAGCTGGTGAAGGCGCAGGAACTCGGCGTGGCCATTCTGGACGAGGTCGGGTTGCTGGCCTTGCTGGCATCGAACAACAATGCCGGGCAGCACGCTTTAGATTTTTGAATCAAATGACTTACAGGGAAGAGACATGCAAAAAGTAAAAAAAGCCGTATTTCCGGTTGCCGGTCTGGGCACCCGTTTTCTGCCGGCCACCAAGGCCAGCCCCAAGGAAATGCTGCCCATCGTCGACAAACCGCTGATCCAGTACGCGGTCGAAGAGGCGATGGAGGCCGGCATCACCGACATCATCTTCATCAGCAGCCGCACCAAGCGCACCGTCGAAGACCACTTCGACAAGGCCTACGAACTGGAAACCGAGCTGGCCGCGCGCGGCAAGAATCGCGATCTGGAACTGGTGCAGTCGATCCGCCCGCCCGGCGTCAACTTCATCTACATTCGCCAGGCCGAAGCACTGGGGCTCGGCCACGCGGTGCTGTGCGCGCAGCCGGTGGTCGGCAACGAGCCCTTCGCCGTCATCCTCGCCGACGACCTTCTCGACGGCCGCCCGGCGGTGATGAAGCAGATGGTTGACCAGTATAACTACTACCAGTGCTCGGTGCTTGGCGTGCAGCAGGTAGCGCCCGAGGAAACCGCGTCCTACGGCATCGTCGACGTCAGCCCCATGGCCGAACGCGTGTCGCGGGTGAACGCCATCATCGAAAAACCCAAGCCCGAAGACGCGCCGTCCAATCTCGGCGTGGTCGGGCGCTATATCCTCACTCCGCGAATTTTCCACTACATCCAGCACCTCAAGCCCGGCGCCGGCGGCGAACTGCAACTGACCGACGCCATCGCCGCCCTGCTGAAGGAACAGCAGGTGCTGGCCTATGCCTTCGACGGTGTCCGCTACGACTGTGGCAGCAAGCTGGGTTATCTGCAGGCGACGGTTGAATATGCGTTGAAGCACAGCGAGGTCAGCGAAGACTTCGCGGCATATCTGAAGAAGCACGTTTGCTGAATTTCCGGGACTCGCCTGTTCGGCGGGACTTGATGCGCGCTTTTGGCGCGCACTCAGCGTGCGGCAAGTGCGTTCATCCAAACCCCGGACCATGCCGTCGTCTGCAGCCATGCCTCCAGCTTTTCCGCCGGCATCGGTTTGCCCATGAAGTAACCCTGTGAGTTATCGCAGCCGAGGATCTCGAGCAGGTCCCAGGCGCCCTGGGTTTCCACGCCTTCGGCGGTGACCTTGAGGCCCAGGTTATGCGCGAGATCGATGGTGGAGCGCACGATCACGGCGCCGTTATCGTTTTCTTCCATATCCGTCACAAAGGACTTGTCGATTTTCAGTTCGTCCACCGGCAGGCGCTTGAGGTAGGCGAGCGAGGAGTAGCCGGTGCCGAAGTCATCGATGGCGAGCGTCACGCCCATGCGGTCGAGCTCGTTGAGGATGGTCAGGCCGTCGCTGGGATTGGTCATCACCGCACTTTCGGTGATTTCGAGGATGAGGTCTTGCGGGGCCACGCCGCTCTCGGCAAGCAGGGCGAGAATGCTGGCGGGCAGTTCCATGTCGTACAGGTTGCGCGCGGAGAGGTTGACTGCCATGGTCAGGTCGTAGCCTTTATTCTGCAGGGCCACCAGCTGTGCCAGCGCAGTCTTCAGCACCCAGTGGGTGAGGGGGGCGATCAGTCCCGCATCTTCCGCCAGTGGGATGAACTGGTCGGGTGCGAGGAGGCCGCGCGAAGGATGGTTCCAGCGCACCAGGGCCTCGAGGCCGGACACGCGCTGACTGCGATGGTCGATTTGCGGCTGGTAGTACAGGCTCAACTGGTTCGACTGGATGGCTTCGCGCAACTCGCTCTTGAGCGAAAGATCGTCGCGACTGGTGAGTTCCTGATCCGGGGAATACAGCGCATAGCCCTGGCCGGAGCGCTTCGCCACGTACATCGCGATGTCGGCGCACCGCAGCAGGCCGCTGGCGTCGTCGCACTGCGACGGATAAAACGACAGTCCCAGGCTCGCGCCGAGGTCGATGCTCTGGTTTTGCCAGTGAAAGGGTTTGTTCAGAGCGGCAAAAATCTTGTTTGCGATTAATGCGGTGTCTTCTGGTTCCAGGTTGCGTATCAGCAAGACATACTCGTCCCCGCCCAAACGCGCCACCGTATCCTCGGTGCGTATCGCTTCCTTCAAGCGGCGTCCGACTTCACGCAGGACTTCGTCGCCCACGTCATGACCGAGGGTATCGTTGACTTCCTTGAACCGATCCAGATCCATCAGGACCACGCCAAACGACGCATGCTCGCGTTGGGACACCCCGATCTCATACTGGAGCCGGTCATGCAACAGCGAACGGTTGGGCAAGCCGGTCAGCAGGTCATACATGGCCTGGGTTTCGAGTTGCCTGGCCTGGCGCGTCACCCGCTGGCCGACAAAGCCGGCAATCGTTATTCCTGTCAGCAGTGCCGCGATACCCAGCCCCAGCATCAGATTGCGCACGCGGGAAAATGAGTTCTCCGCATCCTGCACCGCAGCGGCTGTCTGACTGCGCTGCAGGTCGAGCATGAGGTTGACCTGTTCGGCGATGGCGCGTTGCCGCGGCATCGCCACATTGCGTATCCATTCGAAGACATCTGCCGGGTCGTCGATAAAAACGGACCTGTCCACGACCGCTTGCACCTCGGATCCCGCTTCACGGGTCATTTCGAATATTTTTGCCAGGATCTCGCGTTCTTGCGGGCTGAGCGGCATGCTCTCAAGGCGGGTCCGCGCCTTGGCGTAGCGAGTGGCCTCGGCATTGAAGCGCTGGATCTCGTCATCCTTCTCGAAGGCATCGACGATACTGGGGAGTGTGTGCATGGAGATCGCGCGCTCGCGCAGCGCACTGTGCATCTCCATCGCGAGTTCGATCTTGACGTTATTGGTCTGGGCGATGTCCTTCAGGCGCTGGTTGGTTTCGGCCACATAACGCAGACCGATCGCGCTGAGCGCGACCGTCAGGGCAAGCACGACGACAAAACCGCCCCCGATGCGGACGCCGATTCCCAGATGTTGGGTGTTTTTCTTCATTGACTCAGCATCTGCAATAGTCGGGAAACCATAAGTGAGAACGGGATGTTGCCTCAACCATTCATATCGGCATGGGGTCGATATACTTTAATGATCGCGTGGGTTCGCAAAGCCTTGAGTAATTTTCAGGCCGGGTTGCCGTGAAGCCACACCGCAGCCTCCAATGCATCGCCCGCGGCCATTCCCTGACCCAGCAGCGCGGCCACCATGCCGGTGAGGCGGTCGCCCGAGCCGGCCTGGGCGAGCCAGGGTCCACCGCTGGTGTTGATGGCGTAGCGGCCGTCGGGGTGGGCGATGACGGTGCCGGCGCCCTTGAGTGCGACATGCGCGTGATACTGCGCGCTCAGGCGCTGCGCGGCCTCGATGCGGTTCGCCTGGATGTCCGTCCCGCTCACGCCGAGCAGGCGCGCGGCTTCGCCTGGATGCGGGGTGAGCAGGGTGGGGTGACTGCGGCGGGCAGCGCGGTTGGCCAGCGCCGGGCTGCCGGCCAGCAGATTCAGCGCGTCGGCATCCAGCACCAGCGGGCAGGGCGCCGTCAGTGCCGCTTCCAGCAAGGCGTGCGCGCGGGCGCCCTGGCCCAGTCCGGGGCCGACCGCCAGCACGCCCGGATGCCGGCCAACCAGGTTTTCCGGCACGGCGAACATCAGCCGCGGTTCGCCGTAATCGACCACGACGCGCTCGTCCAGCGCGCCCAAGGTCACGCTGCCCGCGCCCTGCCGCAGCGCGGCGCGCCCGGCGAGCAGGCAGGCGCCCACCATGCCGTGGCTGCCGCCGACGATGCCGACATGGCCGAACAGGCCCTTGTGACTGTTCTGGACGCGCGCGGGCAGGCGGTGGCGGCTTTCCAGCTGCGTCAGCGCGATGCCCGGCGCGGCGGGCAGGTCGGCTGGATCGATGCCGAGCAGGTCGAGGTGCAACTGGCCGGCGTAATCCGGGCCGTCGGCGGTGAACAAACCCGGCTTGAGACCGATGAAGGTCAGCGTGTGGTCGGCGCGCAGGGCGATGCCACGGATGCGGCCGCTGTCGCTGTCGAGGCCGCTCGGCACGTCGAGCGCGAGTTTCGGACAGTCCATTTCGTTGGCCTGCTCGATCCAGTGCGCGTCTTCGCCGCCGATATCGCGCTGCAGCCCCAGCCCGAACAGGCCGTCGATGACCAGGCTGTAGCGCCGCAACGGCGGGATGTCCGCCAGAATCGTGCCGCCGTTTTCGCGCCAACCGGCCCAGGCGCGGGCGGCATCCGGCGGCAGGCGGGCGGGGTCGGCGCGGCTGACGACGTCGACGCGGAATCCCTGCGCCGTAAGCCGGCGCGCGGCGACCAGGGCATCGCCGCCGTTGTTGCCGGGGCCGGCCAGGACCAGGACCGGCGCACCCGATTCGCTGGCCAGCGTGCCGGCCAGTTCGGCCGCATCCGCGCCCGCCCTCGCCATCAATGAGGCGGCGGGGTGGCGGGCCGCCCACTGCCGGTCGATTTCGCGCATGGCGGCAGCCGTGAACAGCGGCGGGGAGACGAGGGTGCGGGGTGCGACCGGCAGGGGGGCACAAGCGGCGGGATGGGCGGGGCGTTCAGGGTCGGCCATGCTGTGGAGTATCCGGTTCGGCGGTATCGCCGACATCTTAATCCCATGGCTGAAGCCGTGCGATTGGCTTAAACTGAAAACGTCTGGTGATCCGAGGAATATCATATGAATAGCCCACACCACAACCCGGCGGGCGCGCCGGTGGTGCAATGTTCCGACGAAAAAAGCTGCACCACGCTTAGCTGTGCGGTCTGTCTGAAGGAAGTGCCGGCCGATTCGGTCAACGTGACGGATGCGCAGGACTATGTCCATCATTTTTGCGGCCTAGACTGCCTCGAAGCCTGGCGAAAGCAGGCCGCCATTCGCCGGCAAGCCGGTCCGGAGAAGGGCTCCGATCAGCTAAAATAGCGCCTTTGCCCGTTCCGCAAAGGCGCACATGTCTGTCATTGTTTCGCTTCCCGGCGCTGCCGCGCTGTCTTCGTTCCGTCTCGATAAAATCCGCAGCGAGGCCGCGCAACTGGGCCTCGGCCTGGGCGTGCTGGCTGCGCGTCACTGGCATTTTCTGGAAGCGGACGCCGCACTCGATGCTGCGCAAATGCGGCTGGTCGAGCAGGCGCTCGATTACGGCACGCCGACCGCCACGCCCACCGCGGACGACCCGCTGATCCTCGTTACGCCGCGCCCCGGCACCCTCTCGCCGTGGTCGTCGAAGGCCACCGACATCCTGAAAAACTGCGGCCTCGCCGGCTTCGGGCGGATCGAGCGCGGGGTGGCCTTCCATGCGCTGGACGCGACCGGTCGGCCGCTGTCGGCCGAGGCGACGGCGCGCCTGCTGCCGCTCCTGCACGACCGCATGACCGAGGCGGTGATGACGCTGGCCGACGTGGAACAACTGTTCCGTCATGTGCCGCCGCGCGAGCTGGCCCGCATCGACGTGCTGGGCGGTGGCCGCCCGGCGCTGCAGGCCGCCAACCGCGAGCTCGGCCTCGCACTGTTGGACGATGAGCTGGATTACCTGGTGGAGAACTTCGTCCGCATCGGGCGCAACCCCACCGACGTCGAACTGATGATGTTCGCGCAGGCCAATTCAGAGCATTGCCGCCACAAGATTTTCAACGCCTCGTGGGTGATCGACGGCGCGGCGCAGGCGAAAACGCTGTTCGGCATGATCCGCGACACCCACGCCGCCCATCCCGCAGGCACGGTGGTGGCGTATTCCGACAATTCGTCGGTGATCGAAGGTGCGACCATCGACCGCTTCTACCCGCGCGCCGCCGGCGGCTACGCCTACGGCAGCGAGCTGACCCATGTGCTGATGAAGGTGGAAACGCACAACCACCCGACGGCGATTTCGCCCTTCGCGGGCGCGGCTACCGGCAGCGGCGGCGAAATCCGCGACGAGGGCGCGACCGGCATCGGCTCGAAACCCAAGGCCGGCCTGTGCGGATTCTCGGTATCCAACCTCAACATTCCAGGCTTCGAACAGCCGTGGGAAGCCGGCGCCTACGGCAAGCCGGATCGCATCGTCACCGCGCTTGCGATCATGCTCGAAGGCCCGATCGGTGCGGCGGCGTTCAACAACGAATTCGGCCGCCCCAACCTGGCCGGCTATTTCCGCACCTTCGAGGAAACGGTCGCCGGGCAGCGACGCGGCTACCACAAGCCGATCATGCTGGCGGGCGGCGTCGGCAGCATCCGCGCCGACCATGTCGAGAAGAAAATGCTGCCGGTCGGCACGCTGCTGATTCAGCTGGGCGGCCCCGGCATGCTGATCGGCCTCGGCGGCGGCGCGGCGTCGTCGATGGACACCGGCGCCAACGCCGCCGACCTCGACTTCGACTCGGTGCAGCGCGGCAACCCGGAAATGGAACGGCGCGCGCAGGAGGTCATCGACCGCTGCTGGCAGCGGGGCGAGGCCAATCCGATCCTGTCGATTCACGATGTCGGCGCCGGCGGCCTGTCGAACGCGCTGCCCGAACTGGTGCACGGCGGCGGCCGCGGCGGCCGCTTCGAACTGCGCGCGGTGCCGTCGGAGGAATCCGGCATGTCGCCGCGCGAAATCTGGTGCAACGAGGCGCAGGAGCGCTACGTGCTGGCGATCCCGCCTGCGCGGCTGGCCGAATTCCACACTCTCTGCGAGCGTGAGCGCTGTCCGTTTGCGGTGCTGGGCGAAGCCACCGAGGACAACCACCTGCGGGTGACCGACAGTCATTTCCAGAACGCACCGGTGGACGTGAGTCTGGATGTCATCCTCGGTAAACCGCCGAAGATGACGCGCGACGTCACGCATCGGGCGAGCGCGCTCGTGCCGCTGGCGCTCGACGGCATCGACCTCAAGGATGCCGCCTATCGCGTGCTGGCGATGCCGGGAGTGGCGTCGAAGATGTTCCTGATTTCCATCGGCGACCGCAGCGTCGGCGGCCTCACCGCGCGCGACCAGTGCGTGGGGCCGTGGCAGGTTCCGGTGGCCGATTGCGCCGTCACGCTGGCGGGCTATCGAACCACGCACGGCGAGGTGTTTTCCATCGGCGAGAAGGCGCCGCTGGCGCTGATCGATGCGCCTGCATCGGGGCGCATGGCAATCGTCGAGGCAATCGCCAACCTCGCCGCCGCGCGCGTGGAGAGCCTGGGCGAGGTCAAGCTGTCGGCCAACTGGATGGCGCCCGCCGGCCACCCGGGCGAGGACGCCGCGCTGTTCGATACCGTGGCGGCGGTCTCGCAGTATTGTCAGGCACTGGGCGTCTCCATCCCGGTCGGCAAGGACTCGATGAGCATGAAGACCGTATGGCAGACCGACGGCGAGCAGAAGGTGGTGACCTCGCCGATCTCGCTGGTGGTTTCGGCGTTCGCCAACACCCCCGACGCGACGCGGCACCTGACGCCGCAATTGCGTACCGACGCCGGCGACACCGACCTCGTCCTGATCGACCTGGGGCTGGGCAGGAACCGTCTCGGCGCATCGAGCCTGGCCCAGGCTTACAAGCAAATGGGCGACGACTGCCCGGATGCGCCGCAGCCTGCTGCGCTCATCGCGTTCTTCGACACCGTGCAGGCGCTGAACGCGGCCGGCACGCTGCTGGCCTATCACGACCGCTCCGACGGCGGCCTGTTCGTCACCCTCGTCGAAATGGCGTTTGCCGGGCATTGCGGGGTGGATCTTGACGTGGACGAGTTGTGTCTCGACCAGATCCGCCACGAGGTCGAGGACGCAGGCCTGCCGGAACCGGAGTTGCCGAGCGCAGGCGATGTCTCGCAGCGTATTTTCAATGTGCTGTTCAACGAGGAAGCCGGCGCGGTGCTGCAGGTGCGGCGTGGCGACACGCAGGCGGTGCTGCAGGCCTTCATGGATGCCGGCTTGCGCGGCGAATTCCATGTGATCGGCCAGCCCAATGCATGTGACCGTCTGCGCCTGCTGCGCGGCGAGCAGGTGTTCTTCGACGAGGCGCGCACCGCGCTGCAAAGTGCCTGGGCGCGCACCAGCTACGAAATGGCGAAGCTACGCGACAACCCGGTGTGCGCCGAGCAGGAGTTCGCGCAGCATGCCGATGGCGCCGACCCCGGCCTGCGCTATGCGCCGGGCTTCGATGTCGACGCCGACATCGCCGCACCCTTCATTGCCAGCGGCAAGCGCCCGCGCATCGCGGTGCTGCGCGAGCAGGGCGTCAACGGCCAGGTCGAGATGGCCGCGGCGTTCGACGCGGCCGGTTTTGCCGCGGTCGACGTCCACATGAGCGACATCCTGTCCGGCCGGGCCAGCCTCGCCGACTTCACCGGGCTCGCCGCGTGCGGCGGCTTCAGCTACGGCGACGTGCTGGGCGCAGGCGGCGGCTGGGCCAAGTCGATCCTGTTCAACCCGCGTGCACGCGACCAGTTCGCGGCCTTCTTCGAACGCGCCGACACGCTCGCACTGGGGGTGTGCAACGGCTGCCAGATGATGAGCCAGCTGCACGACCTGATCCCCGGGGCGACTGCCTGGCCGCGTTTCGAGCGCAACCTGTCGGAGCAGTTCGAGGCGCGCTTCGCGCTGGTCGAAGTGCTGGCCTCGCCGTCGCTTTTCTTCGCCGACATGGCCGGCTCGGTGATGCCGATCGCGGTGTCGCACGGCGAAGGCCGGGCCACTTTCCGCGACCCCGTGCACGCCGCCCAGGCGCAGGCCACGCTGCGCTACGTCGACCATCGCGGCGCGCCGACCGAGGTCTATCCCCTGAATCCGAACGGATCGCCCGGTGGGCTGACCGGCTTCACCACCGCGGACGGCCGCTTCAGTATCCTGATGCCGCATCCGGAGCGCGTGTTCCGCGCCGCGCAGCTGTCGTGGAAACCGGACGGCATGAGCGGCGCCGCCCCGTGGCTGCGGATGTTTCGCAATGCGCGGCGCGCGGTTGGGTGATGCACGTCGTCTATGCGAAAATAGCGGGCTTTGCCGCACTGAAACCCGCTGTGTCGGGCTGATTCCTCGTCATGAATGCACCCGAAAATCTCCTGACCGACGACCACCTGCGCGCGCAGGTCAAACTGCTGGGAACCCTGCTGGGCCAGGTGTTGCTGCAGTTTGCCGGCGAGGACGTATTCGATGCGGTGGAAACCCTGCGGCGCGGGTTTTCCGAGCTGCACCAGCAGGAAGACCAGCAGCGTCGCACCGAGCTGATGGCGATCATCGATGCCATGCCTGCCAGCAAGGTCGAACTGGTGGTGCGTGCCTTCTCCGGCTATTTCATGCTGGTCAACGTGGCGGAGGAAAGCTTTGCCTACCGCAACCGCCGCCGCATGCTGTCGCACGGCACGGCGCTGTGGGAGGGCTCGTTCGACCGCACCCTGGCCGGCTTCAAGACGCAGGGCATTTCGGTGACCACCCTGCAGGACATGCTCGACCGCCTGCACTACGCACCGGTGTTCACCGCGCACCCCACCGAAGCGCGCCGCCGTGCGGTGATGGAAGGGGTGCGGCGGGTTTTCCTGATTTGCGACCAGATGTACAGCCTAGCGCTGGGGGTGAACGACCAGCGCGAACTGGAAGCGCAGCTGGCTGCCGAAATCCAGGTGATGTGGCGCACCGACGAACTGCGCAGCGCCAAGCTGGAAGTGCGCGACGAGGTGCGCAGCGGCCTGTATTACGTGCGGGAAAGCCTGTTCGAAGCAGTGCCGAAGGCGTATGAGTACTTCGAGAGGGCGCTGCGCAAGCATTACGGCGTGAACGCCGAGGGCGTCGCGCCGGTCAGCGTGCCGAGCTTTATCCGTTTCGGTTCGTGGATCGGCGGCGACCGCGACGGCAATCCGTTCGTAACGGCGGATGTCACCGAATGGACGGTGCACCGGCAGATGCAGGAAGCGCTTGACGAATACCGTGCGCGGTTGCTCGAACTGCGGCAGACGCTCACCCACAGCAGCAACTGGTGCATGCCTTCGGCGCCCTTCCTGGCACGCCTGCGGGAATACGAGGCGGAATACGGCGAACAGGTTTTCCGCGGCACCGCGGTGCAGATCTACAGCCGCGAACCCTACCGCCGCATGGCGGCGATGATGCTGGCGCGGCTGGATGCCAACCTGTCCTACATCCACCAGTGTCTGGCCGACGTGCCGGGCTTCCTCTCGGATCTGGCCTACGAAAACGCCGCCGCTTTCCTCGACGATCTCTATCTGCTGCGCGATTCACTGATCAGCCACGGCGATCGCATCGTCGCCATGCAGGACCTGCAGGCGCTGATCCGGCTGGTCGAGAGTTTCGGTTTCCATCTGCTGCAGCTCGACATCCGCCAGGAGTCGACCGTCCATACCCGCACGGTCATCGCAGTATTGCAGCAGATCGACCCCGATTTCGACTACGCCGGTGCGGCGGAAGCCGAGCGGCTGCAGCGGCTGGCGGCGTGGATCGGCCATATCGGCCCGATCGGGGTAAACGATGCCGTGCTCGACGACGAGGCGCGCGAGGCGCTCGCGGTGTTCCGGCGCATGATCAAGCTGAAGATCGAAGTCGGCGACGAGGTCTTCGGCACTTATGTGATTTCGATGACGCACAGCGCCTCGCACGTGATGGAAGTGATGTTGCTGGCGCGGCTGGTGGGCCTGTGCGGCCACAACGGGCGCGCGTGGTTCTGCCGCATTCTGGTGGCGCCGCTGTTCGAGACGGTCGACGACCTGCAGCGCAGCCAGGCGATTCTCGACCAGCTGTTTTCCAACAAGGTCTATCGTGCGCTGGTGGCGTCCGACGGCAACCGCCAGGAAGTCATGCTCGGCTATTCCGATTCGTGCAAGGACGGCGGCACCCTGGCGTCGAACTGGAACCTCTATCAGGCGCAGCTTTCCATCATCGCGCTGACCCGGCAGCACGGCGTCGAATGCCGCCTGTTCCATGGGCGGGGCGGCACTATCGGGCGTGGCGGCGGCCCCACCCACGATGCGATCCTGTCGCAGCCGCCCGGCACCGTAAACGGCGAAATCAGGTTCACCGAGCAGGGCGAGATGCTGTACTACAAGTACAGCAACCCGGAAACCGCCAACTACGAAATCGGCATGGGCGTCACCGGCCTCCTGAAGGCCAGCGCCACCGCCCTGGCGAACTGCGAAGTGCATTACCCGCCGGACTATCTCGACTGGATGCGCGACATCGCGGCGGCGGGCGAGACCGCCTACCGTACCCTGATCGGCACGCCGGGCTTCATCGATTATTTCTACGAGAGCACGCCGGTCACCGAAATCGGCCTGCTCAATATCGGTAGCCGGCCGTCGCACCGCAAGAAGGCCGACCGCTCGCTGGGGTCGATCCGCGCGATTCCGTGGGTATTCGGCTGGGCGCAGTCGCGCCATACGCTGCCCGCCTGGTACGGCATCGGCAGCGCGTTGCAGGGCTTCATCGACCGCCAGCCGGACGGTCTCGCGCATCTGCAGGCGATGTGTCGCGAGTGGCCGTTTTTCCGCAGTCTGCTATCCAATGTGCAGATGTCGCTGACCAAGGCCGACATGGAAATCGCCGAGGAGTATGCGCGCCTGTGCGATCACCCCAACACCATGACGATCTACCGCACGATTGCGGACGAATTCGCGCTCACCGTGGCCGGCGTCAAAAAGGTCGCGCAGATCGAGACCATGCTGGAAGACAATCCGTCGCTGGCGCTGTCGATTTCGCGCCGCCGCCCCTACATCGATCCCATCAACCACATTCAGGTGCTGATGCTGAAGCGTTACCGCACCGACAGCGTGTTGGAATCCGAGCAGGACAGTTGGCTGACACCGCTGAAGCGGTCGATCAATGCCATTGCCGCCGGAATGCGCAATACCGGCTGAGCACGGGCGCGACGCGATGGCGATCATTCCTTCTCCCACTCAGCCGAAGCGGCGCGGGCTGGTCGTCTCCATTGCCGTGAATGTCGTGCTGCTGGTGCTGGTGTGCGGGCTGGCGCTGTATGCCTTCATGCTCAATGTCGACCTTGAAGAGGTGAAGCGGCGCCTGTCGAAGGAAGTCGAAACCCGCCAGCAGGCCGAGCGCTATCTGATCGAAACGCGCAACCAGCTGACCGACAGCCTGCGCGAAATCGAGCAGCTCAAAACCCAGCTGGCCTACAAGGAATCCGATGCCCAGCAGGCGCGGGAAACGGCCAGGCCCGCGCTGCCGGTGGTGGTCGGCTTTCGCTCGTCGATGCTGGGCCAGGGCCTGGTTGCGATGATCGAAAACACCAGTGATCGTTATCTCAGTGTGGTACTGGCCGTGCGCAACCCCACGCTGTCGACCGTCAAGCGCTTCCAGCTCGAACTGGACCCGAAGTCCAGAACAGATTTTGGCCACCTGGAAGGCTGGCAGTTCGCCTCGGGCGACGAGGTGGGCTTGTTCAGCGACGCGTTCGACACACTGAAGATCACGGTGCCTTGACGACCTTGGGCGGCTTGCGCAAGCAGGCATCGGCAACACATTGTCTGATTGGAAGCAGTGCCGGCAGCAGCAGCAACACGAACATCTGGCCAACAAATAAGCCCACTGCCGTCATCAAACCAAAATTGGCGGTTGGGACGAGGCAGCGCCCAGCGCGAAGCTTTGTCCGTGGTCTTTGCAGTGGTTGAAGAGGTCTGCCTGGCAGCCCGCCGAATCAATGCGTACATGCGCAATACGGTGTCCCCTGGGCCGCCGTGCTTCGCAGGCACGGATGAATTCGCGGTTCTGCGTGGCGGGGGCAACGTGGATGACAACCCCTGCTTCAGCCAAATGGCCGACCATGGGCATGTAGCCCACCTCGCCTTTGCAGGTGAAGTGCGCGGTCGTACCGGCCTGGCGGATACGGGTGGCGACGATGCGCCGGTTGATGCGATCAAGGCCGCTCAGCCCCGCGCCCGCACCGGTGCGGCGCAGCCCAGTCGCCGGCGGCATCCGCCGCCGGTGAGCATGAGCACCGGCGGGTTGACGCAGGCCGATGCCGCATAGCCGCGCCCACTGCCGGGCTTTGGCAGAGGTGAGCGTCTCGATAACGGCACTCTATCGAAGATCAAGGCGCGCCGCGGTGCTTACGGGTTCTGGGTGAATTCAATCGCGGAAC
>DATKUP010000169.1:0-12260 GCA_035530575.1 Thiobacillus sp. | reverse complement strand
GAGGGCACGACTGGCGGTCGAGTTGGGGGTGTCCCAGGGCTGGTTCCGCTATGTCGGCGCCGATGGCGACATGCTCGGCGTCGAGCGCTTCGGTGCCTCGGCCCCGGCCGGTGTCCTGCTGCGCGAATACGGCTTCACGGTCGACAATGTAGTCGCGCTTGCCAGGGCGCTGCTGGCCTCGATCTCCGGCCCTCCGACACAGCCCCATCAGGAAGCCTCAAGCGACGCCGTGCGTACTGGCGCTGCGGCACGTTGAGGTTTTCATCGCCGCGGACAGGATCGCCCGTGCCCTCTCTCACGCCTCCTCCCGCCATCGCCACACGCCGGCTGTGCCTGCTCTCGAACGGCACGTATAGCGTCATGCTCAGCAACAGCGGTTCTGGTTTCAGCCGATGGCGCGACCTGTCGGTAACGCGCTGGCGCGAAGATGTCACCCGCGATAACTGGGGCAGCTATCTGCTGCTGCGCGACGAGGACAGCGGCGCGGTGTGGTCGGCCACGCGGCAACCCTTGGGCGCGGCATCGCAGGATTTTGTGGTGAATTTCAGCGCCGGCCGCGCCGAGTTTGTCCGCCGCGATGGCACGCTGGACAGCACGTTGGAAATCGCCGTGGCCGGCGAGGCCGATATCGAGCTGCGCCGCCTCACCCTGAACAACCATGGCGACAAACCGCGCACGTTATCGCTGACCTCCTACACCGAGTTGGTGGTCGGCCCGGCCGGCCCCGACAACGCGCATCCGGCGTTCTCCAAGATGTTCGTGCAAACCGAATGGGATGCGCGACATGGCGTGTTGCTGGCCACGCGGCGGCGGCGCGCGGACAGTGAGCCGGATATCTGGGCAGCACACGCACTGCAGATCGAGGGCCAGCCGGCCGACGGCGCGCTTGAACATGAAACTGATCGCGCGCGTTTTCTCGGCCGCTGCCGCACGCTGCGTAATGCGCAGGCGATGCAGCCGGGCGCCACCTTGTCGAACACCACCGGCTACGTGCTCGATCCTGCCTTCAGCCTGCGCCAACGCGTTACGCTGGCGCCCGGCGCCAGCGCGGGGCTGTTGCTGTGGACGCGACTGGCCGATTCGCGAGAGGGTGCGCTGGCATTGACCGCACAGCTGGACAACGCGAACGCTGCTGGGGAGTTGTTCACCAGCGCCGCGCACCACGCCGCGGCCGAATACGCGCCCCTCGGCACCGACACGGCGCAAGCCGCCCGTTCTGCGCACTGGCTGAGTGCGGTGCTGATCAGCGATCCGCACCAACGTGCTGCAGCCGACGCGTTGGCGCGCGGTCGCGGCGGCCCGCCCACGCTGTGGGCGGCCGGCATTTCCGGTGATCGCCCGATCATGCTGCTGCGCCTCGACAACATGGCCGAACTGGCGCGCGTGCAGGAGGTGCTGCGGGCGCAAAACAACTGGCGCAGCAGGCAGTTAGCCGTCGATGTGGTGCTTTTGAATACGGCTGCCGGCACCGTCGGCGATGCGCTGCACCGTGCGCTTGAGCCGTTGGTGAGTGTGCAGCAGACGCAGCTGAAAACAGACACCGCAGCGGTCAAGGCTGAACTGATTGCATTGCGTGACAGCGCGATCAGCGACGACTTGCGCAACGGCCTGCTGACGGCGGCGCGCGTGCTGATCGACGCCAACGAACCACGACGCACCACGGATCTTGCCGCACCGGCGCCAGGCACGGCTGGCGCGCCCATCCGCGCCAGCACGCCGGCACAAGCCGCCGGTGCGCCGGACGGCCCACTGGAATTCGCCAACGGCAGCGGCGGTTTCAACCAGGCCGGCCGTTCGTATCGCATCCATCTCGACGACGCGCGCTGCACACCGCTGCCGTGGGTCAATGTGATCGCGAACCCTGCGTTCGGCTTCCTCGTGTCGGCGGAGGGCGGCGGTTATGCGTGGTCGCTCAACAGTCAGCAGAATCCGATCACGCCGTGGCCGAACGATCCCGTCAGCGACAGTCCGCATGAGGCGCTGTATCTGCGCGACGAAGACAGCGGCGCATTGTGGAGCGCCACTGCGCTGCCGATTCGCGTCTCGGGCGCGACCTACCACACCCTGCATGGCAAGGGCATCAGCCGCTTTACGAACGATGCGTACGGTATCGAGTCGGAGTTGACCGTGTGCGTGCCGGTGGCCGATTCCATCAAGCTGTCGCGGTTGCGTCTGTGCAACCGCTCGGCGCGCACGCGGCGCTTGTCGATCACCGGCTATGTCGAATGGGCGTTGGGCGCAAACGGCACCACACCGGCGCCGTTCGTGATCACCTCGCGCGATGCGCAAACCGGTGCGCTGTTTGCGCGCAATCCGTGGCGCAGCGATTTTGACGGACACGTCGCGTTCGTCGATCTGGCTGGCCAGCAACGCTCGATGAGCGGCGATCGCGGCGCGTTTCTCGGTCCATTCGGCGCGCTCGACCAACCTGCCGCGCTGCAAGACAACACGCCGCTGTCGGGTCGCCTTGGCGCAGGTCTTGATCCATGCGGCGCACTACAGACGCGGATCGAACTGCCGCCGAATACACAGATTGATATCGTCTTCCTGCTCGGTGATGCCGCTGGCGAAACAGAAGCGCAGACATTGATCGAGAAATATCGCGTGACCGACATCGAACAAGTACTCGGCGAAGTGGCCGCCCAGTGGAACGGCCTGCTCGACACCGTACAGGTACGCACGCCGGACCGGGCGATGGACATCATGCTCAACGATTGGCTGCTGTACCAGGTGCTGAGTTGCCGCTTGTGGGCGCGTACCGCCTACTATCAGGCCAGCGGCGCGTATGGTTTTCGCGATCAGTTGCAGGACGTGACGGCGCTGTGCGTAAGCCGGCCCGATCTCGCCCGCGAACATCTGCTGCGAGCGGCCGGCCGCCAATTTGCCGAAGGCGACGTGCAACACTGGTGGTTGCCGCCGGGCGGGCAGGGCATCCGCACCAAGATCAGCGACGACCGCATCTGGCTCACCTACGTCGCCACACACTATGTCGACGTGACTGGCGATGCCGCGGTGCTGGATGAAGTGTTGCCATACCTTGCCGGGCAAGTCATTCCTGCCGAGGCCACCACTACGTTCTTTCAGCCGACCGAGTCTGACCGGAAAGTCAGCGTGTACGAACACTGCGCCCGCGCGCTCGACTCCAGCCTGACCCGCGGCGCGCACGGACTGCCGCTGATCGAAACCGGCGACTGGAACGATGGCATGAACAGCGTCGGTGAACAGGGCCGCGGCGAAAGCAGCTGGCTTGGCTGGTTTCTGCTGGCCACCATCGCGGCGTTCGCGCCCTATGCCGAGCAGCGCGGCGAAACCGAGCGCGTCAAACGCTGGCGCGACTATGCCGCCGACATGCGCGTTGCATTGGAACAGGCGTGGGACGGCCAGTGGTACCGCCGCGGCTACTACGACGACGGCACGCCACTGGGCTCGCACGAAAGCGGGGAATGCCAGATCGATACCATCGCGCAATCGTGGAGCGCGCTGGCTGGCGCAGCGAACCCGCATCACGCGGTGCAGGCCATGGCCTCGGTCGATCGCCTGCTGGTCGATTATCAGCACCAGATCGCGCGACTGCTCACCCCGCCGTTTGACAACGGCACGAAGAATCCCGGCTATATCAAGGCCTACCCGCCTGGCATACGCGAGAACGGTGGCCAATACACACACGGTGCGATCTGGTCGGTCTTTGCGTGGGCCAGGCTCGGTGACGGCGATCGCGCCGGTGCGCTGTTCGACCTGCTCAACCCGATCCACCACAGCGACAGTACCGACGCAGTGGCACGCTACAAGGTGGAACCCTATGTCGTCAGCGCAGACGTCTATTCGGTTGCGCCGTACCTCGGCCGCGGCGGCTGGACTTGGTACACCGGCTCCGCCGCGTGGTTGTACCGCGCCGGCCTCGAGGCCGTACTCGGCTTCCAGTTGCGCGGCGACCAACTGCGCATCGATCCGTGCATTCCGAAACATTGGGCCGGCTTCCAGCTCACCTACCAGCGGCGCGGCCGGCAACACGCCATCACCCGTTACGTCATCACGGTCGAAAATCCAGGCCATGTCTGTCGCGGGATAACTCGCGTCGAACTCGACGCCAAAGCGCTCACTACCGCAGACGCGATTGCCCTGGCGGATGACGGCCAAACCCATACGCTGCGCGTTGTGCTCGGCTAGACCTTGATGAGGCGCAGGCCCTCGTCAACGATACTGTTGAACGGGTGCCGCTGAGAGGCAATTTCTTGAGGAAAGAAGATGATCGAACCAAAAAATTCGCTTGATGCCGTGCTACCGCCGCATGCGGTCGCTTCCGTCACGATTGCGTTGACGTCCAAATCGCAGACCCGGTGAAACCATGAACACCGACAAACCCACGGCCGATGCCGAACTGGAATCGCTTCAGCGCGATACCTTCAGATACTTTTTGCTCTGGACCAATCCGCAAAATGGACTGGTGCGCGACAAGACCGAGCCCGATTGGCCCGCCAGCATTGCCGCTACCGGCCTCGCCCTGGCTTCATATCCGGTCGCGGTCGAGCGCGGCTTCATCACGCGCGCGGCGGCGATCTCGACAGTCCTCGCCACACTGAGGTTTTTCCGGGACAGCCCGCAAGGCCCCGAGCCGGACGCCACCGGTTACCAGGGCTTTTATTATCATTTTCTCGACATGCAGACCGGACGGCGCGCGTGGCAATGCGAATTGTCGACCGTGGACAGCGCCATTCTGCTCGCCGGTGCATTGACTGCCGGCGCATATTTTGACGCGGACACGGCTGAAGAAAAGGAAATACGCGACGTCGCTAACGCTCTTTATTGCCGGGCCGACTGGCCGTGGGCACAAAACGGTGGCCTGACGGTTACGCACGGCTGGAAACCCGAAAGCGGATTTCTCAAATACCGCTGGGAAGGCTACGACGAGGCGCTTGTGCTGTATATCCTGGGGCTCGGCTCGCCCACCCATCCGCTGCCGGAGAGCAGCTATGCAGCCTGGGCTTCTACTTACGAGTGGAAAAATAACTGCGGATACGATTATCTTTACGCGGGGCCTTTATTCACGCATCAGATTTCGCATCTCTGGATCGATTTTCGTGGCATTCAGGACGCGTTCATGCGCGAAAAAGGTATCGATTACTTCGAGAACACCCGTCGCGCTACCTATGCGCAGCGACAATACGCGATCGACAATCCGCTCAAGCTTGCAGAGTATGGCCAAGACTGCTGGGGAATCACCGCAAGCGACGGACCCGGCCCCGGCACCCTCAAGATAAATGGCATCGAGCGGCAGTTCTTCGGTTACCTGGGCCGCGGCGTACCGTACGGCCCGGACGACGGCACCGTCGCGCCATGGGCGGTGGTGGCGTCGCTACCGTTCGCGCCGGAGATCGTGTTGCCGGCAATCGACTATCTGGTGCATCAGGTCGACCTGAAAACGGGTAATCCCTGCGGCTTCAAGGCAACGTTCAATCCGACCTACCCGAACAAGGGCAGCAATCCCTACGGCTGGGTATCGCCGTGGCATTACGGCCTGAATCAAGGGCCGATCGTTTTGATGATCGAGAACTACCGCACGGGTCTGTTGTGGCGAGTGATGCGAGATTGCTCTTATATCGCCAGCGGCTTGCGGCGAGCAGGTTTTGTCGGGGGCTGGTTATGAACAGGTTGCCGGGATGTCGAAGATTGCACCTTTCCCCTGGGACGTTAGAAGTTGCCCCGCAAATCTGCACAGCGCTATAAGTGGAAACTCCGGGCATGATGCTGGACTGGAAGCGGTCTGGCGAGAAGGAGTATTTGATGGTCAAGAAATCGGCGCGGCGCACCCGCCGCACCCACAATCCGGCATTCAAGGCACGCGTAGCGCTGGCCGCGCTGCACGAAGACAAGACGATGGCCGAGCTGTGCCGTGAGTTCGAGTTGCACCCCAACCAGATTGCCGAATGGAAGAAGCAGCTGCTCGAACGCGCCGCCGATGTATTCGGCGCGACGACTGAAGCCACCGAGCCGGTCGATCTGGTTCCATTGCACGCCAAGATCGGCCAGCTGGCGCTGGAGAACGATTTTTTAGAACACGCGCTCACCAAGGCGGGATTGCTGAACGCAAAGCCATGATCGACCGTGACCACACCCTCAGCGTCAGCCGCCAGGCTGCGTTGCCGGGAATCGGCCGGGGATCGGTGTACTACCTGCCCAGGCCCGTCTCCGAAGCCGACCTGGCGCTGATGCGCCGGATCGACGAACGGCATCTGGAACACCCCTTCATGGGCGCACGGATGCTGCGTCGTCAGTTGCGGCAGACAGGCGTGAAGGTCGGTCGCCGCCACGTTGGCAGGCTCATGAAGAAGATGGGCATCACTGCACTTGCGCCCCAGCCGGGCACCAGCCAGCGTGCGCCGGGGAACAAGATTTACCCGTATCTGCTGCGCAAGCTTGCCGTCGTCCGCTCCAATCAGGTGTGGGCGCTGGACACCACCTACATTCCGATGGCGCGCGGCTTCGTCTACCTCACCGCCGTGGTCGACGTGGCCAGCCGCCGGGTGTTGGCACACAAGGTGGCAATCACGCTGGAAGCGTGCCACGCACGGGAGGTGATCGATGCGGCCTTTGCCCGCTACGGCACGCCTGAAATCGTCAACACCGATCAGGGCAGTCAGCTCACCGCCGAGACGTTCACTGAGGCGGTGCTGGCTCAGGGTTGCAAGTTGTCGATGGATGGGCGCGGCGCGTGGCGGGACAACGTGTTCGTCGAGCGCGTATGGCGCAGCGTGAAGTACGAGCGGGTGTACCTGAAGGCCTACGACAGCGTCAGCGCCGCGCGTGCCGACATTGCCGATACATCGACTGCTACAACACGGGCAGGCCGCATTCGAGTCTGAGTGACGCCACGTCCGAACAAGCCTATATGGACTGGCTGCCGAAGCTGGCCGAGGCTGCGTAGAATGAAGTTTTCGGTGCGCCCCGCGTTGCCCGACATCCACGGAAACAACGACGCACCTTTAACCCGCCAGAGTTCCACTTATAAATCGGGGAATGTTGTTCAGACAAGCGGAGCCACTTCTCTCCGGTGCACGGGTCGTCAAGGATGGGTAGGAGTATTGCGGGCCTGCGAGCGTAGCAAGTTCTCAATGAACGACCGGTTAAAACCTGCCCACAACACGACGGGTATGAGGCTGGGAAAAATGAGGTTGCCGATTTGATAGCCGAGCGCGATGGCCTCCCTGCGCCAGCCGAACAAACCCGCCTGTGCTGCAATGTCAGGGCCGAGTTTTACGCCGACTTGTACCAGCAAATCGAAAGCGATGCCCCAGCTCTGGAAGGGCAGAAGAACAACGGCGCCGACCAGGATTTTCCACCACTTGGCGCCCGCTGCAAGCATCAGCGCGCCGAAAAACGCCAATCCGTAAGTGTAGAGCAGGGGATTCACTTCCAGTACCAGCAGGCCGGTTCGTCCCGGCTCGGGGTGTACCTCGAGGGTGGTCACAAATACCTGATCGATTCCAGGCTGCTCTAGCGCAGACACGATGCCGGGTTGGAACCCGTCCACCAGCAGGTGAGCCAGTGCGCCGGCGCCGGCCGTGTGATAGTGCGCGCTGAAATACCAGGCCGCGAGACAGGGTGGCAACCACAGGAGGGTACGCAGAACAAACTTCCCGAGCGTAGGGGTACCCGCCATCATGGCGCTGTCGCTTGTCGCACCCCGGCACCTGCCGATGGAGGAGGAGGTACGTCAGAGGAGGATGAGGACGGCGGCAGCATCCGAATCCAGACCAGCCAGACAATCAGCACATCGAGCATGATGAGCGCCTGCCACAGATAAAGATGCGCCCACTCGAAGACCTTCATATTCCACTGGCCGAGATAGAAAAGGCTGATCACGCGCACGATATTCAACACCTGCACCGCAGTCAGGCCGGCCAGGATGCCGATTACGCGGTGCTTCCAGGGCGCAGGAAAGGCGAGCATGGCGGCAATGAGAACAATGGCCGCCTCAATGCCGTTGCATCCCGCCTCGATGGAAACCGCGAAGCCGTTGGTCGTGCTCTGCAGAATCTTGCCGTACGCGGCAACGTTCGAATCGAAGAGCGTGATCAGGCCGGCACTGATTCGCGCCAGCGCTTCGGTCCACGGCAGCACGACGGCGGTTTGCACAGGCTGCGTCAACTCGGCCGCGAACAGCGTAACCAGGATGACAACAAAGAGAATGAAGAAGCGCAACATAAGCGAATGGATTAAAAGCGTGCTTATCCAGAATAATTCAGTAATAGAATCCGCTACCATCGAATGGCAGCATTGCCTTCGGAGCGGCTTTAGCCGCGACAGATCGAACCGTGGCAATCGCGGCTAAAGCCGCTCCCACAAAAAAGAGTACCGCCCTGATGAATTATCCGGGCTTATGTGAGGGGTGCAACCTAAGCCACGCCTTGCACGCAAACAACAAGGGGCGCTTGCGCGCCCCTGGGTTATTTCAACGACCGTACTTAAACCTGCCTGCGCATCGCTACAAAGCCTGCCATAGCCAGGAGGGCTACAAGCATGATCATCGCCCACTCGGAAAGCGTGGGGATGCTCGTGGCGGCGAGAGATGTGACGGTCAAGACCGCGCTGGCTGGTGTGGCATTGCTGCCGTTGCTGGTTACCAAGGCGCCAACGGGCAGCGTGTTGGTGTAGCTACCCGCGGTCGCGGCGGTCACGTCCACGGTCACCGAACAAGTGCCGGGCGCGCCGCCCGGAATTGTTGTTCCGATCGGTAGGGACACTATCGAGGTACCCGCAACTGCCGTCGGCACCCCGACGCCACAACTAGTGGCTGCATTCGGGGTGGGCGCGACCACCACATTGGTGGGCAAGTTGTCAATCAAGGGCGAGGAAAGGGTGGCGACACCAACATTGTCATTGCTCAACGTAATGGTGAGCCTCGAGACGCCACCTGCAGAAATGGAGGTCGGGGAGAATACCTTGCCGAGCGCAACACCGCCCGGAGGCGTCACTGGGGGAACGAAGGCGGGACAAGTAGGGACGGTAATTGTATTTGTATCTGTTGTGACGGTCCCGCCAAATGCCAAGGCTCGTCCTGTCATGTTTGCAAAATGTCCAAGCGTAATACCGGCGTCGTCAATGATCGTTCCCAGGAACGTCGGTGTAAGCGATGCTGCCGCATTTGCCCCAAGCGTCGTGGCGCCGACGGGAGCCCAGTATACATCGGACTCGCAGGCGCCGCCCGCCGCGACAACTCTGGAATTGGCTCCAGTAGTAAGCGCCCCTGCTGGCCTGAAGATGTAAACGCCGGCGCCATTGAGGGTCACTGTCGTGCTTACGGTTATCGTCATTGCGCCGCCGCTGGAATAACAACCCGGAGGAAATACTCCAGGCCCAGCCCCAAGGTCCACAGTGTCCAGAGCAACCGCGCCAGCGCCGAGAGAAGTGCAGGATTGACCGTTCAAATCCGCCAAGGCAATGCCCTGATCTATCCCTGCTGTGGCATATGGACCATCAGCAACGTGTGTCGTGCCATTCACCGTGGGCACTACCGCGGGTCCGGTCGTATATCCAAGATCCCCATTGATAGTGGTTCCTGCTGCGGTATTGGTGTAGGTGCTGGAGAGAACGCCATATGTGGCAGATGTTCCAAGGTTTGGCGCGGTCGCGGCCAATGCCTGGGCGGAAACCAAAACAAATGCAGTGACCCCCAAGCCTGCCAGCAAGCCACGAGTTATTCGACTGAGCCTGGAGTCCCTTGCGGCAACACGGGGCATACCATGTTGGACCTGAGTGGCAGAGGCGTTCTGATCGTTCATGGCATGGCCCTTGGAAAATTTGTAAGTCATTATAAATCCCTCTCCTTTTATTTATTGCAGCTTGTCTAACAAGGCAAAATAGTTTAAGGACGGTTGGATATTACCACCCACATCAGTA
This sequence comes from Thiobacillus sp., assembly GCA_035530575.1. GTDB lineage: Bacteria > Pseudomonadota > Gammaproteobacteria > Burkholderiales > Thiobacillaceae > Thiobacillus. The sequence continues at coordinate 2,363 of DATKUP010000169.1, read as the reverse complement.
ATGTAGACAAGAAATGTAGACAAAATTGAGAAATTTCAGGGTCGTTTCAGGCGCCGACCTCCGATGACACGCATTTGCGAGCCGGGCGGCCCCGTTGCGGTCGGGCCGGGCTGACGGTTCGGATGCTCGGGAGGGTGTTTCCGGCAGCATTCCTGGCTGTGATCCATTTTCATCTTGAGACGAAGCATTTGTTTTCTGTGTCGGTGTTAATGCGCTCCCTGGCACTGCAAACAGCTTTTCACCCACGGTGTCGGCACACTTCCGCAAGGAATTCAGACTTGGCCTGCCGTTGCCGCATGCGAACGGCCGCACCGGCTGGGGGCAGCTATCGAGCGACCGTAGCATCGCCTTGGCGATCCCGCACATCGGGCAGCAGCCGGCTCAATTCCTTCTTGACCACGGCATAGCATTCGCACGCGTGACGCTCCAGCCCGGCCCGGTCAAGCACTGCGATATGGCCGCGGCGGTAACTGATCAAGCCGGCGCGCTGTAATTTCCCGGCCGCTTCCGTGATGCCTTCGCGGCGTACGCCGAGCATACTGGCGACCAGTTCCTGCGTCATGACCAGCTCGTTCGAAGGCAATCGATCGAGCGTCAGCAACAGCCAGCGGCACAGCTGCTGCTCGATTGAATGGTGCCGATTGCAGGCCGCGGCCTGCATCATCTGGGTAATCAGCGCCTGGGTGTAGCGCAGCAACAAGCGCTGCATCGCGCCGGCGCGATTGAATTCCTGCAGCAGCTTGCTGCGCTCCAGGCGGTAGGCGTGGCCCGCGGTCTGTACCACCGCCGAGCTTGGCGTGGTGTTGCCGCCCATGAACAGCGCAATACCGACGATACCTTCATTGCCCACTCCGGCGGATTCGGCCGATGCGCCGGACGCCATGACGTAGTGCAGCGACACGATGGCGGTGGTGGGAAAATAGGCGTGCTGCAACTGTTCGCCGGGCTCGTAGAGGACTTCGCCGAGTGCCAGCGGAACCCGCTCCAGGAGCGCAGCCAGGGGCTCGAATTCCGCCGCGGGAAGGGCGGCGAGAAGGTGGTTCTGATTCGGATTATGGGGTGATGGCAATGGCATAGGTAATCGTCGGGATATTGTTCTATTTTCTGGCGCTGAGTTTCACGCCGATTCCGCGGTAGCCGATGAAGCGGGAGGATTGGTCGAACATCGGCTCCCCGCTCACCCGAAACGTTTGTTGCGAGCCATCGGCATTGACGCGGCTAAAGGCAAAATCCAGGAATGGCTGCCGCGCGGCAATCTTTTTCTGAAGCAGCTTCCGTTCCGTCTCGTTCCAGCCTGCGGCCTGAGCACCGCCTGGTTCTCCCGCCGGGGTGCCGGCCTGGATGCCGAGCATCTCCAGGACCGGGCCGGAAACCCGGGTGAAGTTCATGTTCTCGTCCTGCTCCCAGTACCAGTCGGAGGCCAGTTCGGTCAGGCTGCGATAGCGGGCTTCGCTTGCGCGCAGTTCGGCGGTGCGTTCCTCCACCGTCTGTTCCAGCACCTTGTTGTAATGTTCGAGCTTTTTATATAGCAGACGTACTTCCAGCATGTTGCGGATGCGCATCTTGGCTTCGAGCAGGTCGAACGGCTTGCTGATGAAGTCCCTGGCGCCGGCTTGCAATGCACGCAGCTTGTGATCTGGCTGGGCGGTGATCACGAGGACCGGCAGGTAGTCGTCGGCAGCATTTTCCTTGAGACCTTCCATTACCTGGAATCCATCCATGCCGGGCATCTGCAGGTCGAGCAGGATCAGGTCGTAATGGTTCTTGCGATGCAGCGTGCGGACCTCGCTTGGGTTCGTCGTCGAGGCAACCCGGGTGTAGCCGGCTTCATGCAGCAATTGCTCCAGCAGCTGCACGTTGACATCCTGATCGTCGACGATCAGGATGTTGGCATTCAGAATATCGGCGTTATTTACCATAAAATTTGCTTCCTTTATTTGCACCAGCAGATGCACATTGGCTGCCTGAGTATTCACGAGCAGAATGCTGGCGTTAAGCGTATCGTCGGCACGCAGCATCACAGGGGCGCCGGATCAATTACGCTGTACGGTTCCGTTTCCGCAAGCTCCAGCGCCCCATCCAGTGCCTCCATGAACTGGTTGACCTTGACCGGCTTGGTGAGATAGCGGAAGAATCCTGCCGCCAGGCTTTTCTCGATGTCACGTGGCATGGCATTGGCACTGATGGCCAACACCGGGATGTGCGCCGTGACCGGATCGTCGCGCAGGATTTTCAGCGCCTGAATGCCGCTGAGGCCAGGTAGGTTGATGTCCATCAGGATCACCTCCGGCTGATGGACGCGCGCCAGTGCAATGCCGAGATTGGCATTGCGCGCGCTCAGCATGCGCACATGCGGGTGGCCC
>DATKUP010000168.1:0-1495 GCA_035530575.1 Thiobacillus sp. | reverse complement strand
CGCGATGATCTGGCGCTGGTTCACCATGTCCACATAGCGGCGCAACGGCGAGCTCGACCACATGTATTGCGCCACACCCAGTCCCTGGTGCGGCGCGGCAACCGTGCTCATTTTCACCTTGCCGTTTTGCTGGGTGCGATAAATGCCGACGAATCCGTGCTCGGCAAGGTGCTTGCCCCATTCGCTGTTGACCAGAATCATCAGCTCGGAAACCACCTTGTCGATGGGCGAACCGCGCCGCCGTTGGCTGATGCTGACGCGGCTGTTTTCGTTGACCTCGCCGGCTTCGATATGAAAGTTGTAATCCACCTGCTGGATGTTGTTGTCGGACGACTTGCCGCGCCCGGCCTCCAGTTTCTGCACCAGATTCCACAACAGGGTCAGTTCGCCGGCGTAGGGATAGTCAAGTTTGCCGGCCGCCAGCGTCTCCTCGTTGAACAGCGGCTCCAGCGTGTCATGGCGCAGATTGGCCGCGATGTGGATGCGCTCGACGCGGCTCTCGTGACCCAGTATCGCCAGGGTTTCGGCGTCGACCTCGTTATACATTGACAGTGCCGGGCACACCCTGTCCGCACTAAGCGTAAAGGCCTCCACCACACTGTCCGGCAACATGGTGATCTTGGCTCCCGGCATGTACACCGTGGACAGCCGCTGCGCGGCGACCTTGTCACCATCCGAATCGCGCGGCATTCCAAGTGCCGGCGCGGCGATATGCACACCGATCCGCCAGTTGCCGTTGGGCAGTTTTACTACTGAAATCGCATCATCGATCTCCGTTGTGCTTGCATCGTCGATGCTGAATGCATTCACGTCGGACAACGGCAACGCTTCCCATGCGCTCAATTCCACAGGCGGAAAGCCGGTGCCTGCGGGAAAGTGCTCGAACAGGAATTTCTGCAGGTGGTAATCGTGTATGGACGGCAACGCGCCGCAACGGTGCAGCAGGTGCGGCGCGGACAGATGCGTTGCGGCACAGGCCGCTTCCAGCGCCTTGACTTCGAGGGTATTGCGGTCGGGCTTGTAGAGCAGATACTTGAGGTGTTCGTTGAACCCTGCGGGCAATTCGAACTGGGTGAGCTGTTCGGTATAGCTCGCCTGCAGCGCCAGTTGCTGGCGCTTTTTCTCGGCGCCGGCCAGTGCGGCTTTCAGCACATCGGGCGGTGCGGCGCGATAGCGCCCTTTGCCCTTCTTGTGAAAATAGATGGGCGCGCTGTGCAACCGTATCAGGACTGCGGCGGCTTCCAGGGCGTTTGGCGTATGGCCGAAATACTCGGCGGCGATCTGCTCTGCTCCGAATTCATCCGGCGGACAGCATTCCCACAGGAATTCCACCTCGATGGTCTCCGACAGCGCTTCGGCCTGGGCCATGAATTCCGCCAGCGCGGGCTGGGTGAAACGCAGCATCACATTGGCCGCCTTGACCTTGCTGCGTTTGCCGGACAAGGCTTCGATCTGGAGCGAGGTGGTGTTGTCGGCCATGATGCTACCGACCTTG
>DATKUP010000167.1:0-1180 GCA_035530575.1 Thiobacillus sp. | reverse complement strand
CTGCGCTTCGTGCTCCAGATCGTGCCGCGTCTTTTCGCGCTCCAGGGCCGCCCGCGCTTCCTCGATGCGGGCCTGATCACTGCCCACGTAGGAACGCAAGCGGCCACCAGGTGACGGCTTGCCGTGCATGGGGCATGCCTGATCAATGGAGTGGTTCATATAGAGGCGGTCTGGTTTCCCGTCTTCCCGTCTCAGGTATTCGACGCCCGTGCACGTGTGACCGTCCAGGGCCGCAAGATCGCGCTCAAGACGCTCCAGGTCGGCCACCCGTCGGCGGATCGCATCAGCCGCGCCGCCCGCCATTCTAAGTACCCGCTCCAGGTTTCCGTTGTCCATTGCGCTCCCTTCTGTGGTGACAGGCCAGGTTTGCCTTGTCGCCACGGTTCACCGCCTCACGTCTGCCCGCCACCGCTCCAGGGTAGTAGGCAGAATGTCAGCCGGTCAACCCGCGTTCACCTCATCAGCCGCCCCCGACCTGTACGCCCGCAGGGGCAACACCAGGCCAGCAGCCGTTTCAGCCGCCTTTGTCTGAGCATTGTCTGGTATGCGCCTGGCACACGATGGGCAACCGCCCAGGCCAGCCGCCGCACCGCGTGAGTTCGCATCGGTCAGGTATTGCCCGCAGGTGCCTTGCGCCAGTCCCAGGTTACAGCCAAACGCCCAAGAGGTCCCAGGCTCAGGGGTAGCCGTCGCCGTAGCCGCCGCCTCTTGTGCGAGTAGGCCAGCCGCCACCGATAAACATTCTATCAGGTTGCGAATGTCATCGGGCAGAATCACCGCACCGTGAGGGGAATGCTCGTTACGCAGAAACAAAACGCGGTCCCCATCTCGCCCGACTATCTCAATGACAGTATCCTCAGAAACTCTTAACGTGTCCACTTGTTCCTCCATTCCTGTGATATGCTGAGTGGGTACCCCCGTCCACTGGCGGGCCAGGCCAGCGGGCCGATGGTAGCAGTTCCACTCGATTGCCGATGGTTCGATTGCCGCCCGTCTCATGTTGCCGTCTCACCCCCCCCGTAAACTCACCCGCCCCAGTTCACCGCCCGCCGCCTCACCGTTGACAATCATGGGGATAGCGCCCGCCACGCTGGGCAGCATATCCCCGACCTTAGCGTTTTTGGTCGCCTTTGCCACGGATACCAGACTGCGGACAGTCAAGGCAACTTCTGTGGCGTGT
>DATKUP010000166.1:0-1040 GCA_035530575.1 Thiobacillus sp. | reverse complement strand
GACTGGGCGAGGTCGACCGGGGCGATGTTGCCCTTCTGGAGCTTGGCGAGGGCGGGAGGCAGCTCGGCCTTGAGGGCGGCGAGGAAGTCGCGACGGGTGACGGTGGGAGCATCGGCGGGGCGCTGGCGGCAGACGAGGATTATGCTTGATGCCAACGCGTTCGTTCCGATGCCTATCGATCGTGCACCTCGTTCAGTGCGCATAGGCCAGGTACCAGACAAGGCGAATCCAGCGCGGATACCAGCATCAAGAAAAGTTTCCCAACCAGTACTGGCAGTGCCTGAAATCTCGTTCTCGGATTGTTTGAACGCATAGTAGATAGTCACTGGCAAAGCCGGATGTGCCTGCTCAGCAAGACGATGCATTGCCGCTGTCATGCCATCAAGAAAGAAGCTCTCAGCTTGTTCTTTGCCTCCATGCCGGTATGGTGTGGCTACCAACTCTTCTGCCTTCGGAACAGCAAGGGTTGAAAATAGTTCTGGAAAGGTCGCCTTTAGCGATCGTCGCATCCAGACATAAAAATAATCTGAGAGATCAGCATAGCCAATATTGTCGTAATAGGGAGGGTCCGTAGATATTAGCTTCCCACTAGAAAACTCCTGCGTAGCCGCATCTGCCTGAGAAGCTGAACCCTTTCCGGTGAATGGAAGCAATTCAATCGCCTTTGATATCCATTCAACGCCGCCCATCCAGTTTCCGCTAGTACTGCCAAAGGGTGGCGCTTCGGCGTAGTCCCATGTCATCGGCAGAGCTTGCCGTGAGAATGTACCGCGAATGAATCCTTCTGCAGGCGTTGTGATTACTGACCAGTAATTGGAGGCGTAATCGACCCCACACGCAAGATACACCCCCACCGCATCCGCATACCCCGCCGCCCCGCAGCCTCCCTCCGCGAGGCTCTTCCCGCCCTCGGCCGCCGTGGCGGCCGTTGCCATCCCCGCGGCCGCCGCGTCGCGCCGCACCCGCTCGCGCGCCTCGCCCACAAGGTCAGAGAAGGTGGTGAGGGCCACGAGCTGGCGGGGGGTGAAGAGATCGCCGAA
>DATKUP010000165.1:0-1817 GCA_035530575.1 Thiobacillus sp. | reverse complement strand
AATACCTTCTCTCTTCTTACAACCCACTTATTGAGCCAGAGATCATAGATCAAGCCGATACCAAGCGTATATATCTGGTTGTTGCCAGGGTTGATCGTCGCGGATAGGAGGTCTTATGAAAATCTATCGTTGCCACGTCTGCAACCAACCCACTGTCGGCAAGCGTTCACCCGGCTGGTATATCTGGCTCATACTTTCCCTTGTCGCCGTGCCTTTCGGCCTCGGCCTCATCATGCTCCTCTTCCTCTTCGGGTTCGCTAAGCGCTGCCCTCGCTGCAATGCCCACCTTATCTTTAGGGCGGTGCCGAAATGAGCCGCGATCTGCCGTTCCGAGTCCGCAATGGCGTATGGCACGCCGATTATCAGCACCGCGGCGAGCGCATACGTTACACACTCGGCCTGCCCGCCGCGACCACCGTCCGCCGTGTCTGGCTGACATTCGAGCGACTCGAGGCCGAGCGACTCCAGGCCGGAGTTCGCCGCCCGATCGTGCCCGCGATCGCCCGCTTCCTTGAGGCCAAGCGCGCCAACCGCAACCCCAAAACCGCCGCCCGCTATAACTACGTCCTCACCAAATTCGCCGACCACCTGCGCGAGCAACGCATTCAATACCTCGATCAACTCTCCCCCCAACTCCTCAACGATTATGCCGCCCGACTCCGCGCCGCCGGACAAAAACCCGCCGGCGTCAACTCCGAACTCACGCACCTGCGCGCCTGCCTCAACCTGCTCAACTCCTGGGGGCTCATGCCCGCGACCTACAGCTCGCGCAACTGGTTTGCCAGCGCCTGGTTCCGCGACATCCCCCGCCGCCGGCGCATCTATTCCGCGCCCGAACTCCGGGCCCTGTTCGCGGATTCCCAATTCGGCGACCTCTATCGCTTCCTCTATCTCAGCGGGCAGCGCGTCGGCGTCGTGCTCAGGCTTCATACCTCCCACATCAACCGCGACCGCGGTGTGATCTCCTTCGCCCGCGGGAAAAGGGGCCAGCTCCAGGAAATCCCCCTCACGCCCCAGATCCTCGACCACCTTGACACACTCGATCCCGGTAATAATGGTTACTTCTTCTGGCCCGATTCCCGCCCCCTGCCGACCCCCGGTAGTGTCGATAACACACTGTCCTGCGTCAACGCGCGTCTCCGCCGCATCCTCCGCAACCGGGAATACCCACCCGGCCGCACCCACGATATTCGCGCGACAACCGCCACCCACCTCGCACCCCTGATGACCATGCCCGAGCTGATGAATTTTCTCGGCTGGACCGAGCCCGCAACCGCTCTCCTCTACTATCGCCAACGCCCCGAGGACCTCGCCGTCCCCGATCTGCCCGCCGCCCCGGCCGCGTCACATTCGCGCCACACCGCCGCCGCCCGCCCCGCAACCCCCTGACCCATAACGACATAATCCCCCCGCCCGCGGAGTAGTAATCCGTTGGGCGGGGATTTGGCAGGCGGGGCGGGGGTTGCCGTAAGTCGCTGAAAACACGGGTAAGCAGTTGAAAAGGCGGGGCTTGCGGGAAGGGAACATCGGCGGGGAAGTTTGCCACTAAGCGCCACAAGACGCCACTATACGACAAAAAAGCGTCACATTCGCGTCACACTCTTGACAAACTACGATTCTCGCAGTATATTTGTAATAGGCATGGAGGTGAGAAAATGAAAACCAACTGGACCAACGTAGAAATTTGGGATAGTGATGGGAACCTCGTAACCGACGACGACGAGCGCTGCAAGTTGCTGCGTGAATACCGCGACACTGGCGGCATCTGGCAACACTGGCTTGTTGATCCCGCCGACTACACCGAGGAGACGTGCGAG
>DATKUP010000164.1:0-1500 GCA_035530575.1 Thiobacillus sp. | reverse complement strand
GGCGGTGAGCGTGTTCAAGCTGGAGAGTGGGGCGTACAGCGTGCAGCCGGCGTCTCCGGTTCGGCAGGGCGCCACGACAGCCTTGCCGAAGCCAAAGGGCGCGCCGGCCAGAATGATCGCGAGCCCGAAGAAGCTGGCGGTTGCCGGCGGCAGCAGCGAAGAGTGGGAAGCGTTCTGAGTAGTGCTAATCGCAGTCAGGCGCTTCCTGTAGGAGGCCCGCCCTCGGGCCGAAGCTGTAGAGGCGCCGACGGTTCAATTGTTTGAACAAGATGCAAGGGACACAAAATGTTGGCGAATCTGACTATCAAATCGCGGTTGGTCTTTGTGATCGGCTTTCTCTCCATGCTGCTGGTAGGCATCGGGATCATGGGTCTGGCCAGCCTGAGCTCCACCAACAGCGCGCTCAAGAGCGTCTACGAGGACAGAGTGGTCGCGGTGGGGCAGCTGGAACGCATCACTTCGATGATCAATGAAAACCAGATCGTCGTTGGCGAAGCGGTTGTCGGTCAGCTATCGGCGTTCCCTGAAGACGTAGCGGTGGTCGACGAGCAGGTGATCAAGGCTCGGGCGGTGATCGAGGAAATCAATACCATCTGGAAGGCCTACATGGCCAACCGGCTGACTGCCGAAGAAACCAAACTCGCCGAAGTCTTCAATGCCAATCGCATTGCTTATGGCCTGTCGGGCTTGAACCCGGCGCTGGCCGCCTTGTCTGGTCATGATTTCCAGCAAGCCAGCGAAGTCCTGCAGGGAGAGATGAAAACGGCCTACCCGAAAGTACGCGAAAGCGCGGAAGCGCTGATTGCATTGCAGCTCGCGGTTGCCAAAAGCGAGTTCGAGGCGGCGCAAAGCCGTTATATCATGGTGCGCAATATCTCCATGGCGATCATTGTGTTCGGCGTGCTGCTGGCCACCCTGATTGGCTTCTTGCTGATCCGCGCCATCACCGGCCCGCTGAACGCTGCGGTGAAGCTGGCACGCGGCGTGGCCGCGGGCGATTTGACGCAATGCATCGAGGTCAGCTCGACGAATGAGGTCGGTCAGCTGTTGCAGGCACTGAAAGACATGAATGACAGCCTGGTCGGCGTGGTCGGTCAGGTGCGCAACGGTGTCGACATCGTCGCCCACGCATCGAGCCAGATTGCCGCCGGCAATCTCGACCTGTCGTCGCGTACCGAGCAGCAGGCGTCGAGCCTGGAAGAGACCGCCAGCTCAATGGAAGAACTGACCAGCACCGTCAAGCAGAACGCCGAGAATGCCCGTCAGGCCAACCAGCTGGTGGGGTCCACCGCCGACATCGCGGTCAAGGGAGGGGCGGTCGTCGGCCAGGTGATCGACACCATGGCGTCGATCAAGGGTAGCTCGCGCAAGATTGCCGACATCATCGGCGTCATCGACGGCATCGCCTTCCAGACCAACATCCTCGCGCTGAACGCCGCGGTCGAAGCCGCGCGGGCCGGCGAACAGGGTCGCGGCTTTGCCGTCGTCGCCTCCGAAGTA
>DATKUP010000163.1:0-1986 GCA_035530575.1 Thiobacillus sp. | reverse complement strand
GGCCGGCGAGCAAGTGCGGCGCCGGTCTCGTGTGGCTGGGTGTTGCGGCCGGCGCTTCCGGGTGGCTGGTTCGCGGAATGTTTGCGTGCGCCGGCCGCAGGGCGCCGGGCTGGTTTTTCCGGATTCCGGATTCGGCGCGCGTTCTGGAATCCGGACTTATCCAGTTTTCGATCTGGCTGGCCGGCGCGTCGTGTGGATGGCTGCGCGGTAAGTCCATGGGGGCGTTGGGTGTGGGTTGGTCCATAAGCCGCGTTGCAGGAATTTGGCCTGGGCTTCAAGTTCTGCGAGCTGGCGGGGGCCGCGTCCGAATCGGGGGCAATACCAAGCGAAGCCGTGGGCGATGAGGCTTTCGTTTACGTTCAGGCCGTGGTCTGTGCGGATGGCCACGACCTCCCTGTGGTACTTGTCCCAGCGGAGAATTGTGATGTTGAGTTGGTGGCCTAGGCAAGCGTGATACAGCGCGGCGCGGGCTTCGGTGGCGTAGGGCTGGCCATATTCGGGGGCGTCCAGCCAAGCGAGCCTGAGCTTGTGGAGTCGGCCGGACTCGTGGACGGTCAGCGTGTCGCCGTCGTGGACGCGCGACAAGATTGCGGAGTATCGTTTAATTGGTGACATCGGCATAGATTGCGGTGGGGGGTCCCTGGAGGCCTTCGGGGTTCTGGCTGCGGATTTGGAGAAGAAGGCGTTGGTTGGCGTTGAGGGTTCCGAAGAGCGCTAGGACGTCGGGGTAGATGTTGGATTCGGTGTCAAGGGCGCCTCCGAGCGGTAGTAGGATTGTGCGGCGTGGGCCGCTGATGGAGATCGGCGTTTGCGTGGCGGCGAGGGCGGCGGTGATGTGCGGGTAGGCTAGGAAGAAGTCGCCTTCGGGGTAGGTAAAGATTGCTTCGGCGGCGGAGATGTCTACGGCGAGGCTGTTGATAGTTGGGGCCGGGTTGGCGGGGAGTGTGGGCGCGGGGTTATTGATGGCGAGGTCGGCGCGTAGTCGGTTTGCGCTGAGCGCTGCGAACCACTGGAAGCCTGAGAGGTAGTAGGGTTCTCCGAGCGGGTTGGTTTTCTCCTGGGCGGGGTCTGCTGCCCATGTGTCCCAGTCGGTGCGTTGCTGGTCAGTGAGTGATTGCCAGGCTTGGGAGGCGTCTACGAGTCGGGCGCGTGTGGCGGTTTGTGCGGAAGAGCGGGGGTTTGATCCGCGCGCCCACCCTCGGGCATAGGGGCCTGATTTGTTGGCGCTGAAAATGGTTCCGGCGATGGTTCCACGGGCGCCGGTGACTATAACGCCGAATTTGAGCGTCGCCATTTGTCGAGGCCTCCGGGGACTAGAGTACTTCGCGAAAGCTGATGTTGTCCAGCTCAACAGTGGCGGCGATGTTGGGCGGGTTGGTTAGGTAGATATCAAGGCCTTGGCCGCTTGCGCCTGGGGTCCAGTTGTAGGAATAGCGGGTCCAGGTGGCGGGGCTTAGGTTGGTGAATGGGGTCCAGTAGCCCGTTGCGGGCGTGTACATGGCGATTTGGTAGAGGGCGCCTGTGGTGACGCGAAGGGCGAAGGAAAGTCGGTATGTGTGGCCGGACTGGATCGATCCGAGGCTGGTTTGATAGAGGTATTTTGTTCCGGTGGTTGCTGGAAAGTTTAGGCCGACAGTTTGGGTGTCTCCATAGATTCCAAAGGGGTTTTTGAAGATGTCATATGTTCCGGACTTGATCCAAGTCGGGGGGGTTCCTGAGACCCAAGGGGCTTCAAAGTCTCCGTTGGGTACAAGTTCGGGGCCTGCGGGCGTGACAGGGGCGGGCCATGTTTGAGTCCTTGCGAAGGGATACCAGCCGGAAGAAAATCGGGCGCGGACACTGATGTATTCGTCGGGTTTGGGTTCTCCGATGGCGGCGGAGATGGGGTCGTGTAAGTTTACGGAGTAAACCGATCCGTTGTGGAAGGATGCGGGGGCAAAGCGGCGGGGTGCGGGGATCGGCGAAGTGCTGAGTGAACGGGCTGCG
>DATKUP010000162.1:0-5069 GCA_035530575.1 Thiobacillus sp. | reverse complement strand
ATAGTAGTACTGCGTGACCGTCTGGCCGGTTTGCGCATTGAAGCTTCCGCCCATCAGGCTGCCGATGTTGGCCAACTGGTCGGCGGACAGGCCGGGACTGCCGCGAAACATCATGTGTTCCTGGGCATGGGCCGTGCCGGGAAATCCCGGCGGGGTTTCGTCGGCGCCGACCCGGTAGCTGATCGAGGTCGACACGACCGGAGCCAGCGTGTTGCGGACCAGGATAACGCGCAGCCCGTTAGCCAGGGTCGCGCGAACCACATTGCCCGAACCCGGCGAGGCAACCGCCAACGCATCCGGAGCAGCCCATCCCATGAACAGGCTGCAAAGCAAAACGAAGGCCACTCGACGGATGCTCCGTGTAATGGCCGTGTGATGGACGGTGTTATGCATGGATGTTTCCATATTCCTCTTCTCTATAGCTTTTGAATTGACAATTTAACTACCACCCGCCAACTGCTTGATGACAGACCGGGGAGCCGTTGGTATTTGACCCGTATGTATTTGATAACCGTAACAACCCGCCAGCTTGGTTGCTTTTATCACCGCGTAGTTCAATCAATTCATCACGGACTATCAAGCCGCGGTCGATTTCCGTTGTGGGAATAGGCAAGCACCGCTATTTTTCATTACCCCGAATGTTAGCCCATAACCATGAAGTCGTTGCTGCAATTCAGGCGCAGGTCAACGCGCGTATCCGCCGGATTGCGCATGTCCGTTAGTGCACCGCGGCTGAGCCAGTACATTCGGGATGGCGAATCGACCCGGGCCCGGCAATCAATACATGCGGTGCCGGAACAGCCATCCGGCGATGCCGAGCGCGACCATGCCGATCAGCGCCATCGGCCAGAGCTGCGGGATCAGCAGATGGAATGGCGTTCCTTCCAGGAACACGCCGCGCAGCACCACCAGAAAATAGCGCAGCGGGTCGAGCAGTGTGATGTCCTGCACCAGTTGCGGCATGTTGCGGATCGGCGTGGCGAAACCGGACAGGATGATTGCCGGCACCATGAAGATGAACGCGCCCAGCAAACCCTGCTGCTGGGTGGTCGCGAACGAAGAGATCATCAATCCCACACCGACGCCCGACAGCAGGAACAGCACGATCCCGGTATACAGCGTAAACAGGCTGCCGAGCAGCGGCACCTTGAACCAGAATACCGCAGCCAGCACGATCACGCTGGCTTCCGCCAGGCCTATGATGAAACCGGGCAGGGTTTTTCCGATCAGAATTTCCGCGGGGCGCAGCGGCGTGACCAGCAGCTGGTCAAAGGTGCCCTGCTCGCGTTCGCGGGCAACGGAAAGCGCGGTGACCAGCATCGTGACCAGCAGTGTCAGTATCCCGACGATACCGGGCACGAAGAACCAGCGGCTCTCCAGATTAGGGTTGAACCACGCGCGGGTCTCGATGTGTGCCGGTGGTTGGTTGCCACCGTGGTCTGCGGCCCAATCCAGGTTGAAGCGGTTGACGATGACGCTCGCGTCGTTGATCGCCAGCATCGCGGTATTCGAATTGCGGCCATCGACGATCACCTGCAACCCGGCCTGCCGTCCGCTGAGCAGGTCCGCGCTGAAATGCGGGCCGACATGCACCACCATCAATACTTTTTTGTCATCGACGAGGGGCGCGATCTCGCCCTCATGGGTGACCTGCGCAACCCGGCTGAAACTGGGCGAGCCTTCGATGTCTGCCAGCAACTGGCGTGAAGCCGCGCCGCTGTCTTCGTTGTATACCGCGTATGGCACGCTTTTCAGGTCAAAAGTGGCGGCGTAGCCGAACACCATCAACTGGATCAGCGGCGGGCCGATCAGCACGATGCGGCTGCGCTTGTCCTTCAACAGCGCGAGAAATTCCTTGATTACCAGAGCGAGGATACGAGCCAGCATGATTACTCCAGTCGCTTGCGCGAATTGCGCCAGGTCAGGCCGAGAAACACCGAGGCGAGAATAACCAGCCCGAGCACGTTCGGCAAAATGACACTCCACACATTTCCGGCGAGAAATACCGTCTGCAAGATCGCGACATAGTAGCGCGCGGCAATCAGGTGGGTGATGACCTGCACCACGCCGGGCATGCTGCCGATATCGAAGATGAAACCGGAGAGTATGAAGGCGGGCAGAAAGGTGACGATAATAGCCAGCATGCCGGCGACAAACTGGCTGCGCGCCACGGTGGAGATCAGCAACCCCATGCCCAGTGCCGTGATGAGGAACAGCGCGGATGTTGCGAACAGCACCCACAACGAGCCGCGCAACGGCACTTCGAACAGGAACAGCGCCATGCCCACAGACAGTACCAGCCCGCCCATGCCGAGGATGAAATAGGGAATCAGCTTGCCGAGGATCACTTCGCGCATCGACAGCGGCGTAACCAGCAGGGCCTCCATCGTGCCGCGCTCCCATTCCCGCGCCATCACCATCGCGGTCAACAGGGCGCCGATCAGCGTCATGATGATGGCGACCAGCCCGGGCACCAGAAAGTCGCGGCTGCGCAGCTCGCTGTTGAACCACACGCGCTGCTCCATTTGCACCGGCACATCCAGCCGCACTCCGCGCTGCTGTGCGTAGTGTTCCAGCCACTTGCCCCACGCTCCCTGCACATAACCGGAAATGATGCGCGCCGTGTTCGCATCCACGCCGTTGACGATCAACTGGATAGGCGCGCCATCGGCCAGGCCCAGTTGCCGCGCGAAATCCTGGCGCAACACCACGATGGCACCGACCCGGCCGGCCTTCATCGCCTGTTCGGCATCGCGCGTGTTCTGGTACACCACCGGTTCAAAATAAAGCGACTGGTGGAACGCGGCAGCGAAGTCAGCCGTGTCCGCGCCGGGTTGTTCCACCACCAGCGCCACCGGGATATGTTCGGAATCGAGCGACACCCCGTAACCGAACAGAAGCAACAGGAATACCGGCATCAGGAAGGCGATTGCAATGCTGCTGGGGTCGCGCATGATCTGCAGGAACTCCTTGCGGATCAGGCCGCGCAGTCTCATTCGACTCGAGCCATGGAGCATGCTTCCAGCGCGGCTATCGTCGTTCATGCAGTCGCTCCCTGCCGCTGGTGCGCCTGGATCAATGCAACAAATGCATCTTCCATGGTCGGCCCGGATATCTGACCGGCTTGCATCTGGCCGGTGCGCGCCTGCTCCTTGATACTGCCCGGCGTGCCCATGGTCAGGATCTCGCCAGCCGCCATGATGGCGAGCCGGTCGCAGTATTCCGCCTCTTCCATGAAGTGTGTGGTGACCATGATGGTCACGCCCTGACTGGCCAGCAGATTGATGCGCGACCAGAATTCGCGCCGTGCCAGCGGGTCGACGCCGGAGGTGGGCTCGTCCAGAAACAGAATCTCCGGCTCGTGCATCAGCGCGCAGGCCAGCGCCAGGCGCTGCTTGTAACCGAGCGAAAGATCGCCGCTGGTGAACTCGGCGATGTCCCTCAACTCGAATTCGTCCAGTGCCCAGTTGATGCGGCTCGTTCCCAGCTTGCCGGACAATCCGTACACGCTGCCGAAGAAACGCAGGTTCTCCGCCACGCTGAGATTGCCATACAGGGAAAATTTCTGCGACATGTAGCCGATGCGGGCGCGCGCAGCCGCAGCAGCATGGCGCAGATCGGCCCCGGCCACGCGCAACGTGCCCCCGCTGGGCGGCAACAATCCGCACAGCATGCGGAAGGTCGTGGATTTGCCGGCGCCATTCGCGCCCAGCAAACCGAACACCTCGCCCTGCGCCACCGAGAAGGTGACGTTATTCACCGCATAAAAATCCCCGAAGCGGCGTTGCAGATCGTGGACTTCGATGACCGGCTTGCCTGTTTCAAATCGTTTTCCCTTGCCACTTTCAGCGGCGAAGGACGAATCGTCCCGGTCCGCCACGGACGAGCCGGAAACTTCCGCGCTGCCGGATTTCGCCTTGAGCAAATCGACGAAGCGGTCCTCGAAGCGCGGCGCGACCGCCTGAATCGCGATGCCGCTCACACCGGGCAACAGAACCTGGGGATCGGGAGGCGCCATATCCTGCATCACCACACGGATGTGATCGCCCTGGATCAGGCTGTCCAGCACGCCCGGCGCATGTGCGATGCGCTGTTGCAGCACGCGCTTTTCGATGTCCGGTGCAGATATTTCATAGCTACGGCCGCGCATGGTGTCGCGCAATTCGTCGGGCGGCCCCTGCGCCAGCAAGCGGCCGTCATGCAGCAGCACGACTTCATCGCAGCGCTCCGCTTCGTCCAGGTAGGCGGTGCTGAGCAACACGCTGGTCCCCTGCCCGCGCACCAGGCGGTATACGATGTCCCACAATTCGCGCCTGGATAACGGATCCACGCCGACCGTCGGTTCGTCGAGCAGCAGCAGCGACGGCTGCCGCACCAGTGCACAGGCCAGGCCCAGTTTCTGTTTCATCCCCCCGGAAAGCTGTCCCGCCAGGCGTTTGGTGAATTGTTCAAGTCCGGCCATGTGCATCAGTTCGGCATAGCGCGCCGCACGCGCCGCTTCGGGCACGCCCTGCAGGTCGGCGTAGAGGTCGAGGTTTTCCTGCACGGTCAGGTCTTCATACAGACCGAAGCGCTGCGGCATGTAGCCGATCGCACCCTGCACAGCAAGCGACTGCGTGGCGGCGTCCATGCCGAGCACGGTGATGCTTCCCGCATCCGCCACCAGCAGACCGGCGGCGAGGCGCATCAGCGTGGTCTTGCCCGCGGCATCGGGACCGACCAGGCCGGTGACCACACCTTGGCGGACACGAAAGCTGACCTGCTGCAATGCCTGAATCCGGCGGGTACCGACCTGGAATGTCTTGGATATGCCGTTCACTTCGAGCGCGGCATGGTCGGATCGACCCGCCTCAAGGGAAGCAGCCGTCATCGGGTCGGCGGCAGTCACGGCGGCTTATTCCTGGCAGCGACTGGCGTCCGGCGCAGGAGGCTCACCCAGTTGGATCGTCACCGTTGCGGGCATGCCCATGCGCAACTCACCCTGCGGGTTGCACACGAAGATGCGCACCTGGTAGACCAGGCTGCTGCGCACTTCGGTGGTTTCCACCGATTTTGGCGTGAACTCGGCA
>DATKUP010000161.1:0-1508 GCA_035530575.1 Thiobacillus sp. | reverse complement strand
GAAAGGAGCACTTGCCATGACCGGTATACCGATTGTACACTCGTTTCTCCCCTGGCGGAAGCGCCGACTGCGGCGCGATCGCCTCCCGCCCCAGCGCGATTTACATACCCACTGGCGCGACCAGGCCCTTGTTTCGCGCTGGGCGGCCTTGTCGCCACCTGCGTTTCGTCTCCTGGACCTGCTCGGCCCACTCCATTGGGCCGAGTTTCCCGAACGCGACCTGATTCGCAACTGGGGACAACCCACGCTTCCGTATGCCGCGCTCGCTGCGGCCTGGCTGATCCAGCTCAACGAAGGTCTGGTTTCAATGTCCTTGGTGCGCCGCTACCTGGTGGAACACCCGCTTTTGATCTGGCTCTTGGGCTTCCCGCTGGCTGGTGCGCCTGAGCCCCCCTGGGGCTTTGACCCGCAAGCCAGCCTCCCCACTGCGCGCCATTTGACACACTTGCTGCGCAGTCTCCCCAATGCTCCCTTGCAGTTTCTCTTGGCCGACAGCGTGACCTTGATCTGTGCCGAACTACGGGCCTGTGGGGTGACCAACGTCGGCGAGTGCGTCTCGCTGGACACCAAACACATTCTTGCCTGGGTGAAGGAAAACAACCCCAAAGCCTACGTCTCCGACCGCTACGACAAGACCAAGCAACCCGTTGGCGATCCCGATTGTCGCCTGGGCTGCAAACGCCGCCGCAACCAGTCCACTGGGCCGCGCCCGACGCCGCCGACGCCCACCACGAATCCGCTTCCCGCCAGCACGGTCAAAGCTGGCGAGTTCTACTGGGGCTACGGCACCGGGGTGGTGGTCACCAAGGTCCCGACTTGGGGCGAGTTCGTTATCGCCGAATGGACCCAGCCTTTCGACTGCGGCGACGTCACCTACTTCTTCCCCCTGATGGCTCAGACAGAGCAACGACTGGGCTTCCGCCCGCGCTGGGCCACGTTCGACGCTGCCTTTGACGCCTTCTACGTCTACGAATACTTTTACCGCGCCGACGATCCCGCAGCTTTTGCCGCTGTCCCCTTTTCCGAACGGGGTGGTTACAAGGCCGGGGGGCGACAGTTCACGCCAGAGGGTCTCCCCCTGTGCCAGGCCGGGCTGCCTATGCCGCTCAAGTTCACCTACACGGATCGTACCTCGGCGATCATCGAACACGAACGCGCCAAATACACCTGCCCGTTACGCGCTCCAGACGCACCGGCCGCAGCAGTCTGTCCCATCAAGCACAAGAACTGGGCCAAGCAGGGCTGCACGGCCATGATGCCCACCAGTATCGGCGCACGCATCCGCTATCAACTCGACCGTGAAGGACCGGCTTACAAGGGCGTCTACAAGCAGCGCACCGCCACCGAGCGCATCAACTCCCAGGCCGTCGCGCTGGGTATCGAACGCCCGCACCTCCGTAACCAGCAGGCCATCACCAACCGGAACACGCTGATCTACATCCTCATCAACCTGCGCTTCCTGCAACGCATGCGCCAGCGTCTGCCGGAGTCGCCGTGATTTGTTAATG
>DATKUP010000160.1:0-1078 GCA_035530575.1 Thiobacillus sp. | reverse complement strand
TGATGATCGCGATTCCGCTGTCGGGCTGGCTGATGAGTTCGGCCAAGGGTTTCCAGACGGTGTGGTTCGGCGTGCTGCCGCTGCCCGACCTGGTCGGCAAGGACAAGGCATTGGGCGACCTGCTTGCCGGGGTGCATGAGGCCCTGAACTTCAGCTTGCTGGTGCTGGTCATCCTGCACGTGGCCGCTGCGCTGAAACATCATTTCATCGAACGCCGGCCGTTTTTGCATCGCATGGCCTGGGACAGAAAGGTACGCACATGAGAATGACTGGTTGGATTTTGCTGGCGGCGCTGGCCGCGCCTGCGGCGAATGCGGTGGAATACCAGACGGTGCTGCCGAAGCAGAGCACGATCCATTTCGAGTTCCGCCAGACGGGCTGGCCGATAAAGGGCGGTTTCAAGCGCTTTACCACGCAGATGGCGTTCGACCCGGCCAGACCCGAGGCCGTCCATGTGCAGATCGACATCGACCTCGCCAGCATCGACACTGGTTTATCCAGGGCCGACGAGGAATCCGGCGACAAGCTGTGGTTCAACCGCAACACCCACCCGAAAGCGACCTTCGTCTCCAGTCAGGTGCGCGCGCTGGGCAACAACCGCTACGAGATGCGCGGCACGCTCACGCTCAAGGGAAAGAGCCGCGACATGGTCGTGCCGCTGACGTTCACGCCCGGCAATAACGCCGCCATCTTCGATGGTGCGTTCGTCCTCAGGCGCCTCGACTTCGGCATCGGCGAAGGCAGGTGGTCAGATATCACCATCGTCGCCAACGAGGTCCAGGTCAGATTCCGCATTGCCGCCACCGGCGGCTAACCCGCTGCTCATCCCTCCAGGAGCAAAACATGAATCATCTCGCACTTCTGCTCTGCGTTTGCCGCCACCGCCCAGGCCGCTTCAGTCACCTACGTCATCGACAACAGCCACACCTATCTACATTTCACCTATAACCACTTCGGCTTTTCCAACCAGACCCACAAGTTCGACAAGACCCGCGGCAAGGTGGTGCTCGACCGTGCCGGGAAAGCCGGCTCGGTTTCCGTGATCATCGACGCCACCTCGGTCAACACCGGCCATGCG
>DATKUP010000159.1:0-1088 GCA_035530575.1 Thiobacillus sp. | reverse complement strand
TGATGATCGCGATTCCGCTGTCGGGCTGGCTGATGAGTTCGGCCAAGGGTTTCCAGACGGTGTGGTTCGGCGTGCTGCCGCTGCCCGACCTGGTCGGCAAGGACAAGGCATTGGGCGACCTGCTTGCCGGGGTGCATGAGGTCCTGAACTTCAGCTTGCTGGTGCTGGTCATCCTGCACGTGGCCGCTGCGCTGAAACATCATTTCATCGAACGCCGGCCATTTTTGCAGCGCATGGCCTGGGACAGAAAGGAACGAACATGAGAATGACGGGTTTGATTTTGCTGGCGGCGCTGGCCGCGCCTGCGGCGAATGCGGTGGAATACCAGACGGTGCTGCCGAAGCAGAGCACGATCCATTTCGAGTTCCGCCAGATGGGCGTGCCGATAAAGGGCGGTTTCAAGCGCTTTACCACGCAGATGGCGTTCGACCCGGCCAGACCCGAGGCCGCCCGTGCGCAGATCGAAATCGACCTCGCCAGCATCGATGCCGGTTCGCCCGAGGCCGACGAGGAATCCGCCGGCAAGCTGTGGTTCAACCGCAGCGTCTACGCGAAAGCGACCTTCGTTTCCAGTCAGGTGCGCGCGCTGGGCAACAACCGCTACGAGATGCGCGGCACGCTCACGCTCAAGGGCAGGAGCCGCGACATGGTCGTGCCGCTGACGTTCACGCCCGGCAATAACGCCGCCGTCTTCGACGGTGCGTTCGTCCTCAGGCGCCTCGACTTCGGCATCGGCGAAGGCATGTGGGCAGACGTCGACACCGTCGCCAACGAGGTTCAGGTCAGATTCCGCATTGCCGCCACCGGCAACTAACCCCCGCTGTTCATCCTTCAAGGAGCAAAACATGAAGCATCTCGCACTTCTCTCCGCACTTGCTGCGTTTGCCGCCACCGCCCAGGCCGCGCCGGTTACCTACGTCATCGACAACAGCCATACCTATCCGCACTTCACCTATAACCACTTCGGCTTTTCCAACCAGACCCACAAGTTCGACAAGACCCGCGGCAAGGTGGTGCTCGACCGTGCCGGGAAAGCCGGCTCGGTTTCCGTGATCATCGACGCCACCTCGGTCAACACCGGCCATGCG
>DATKUP010000158.1:0-12695 GCA_035530575.1 Thiobacillus sp. | reverse complement strand
GCCCCGTTACCACGTCATCGCCAGCAACCGGCGCGAGTCAACCGAAGCGACGTTGATCTGGTATCGCCAGCGCGGCGACGTGTCGGAGAACGGCATCAAGGAACGCAAACTCGGCTTTGGCATGCAGTGCATGCCGTGCGGCCAGTTTGCGGCGAATGCGTACAACCTGTTTGTACTGTTCCGGCAGTACGCGCTGATCGCTGCGCCGACCACCCACCAGCGCATCATCGATCTCGACGAGGTCATGCAGCCGATAGATGCTGCCCGGTGGCCCATCGCAATGTGGATCTTGTGCAGCATCCGGCTGGCGGTGAGCCAGGACACGGCAATCTGTTTGGAAAGACGCACGGCAGAGATTCCCCCCTTGTCCGAGGCAATCAGGTAGATTGCGCAGAACCCCTTGGTAAGGGGGGCACGTCGGTGGAATGAAACAGCGTACCTGCCGTGAGCGGGGCCTGGCAATGGCACTGCGAGCATTTGCAGGAATGGCGTGTGCTGATGGCACAGCCATGATCACGCCCGCAATGCGGGCAAGGAAAAACTGAAAATGGTTCAGCGGTATAAATTTTTTATTGATTACTTGGCCCCGGGGGAATCAGGCCTCACAGAACTGTTCGACTTTCCGGCGATATTGCCACCGGTGGCATTTTGGCGGCGTTGTCTCCCCTGTTTTCGCTCTATCTTCAGGCATCTGTTTGCGGAGTGGGTCGGGTAATAGCGACTCAATTCGCTCGAAGTTCCCCTCATGATACGCTGGCCCTACTTCCAGCGGGCTTGAAAAATCTTCACATCACATCAAAATAAAGCCAGTAATTGAGGCTTAATCCTGCTATGGCAACCAAGCGAGAAAGCAGTACCCTACTGGAACCGACTGCGACAAGAGTGAAGCCGCCCCCTCTGTACAAGGTGCTGCTACTGAACGACGACTACACCCCGATGGAATTCGTGGTGCATGTCCTGAAGAAGTTTTTTGGTATCGGCCAGGAACAGGCAACACAAATAATGCTCAAAGTCCATACTGAAGGCGTAGGAGTGTGCGGGGTTTTTACGAAGGATATTGCGCATACCAAGGTTGAGCAGGTTGTGGATTTTGCGCGGCAGCATCAGCATCCGCTGCAATGTACGATGGAGGAAAGTTAGATGATTGCCCAGGAACTCGAAGTCACACTGCATATGGCCTTCATGGATGCCCGGCAGAAACGCCACGAATTCATTTCGGTGGAGCACCTGCTGATGGCGATGCTGGACAATCCGTCCGGGGTGGAGGTGTTGCGCGCCTGTGGCGCCAATATCGAGGCCATGCGCGAACAGCTTGGCGCCTTTATCGAGGAACACACCCCCAAGGTGGTGGGCGAGGGCGAGGTCGATACCCAGCCCACGCTCGGTTTCCAGCGCGTGATCCAGCGCGCCATTCTGCATGTGCAGTCGTCCGGCAAGAAGGAAGTGACCGGCGCCAACGTGCTGGTGGCGGTGTTCGGCGAGAAGGATTCGCACGCGGTGTATTTCCTGACCCAGCAGGGGGTGACGCGGCTCGATATCGTCAACTTCATCTCCCACGGTATCACCAAGACCCCGCAGGGCGAACCGTTGCCGCGCTCGGATGAGCCTTCCGAAACCAGTTCCGAAGCGCCTGCCGCTTCGCCGCTAGACAGCTTTGCGCAGAACCTGAACACGCAGGCGCTGGCCGGCAGGATCGACCCGTTGATCGGACGCGACCAGGAACTTGTGCGCGTGATCCAGACCCTGTGCCGCCGACGCAAGAACAATCCCCTGCTGGTGGGCGAGGCCGGCGTGGGCAAGACCGCCATTGCCGAAGGCCTGGCGCGCCGTATCGTTGAAGGCTCGGTGCCCGACATCCTGGCGCAAAGCACGGTGTATGCGCTGGACATGGGCGCCCTGCTTGCCGGCACCAAATACCGCGGCGATTTCGAGCAGCGCCTGAAGGGCGTGTTGAAGCAGTTGACCGAAAATCCCAAAGCAATCCTGTTCATCGACGAAATCCACACCTTGGTCGGCGCCGGGGCGGCATCCGGCGGCACGCTCGACGCATCCAACCTGCTGAAGCCGGCGCTGTCGTCGGGCAACCTGCGCTGCATTGGTGCGACCACGTACACCGAATATCGCGGCATTTTCGAGAAAGATCACGCTTTATCGCGGCGTTTCCAGAAAATCGATGTGCCCGAGCCCTCGGTCGACGAAACCGTGGCAATCCTGCGCGGCCTGAAATCGCGTTTCGAAGATCACCATGGCGTCAAATACACGGCGGCCGCGCTGACCACGGCGGCGCAGCTATCGGCACGCTATATCAACGACCGCCATCTGCCGGACAAGGCGATCGACGTGATCGACGAGGCGGGCGCGGCGCAGCGCATCCTGCCGAAATCCAGGCAGAAGCGGACGATTACCCCGCGCGAGATCGAGGACATCATCGCCAGGATTGCGCGCATCCCGCCGAAGACCGTGTCGTCCGACGACAAGAGCTCGCTGAAGACGCTGGACCGCGACCTGAAGGCGGTGGTGTTCGGCCAGGATGCGGCCATCGATGCGCTGGCCACCGCGATCAAGATGTCGCGCAGCGGCCTTGGCAATCCCCAGAAACCGATCGGTAACTTCCTGTTCTCCGGCCCCACCGGGGTCGGCAAGACCGAGGTTGCCCGTCAGCTGGCCTATGTGCTGGGGGTCGAGCTGATCCGCTTCGACATGTCGGAATACATGGAGCGTCATGCGGTGTCGCGGCTGATCGGCGCGCCGCCCGGCTATGTCGGATTCGATCAGGGCGGACTGTTAACGGAATCTGTCAACAAGCATCCGTATGCCATTGTTTTGCTTGATGAGATTGAGAAGGCCCATCCGGATATTTTCAATGTTCTGTTACAGGTGATGGACCACGGCACGCTGACCGATGCGAACGGGCGCAAGGCCGACTTCCGCAACGTGGTGCTCATCATGACGACCAATGCGGGTGCGGAAATGCTCAACAAGGCGAACATCGGCTTTTCCAACGCGCGCGAAAGCGGCGATGAAATGGGCGAAATCAAACGCATGTTCACCCCGGAATTCCGTAACCGACTGGACGCGATCATTCCCTTTGCGTCGCTTTCCGAGCCGGTCATCCTGCAGGTGGTGGACAAATTCCTGATGCAGCTGGAAGACCAGTTGCACGAGAAGAAGGTCGAGGCGGTATTTACCGACGCACTGAAGGCCCACCTCGCCAAGCATGGTTTCGACCCGCTGATGGGTGCGCGGCCGATGGCGCGTCTGATCCAGGACACCATCCGCAAGGCACTGGCCGACGAGCTGCTGTTCGGCAAGCTGGCGCATGGCGGGCGGGTGACCATCGATATCGACGCCAGCGACAAGGTCTGCCTGGGATTCGAGGAGGCGGTTCCAGCGTAAAGCCGTAAAGATTTTGTATGCGTGGCCGTAAAACGAGTACGGCGACAGGTACGTATTCAGCCGTTACTGAGGATGTTTCCGGCTTCATGCCCATGTAAGCCAGGAAACACGCGGAATACAGCGCCTGTTGCACATTCGTCAAGATGGAAGGAACACATGAACCCCAACCACGCATCGCGTATCACCATTGTGGCGCTGATCAGCCTGTTGCCAGTCTGCGCGCTTTCGGCCGAAACGGGGCACGATCAGGCCGCCTCTGAAAACCCTGCTGCTTCTGGCGAGGATCTGGCGGCGATAGCCGAGCGCATCCGCCAGACGGGGGAGCAGATGCGCGAGGATATCAAGAATGCGCGCGCGCGCCTGGAAGCCAACAAGGCCATTCAGGAAGCGGAGCGCAAGCGGGAAGCGGAGCGGGCGCGTCAGCAGGCCATGAAGGACGCGGCTGAGGAGGCCGCGAACAAGGAACTCAAGCTGCGTCAGGCCAGAGCCGCCGCCCAGGCACAGGCCAGCCGGGAGGCCGCACAGCGGGCTGAACATGAACGCCAGGCGGCCCTGGCAGCGCAGCGCGTCCGGGATGAACAGGCGGGCCGGGAGAGAGCGGCCAAGGCGCTGATGGAAGCCCGAAAATCATCCGATATAAAAGCTTTTGCCGGCGAGAGTAAAAAGGAAAGGGCGGCCCGCGCGTTGCTGGAAGCTCGTCAATCGGCTGGTCCGAAAGCGATGGCTGACTGAGGTCTTTGCGTTGCTTGCGCCATCAGGACGCGAACAAAATAAAAGCGGCGCCGGAAGACGCCGCGAAAAAACCCGGTGTGGCAGGAGGAGGAGCGCCTGGGGATTGCCCCCAATACCGGGAAATATGCACACACTGTATAGGCCAAAATAACGACTTGTGTCAGTACTGCACTCAGCCTTGAGTGATGAAAGGGCTTTGTGGAATTGTATTCGGCAGTTTTATCCTGTTCCTGAGGAGCGGCCGGGAAGGCCTGTTCCGGATGGCGTGGCGCATAAATAACGGTGAAAGAGACTAAAATGAATGCGAACCATTCGAGATCGAGTGGCTCAGAATATGAGCGGTAAGACCATTGCTACCTGCGACGGCCTGTCGTCATATCCGGCACTTAAGGAGATCATGATGAATACACGACTTAATGAAGTTATTGTACATATCGATGAAATTCTTGACGAAGACACTTTACGCCGTCTCGAAGACGGGGTTCGCCAGGATGCGGGGGTGGTTTCCGTGGGTCACAACCCGGAAAAGCCCCACATCCTCATGGTGGTCTACGATTCGGATTCCACTCATGCGTCCAGCCTGCTCCACAGCTTCAAGGAACGCGGCCTGCATGCACAAGTCGTCGGCCTGTGATGATTTGCCGCTGCTGATGATGCGTAAATCGATCGTGATACTGCTGGCGGGCCTGTTTGCCAGTCACGCACTGGCCTTGAACGATGCCGTGTCGGTCAAGCTCGAAGCGCAGAACAACTCGGGTCAAAACGGCATCGCAAGCCTGACCCCGGAAGGGGATACCACCCGTGTTGCGATCGAGATCCCCACCATGCCTGCCGGCGCTTCCCAACCCGCATACGTCTACCTTGGGCGCTGCGGCAAGCTGAGCAAGGCGCCGAAGTGGCGCCTGGAAGATATCAGGGACGGACGCTCCGTCACCGTGGTTCCCGTACCGCTGGATGTTATCCTGAAAGACAAGTCGGCGATCAACGTCCACAAGAGCGCGGCCGAAATGCAGATTCACGTCTCCTGCGGAAACATCGTCGGGGCGATCCAGCACTAATCGCAGCGCGGAGCGGGCGGCTTCCAGGACCGCGTTTACCCGCCCACGGCCAACTGGTTGATCACGTTGTCCACGGCGAACAGGCACCAGGCGTTCTGTTCGGCCCGCTCTTTCTCGGCCTGGGTGGCGACCAGTCCATCCAGGGTGACCACGTAATTGCGGGTGTGGACGCGGATCTGCCCGGGATCGGGAATCAGCGGGTCCATCTCCAGCACCAGCGAGAGGGCATCGCTGACCTCGTCGTCGTTGTCCTGTTCCGGCGGCCGCACTTCCAATGCGTTCACCACGTCGCGGCAGCCCGGCGTCCACCACGCCAGCACCCCCGCCATACGCTTGTGGGAAAGGCTGATGACCCAGCCGTCCAGCGTCCCAACGCCGTCCTTTACCGAAACCAGGATGTCGCCGCTGGCATCCTCCCCGCCGGCTTCCTGCAGGATGAGCGTCTCGCCCTTCCTGATCACGCGCAGCGTACAGTTCTTCAGTTCGCGCACATCCAGCAACAATGTCGTGAGGGCGTCCAGAATCGCGCCGTCGCCCCTGGGCTCCGGCGGCGCCACGTGCAGCCGGTCGACTACCCCGCGCACCGATGGCGTCGCCCCCGCGAGTTCGAGGGCGAGCTTTTTTGCGGCGACGCTCTCGACATCGCCTTCCAGGACCACGACGCCGTCCTCGGTCAGGTCGATCTGAACGGGCCAGCGATGCAGGTTGATGCGCGGCTCGCGCTCGAACGCCGCCCGCAGTGTTTTGAGAATGGGATTTCCATTTTGCATGTCAAGGCACCTCTCCGTTCAACATAGCATATGGGTCGCATGCCCTGCCGGCCCTTCAGGCTTCCCGCCTCGCAGCCGTATGCCGGGCAAAATGGCCGCGTGCAGCCGGGCCGTCATATTTCTTTCCTAGACTGTCAGGTCTAGTGTCACGAACCAGAAATAAAAATGAGGACGACGACATAAACGACAAAACCCGAGCCGCTGTACCGCTCGAAGACAGGGAACTGGCGCACATGCATGCCTGGTGGCAGGCCTGCAACTACCTGGCGGCAGGCGTGATTTATCTGCAGGACAATCCGCTGCTGCGCCAGCCCCTCAAGCCCGAGCACATCAAGCGGCGTCTCCTCGGCCACTGGGGGGCCAGCCCGGCGCTGTCCTTCGCCTACGTCCATCTCAACCGGATGATCGTCAAGTACGACCTCGACACCATCTTTATCGCCGGCCCAGGTCATGGCGCGCCGGGTGTGCTGGCCCCGTGCTATCTGGAAGGCACCTATTCGGAGGTCTATCCGAACAAGAGCGAGGATGAGGAAGGCATGCAGCACTTCTTCAAAATCTTCTCTTTTCCCGGCGGCGTCGGTTCCCACTGCACGCCCGAGACTCCGGGCTCCATCCACGAGGGCGGCGAGCTGGGCTATTCGATCTCGCACGCTTTCGGCGCCGCCTTCGACAACCCGGGCCTGCTGGTCGCGGTGATGGTGGGCGACGGCGAGGCGGAGACCGGGCCGCTCGCCGCCGCCTGGCACTCGAACAAGTTCCTGAACCCGATCAGGGACGGCGCGGTATTGCCCATCCTCAACCTCAATGGCTACAAGATCGACAACCCGACGGTGCTCGCCCGCATCCCCCACGATGAGCTGAAGAGCCTGTTCGAGGGCTACGGCTGGTCGCCCCGCTTCGTCGAGGGCGACGACCCGATGAACATGCACCAGGCCATGGCCGTCACGCTGGAGGACTGCGTGCTGGAGATTCGCGAAATCCAGCGCCAGGCACGTGAATCGGGCGAGCCATTCCGGCCGCACTGGCCGATGATCGTGCTGCGCACGCCCAAGGGCTGGACCGGACCGAAGGAGGTCGACGGCCACAAGGTGGAAGGCTCCTGGCGCGCCCACCAGGTTCCGCTGGCAGGGGTGCGAGAGAACCCGGAGCATCTGCGGCAACTGGAGGAATGGCTGCGCAGCTACCAGCCGGAGGCGCTGTTCGACGAGCGCGGCCGCCTGATCCCTGAACTCAGGGCCTTGGCCCCGACCGGCACCCGACGCATGAGCGCCAACCCCCACGCCAACGGCGGCCTGTTGCGCCGCGCGCTGCGCCTGCCGGACTTTCGCGACTATGCCACCGCGGTGGCGGGGCCGGGCGAAACGCGGGTGGGCAACACTCGTCCATTGGGCGAATTCCTGCGCGACATCCTGCGCCGCAATCCGGACAACTTCCGCATCTTCGGCCCCGACGAAACCCGCTCGAACCGCCTGAACGCGGTATTCGAGGCGAGCAAGAAGACCTGGCTGGCCGCAATGCTGCCCGAGGATGCCGACGGTGGTGAACTCGCGCCCGACGGGCGGGTCATGGAACTGCTCTCCGAGCACACCCTGGAAGGCTGGCTGGAAGGCTACCTGCTCACCGGACGACACGGCCTCTTCGCCACGTATGAAGCCTTCGTTCACATCATCGATTCCATGTTCAACCAGCATGCCAAGTGGCTGGACATCGCCGAGGACATTGCCTGGCGTGCGCCGGTGGCCAGCCTCAATCTGCTCATCAGTTCAACCGTCTGGCGTCAGGACCACAACGGCTTCACCCACCAGGACCCGGGCTTCCTCGACGTGGTGGTGAACAAGAGCCCCAGCATCACCCGCATCTACCTGCCGCCCGACGCCAACTGTCTGCTTTCGGTAACCGACCACTGTCTGAGATCCACCGACGACGTCAACGCCATCGTGGCGGACAAGCAGGCGCACCTGCAATACCTGGACATGGATGCCGCCATCCGCCACTGCACCAAGGGCATCGGCATCTGGGACTGGGCCAGCAACGACGCCGGCGCGGAACCCGACGTGGTGATGGCCGCCTGCGGCGACGTCCCGACCCAGGAAGCCCTGGCGGCGGTATGCCTGCTGCGCGCGCATTTCCCGGCGCTGAAAATCCGCTTCATCAACGTGGTGGACCTTTATCGCGTGACGCCGGCGAGCGAGCATCCGCACGGCTTGAACGACCGCGACTTCGACAGCCTCTTCACCCAGGACAAGCCCATCATCTTCAACTTCCACGGCTATCCCTGGCTCATCCACCGCCTCGCCTACCGACGCACCAATCATCGCAATCTGCACGTGCGCGGCTATAAGGAGAAGGGCAGCATCAACACGCCGCTGGAACTGGCCATCCAGAACGAGATCGACCGCTTCTCACTGGCCATCGATGTCATCAATCGGGTGCACGGGTTGCTGGTGACCGGGGCACACGCCAAGGGAACGCTCCGGGACATGCAGATCGAATGCATCAATTACGCCCATGAATTCGGTGTGGACCAGCCCGACGCTGCCGCGTGGACCTGGCCGCAGTGCAAGCCTTGATGCGGTGCGCCGGTTGATCGGGGAGTCGTCCGCGGCCCGATCAAAAACTGCAGCAACAGCCCGCCAGATTGAACTTGGAAAATACCGTCTATAAATGAATTTGCATCGCCTGCCCGATACGGTGGTCTGGCGAACGTCTTCCGCAACGCTGCCGCATGTACGGGCAGCGTCGCTTACCCAACAGCAAAGGAGATTCAGATGAATAAGCCAATCAACACCTTGGCCGTTCTGTCCATGCTTGCCGGCGTACTGGCAGGGATGCCAGGGGCGGCTACAGCCGAAGAGAACACCATGCCACGTGCGGGAATGATGCAGGACGCGAAAGAGGGCGTCATGGGCTGCCCCGGCTACGGAACGATGGGCGGCACGGGCTATGGAATGGGGATGGGAGCGATGGGCGGCATGGGCCCCGGGATGGGCATGATGGGCGGATTCGGCCCTGGGATGGGCGGTGGCATGGGCGGATTCGGCCCGGGCATGATGGGCATGGGGCCGATGGCCATGCTCGATCTGAGCGATGCGCAGACCGCCCAGGTGCAGAAGATCCAGGCCGAGTTTATGAAGGCGCAGCGTCCGCTCATGCGCCGGATATGGGACGAAAAGAAACAGCTTTGGAATCTGACGAAGACGGAGAAACCCGACCCGGCGGCGGTCGGCAAGGCCTACGGCAGGCTCGCGGACCTGCAGCGCCAGGCGCTAGAAGCCCACATCGACGCGGAAAACAAGATGGCTGCCGTGCTGACCAAGGAGCAGCAGTCGCAAATGCGCCGCGGCTTCGGCCGCAGCATGTGGGGTAACTGACCCGCGTAAGGAGCGAGCGACATGATGGGCGGCTACGGCATGACAGGCGGCTTCGGATTCGGCTGGATATTCATGATCCTGTGGGGGATGCTCATCATCGTTGGCATTGCCGTGCTGGTGAAATGGATGAGCGCACCCTCCGCCGCGGACGGGCGCAGCGGCGGCGCGGGCAAGGCGCTGAACATCCTCAGGGAACGCTATGCGCGGGGCGAGATCGACGAACAGGAATTCCAGAAGAAGAAGCACGATCTGATCCAGTAGCCGTGTATTCCGGCATCTGTTAGCCGCCGGGAAAGAAAGGAACAGCCATGAATCGGAAGCGTGGGTTCTGGATCGCCCTGTGGCTGACACTTGTCGTCGTGACAGGATGGCTGGCATGGGCTCACGGCCCGATGGGCACGGGCTGGCATGGCTGGAGCCACATGGGCGCCTGGAAAATGGATCGCGGCGACGACCCGCATGCGTGGTATGGCATGGGGCGCGGGATGATGGGATTCGGGGTGTGGGGGCATGGCGGGGATTACGCCATGATGCGCCGGCTGCTAACCGACCTCACGCCGGAGCAGATCGAAAAAATCGACCCGCTGCAGGCTGAGCTGACCCGGCGCAATCTCGACTTGATGCAGCAGCGCCGGGCGGCGCAGGCTCGCCTGAACCAGCTTTACGCCAGTGAAGAACGGGACTGGGACGCGATTCGCGCTGCCCCGCGGACCGTGTTCGATCTGCAGCGCCGGCAAATGGCCCATGCCTGGCGCAACCACGGGCGGCTGTGGCGCCATAACCGGCAACGCGCCCTGTCATGAAGATCGGGAAGATGCGCCATGGCCATTGATCCCGTCTGCGGCATGAAGGTGGCCGAGGATGCGCCCCTGCAGCACCGTTTCGAGGACGTCACCTATCGGTTCTGCAGCGAGCATTGCCTGCACATGTTCCGCGACCACCCGCATCGGTATCTGAAGCCGGACTCGGCAGCGCCCCCCGCACCGGCCCTGGCTGCCAAGGGGATCTACACCTGCCCCATGCATCCGGAAATCCGACAGCAGGGACCGGGCGCCTGCCCCAAATGCGGCATGGCGCTGGAGCCGGTCAACCCGCCCGCAGCGGTGCCGAAAACCGAATACACCTGCCCGATGCACCCGGAAGTGGTGCAGGATCACCCCGGCGCCTGTCCCAAGTGCGGCATGGCGCTGGAGCCCCGCACCGTCGCGGCGGAAGAGGACAATGCCGAGTTAGACGACATGAGCCGGCGCTTCCGGGTCAGCGTCGTGCTCGCCCTCCCGATCCTGTTTAGCGCCATGGGCGCCGAGTTCTGGCCCGAAGCCGTCGGTGAAATCATTGCGCCGCGGTCGCGGCAATGGCTCGAACTTCTGCTGGCTACCCCGGTTGTGCTGTGGGGCGGTTGGCCTTTCTTTGTAAGGGGTTGGCGTTCGTTGCTCACGCGCAATCTCAACATGTTCACCCTCATCGCGCTTGGCGTGGGGGTGGCCTGGGGCTACAGTATGGTCGCCGTTTTGGCGCCTGGAATCTTTCCGCGCCCAGTGTTCCACATGGGCGTGGTGCCGGTCTATTTCGAGGCCGCGGCGGTGATCACCGCACTGGTGCTGCTGGGACAGGTGCTGGAGCTGCGCGCCCGCAGCCAGACCAACGCCGCCATCAAGCTGCTGCTGGGCCTGGCGCCGAAGACGGCGCGCATCGTGCGCGACGACGACAGTGAAGCGGACATCCCGCTGGAGCAGGTTCAGCCCGGCGACCGCTTGCGCGTCCGCCCCGGCGAGAAGGTCCCGGTGGACGGCACGGTCACCGACGGCGTCAGCTATGTCGACGAATCCATGGTCACCGGCGAACCGGTACCGGTGGAAAAGCGCGCCGGCACCAAGCTCATCGGCGCCACGGTGAACGGCACCGGCAGCCTGCTGATGACGGCGGAGAAGGTCGGTAGCGAAACCCTGCTGGCGCAGATCGTCCAGATGGTGGCAGAGGCGCAGCGCTCGCGCGCCCCGATCCAGAAGCTGGCGGACGTGGTCGCGGGCTATTTCGTCCCGGCGGTGGTGCTCATCGCCGTGGCGACGTTCGTGGTGTGGTACCTGCTGGGGCCGGAGCCGCGACTGGCGCATGCGGTAATCAATGCCGTCGCGGTGCTGATCATCGCCTGTCCCTGCGCCCTCGGGCTCGCCACGCCGGTTTCGATCATGGTGGGCACTGGACGTGGCGCCATGATGGGGGTGCTGTTCAGGAACGCCGAGGCGCTGGAGGTGATGCGCAAGGTGGACACCCTGGTGGTGGACAAGACCGGCACTCTCACGGAAGGACATCCAGAGCTGGTGAGCGTCACCCCGGCCGTGGGCTTCGATGAAACAGAGATCGTGCGACTCGCCGCCGGCATCGAGCAGGCCAGCGAGCATCCCCTGGCTGCTGCCATCGTTCGCGGCGCGAAAAAACGCGCGGTCGAACGGGTATCTGTGGCGGATTTCCAGTCGATCACCGGCAAAGGCGTCACCGGCACGGTGGGCGGGCGCCGGATCGCCCTCGGCAATCTCGCGTTGCTGCAGGACCTCGGCATCGACGCGGGCGAGCTGCCGGCGCAGGCTGATGCCCTGCGCGGCGAGGGCCAGACGGTGATGTTCCTCGGCGTCGACGGCCGCGCCGCCGGCCTCATCGGCGTGGCCGACCCGATCAAGCCGACCACGCTGGAGGCGATCCGTGCGCTGCATGAAGAGGGCATCCGCATCGTCATGCTCACCGGCGACAGCCGCGTGACCGCCGAGGCGGTGGCCGCCAGACTGGGCATCGATCAGGTGCAGGCGGAAGTCCTGCCAGACCAGAAAGCCAGTGTAGTCAAACAGCTGCAGGCCGAAGGCCGTATCGTCGCCATGGCGGGCGACGGTATCAACGATGCCCCCGCCCTGGCCCAGGCCCAGGTCGGAATCGCCATGGGCACCGGCACCGACATCGCCATGGAAAGCGCCGGCGTGACCCTGGTCAAGGGCGACCTGCGCGGCATCGTGCGCGCCCGCAAGCTCTCGCAAGCCACCCTGCGTAACATCCGGCAAAACCTGTTCTTCGCCTTCATCTACAACTCGCTCGGGATTCCGCTCGCCGCCGGGGTGCTGTATCCATTCTTCGGCCTGCTGCTCTCGCCCATGATCGCCGCGGCGGCCATGAGCTTCAGTTCGGTGTCGGTGATCACCAATGCGCTGCGCCTGCGGCACATCAGCCTCTGAGTCTATTTAATTTTACTGTGTCACAAATTGCGTTTAACCGATCCGCAACACGGACATCGCTGCAGGCAAAGTACGATACGAGCGGCGATGAGAAAGCGAAGCGTGGCGATCGAATCGGGTACGTGTCGTTGTGCTCGCCCCGCTGCC
>DATKUP010000157.1:0-42169 GCA_035530575.1 Thiobacillus sp. | reverse complement strand
GATGGTGATGCCTGGCGACAACGTCAGCATCAAGGTCTCGCTGATCCAGCCGATCGCCATGGACGAAGGTCTGCGTTTTGCCATCCGCGAAGGCGGCCGCACCGTCGGTGCCGGCGTTGTTGCCAAGATCGAAGAATAAGGTTCAAACCATGCAAAGCCAGAAAATCCGTATCCGCCTGAAGGCGTTTGACTACAAACTGATCGACCAGTCTGCGCTCGAAATCGTGGAAACGGCCAAGCGCACCGGCGCCGTGGTCAAGGGCCCGATTCCGTTGCCGACCTCGATCGAGCGTTTTGACGTGCTGCGTTCGCCACACGTCAACAAGACGTCGCGCGACCAGTTCGAAATCCGCACCCATCGCCGTCTGATGGACATCATGGATCCCACCGATAAAACGGTTGATGCCCTGATGAAGCTGGATCTGCCTGCTGGCGTCGACGTCGAAATCAAGTTGTAAAAAGTGGGCGGCATGGTTATAATGCCGCCCCTTCAGCTGTATCAATAGTCGCCGGTCAATTGTAATCGGCACCTACAACCCTTGTCCGCGGCTCCGGCTGCAGGCTTGAGATAGGAAATATAAAATGAGTATCGGGCTCGTTGGCCGTAAGGTCGGCATGACCCGCATTTTCATTGAGAGCGGTGCGTCCGTTCCGGTGACGGTGCTGGAAATGTCAAACAATCGTGTGACGCAGGTGCGCACGCCAGAAATTGACGGTTATTCCGCCGTGCAGCTCGCTTATGGCAGCCGCCGCAATAGCCGTGTCAACAAATCACAGGCCGGTCACTTCGCCAAGGCGGGTGTCGATGCAGGTGAGCTCATGCGTGAGTTCCGCGTCTCCGCCGAGGAGGCTGCGCAATATCAGCCGGGTGCAGCCGTTTCGGTCGAGCTGTTCCAGGCCGGGCAAAAAGTCGATGTGACCGGGGTAACCCAGGGCAAGGGCTTTGCGGGCACCATCAAGCGCCACCACTTCAAGTCGCAGGGTGCCACGCACGGTAACTCGCGTTCGCACAACGTGCCGGGTTCCACCGGCATGTGTCAGGATCCGGGCCGGGTGTTTCCGGGCAAGCGCATGTCGGGTCATATGGGCGCGGTTACCTGTACCAAGCAGAACCTTGAAGTCGTGCGCGTCGATGCGGAGCGCGGGCTGGTGTTGTTGAAGGGTGCCGTTCCGGGTTCCAAGGGTGGTCATGTGGTGGTGCGCCCGGCAGTGAAGGGAGGTGCCTGATGGATTTGACCGTCATTAATGAGCAGGGCCAGCAGATTTCCAGTCTGGCTGCCGCCGACGAGACTTTTGGTCGCGACTACAACGAGGCGCTGGTGCACCAAGTGGTGACCGCGTTCCAGGCGAATGCGCGCAGCGGTAACCGTGCCCAGCAGACGCGTGCCGAAGTGAGCGCGTCCACGCATAAGCCGTGGCGTCAAAAAGGCACCGGCCGTGCACGTTCCGGCCGTACCTCGAGCCCGATCTGGCGCGGGGGTGGCGTCACCTTTCCGAACAAGCCCAACGAAAACTTCACCCACAAGGTCAATCGCAAGATGTATCGCGCCGGCCTGGCGGCTATCCTGTCGCAGCTGGCCCGCGACGGCAAGATCAAGGTCGTGGAAAGTCTGGGTATCGAGTCGCCCAAGACCCGGTTGCTTGCCGACAAACTGAAGTCGATGGGTTACGGCAAGGTCATGATTATTGCGGACAGCGTGGATGACAACCTGTGGCTGTCGTCGCGCAATCTGCCAAACGTCTATGTGGTCGAGCCGCATCAGGCCGATCCGTGGAGCCTGGTCAAATTCGGTAACGTATTGATCACCAAGGCGGCGGTCAAGCAGTTTGAGGAGATGGTGTAATGGGTGCGATCAGTCAAGAGCGTTTGCTCAAAGTCATTCTCGCGCCGGTGATCTCCGAAAAAAGTACGCGCATGGCCGACAAGCTGAATCAGGTTGTTTTTCGTGTGTTGCCCGATGCCACCAAGCAGGAAATTGGCGCAGCCGTTGCCAGCCTGTTCAAGGTCGAGGTTACGGGTGTGCAAGTGCTGAACGTCAAGGGCAAGGTCAAGCGCTCCGGCCGTGTCACGGGTCGCCGTGACAACTGGAAGAAAGCGTATGTCACCCTGAAGCCGGGTCAGGACATCGACTTCGCGTCCGGTCTGTAAGGGAGAAAATCATGGCACTGATTAAAGTTAAACCTACCTCTGCCGGGCGTCGTGCGCTCGTCAAGGTTGTTACCGCCGGCCTGCACAAAGGCGCGCCGTTCGCAGCACTGCTCGAGCCGAAGAAGCGCGGTTCGGGCCGCAATAACAATGGCCATATCACAGTGCGCCACAAGGGCGGTGGCCACAAGCAGCATTACCGCGTGGTGGACTTCCGCCGCAACAAGGATGGCATCCCCGCCAAGGTCGAGCACATCGAATATGACCCCAACCGTTCGGCGCATCTGGCATTGCTGTGCTATGCCGATGGCGAACGGCGCTACATCATTGCGCCGCGCGGCATTGCGGTGGGTGCGCAGCTGGTGAATGGGATCGAAGCGCCGATCAAGGCGGGCAACTGCATGCCGCTGCGCAGCATCCCGGTCGGCAGCACGGTGCATTGCGTCGAGATGATGCCTGGCAAGGGTGCGCAGATCGCGCGTTCCGCCGGCACCTCGGTGCAGCTGTTGGCGCGTGAGGGCAGCTATGCGCAGTTGCGTCTGCGCTCGGGTGAGATCCGCAAGGTACACGTTGACTGTCGCGCCACGCTCGGCGAGGTGGGCAACGAGGAGCACAGCCTGCGTTCGATCGGCAAGGCGGGTGCAAGCCGCTGGCGTGGCATCCGTCCCACCGTGCGCGGTGTGGTGATGAACCCGTGCGATCACCCGCATGGCGGCGGCGAAGGCCGCACAGCGGCTGGCCGCCATCCGGTCAGCCCGTGGGGCACGCCGACCAAGGGCTATCGTACCCGCAGCAACAAGCGCACCTCCAACATGATCGTCCGCCGCCGCAACGCGCGCTGATAGAGGTAGAAAGATATGGCACGTTCAATTAAAAAAGGCCCTTTCGTCGACGGGCATCTGCTGAAGAGAATTGAAGCCGCTCGCGGCACCAACGACAAGCGCCCGATCAAGACCTGGTCGCGCCGTTCCACCGTGTTGCCCGACTTTATCGGGCTGACGATTGCGGTGCATAACGGGCGTCAGCATATGCCGGTATTCGTGACCGAGAACATGGTCGGCCACAAGCTGGGTGAGTTTTCCCTGACGCGGACCTTCAAGGGTCACGTTGCGGACAAGAAGGCGAAGAGATAAGGAGCGCATGATGGAAGTTTCTGCAATTTTGCGTGGTACGCGTCTGTCCGCACAGAAGGGCCGCCTGGTCGCCGACCAGATTCGTGGCCTGCGCGTGGAGAAGGCGCTGAATCTCCTGGCCTTCAGCCCTAAAAAAGGTGCTGGCATCATCAAGAAAGTGCTTGAGTCGGCGATTGCCAACGCCGAGCACAATGAAGGCGCCGACATCGATACCCTTAAGGTCAAGACGATTCTTGTCGACCAGGGTACGGTGCTGAAGCGTTTTACTGCACGCGCCAAAGGCCGTGGCAACCGTATTACTAAGTCAACCTGTCACATCAGTGTGACGGTTGGGGATTAAGGAAGCGCCATGGGACAAAAAATACATCCGATTGGGTTCCGTCTTGGCGTTCAGCGCATCTGGACGGCAAAATGGTACGGTTCGAACCGCAACTTCTCCAGCACCCTGCTTGAGGATATCAAGGTTCGTGATTATCTGAAAAAGAAGCTCGCCCATGCGTCGGTTTCCAAGGTGGTGATCGAGCGTCCGGCCAAGAATGCGCGCATCACGATATTCAGTGGTCGCCCTGGCGTGGTCATTGGCAAAAAAGGCGAGGACATCGAGGTGCTGCGCGGAGAGCTGGCGCGTTTGATGTCGGTGCCCGTGCACGTCAATATCGAAGAAGTGCGCAAGCCCGAGACCGATGCTCAGATCATTGCTGACGGCATTGCCCAGCAACTTGAAAAGCGTGTGATGTTCCGTCGTGCCATGAAACGTTCCATGCAGAACGCCATGCGTCTGGGTGCGCAGGGCATCAAGATCATGAGTTCCGGGCGTTTGAACGGCGCTGAAATCGCCCGCACCGAATGGTATCGCGAAGGCCGTGTGCCGCTGCACACTCTGCGCGCCATCATTGATTATGGCTTTGCCGAAGCGAAGACCACCTACGGCGTCATCGGTGTCAAGGTATGGGTTTACAAGGGAGACACGCTCGGCCGTGGCGAGGCGCCTGCGGTGGCCGAACAGGAAAAACGCGGCAAGAAACCAGGAGTGAAACATGCTGCAGCCAGCTAGAAGAAAATTCCGCAAGGAACAGAAAGGCCGTAACACCGGTCTGGCCACCCGTGGCGCCAGTGTAAGTTTCGGCGACTTTGGCCTGAAGGCGGTCGGCCGCGGTCGCCTGACTGCGCGTCAGATTGAAGCCGCACGTCGCGCCATGACCCGTCATATCAAGCGCGGCGGGCGCATCTGGATTCGTATTTTTCCGGACAAGCCGATTTCGCGTAAACCGGCCGAAGTCCGGATGGGTAACGGCAAGGGTGCGCCGGAATACTACGTGGCTGAAATTCAGCCAGGCAAGGTGTTGTACGAGATGGATGGCGTGAATGAAGTGCTGGCACGTGAGGCGTTTCGCCTGGCGGCTGCCAAGTTGCCGATCGCGACCACCTTCGTGACCCGCATGATCGGGAGTTGAGTAATGAATACAAATGAAATGCGCGGCAAGAATGCCGCAGAACTGCAGCAGGAACTGGAGTTGCTGTTGCGTGCCCACTTTGCCCTGCGTATGCAGGTGGCCACCCAGCAGTCGAATAAAACTGCCGACCTGGGCAAGTTGCGTCGCGATATTGCACGGGTCAAGACAATTATGCGCGAAAAGGCGGGTCAAGCATGACTGAAGACAAGAAGATGATGCGCACGCTGACTGGGCGTGTGTTGAGCGACAAGATGAACAAGACGGTCACCGTGCTGGTCGAGCGTCGTGTCAAGCATCCGGTTATTGGCAAGATCATTCGCCTGTCCAAAAAATATCACGCCCACGATGAAAACAATGAGTTTCACGAGGGCGACATGGTGCAGATCGAAGAGTCGCGCAAAATGTCGCGTACCAAGGCATGGACAGTGAGCAAGCTGATTGTGCGCGCACGCGTTTAAAGCTTGCGCGAAGCGCAAAGACCCAGTATAATTTCGCGTTTTCCGGTAGTGAGCCGGTTGGTTTTAGTCCGGTTCGCTGGCTCAAGTAGTTCCGCGTATGGCGGAATTTTCTCCCGAACGGGGTCCAAAACTAGCCGCCGCTCTTTTGATTAAAGCGTGGTGGATTAAGTTGGAGGCAATTAAATGATTCAGATGCAGTCCGTATTGGATGTGGCGGACAACACAGGTGCGCGCTCGGTTATGTGCATCAAGGTGTTGGGCGGCAGCCGCCGACGCTATGCAGGTGTGGGTGACATCATCAAGGTCAGCATCAAGGATGCTGCACCGCGCGGTCGCGTGAAAAAAGGCGACGTCTACAACGCTGTTGTGGTCCGCACTGCCAAGGGTGTGCGGCGTCCGGATGGTTCGCTGGTGCGCTTTGACGGCAATGCCGCAGTGCTGTTGAACGCTAAATTAGAGCCGATCGGCACCCGTATCTTTGGGCCGGTTACCCGTGAGTTGCGTACCGAGAAGTTCATGAAGATCGTCTCGCTGGCGCCCGAGGTTCTGTAAGGGGGAGTCATGGCACGAATTCGTAGAAGTGATCAGGTGATCGTTCTTGCCGGAAAAGACAAGGGTAAGCGCAGTGTGGTGCTCAAGGTATTTGACAATGATCATTTGCTCGTTGAGGGCGTGAATCGCGTCAAGAAGCATCAGAAGCCGAATCCCATGCGCAACATTCAGGGTGGGATCGTCGAAAAGGAAATGCCGATTCAGGCTTCCAATGTCGCATTGTTCAATGCCGGCACACAGAAGGCTGATCGCGTGGGGTACAAGGTGCTGGAGGACGGCCGCAAGGTGCGCGTTTACAAGTCCAATGGCGAAATGGTTGACGCACAGGGGTAATCATGGCGCGTTTTCAAGAGTTTTATCGTGAGACGGTGGTGCCCAAGCTGATTGAACAGTTTGGCTACACATCTGTCATGCAGGTTCCGCGCATTCAGAAGATCACCCTTAACATGGGGGTGGGCGAGGCTGTGGCGGACAAGAAGGTGATGGATCATGCGGTGGCGGACATGCGCAAGATCGCCGGCCAGAAGCCGGTTGTCACCAAGTCGAAGAAATCGATCGCGGGTTTCAAGATCCGTGAAAACTACCCCGTTGGCTGCATGGTGACCCTGCGTCACGTGCGGATGTACGAATTTCTGGATCGTCTGGTGACGGTGGCAATTCCCCGTATCCGCGATTTCCGGGGAGTTTCGGGCAAGTCCTTTGATGGCCGTGGCAACTACAACATGGGTGTCAAGGAACAGATTATTTTTCCTGAAATCGAATACGACAAGATTGATGCGTTGCGTGGCATGAACATTACGATCACCACCACCGCCAAGACTGATGATGAAGCGCGAGCCTTGCTTGCCGCCTTCAGTTTCCCGTTCAAGAGTTGAGGTAGGCATGGCCAAGTTATCCTTGATTAACCGCGAAGAAAAGCGCGCGCGCATGGTGAAGAAATATGCTGCCAAGCGTGCTGACCTCAAAGCCGCAATCGCCAGCGTGCGGACCAGCGATGAAGATCGCATGGCAGCCTACAAGGCATTGCAAGAGCTGCCACGCAACTCCAGCCCGGTGCGCCAGCGCAACCGGTGCCAGTTGACGGGGCGCCCGCGCGGCGTGTTCAGCAAGTTTGGCCTGGCGCGCGGCAAACTGCGCGAGTATGCGATGCGGGGCGAAATCCCGGGCATCGTCAAGGCAAGCTGGTAAGGGGTAAACAATATGAGTATGAGTGATCCCATCGCGGACATGCTGACCCGCATCCGTAACGCCCAAGCAGTCGAAAAGATGGCTGTTGCGATGCCTTCTTCCAAGGTCAAAGTGGCTATCGCCAAGGTGCTGAAGGACGAGGGCTACATCGACGATTTTGCCATTCGTGGCGAGGCCGGCAAGCCCGAGCTTGAGTTGCAGCTTAAATATTATGCCGGCCGTCCGGTCATCGAGCGCATCGAGCGAGTTAGCCGGCCTGGTCTGCGCATCTACAAGGGTGCCGAGGATCTGCCGCGGGTGATGAATGGCTTGGGTGTGGCCATTGTATCGACCTCGAGCGGTGTGATGACCGATCGCCATGCCCGCGCCAAGGGCGTGGGTGGCGAAGTCCTGTGCGTGGTTGCGTAAGAGAGAGCGGATATGTCACGTGTAGCCAATAATCCTATTACATTGCCGAAAGGCGTCGAGGTCGCGCTGGGAAGTGTGATCTCGGTCAAGGGTCCGCTCGGTTCGATGAGCCGGGCGGCATCGAGCGATGTCTCGGTCGCGCTCAACGAGGGTGTGCTGACTTTTGCGCCTGTCGGTGGAAGCATCCAGGCGAATGCCATGGCGGGAACCCTGCGTGCGCTGGTCAATAACATGGTGCAGGGTGTTACCAAGGGTTTCGAGAAGAAGCTGTTGCTGGTCGGAGTCGGCTACCGCGCTCAGGCTCAGGGCGACGCGCTCAACCTGACGCTGGGTTTCTCGCATCCCGTTGTGCACAAGATGCCTGCCGGCATCAAGGTCGAGACGCCGACGCAGACTGAAATCCTGATCAAGGGCATTGATCGCCAGGTTGTTGGGCAGGTGGCCGCCGATGTGCGTTCATACCGTCCGCCGGAGCCTTACAAAGGCAAGGGCGTGCGTTATAGCGACGAAGTGGTTATCAAGAAAGAGACCAAGAAGAAGTAAGGCTTAAGGACAGAAAATGAACACCAAGCAATCACGGATTCGCCGAGCGCGCAAAACCCGCGCCAAGATCGCGGCCGTCAAGGCGACTCGCCTGGCAATTCACCGCACCAACAGCCATGTCTACGCCCAGATTATTTCTGCGGACGGGGGCACGGTGATGTGCAGCGCGTCTTCCAACGACAAGGCGCTACGTGCCGGGTTGCCCAATGGCGGTACCGTTGCCGCGGCGACGGCAGTCGGCAAGCACCTGGCTGAAAAGGCCAAAGGTTTGGGTATTGAAAAAGTGGCTTTCGACCGTTCGGGTTTCAAGTTCCATGGGCGTGTGAAAGCCCTGGCAGATGCCGCGCGTGAAGGCGGTTTGGTTTTTTAACGAGGCAGAATCAAGATGGCCCGTACAGCACCTAGCAGTAACGAAGAGCGCGGCGACGGCTTGCGCGAAAAAATGATCTCGATCAACCGGGTCACCAAAGTGGTTAAGGGTGGTCGGATCATGGGCTTTGCCGCGCTGACCGTGGTCGGCGACGGCGATGGCGGTATCGGCATGGGCAAGGGAAAATCCCGTGAAGTGCCAGTGGCCGTGCAGAAGGCAATGGAAGAGGCCCGCCGCAAACTGGTCAAGATCAGCCTGAAGAATGGTACTTTCCACCATACGGTGGTGGGCCAGCATGGCGCCTCGCGCGTGCTGATCCAGCCGGCATCCGAAGGTACCGGCATTATCGCCGGCGGTGCGATGCGTGCCGTTTTCGAGGTGATGGGCGTGCAGAACGTTCTCGCCAAGTGCCTGGGTTCGACCAACCCCTACAACGTCGTGCGTGCGACGCTTGACGGCCTGTTGAAAATGTCCACGCCGTCCGAGATTGCGGCCAAGCGTGGCAAGTCACTCGAAGACATCACGGGGTAAACCATGAGCGAGCAGAAAAAAATTAAGGTGACGCAGATCAAAAGCCTGATTGGCGCCAAGGAAGCACATCGCGCCTGTGTCCGTGGCTTGGGTCTGCGACGTATGCACCACACGGTCGAGGTGATCGACACCCCGGAAAACCGCGGGATGATGACGAAGGCCGCCTATTTGTTGAAGTGCGAGGCTTAAATGGAACTGAATACGATTAAACCGGCAGACGGCGCCAAGAAAGACAGGCGTCGCCCGGGCCGTGGCATTGGCTCAGGCCTGGGTAAAACCGCGGGGCGTGGCCACAAAGGCCAGAAATCCCGTTCGGGTGGTTTCCACAAGGTGGGTTTCGAAGGCGGTCAAATGCCGATGCAGCGCCGCCTGCCCAAGCGCGGATTTGTTTCACTGACCAAGGCGAACACGGCGCACGTCCGTCTGTATGAACTGGCGGCGGTGGGTGTGGACGAGATCGATTTGCTGGTGCTGAAACAGGCTGGACTGGTCAGTTCCGCAGTCAAGGCGGCAAAGGTCTACCTGGCGGGTGAAATCGGCCGGGCGATCAAGCTGAGCGGCATTGCCGTGACCAAGGGTGCGCGCGCCGCGATTGAGGCGGCGGGCGGCACCATCGCCGACTGATCCTGCGAGGACACCTACCTTGGCCACGCCAAAAACCGGCTTGAACAAATTCGGCGACCTCAAGCGCCGCTTGTTATTCCTGCTCGGCGCATTGATCGTCTACCGTATCGGCACCTTTATTCCGGTGCCGGGGATCGATCCGCTGGTGCTCGACCAGTTGTTCAAGTCGCAGCAGGGCGGTATCCTGGGCATGTTCAACATGTTCTCCGGTGGTGCGCTGTCGCGTTTCAGCCTGTTTGCGCTGGGGATCATGCCGTATATTTCGGCATCGATCATCGTGCAGCTGATGACGACCGTGTCTCCCCAGCTAGAAGCGTTGAAAAAAGAGGGCGAGTCCGGACGCCGCAAGATTACGCAGTACACCCGCTACGGCACCCTGTTTCTGGCGGTATTTCAGGCGCTTGGCATTTCCATTGCGCTGGAATCGCAGGCAGGTCTGGTGCTGGATCCGGGTATGGCATTTCGTTTGATCACGGTGGTCACCCTGACTGCCGGCACGATGTTCCTGATGTGGTTGGGCGAGCAGATTACCGAGCGTGGTCTGGGCAATGGCATTTCGATCATTATTTTTGCAGGCATTGTGGCTGGGTTGCCGCGCGCAATCGGCGGCACGCTGGAATTGACGCGAACCGGCGCATTTCCGATCCCACTGGTGCTGATGTTGTTTGTCGGTGTGCTACTGGTTACCGCGTTGGTGGTGTTTGTCGAACGGGGCCAGCGCAAGATTCTGGTCAACTACGCCAAACGGCAGGTCGGCAAGGTGGTGGTGGGCGGCCAGAGTTCGCATTTGCCGCTCAAGCTGAATATGGCTGGGGTGATTCCGCCGATTTTTGCTTCCAGCATCATTTTGTTCCCGGCCACGCTGGCGGGCTGGTTTGGTAGCGGCGAGGGTATGGGTTGGTTGCGGGATATTGGCTCATCCTTGTCCCCCGGGCAACCGGTGTACGTTCTGGTGTATGCGTTGGCGATCATCTTCTTTTGTTTTTTCTATACGGCCCTGGTGTTCAACCCCAAGGAGACGGCGGACAACCTGAAGAAGAGCGGTGCGTTTGTTCCGGGAATTCGTCCGGGCGATCAAACCGCCCGTTATATCGACAAGATTCTGACCCGGTTGACGCTTGTGGGGGCGATCTACATCACACTGGTGTGTTTGTTGCCCGAGTTTCTGATTCTGAAATGGAATGTTCCATTCTACTTTGGTGGGACATCCTTGTTGATTATCGTGGTGGTGACGATGGATTTCATGGCCCAGGTTCAGGCTTATGTCATGTCTCACCAGTATGAAGGCTTGCTCAAGAAAGCCAATTTCAAGAATGGCCTGGTAGGACGATGACATGTCCAAGGACAAGGAAGACGTCATCCAGATGCAGGGTGAGGTGATTGAAAACCTGCCTAACGCCACGTTTCGGGTCAAGCTTGAAAACGGCCATGTTTTACTGGGCTATATCTCGGGAAAGATGCGTATGCACTACATTCGCATTCTTCCAGGTGACAAAGTGACGGTTGAACTTACGCCGTACGATTTGAGCAAAGGCCG
Organism: Thiobacillus sp.; assembly: GCA_035530575.1. Lineage (GTDB taxonomy): Bacteria > Pseudomonadota > Gammaproteobacteria > Burkholderiales > Thiobacillaceae > Thiobacillus. The sequence goes on along the minus strand of DATKUP010000157.1, from coordinate 31,225 downwards.
GATCGTTTTTCGAGCTAAATGATTTTTGGCCGGCAAAATGCCGCCGGCAAGTGAATGGAGAAAACCATGAGAGTACAAGCTTCAGTCAAAAAGATGTGCCGCAAGTGCAAGGTTGTACGCCGCAAGGGTGTTGTGCGCGTGATTTGTGATGATCCGCGGCATAAACAGCGCCAGGGATGAGTGGGCAATTGTCGGTAAGTTTGAATCCGGGTCAACCTGAACGTGGGTTGACGTGTTATAATTTTTTGTTCTGCATTTGGGGCTCTGCGAATGGCTCGTATTGCTGGGGTTAATATCCCGAATCATCAACACGCGATTATTGCGTTGACCGCCATTTATGGCATTGGCAGGACCTCGTCCGGCAAGATTTGCGAAGCGGCCGGCGTTGCCCAGACTTCGAAAATCAAGGATTTGTCGGAGGCTGAGGTGGAGCGCATACGTGAGATCGTGGCCAAGTTCACGATCGAAGGCGATTTGCGCCGTGAGACCACCATGAACATAAAGCGTTTGATGGATCTCGGCTGCTATCGCGGCTTGCGCCATCGTAAAGGCTTGCCTGTGCGTGGTCAGCGTACTCGCACCAACGCGCGAACCCGTAAGGGGCCGCGCAAGGCCATCAGGAAATAAAGGTTAACCATGGCAACGAAACCAGCTACGCGCGTCCGCAAAAAGGTCAAGAAGAATGTCGCAGAAGGTATTGCTCACATTCACGCATCGTTCAACAACACTATCGTGACGATCACCGATCGTCAGGGCAACGCTCTGTCGTGGGCAACAGCCGGTGGTGCGGGCTTCAAAGGCTCACGCAAGTCGACTCCGTTTGCGGCTCAGGTTGCGGCGGAAAATGCCGGCAAAATGGCGCAGGAATGCGGCGTCAAGAACCTGGAAGTGCGGATCAAGGGCCCCGGTCCTGGTCGCGATTCCACCGTGCGTGCATTGAATGCGCTGGGCTTCAAGATCGTGACGATCTCTGATGTCACCCCGATTCCGCACAACGGTTGCCGTCCCTCCAAAAAGCGTCGTATCTAATACTAGGCAAAATCATGGCTCGTAATCTTGATCCCAAATGCCGTCAGTGCCGCCGCGAAGGCGAAAAGCTTTTCCTGAAAGGCGAGAAGTGTTTCACTGACAAGTGCGCTATCGAGCGCCGTCCCTATGCACCCGGCCAGCATGGTCAGAAGAGCGGGGCTCGCCTGTCCGGCTATGGCGTGCAGCTGCGCGAGAAACAAAAAATTCGCCGTATCTACGGCGTGCTGGAAGGCCAGTTCCGCCTGACGTACAAGCGTGCGGACAGTCGCAAGGGCGTGACCGGTGAAAACCTGCTGTCGATGCTTGAGTCGCGACTGGATTCGGTGTGCTATCGCATGGGCTTTGGTGCGTCGCGCACCGAGGCGCGCCAGGTACTGCGCCACAACGGCATTATGGTGAACGGTCGCCGGGTCAACATCCCGTCATATCAGGTTCGCGCCGGTGATGTGGTTGAAGTGGCAGAAAAAGCGAAAGCCCATCTGCGCATCAAGGCGGCTTCAGAAGCGGCTGCGGAACGTGGTTACCCGGAGTGGGTCGAAGTTGACGCCAAGATGCTCAAGGGAACCTACAAGGCCGCACCGCAACGCTCGGAACTGCCGTCGACCATCAACGAGTCGCTAGTTATCGAACTGTACTCCAAATAAGTTGGCCGGGCCTCTGTGCCCCGGTCTTAAGGGCTGGTTTTAAGGAATTGCACTCTATGCAAAGCGCTACGGAATTTCTCAAGCCGCGTATTGTGGAGGTGGATCGCTCGTCCCCGCTGCACGCCAAAGTCATCATGGAGCCCTTCGAGCGCGGCTACGGCCACACGCTCGGCAACGCGTTGCGTCGTATTCTGCTGTCCTCCATGGTTGGCTATGCGCCCACCGAAGTGTCCATCAGCGGTGTCGTTCACGAGTATTCGACCATCGAAGGCGTGCAGGAGGATGTCGTCGACATTCTGCTAAACCTCAAGGGCATTGCTTTCAAGATGCATGGCAAGTCCGAGGCCATCCTGAAGGTCTCCAAAGCCGGTGAAGGCGTTGTGACCGCAGGTGACATCGAAGTTGGTCACGATATCGAGGTGCTGAATCCGGATCATGTGATTGCCCACCTGACCAAGGGTGGCAAGCTTGATATGGAAATCAAGATCGAGAGCGGCCGCGGCTATCAGCCGGCTACCGCGCGCAAGGTTTCGGAAGAAACCCGTGCCGTGGGTTCGATCCTGGTCGATGCATCGTTCAGCCCGGTTCGGCGCGTCGCCTACACGGTGGAGAGCGCGCGTGTCGAACAGCGCACCGACCTCGACCGCCTGGTGATCGACATCGAAACCAATGGTGTGGTCGAACCGGAAGAGGCCGTGCGTACTGCTGCCCGCATCCTGGTGAACCAGCTCTCCGTGTTTGCCGATCTGGAAGGCACGCTGGCCGAGTCCGAGTCGCCGCGTTCGCCGCAGATCGATCCCCTGTTGCTGCGCCCGGTCGATGACCTCGAACTGACCGTGCGTTCGGCCAATTGTCTGAAGGCCGAAAATATTTACTTCATCGGCGACCTGATCCAGCGTTCCGAAACCGAGCTGTTGCGTACCCCCAATCTGGGCCGCAAGTCACTGAACGAAATCAAGGATGTGCTGGCTTCCAAGAGCCTGTCCTTGGGGATGAAGCTGGAAAACTGGCCGCCTGCCGGTCTCGAGCGTCCCTGAAAAATACACCACAACCGAAATCAAACAATAAAGTGCGGGTCGCCGTGGCTGGCGACCTAGCCCAAGAATACTGACTGAAAGGAATAGCCATGCGTCATCGTCAATCCAACCGCAAGCTGAATCGCACCACCAGCCATCGGCTGGCCATGTTCCGCAACATGACCGTGTCGCTGCTGAAGCATGAAATTATCAAGACCACACTGCCGAAGGCCAAGGAACTACGCCGCTTCGTCGAGCCACTGATCACCCTGGGCAAGGAACCCAGCCTGGCCAACCATCGCCTGGCGTTCGACCGTCTGCGCGACCGCGACATGGTCGTCAAGCTGTTCGGCGAACTGGGCCCGCGTTACCAGGCGCGTCCCGGTGGCTACCTGCGCATTCTGAAGTATGGTTTCCGCAAAGGCGACAATGCGCCGATGGCGCTGGTCGAACTGGTTGACCGTCCCGAGACTGACGCCGAGTTGGTCGAGGCCGAGTAAAGCCAGACTGTGTCGAGTTGAAAAAGCCGGGATCACCCGGCTTTTTCATGCCCGTTTCCCAGGGCGCTCCGCAGGCGTGGCACGTGTCGGCGTGCCTCCCGTACTTACCCGCCCCCGCCTTGCCAGGCATAGTTGTCCTTATTCTCAAGCCAGGAAAAATCCTGTGATCGTACTTTTCACCGATTTTGGGTTGCGCGATCCCTACGTGGGGCAGATCAAGGCGCGCCTCGCCGAACATGCACCCACGCAGTTGGTGGTGGATCTGCTGCACGAGGTGCCGGACTTCAATCCGCATGCCGGCGCACATTTGCTGGCGGCACTCGCATCCGGTTTTCCATCCGGCAGCGTGTTTTTGGCGGTGGTCGATCCAGGCGTCGGCACGCAGCGCGCCGCCGTGGCGGTCATGGCTGGCGGTCGCTGGTTCGTCGGGCCGGACAACGGGTTGCTGTCGGTCGTTGCCGCGCGCCATGCCGACGCCCGGTTGTGGCGCATTGTCTGGCAGCCCGAGATCCTGTCACCCACGTTTCACGGACGCGACCTGTTTGCCCCGGTTGCGGCCGACATCGTGCGCGGCGATGTGCTCACCGACAAATTGATCCCGATAGACAAGTTGAATGTCGAATTCGACGCCGGAGACCTGGCACGGGTGATATATGTCGATCATTACGGAAACGCCTGGACCGGCGTACGCGGAGTGCCGCAGGACGCGTGCGTGAGCGCCACGGGCGAACGGTTCAGGCACGGCGAGAGTTTCGGTTCCGTCGGCAAGGGCGAGGGCTTCTGGTTCAACAACAGCGTTGGCCTGCTGGAGCTTGCGGTCAACCGTGGCAGCGCCGCAGCCACATTTGGTCTGAAGGTGGGCGACCCGGTGCAGGTGCAGCGGCTGAATTAAACGCAATCAATCCAGGCCGAGTAACAGCGCCCGATAGTCGTTGACGTTGGTGCGAGTGGGACCACTGACGACGAGGTCGCCCAGCGCCGCAAAAAATCCGTGACTGTCGTGGGCGGCCAGAAAACCGGCCGCATCGAGACCGCGTGCATGTGCGTGCAGCAGCGTGTCCGGGCCGATCGATGCCCCTGCGTTGTCCTCGCTGCCATCGATGCCATCGGTGTCGCAGGCGATCGCCCACGCCGGCGTGTCTTTCAATTCAAGCGCCAGGGCCAGCAGGAACTCGGTGTTGCGGCCGCCACGCCCGTGCTGCGGGCGCAGGGTGACGGTGGTCTCGCCGCCTGAAATCAATGCCATGGGACGCGATTTCATGGTGCGTGCCAGCGCGGCGTGCTGTTTGGCCACCGCCTGCGCATCCCCGCTGACGTTGTCCGACAGCACCACGGCGGGAATGCCGTGACGCTCGAAATACACGCACGCGGCCTGGAGGCTGGCCTGTGCGCTGGCAATGACGCGGTTTTCCGTATTGGCGAAACAGGGGGCGCCCGGCTTGGGCGTGTCGGTCTCCGGCACCGTCTGTTCCAGATGGCGGCGTACGCCGGCGGGCAGTGTAATACGGAAGCGCAGCAGCCGTTCGAGCGCATCGGCGCAGCTGGTGGGGTCGGGCGCGCAGGGGCCGGATGCGATATGGGTGGGGTCATCGCCGACGACGTCGGAAATGATCAGCGCCAGCGTGCGTGCGCCATTCGCCGCCTGCGCCAGGCGTCCGCCCGACAAGCGGGTGAGGTGCTTGCGCACGGTGTTGATGTCGTGGATGGCCGCGCCGGCATTGAGCAGCGCCTTGGTCACCTGGCGCAGTTCCTTCAGGCTCACCCCTTCGACCGGCGCAGCGAGCAGGCTGGAGCCGCCGCCCGAAATCAACGCCAGCAAAAGGTCGTCCGGCCCCAGCTGGCCCGCCATCTCCAGCATGCGCAAGGCGGCTTCCTCCCCGTGGCCGTCGGGCAGAGGGTGGCTCGCCTCGACGACCTCGATGCGGTGCGTGGGCAGGCCATGCTGGTAGCGGGTGACCACCAGCCCGGACAGCGGCGCATCCGCCGGCCAGTGGGCTTCCACCGCAGCGGCCATGCTGGCGGCCGCCTTGCCGCCTCCGACCACCAGGGTGCGGCCGCGCGGCGGCGCGGGCAGGTGCGGCGGCAGGATGCGTGCGGGGTCGGCGGCGGCCACCGCCGCACGGAATGATTCCAGCAACAGTTCGCGCGGGTTCATTCCATATCCCGGATCAGATGGCGGCCGGGCGGCGCAGCCTGCGCCAGACACCGCCGCGCAGCGCCGGGCCGATCTGCATCGCCAGCCGGAACAGGATCGGCATGGCGAACAACGTGAGCGTGGTGGCGACCAGCAGGCGTCACGCCAGGCTTGCTGCCATCGGTCCCCGGACCAGCGACTTGCCGCCGAGCCCGACCACGTGTGCCGGCATGATCCAGTAGGCTTCAGCGAGGCTCATCGGCAGCGTCAGCGTCACCACCAGCGGTACCAGCAGCATGACTTGCCGATGATTCCGGGCATCAGCATCAATGGCATAAATGCGGCGATGGTGGTGGTGGATACCGCCGCCAGTACCGACAGCCCGACTTCGCCGATGCGCCGCGCGCGATGCGGTAATAGATGGCCTCAGTGATGACCACTGCGTCGTCCACCAGCATGCCCAGCACGATGACGATGCCTCGCGAACCGGATGGATGGCCAGTTCGGCCAGCGGGCGGCTCTTGATGGGAGCTGGCGGCGCGGCCAGCGCGGGCGCGCACAACAGGGCGAGTAAGCAGATAGCGAGGCGCATGGCGGGAGCGGGAAGTGGAATGGCTGGATTGTAGCGGCTGGCCTCCCGGGCCGGTTGCGGCAAACAAAAACGGCCAGGAGAAACCTGGCCGTCCGAGCTGCATGAGGCGGAATTACTGTGCGGCGTCCTTGGCCTTGTTGGCCATGTCCTGGGCTGCGTCGGCGGTGTCCTGGGCGGCTTTGGCAGCCGCATCTTTGGTTGAGTCAGTAGCTGCGGCGGCGGCCTCACCTGCAGCGTCGGCAGCGGCGCCGGCTGCCTCGGCAGCGGAATCTGCGGCTTCGGCGGCGGCGTCCGCGGCAGCGCCGGCGGCTTCTTGGGCCTGTTCCATGGCGGGGGCTGAGGCTTCCTCGGCTTTTTTGCAGGCGGTCAATGCAAGGGCGGCGAACAGTGCGACGAGAAGTTTGGATTGCATGGGTATCTCCCTGATGTCAATTAAAAATGATGCAGGCTTACCAACCTACACTTATCATTGATAGTGCAAAAGAACGACGAAGCAAGCGGCGCGCGCAACCCGATTTTTACAGTTTTTCGCTTCAGAACGCCTCGTCGTCGCGCAGGTAGCGCCATTGCCCCAGCGGCAGTTCGCCCAGCCGCACGCGGCCGATGCGCACGCGTTTCAGCCCCGCCACTTTCAGCCCCACCAGTTCGCACATGCGGCGGATCTGGCGCTTGCGGCCCTCCTTCAGAATGAAGCGCAGCTGGTCGGCGTTCTGCCAGCCGACCCGGGCCGGGCGCAGCTTGCGGCCGTCGAGCGAGAGGCCGTGATTGAGCAGGGCAAGGCCTTTGTCGTCCAGCCGCCCCTCGACCCGCACCAGGTATTCCTTCTCGACGCCGGAATCTTCGCCGATCAGTTGTTTGGCGATGCGCCCGTCCTGCGTCAGCACCAGCAGGCCGGTCGAATCGATATCGAGTCGCCCGGCCGGCGCCAGCCCCTTCAGGTGTGCCGGGTGGAACGCCCGTCCAGCACGCCCATCCTGCCACAGGGTGTCGGAGCGGATCAGGGCTACGGCCGGCTGATAGCCCGGTTCCGGCTGCCCCGACACATAGCCGACCGGCTTGTGCAGCAGGATGGTGACGCGCTGTTGCTGCTGGGCGCTGGCCTGCGTGTCCAGCCGGATCGCGCAGGCCGGGTCGACCTTGGTGCCCAGCTCGCTCACCCGGCGGCCGTCGACGAACACCAGCCCGCGTTCGATGTAGCTGTCGGCTTCGCGGCGCGAGCACAGCCCGCGTTCGGACATCAGTTTGGAGAGGCGGATCGGTTCGGTCATGTCGTAATCCCCTCAATGCAGCTGGCGGGCGAGTGCTTCGCGCGCCTCGTCGGCGGGCAGGCAGCACTTCTTGTACTTCATGCCGCTGCCGCAAGGGCAAGGGTCGTTGCGCCCCGGCTTGGGCTGTTCGCGCACGTAGGGTTCGGGAAAGTCGAACAGGTCATCGTGTTGATCCACCACGCTCGCTGCGCGGGCATTTTCTTCGCGCCATCTTTCCTGGCGCGCCAGAATCTCCGCCTCGTCGTAAAACGTCCAGGGCTCGCCGCGCCGCACCCATCCCGGTGCGTCCGTTGCATCTGCGAAACTGTGCGCGACATCATCCGACCCGAACACCACGTTGAAGCTGGGGCCTGCTTCCTGTTCGACAGCCATCGCATCCAGCAGGGCGCGATGCCGTTGGCGGGGAAAGTCCAGCAGATTACTGGCAGCAAGCAGGCGAAAATCCGGATCATCGCTTGTGTCCGTCACCAAATCCGCAAGCCAGTCCAGCGCAGCGTCCAGCTCGGCGGGGCCGGCTGCCAGCCCCGCTGCCACCACGGGATCCACCGCCTCGCAACGCACAAACCAGCTCGCGTTGCGGTCCTGCATCAGTTCCCTGGCCTGGTCGATGACCGCAGACGGCTTGTTGGCGAATAGCCAGGCCGTATCGCCCGCCACCCAGTCCAGCAGCAAGTCGTCTTCCCGGCCCGCGCGGCGCAGCGCGTCGATGAGTAAACGGCCCGCCGCCTCGCCCGGAATCGCGCCCAGCAGAAACAGCGCGTGCAGCCCCATCCACCAGACATCCCGCTCATCGTCCGCGCCCAGCCGCGCGTAAAAGTCCGCCAGGGCCGCCACCATGTCCTCGCCGCGCGCGACGCAGGCGTCGAACAGGGCGTGCGGCACACGATCCTCATGCTCTATCAGCAGATTGAGCAAATCCCCAACCGGAGCGTGGGACAGGGTGTCGGGGTCAAAAACCGGAATGTCGTTCATGGATTGCTTCATTCGATGAGGGATGGGTTGTGCGCGAGGCGGCGTTGGCTGATGAAGTCTCTGGTTACTTGTTGACGTTGGATGTCACGGGCACCACAGTCACGGTCGTGGCGATCCGGTTGTTGGTGTCGTTATCGCCGGGCGTTGTTTGACGATTTTCGAACCGCGCGTGGGCGACAGTTCGGTGAAATGGATGTCACCACATTTCATCGCCAAGCCCATCGGCAACAGTGATGACCCATGCCGGGTCGATTTCTGCCGAGGCATCCCGATAGGTGGTTTCGAGTTCGCGCTCCCGCATCTGTTTCAGTGCCATGTCGATGACCGCGGGAGCGGGTTTTAACCCTGTGTGTAGTCCGGTAAGCCTCAAGAAAGCCTACAGTCTCGGCAGGTAGGGAGATGGAGCGCTTTTCGGCATGCATTCAGGTGCCCCAACAAGTAGGCTGATTGGTATTACCAATGGCAGCAATTAATTCGGGCGCGCGCCAGCCAGATCTCGGGGTGGGCTGGGGCCTTAAACATCTTTGTTCGCCACACAATTCCTGCCCCAATAATCGGGGAGATAGCACGGCATGTAAATACCTTGCCCCCAACGCCTGCGAATCGACGTCAATGTCGCGCCAGCACCGGTTGCAGGTACTGGCCGGTATGGCTGGCCGGATTGTCGGCCACCGCCTCGGGCGTGCCTTCGGCGACGATCATCCCGCCGCCGCCGCCGCCTTCGGGCCCGAGGTCGATCAGCCAGTCGGCGGTCTTGATCACATCCAGGTTGTGTTCGATGACGACTACGCTGTTGCCGGCATCGGACAGCCGTTGCAGTACCTTCAGCAGCAGGTCGATATCGGCGAAATGCAGGCCTGTGGTCGGCTCGTCGAGGATATACAGCGTGCGCCCGGTGTCGCGCTTGGACAGTTCAAGTGCGAGCTTGACCCGCTGCGCCTCGCCGCCCGATAGCGTGGTGGCGGACTGGCCGAGGCGGATGTAGCCGAGGCCGACGTCGAGCAGGGTCTGCAGCTTGCGCCGTACCACCGGCACCGCGGCGAAGAATTCGTGCGCCTGCTCGATGGTCATTTCCAGCACGTCGCGGATGGTCTTGCCCTTGTACTGGATTTCCAGCGTCTCGCGGTTGTAGCGCGCGCCGTGGCAGACGTCGCACGGTACGTAGATGTCGGGCAGGAAATGCATCTCGACCTTGATCACGCCGTCGCCCTGGCAGGCCTCGCAGCGTCCGCCCTTGACGTTGAAGCTGAACCTGCCCGGCCCGTAGCCGCGCATGCGTGCTTCGGGCACTCCGGCAAAGAGTTCGCGGATCGGCGTGAACAGCCCGGTATAGGTAGCCGGGTTGGAACGCGGGGTGCGGCCGATCGGCGACTGGTCGACGCTGATTACCTTGTCGAAAAATTCCAGGCCGCGAATCTCGCCGTGCGGCGCGGGTTCGGCCGACGAGCCGTAGAGGTGGCGCGCAACGGCGGTGTAGAGCGTGTCGTTGATCAGCGTCGACTTGCCCGAACCCGACACGCCGGTAACGCAGACGAACAGCCCGACCGGCAGGTTGAGCGTCACGTGCTTCAGGTTGTTGCCGCTGGCGTCGGTGACCACCAGCTGCCGCGCGGGATCGGGCTGGCGGCGTTTTTTCGGGATGGCGATGCGGCGTCGGCCCGACAGGTATTGCCCGGTGAGCGAGTGTTCGGCGAGGCGGATGGCTTCGGGCGTCCCTTCCGCCACCACTTCGCCGCCATGCACGCCGGCACCGGGGCCCATGTCGACCACGTAGTCGGCGGCGCGGATCGCGTCCTCGTCGTGCTCGACCACCAGCACCGAGTTGCCGATGTCGCGCAGGTGCTTCAGCGTGCCCAGCAGGCGGTCGTTGTCGCGCTGGTGCAGGCCGATCGACGGCTCGTCCAGCACGTACATCACGCCGGTCAGCCCCGAGCCGATCTGACTGGCGAGGCGGATGCGCTGCGACTCGCCGCCCGAAAGCGTGTCGGCGGAGCGGTCGAGCGACAGATAATCCAGCCCGACGTTGTTGAGGAAACCGACGCGGGCGATGATTTCCTTGACGATACGGTCGGCGATCTGCGCGCGGTGGCCGTCGAGCGTCAGCACTTCGAAAAACGCCAGTGCCTGTTTCAACGGCATCGCGCTGACCACATAAATCGGCACGCTGCCGACCATCACGTGGCGCGCTTCCTCGCGTAGCCGGGTGCCGTTGCAGGCGGGGCAGGGTTTGTTGTTCTGGTACTTGGCGAGTTCCTCGCGCACCGCCGTCGAGTCCGACTCGTGGTAGCGCCGCGCCATGCTGGCGAGCACGCCCTCGAACGGATAGCTTTTCGTCGTGTAGCCGCCGCGTGGCGCCAGCGTCTGGAACGCGATCGCCTCGCGGCCGGAGCCGTTCAGAATCACGTCGCGGGTGCGCTCGGGCAGCGATTCCCACGACGTGTCGAGGTCGAAGCCATAATGCAGCGCCAGGCTCTGCAGCATCATGAAAAAGAACTGATTGCGCTTGTCCCAGCCCTTGATCGCGCCGGAGGCCAGCGACAGGTGCGGGAAGGCGACCACGCGCGCCGGGTCGAAGAAGGTGATCTGGCCAAGACCGTCGCAGGTCGGGCAGGCGCCCATCGGATTGTTGAACGAAAACAGGCGCGGCTCCAGTTCGGGCAGCGCGTAGCTGCACACCGGGCAGGCGAATCTGGCGGAGAACAGATGTTCCTTGCCCGAGTCCATTTCCACCGCCAGCGCGCGGCCGTCGGCGTGGCGCAGCGCGGTCTCGAAGCTTTCGGCCAGTCGCTGCTTGGCATCGGCGCGCACCTTCAGGCGGTCGACCACCACCTCGATGGTGTGCTTTTTGTTCTTGTCGAGCTTGGGAATGGCATCGATTTCGTGCACCTTGCCGTCGACCCGTACCCGCACGAAGCCCTGCGCGCGCAACTCGGCAAACATCTCCAGATTTTCGCCCTTGCGCCCCACCACCAGCGGCGCCAGAATCATCAGCTTGGTGTCCTCCGGCAGCGCCAGCACCGCGTCGACCATTTGCGACACCGTCTGCGCGGCGAGCGTAATGCCGTGCTCCGGACACTGCGGATCGCCGACGCGAGCGTACAAAAGGCGCAGGTAGTCGTGGATTTCGGTGACCGTGCCGACGGTCGAGCGCGGGTTGTGACTGGTCGCCTTCTGTTCGATCGAGATCGCCGGGCTTAAGCCCTCGATCAGGTCGACGTCCGGCTTTTCCATCAGCTGCAGGAACTGCCGCGCATAGGCCGACAGCGACTCGACATAGCGGCGCTGACCCTCGGCATAGAGCGTGTCGAAGGCGAGCGAGGACTTGCCCGAACCCGACAGTCCCGTAATCACCACCAGCTTGTTGCGCGGCAGATCGAGGTTGATGTTCTTCAGGTTGTGGGTGCGGGCGCCACGGATGCGGATGAATTCCATTGTTTGACGGCTATCGGTTAGGGCGGCGAGCGTAATTCGCAACCTGCTAATATAGCGGACTTCCCGCAATCGACTAACCCCGGTTAGAACATCCCGCAGTGGCCAACATCGACCTGACCGAAAGCATGACCCGCGTCGAAAAGCGCGCGGCTTTGGGTCTGGCGGCGATTTTCGGCCTGCGTATGCTGGGCATGTTCCTCATTCTGCCGGTGTTCGCGCTGTATGCCGAAGACCTGCCGGGCGGCGACAACCACACCCTGGTCGGCCTCGCGCTCGGCATGTACGGCCTGACCCAGGCCATTCTCATGCTTCCCTTCGGCATGGCGTCCGACCGCATCGGGCGCAAGAAGGTCATCATCTTCGGCCTTGTCGTGTTTGCCCTCGGCAGTTTTATTGCCATGGCGGCTACCGATATCTACTGGACCATCGCCGGCCGCGCATTGCAGGGCGCGGGTGCCATTTCCGCCGCGGTCACCGCCATGCTGGCCGACCTTACCCGCGAGGAACACCGCACCAAGGCGATGGCGCTGATCGGCGCCACCATCGGCATCACCTTTGCCGTGTCGCTGGTGGCGGGGCCGGCGCTCAATCGCGTGATCGGCGTACCGGGTCTTTTTGCGCTGACCGGTATTCTGGCGCTGGCCGCCATCTGGGTGGTCAAGGTGTGGGTGCCCGACCCTGCGGACAGCCACTTTCATGCCGACGCCCAGGCCAATCCGGCGAAACTGATCGACGTGCTGAAAAATGGCCAGCTCGCCCGGCTCGATTTCGGCATCTTCGCGCTGCATGCAGCACAGATGGCGATGTTCGTGGTGGTGCCGGTGGCGCTGAAGAACAGCGGCCTCGCCGTCGACGACCACTGGGCGGTGTACCTGCCGGTGGTGCTGGGTTCCTTCGCGTTGATGGTGCCGGCCATCATTGTTGGCGAAAAGCGCGGCTGGATGAAACCGGTGTTCATCGGCGCGGTGGCGCTGATGCTGCTGGCGCAGCTGGGATTCGCGTTCGGTATCGACCATTTCTGGGGCATCGTGTGGGCGCTGTTCTTTTACTTCGTCGCCTTCAATCTGCTCGAAGCCAGCCTGCCTTCGCTGATTTCCAAGCTCGCCCCGGTGTCGGCTAAAGGCACGGCGATGGGCGTCTACAACACCGCGCAGGCGCTGGGACTGTTTTTCGGCGGCGTGCTCGGCGGCTGGCTGGCGCAGCATCATGGCTTCCAGGCCGTGTTCATCTTTTGCGTGGTCCTGATGGGCGCCTGGCTGGTCGCGAGCCTGTCGATGGCGACGCCGCCCGCGATCAAGACCCGCATGTTTCGCGTCGGCGCGATGCCGGCGGACCAGGCCGCGCGGCTGAAGGCGCAGCTGGCCGGAGTGGCGGGCGTGGTCGAGGCGGTGGTGCTGGCCGAAGAAGGCGTGGCCATGCTCAAGGTCAGCATCAAGGGCTGGGACGAGGATGGCGTACGCCGCCTGCTGGATGCTGCGGCAGCCTGATAGAATTCGCAGCAGATCAGCTCAGACCATTCAATTTCAATACAGGGGAAAACATGGCATCCGTCAACAAAGTTATTCTGGTCGGCAACCTGGGGCGTGATCCCGAAATGCGCTATCTGCCGAGCGGCGAAGCAGTCGCCAATCTCGCCATTGCCACCAGCCGCAAGTACAAAAACAAGGCGGGAGAAATGGTCGAGGAGACCGAATGGCATCGCGTGACTTTCTTCGGGAAATTGGCAGAGATAGCAGGTCAGTACCTGAAAAAAGGTCGTTCGGTGTATGTCGAGGGCCGCATCAAGACCGACAAATACACCGGTAAGGATGGTGTGGAGAAGTATTCCACCCAAATCATCGCCAACGAAATGCAGATGCTCGGTGGTCGCGAAGGCATGGGTGAGCCGTCGGGCGAGGCGGATGAGGCGGCGGGCTATTCGCGTCCGGCCCCGCGCCCGGCGCCCGCAGCCAAATCCAGCAGCGGGTTCGACGACATGGACGACGACATTCCATTTTAGGATATACCTAAAATAATTCGTAAACAAAAGGCCTGTAACGCTTGTCGTAGCGGGAATAGCGCTCGATGACATCGAGCGCATCGAGGTTATACGCGGCCCGGCGGGCACCAGCTACGGCGCAAATGCCTTTATGGGTGTCACCAACATCCTCACGCGCTTGAGCGCCGACGGCGCCCTCTATGTGGAGCCGGACTTGGTGACCACGGGCAAGGCCTGCTCAATGCCAGGGTCAGCGGCCAAACGCGCGCATTCAACTGGCGCCTCTCTGCCGGAACCCAGCTCGACGACGGCCTCCGGCAAGACATGCCCGACGATGTGCGCGAGCGTTTCGATGACTGGAAGAGCGAACTGCAACTGGACGCGAGGCAGGTACTGACCTTGCAGGCGGGGATCGCGCATACCCGCCAGAAGACCGACTTCACCCCCTGCAACCAGCACCATGGCCAATCCGGGCTGGACATTCGTGCAGGATGCGGACAGCGAGTTTTCTGCCGCGTACAGCCTGCCCGAGGAGTCTTACGGCGGCAAGCCGGGTATCGTCTCGACTATCGAACAACCAGGCATAACGTCAGTGCGCAGTGGCAGGGTCGCGTCAACAACGCGCAGTCGGATTTCCATTATTCCACGCCGGACACGATCGCCGAGGACTCGTGGCGCGTGTATGACAGTCGGCGCGCGCCTGCTCTACGACCGCTATGAAAACCTGATCGATGCGGCATGTGTTTCCGCGGGCGATGGCAATGACTTCATTTGCCAGTTCGTGAACCAGTCCAAGACGGTGGCCCTGCAGGGCGTCGAGTTTCAGATCGAATGGCGCCCGGTCCTCTCGACGCGTATTGTCATGGCCCCCGCCTGGGCACGGATCCGCAGCCACGACAGCAGCATCGCAGATTCCGCGCCGCCGTTCTCCTTCAGCCTGCTGCTGGACCGGAAAATCGCTGGCGCGCCAGCGCAGGGTATTACCACAGCGGGGCTGCGATCTGGCCCGGCGGCGGAAGCCGGGTGAGTGCATCCGATCGGCCCGATGCACGGCTGGCGTACCAGACTCGGGTGAACGGCCAGGCTGTTGAATTCTGGCTGACCGGCCAGAGCCTGCTTGGCGGGCAGATGGAATTTGAACAATTCCAGGAAGCCGAGCGCCGCTTCCTGGCGGGGGGCAGGGTGACGTGGTGATGCTGGCGGGGGTGGCTCTTGTTGCCTGCTGCCGGTGGCCTTGAAGCCCTGTGTCGCAGCCCCGATTGGGGTCTTGTGCCCTAACGGGTATAATTCCGCAACTTGTTGATTTGCCGGAGCGAATCATGCCGATTTACGCTTATAAATGTGTGTCCTGCGGCTTTGCCCAGGATGAAATGCAGAAGATATCCGATGCGCTGCTGACTGTGTGCCCGTCGTGCGGCAAGGCCGATTACGCCAAGCAGGTGACGGCGGCCGGCTTTGCGCTGAAGGGGACTGGATGGTATGCCACCGATTTCAAAGACGGCGGCAGCAAGCCCGTCGCAGCCAAGCCCGAAGCCCCCTCGCCCGCCTGCGGCACGGGTGCGTGTCCGGCGTGTAACTGACGGCGGTGGTCGCGCCGGGAAGCGGGCGGTGTGAGCCGCCCGCTTCTTTGTTTCCGGCTGGCTGATGGGGAATCTGCTGGTCCGTCGTGCGTTGGAAAAAATCGTCTCGATGGGCGCCGCTTCGGGTGAAGTGCGCCCCGGTATTTAAAATTAGGAAAAACATGCGTACTCATTACTGCGGTGCCGTCACCGCCGCCGACATCGGCAACAGCGTCACCCTGTGCGGCTGGGCGCATCGCAGGCGCGACCACGGCGGTGTCATCTTTATCGACCTGCGCGACCGCGAGGGCATGATGCAGGTGGTGATCGACCCCGACACCCCGGAAGCTTTCAAACTGGCCGAGGATGTGCGTTCGGAATTCGTGCTGAAGATCGAGGGGCTGGTGCGGCCGCGCCCGGCCGGCACCGAGAACCCCAACCTGCCGACCGGCATGGTTGAGTTGCTGACCAAAAAGCTGGAGGTGCTGAATCCCTCGCTGACGCCGCCGTTCCAGATCGACGACGAAAACGTCAACGAGAATATCCGCCTGCAGTACCGCTATCTCGATCTGCGTCGCGAGCCGATGCAGAAGAACCTCAAGCTGCGCTACCGCGTGTCGAAAATTATGCGCGACTACCTCGACGCGCACGGCTTCATGGAAGTCGAAACGCCGATGCTGACGCGCTCCACTCCGGAAGGTGCACGCGACTATCTGGTGCCGAGCCGCGTGCATGACGGCATGTTCTACGCGCTGCCGCAGTCGCCGCAGTTGTTCAAGCAGCTGTTGATGGTGGCCGGCGTCGACCGCTATTTCCAGATTACCCGGTGCTTCCGCGACGAAGACCTGCGCGCCGACCGCCAGCCCGAATTCACCCAGGTCGACCTCGAAACCTCGTTCATGGGCGAGGAGGCGATCATGAATCTCGTCGAGGGCATGATTCGCGACATGATGAAGCGTGCGCAGGACACCGACCTGCCTGCCGCCTTCCCGCGCATCAGCTACGCCGAAGCGATGAGCCGCTACGGTTCCGACAAGCCCGACATGCGGGTGACGCTGGAAATCGTCGACGTTGGCGATGTGATGAAGGAGGTTGCATTCAAGGTTTTCGCCGGCCCGGCCAACGATCCGAAAGGCCGCGTCGCCGCGCTGCGCATCCCCGGCGGCGCTGCACTCTCGCGCAGCGAAATCGATGGCTATACCGAGTTCGTCAAAATCTACGGCGCCAGAGGCCTCGCCTACATCAAGGTCAACGATGTCACGCAGCTCAATGAATCCGGCCTGCAGTCGCCCATCGTCAAGAACCTTTCCGAAGCGGCGCTCGCAGCCGTGATCGAACGCACCGGCGCGCAAAATGGCGACCTGGTTTTCTTCGGCGCCGACAAGGCAAAAGTAGTAAACGACGCCCTCGGCGCACTGCGCCTGAAAGTCGGCCATGAAAAAGCGCATATCGACGGCCGTGCCTGGGCGCCGCTGTGGGTGGTCGATTTCCCCATGTTCGAGTTCAACGAGGACGAGAACCGCTGGGACGCGCTGCACCATCCCTTCACCGCGCCCAAGGACGGCCATGAGGAGTGGCTCGCCACCGATCCCGGCCGCTGCCTGTCGAAGGCCTACGATATGGTGCTGAACGGCTGGGAAGTCGGCGGCGGCTCGGTGCGCATCCACCAGCAGACCGTGCAGGAAAAAGTGTTCGCCGCGTTGAATATCGGCGAGGAAGAACGCCGCGAGAAATTCGGCTTCCTGCTCGACGCCCTGCAATACGGCGCGCCACCCCACGGCGGCCTGGCGTTCGGACTGGATCGCCTGGTCACGCTGATGGCCGGCGCCGAATCCATCCGCGATGTCATCGCCTTTCCCAAGACCCAGCGCGCCTCCTGCCTGATGACCAACGCCCCCAACGTCGTTGACGACAAGCAGCTGCGCGAGCTGCACATCCGTTTGCGCAATGCGGTTGCGGATAAGGCGGCTTAAAACCTTTTTTGTCCGCGAAGGACGCAAAGGGGAAACAAAACCAGCTCCTTGCCCGTCATGACGAGCGGAGTGAAGCCATCCAGTATCAGTCCAACGACGCTTCTGGATTGCTTCACTGCGGTCGCAATGACGGTTTCATTGGGGTCCTTCGCGGACAAAGGATCTTGAAATGAACTTCGCCGACACCCTCAAAACCCTGCCCGAAGTCACTGGCGACAAGATCGTGCTGACCGACGCCACCGGCGTCGAGGTGGCGACCATCGCCAATGCGCCAGGCACCGCCGGCTCGTTCCAGGTGTATGCCCATCTCGCGCGGCAATACGGCGTGATCGACGCCGAGGCCGCGGCCGAAGGCCTGGCGATTTTTGCCGAGCACACCGAGGATGCCAGCCTGCAACCCGGCAGGCATCCGAACATCGACCGCCTGATCGCCATTCTGGCGACGGGCGCCCCGCTCTCTGCCCGCGTCATTTGATTGCATACAAGATCCCCGTCTCGGTTCTGGTCGTTGTCCACACGGCCGACGGCCAGGTATTGCTGCTGGAGCGTGCCGACGCACCGGGATTCTGGCAGTCGGTCACCGGCTCGCAGGAGGCGGGCGAAACTCTCGAGCAGACCGCAATCCGCGAAGTGCACGAAGAAACCGGGCTCGACGCCCGCGAGTTTGGGCTGACCTCGTGGGGTATCGAAACCCGCTACGAGATCTACGAACGCTGGCGCCACCGCTACGCGCCTGACGTGACCCACAATACCGAGCACGTGTTCGGCCTCAAGCTGTCCGCGCCGTTGCCCGTCAGGTGCGCGCCGCGCGAGCATCTGCGCTATATGTGGCTGCCGTGGGATGAAGCCGCCGAACGCTGCTTTTCGCCCAGCAACGCAGCGGCCATCCGCCAGCTGCCCACGCGCTTATAATGTGCTTATGATCCCTCCACTGCATATCGCCAGCTACAACATCCACAAGGGCCTGTCGCAATTCAACCGGCGGTTGACCGTGCACGAACTGCGCGACCGCCTCGGCGTCCTGGGAACCGACATCGTGTTTCTGCAGGAAGTGCAGGGCGGCCACAGCCTGCGCGCCAGCCGCTTTCAGCACTGGCCGAACCGCCCGCAGACCGAATTTTTGGCGGGCCACGTCTACACCGATTTTGCCTACGGCAAGAACTGCGTCTACGACACCGGCCACCACGGCAACGCTATCCTGTCGCGCTACAAGATTCTCTCCTGGGAAAACGAGGATATCTCCACCCACGCCTACGAAAGTCGCGGCATGCTGCATTGCGAAATCGAGGTGCCCGGCATGGCCGTGCCGGTGCACTGCATCAACGTGCATTTGGCGCTGACCGAAGGCGGGCGCCGCCGCCAGCTGGCGATGATCGCTGCGCGCGTGCGCAAGATGGTGCCCGATGGCGCCCCGCTGATTCTGGCTGGCGATTTCAACGACTGGCGGGTGCGTGCCGGCCGCTATTTTCAGGATGAGCTCGGGCTGGCCGAAGTGTTCGAAACCCACCACGGCAAGTCGGCGCGCAGTTACCCGTCCTTCCTGCCGATGTTCCAGCTCGACCGCATCTATGTGCGGCACTTCAGCATCGAGGCCGCGCACGTCCAAACCGGTAATGCCTGGCACCGCATTTCCGACCACGCGGCGCTCACCGCC
Source organism: Thiobacillus sp. (assembly GCA_035530575.1). GTDB lineage: Bacteria > Pseudomonadota > Gammaproteobacteria > Burkholderiales > Thiobacillaceae > Thiobacillus. The sequence goes on along the minus strand of DATKUP010000157.1, from coordinate 12,474 downwards.
AAGCTCAGACTGGCCTGATGGCCACGCGCAAGCTGGCCCGATGTGGGCGGCCCGCCGCCGGCTGGCGGCAGCGTGCGCTGGCATTCGCGATAATGGCGTTATAGATCAAAGCCGATGAAGGTGCCCCTGCGCACATTATTCTTTCGCGGTGTCGAGCTGGTTCCCGGCAACCAGCTGCGGCTGCTGCAAAGCGGCGCCGAATTTTTCCCGGCTCTGATCGCGGCGATCGACGCGGCGCACAGCGAAATTCATCTTGAAACCTATATTTTCAACGTCGACCCCAGTGTCGAGGCGGTGCGCGACGGCCTGATCCGCGCCGCCCGGCGCGGCGTGCGGGTGTGCCTGCTGATCGACGGCGTAGGCTCGCGTGAGCTACCGACCGCGTGGCTGGATGCGCTCAAAACGGCAGGCGTCAGCATGCTGCTTTATCGTCCGCTGGTGGGCCGGGGCTGGCGTTCCAATCCCAGGAACCTGCGGCGGCTGCACCGCAAGCTGGCGGTGATCGACGCGCGCATCGCCCTGGTCGGCGGCATGAATCTCATCGACGATTTCGAGCCGGTGCGCTTCGATGCGCCACGGCTCGACTTCAGCGTCGAAGTGCAGGGGCCGCTGCTTGCCAATATTCACCAAAGCGTGCGTCGCCTGCGGCGGCTGGTGGCATTGACCCAACTGCAGCCAGGCGAGCGCAGCGCCCCGCCGATCCGGCCGTCCTGGCCGACCGATGGCCGCATGCGCGCCGCTTTCGTCGTGCGCGACAACTTCGCCCATCGCCGCGACATCGAGCGGGCCTACCTCGCCGCGCTGGCGCTGGCACACGACGAAATCATTCTCGCCAACGCCTATTTCCTGCCCGGCTACCGCTTCAGAAAACTGCTGAAAAATGCCGCCATGCGTGGCGTTCGGGTGCACCTGCTGGTGCAGGGCCACACCGACCATCCGTTTTTTCAGGCCGCCGCACGCGCCCTCTATCGCGACCTGCTCACTGCCGGCGTGGTTATTCACGAATACCAGGCCAGCGAGCTTCATGCAAAAGTGGCCGTGGTTGATCGCCACTGGGCCACCGTGGGCTCCAGCAACATCGACCCGTTCAGCCTGCTGCTGGCGCGCGAGGCCAACATCGTCGTCGACGACGCGGCCTTCGCGGGCGACCTGCGGCAGCGCCTGCGCCACGCCATCGGCCAGTCTGTTCTGCTCGACGCAGCCGACTGGCAGCGCCGTCCCTGGCCGCATCGCATGCTGTCGTGGCTGGCCTACGGCGGCGTGCGGCTGATGGTGGGGCTGTCCGGCGTCGGGCGCTGGGTTTAATGCGGATGGCAGGGGCATTCTTTTGTAAGAGAAGAGCCCCGCCTCGGAGCGATCTCCATTTTGAAAGCCCGGTTCGCCCATGCTATGCTGCATTTGTATACAACGTCATAATGGAGGACGGAGGACGTGTAGCGTGGAGGACAGAGCGCATGGCTACGACAGTGCTGACATTACGCGTCCGCGAGGAGACCAAGGCAAAGCTCGACAAGCTCACGCAAGCCACCCATCGCTCAAAATCGTTTCTGGCGGAAGAGGCCATCGCGCGATACATTGACCTGGAAGCTTGGCAAATTGGCGAAATCGGGCAGGCAATTCAGGAAGCCGATCACGGCGATTTTGCATCCCCATCCGATCTTTCGGATCTGTTGAAGGAATATGCAGATTAAGTAGTTAAGTTAAATTAAATGGCTGCGGCGCACCCTGCACAACCTCTGAACAAGAGGCGGCTCATCTTTGCACGTGACAATCCTCGAGCCGCTGCCGCACTGGTTTCACAAAACAGATGAGGCCCCGTTTTTTTGGCCCGGCATCCCGACATGGGGCCGTCCGGGGCGGGTGCCTGGGACGCGCGAATTGATGTTGCCGCATTTCTCTTGCGTCATCCCCTGTCGGGTCCGGGAACAGCGGGTCGAGATTCTTCGCGTATTCTACACCGCGCGAAAATGGCCGCAGGGATTTGACGTAAAACAAGCGCCTTCGCTTTGATCCTGTTGTCCTGTTGTCTTCGTGCAACAAAACAACACTTTTTCCGCCAAGGAACGGAAAAAACAACAGCTTTGCTTGCCGGCCCGGCCCGGGTCTGGATAATCGATCATGTCCCCCAAGCACATATCCGTGCAGGACAGTTTTGCAGAGCTTCAACCATATAACGGTTTCTGTTTTTACTTTCTTAGGAGAAAGCAATGAAAAAATCACTGATCGCCCTGGCCGTTGCCGGTGTCGTTTCCGCTCCCGCTTTTGCGGCCACCTCCAACGTTGATGTGTATGGCTTATTGAATGGATCCGTGTCCTATGTCAACGACCAGTCCTCCAACATCAATGACGTTCAAGTCTCCTCCACCGGCAGCCGCATCGGCTTCAAGGGTGCTGAAGATCTGGGTAGTGGCCTGAAAGCCATTTGGCAGTTTGAATCCGGCGTCAACATAGACGAACAGAGCGGCACCTGGACCAGCCGCAACAGCTTCGTCGGCCTCGGTGGCGGCTTCGGTACGGCTCTGCTCGGTAACCACGACACCCCGCTGAAAATGGTGGGTCGCACCGTCGACCTGTTCGGCGACACCATCGGTGACTCGCGCAACGTCATGGGCGGCGGTTCCGACACTCGCGCCAAGAACGTCGTGGCCTACATATCGCCGTCCTTCAGCGGCTTTGACATCATTGCTGCCTACTCCACCGATCTGAATGTGTCGGGGAGCGCAGGTGATGCAGATAATAGCAGCGTCTACAACCTGAGCGCCACCTACAAGAACGGCCCCCTGTACCTGGGCCTGGGCTACGGCGACGGCGACGGCCATGAGAAAGCCGGTTTCGGCAAACACTGGCGTGCTGCTGCCGGCTTCACCATGGGCTCCCTGAAGTTCGTTGGCCAGTACGACACGCGTGATGACGACAACTCTATTGCCTCAGTGGCAGCGAATCAGAACGGTGATTACGACGCATGGATGGCAGGCGTTTCCTACGCCATGGGCGCGATCACCCTCAAGGGCAACTACATGGACGGCGATTACGACGGCGCCGGTGCGGCTGATCCCAAGCAGTTCAACGTTGGCGCTGATTACGCCATGTCGAAGCGCACCAAGCTCTATGTCGTGTACACCGACGGCGAGAACGTTACGCTCGGCAGCGGCGCGGGCTCTTCCGACCAGATCACCTCCGGCGTTGCTGGCGGCGACGTCAGCGGCGTGTCGCTGGGTATGGTTCACACCTTCTAATTCGACGCCGGGGCAACCCGGTTTGAATGACGAAGCTGAAACGGGCTCCCACAGGAGCCCGTTTTTTTATGGGTGCGCCCGGCAGGGCGCACTTACTTGGAGGTGAAAGTCCTCTACTCGCCCGACAAGGGGAAGAGTTAGCTGAACGGCAAGGGTGTCGCGGGCGACTGCGAATCTGGAGGAAGCCGGAAGCAAAGCGCTGGCCTGACGAACAGGAAGCGGATACGAGGCGGCGCAGCTGGGTGAGATGTCCCATATCATCAAAGCCCGATACTTGTACGGAACGCTGCGACGTAAATCCGACAGGCATAAGCGTGAAGGTGAGTGCGCAAGTAGTAACGGGGTTAGGTCTAGTAACGGGGTCAGGTCTAAGAAGGTAACGGGGTCATAAGAAGGTAACGGGGTCAGGTCTAGATAAGAGAAGGTAACGGGGTCAGGTCTAGATAAGTAGCTTTCGCTCTGCTATGAAGGTATGAAGGTAACGGGGTCAGGTCTAGATAAGAGAAGGTAACGGGGTCAGGTCTAGATAAGTAGCTTTCGCTCTGCTATGAAGGTATGAAGGTAACGGGGTCAGGTCTAGATAAGTAGCTTTCGCTCTGCTATTGTTCGTTCCATGTCCCGCCCCGTTCGCATAGAGTTTCCTGATGCGCTTTACCACGTGACCGCACGAGGTGATCGGCGGGAGGCCATTTTTGACGATAACCAGGATCGTCGGATGTTTCTTGCTACGCTGGAGCAGGTGATTAGCCGGTTCAACTGGGTGTGTCATGCCTGGTGCCTGATGGATAACCACTATCATCTGCTGATTCAGACGCCGGACGGGAATCTGTCTAAGGGGATGCGCCAACTCAACGGTGTTTACACTCAGGCCAGCAACCGGCGGCACCGGCGTGTGGGCCACCTCTTTCAAGGGCGATTCAAGGCTATCCTAGTTGACGGTGACGCATATCTGCTTGAGTTGACGCGTTATGTGGTGCTTAACCCTGTTCGCGCCAGCATGGTTGGCAACCCAGCGGACTGGCCATGGAGCAGTTACCGGGCAAGTGTGGGTCTTGAGCCGGCTACGCCCTGGTTGGCTGTGGATGGTTTGCTGGCGCAATTTGCCGAGCAACGTGGCCGGGCGCAAGCGCGCTATGCGCAGTTTGTAGCGGACGGCATCAAGGCGGTTTCTCCGTGGACGGGCTTGAAGGGGCAGGTGTTTCTGGGCGATGAGCAGTTCGTGCAACGCATGCAGGCCAGCATGCGAGTTGATGCACGGGAGGATGCTCAGATTCCCATCGCGCAACGCCGTCCACAGCCAGCTCCATTGCAGGAAATCGAGCGAGGCGCAGCAAACAGAAATGAGGCTATCGTGACGGCCTATGCGACAGGAGCCTACTCTTACCAACAAATTGCCAACCACTTCGGGATGCATTTCACGACGGTGGGTGGGATTGTCAGGAGGGGCGGGTAAGCGGGTGAGTAACTCATCATTTCTAGACCTGACCCCGCGATCCAGTATGACCCCGCGATCCGCTAGACCTGACCCCGCGGTCGACCTTTCTAGACCTGCCCCCGCGGTCTTGACCCCGCGGTCTGACCCCGGAGCGCCGGGTGCGGGCGCGCGAAGCAGGCCTCGATCCAGTCAGGCTTCCTGAATCTCAAAATCGTGCGTCATGACGGCCGTTTTGCCCAGCATGATCGAGGCCGAGCAGTATTTCTCGGCCGACAGGTGCACGGCCTGTTCGACGCGCTTGGGGTCGAGTGCCTTGCCGCTGACGGTGAAGTGGACGTGGATTTTGGTGAACACCTTGGGGTCGGTGTCGGCGCGCTCGGCTTCGATGTCGGCGACGCAGTCGGTGACCTGCTGGCGGCTTTTACGCAGGATGAGGACGACGTCGAAGGCGGAGCAGCCGCCCAGCCCCAGCAGCAGCATTTCCATCGGGCGCACGCCGAGATTCCCGCCGCCGGATTCGGGGGAGCCGTCCATGACGACGCTGTGGCCGGATTCGCTCTGGCCGACGAAGCTGACGCCTTCGATGAGTTTGACGCGGGCTTTCATGGGGTTCCTTCAGCAAAAATCGAGCGGAGTTTGTACCACAAAATCCCCAGCCATTCGTGCAGGGCGAAGGTGCTGTCGCGCAGGCCGGCGGGGGTGGGCAGGAGGTCGAGGATGGAGTCGATGCGGGTGCCGGAAAACTGGAGGCCTGTGGGGATGACGTTAAGCCCTTGCGATTCGAGCAGCGGCACGGCGCAGGTGCCAGGCGTGGGTGCCAGCACGATGCGCCGGATGTTGTGTCGTTTCAGGAGCGGGGCGCTTATTTCCAGGCTTTTCTGCAACAGCCCGCCGACCCAGGATGTGGACAGGGCGTATAGTGCGCCGGTGGCGAGCACGATCGGCGACGTGGCCAGCCGCGGCCTGCGACACTGTAAGATCAGTCCTGCGGCCAGCAACAGCGCCGATATTGAAGGCGGCAACAAGGCTGCGGCAACAAGATTTGTAGCAAGCCAGACGGTCATGGCAAGGATTGTATGCCAGCGCGGTATTGAATGAATATCGCATACAGTGTTTGACTTGCCTTGGGCGGGCAGTTAGAATTCCCGGCTTTCCGAGATTGTCCTCTGTGTAGAGGTTGGGTCATGAAAACGTTTTCCGCTAAAGGGCATGAAGTCAAACGCGACTGGTTCGTGATTGATGCCGATAACAAAGTGCTGGGTCGCCTGGCTTCCGAGATTGCCCACCGCCTGCGCGGCAAGCACAAGCCCGAGTTCACTCCTCACGTCGATACGGGCGACTACATTGTCGTGGTCAACGCGGGCAAGATGCGCGTGACCGGCAACAAGGAAACCGACAAAGTCTATTACCGTCACTCGGGTTACCCGGGCGGCCTCTACGAAACGACCTTCGGCAAGATGCAGGAGCGTTTCCCCGGTCGTGCGCTGGAAAAAGCAGTCAAGGGCATGCTGCCCAAAGGCCCGCTTGGCTACGCCATGATCAAGAAGATGAAAGTTTACGCGGGCGCGGATCATCCGCACGAGGCGCAACAGCCCAAGCCGCTCGACATTAACGTTAAGGCCGCATCATGATCGGTAACTACAATTACGGTACGGGGCGTCGCAAATCGTCGGTTGCCCGGGTGTTCCTCAAAGCCGGCAGCGGCAAGATCGTCGTCAACGACAAGCCGGTCGACGAGTATTTCTCCCGCGAAACCGGCCGCATGATCGTGCGCCAGCCCCTGGTGCTGACCGACAACCTGAATTCGTTCGACATCATGGTCAACGTGGCTGGTGGCGGCGAATCCGGTCAGGCCGGTGCGGTGCGCCACGGCATTACGCGCGCGCTGATCGACCTGAACGCCGAGATGAAGCCCACGCTGAAAGCGGCAGGCCTGGTGACCCGCGATGCTCGCGAAGTCGAACGGAAGAAAGTCGGCTTCCACAAGGCGCGTCGCCGCAAGCAGTTCTCCAAGCGCTGATCTTACTGGAAGCATCGAAAAAGCCGTCCGATTGGGCGGCTTTTTGTCGTTGTCATTCTTGGATCAACCATAGCGCTGCCTTACAATGACAGCCATTCTTTGCAAGGAAATCAACCATGATCAAAGTGGGTATTGTGGGCGGCACGGGCTACACCGGGGTCGAATTGCTGCGGCTGCTGACGCGTCATCCGCAGACGGAGTTGAAGGCCATTACGTCGCGCAAGGAAGCCGGGATGCCGGTTGCGGACATGTTCCCCAACCTGCGCGGACGGGTGAAGCTGGCGTTTTCCACGCCGGAAGAGGCCGGGCTGGAAAACTGCGACGTGGTGTTCTTCGCCACCCCCAACGGTGTGGCGATGCAGCAGACGCGCGCGCTGCTCGATGCCGGCGTCAGGGTGATCGACCTGGCGGCGGACTTTCGCATCAAGGACATTGCGGTGTGGGAGCAGTGGTACAAGATGAAGCATGTCTGTCCGGATCTGGTGGCCGAGGCGGTGTACGGCCTGCCCGAGATCAACCGCACCGCCATCCGCGGCGCGCGGCTGATCGCCAACCCGGGCTGCTATCCGACGGCGGTGCAGCTTGGTTTCCTGCCCTTGCTGGAAGCCGGCGCGGTCGACACCGGTTTTCTGGTGGCGGACGTCAAATCGGGCGTGTCCGGTGGCGGGCGCAAGCCGGAAACTCACCTCCTGTTTGCCGAAGCGGCGGACAACTTCAAGGCCTACGCCGTCGGCGGCCACCGCCACTGGCCGGAAATCAAGCAGGGGCTGGAGCACTTCGCCGGCAAGCCGGTGGACTTTACTTTCGTGCCGCACCTGACGCCGCTGATTCGCGGCATCCATGCGACGCTGTATGCGAAGGTCAGCACCGATATCGACCTGCAGAACCTGTTCGAGCAGCGCTATGCCGGCGAGGCATTCGTCGACGTGATGCCCGCAGGCAGCCATCCGGAAACCCGTTCGGTACGCGGTGCCAACATCTGCCGCATCGCGGTGCACCGGCCGCAGGGCGGCGACACCGTGGTGGTGCTGTCGGCGATCGACAACCTGGTCAAAGGCGCGGCCGGGCAGGCGGTGCAGAACATGAACATCCTGTTCGATCTGCCCGAGGATACCGCGTTGGCTGACGTGGGCATGCTGCCTTGAACCGATCCGCTGCCACACCGTGTTGGATCGCATGGTCAGACAGACGGAACTCCGTGGCCGGAACAGGGTCTTTGCTTGACGCAGGACCAGTGATGCGGATAATCACTTCATACATTTTCAAGGAGTATCATCATGAATGCAGTAACTGAAATGGAAATCCCGCTGATCTTCACCGACAGCGCGGCCAGCAAAGTCAAAGACCTGATCGACGAAGAAGGCAACCCCGACCTGAAACTGCGTGTTTTCGTGTCGGGCGGCGGCTGCTCCGGCTTTCAGTACGGCTTCACTTTTGACGAGGCGCAGAATGCCGACGACACCGCGATGGTGAAAAACGGCGTTACCCTGCTGGTCGATTCGATGAGCTTCCAGTATCTGGCGGGCGCTGAGATCGACTATTCTGAAGGTCTGGAGGGCGCACAGTTCGTGATCAAGAACCCGAATGCCACCACGACTTGCGGTTGCGGTTCGTCGTTCTCGGCGTAAGCACGATTCGCCAGCATTAAAAAATAGCGGCTTCGGCCGCTTTTTTCATTAGAGCATCGCGGCTTCGGCCACTTTTTTGCATTGGGACTTTGCGACCATGGCCATATAGTTGCTGGCCAGTTCAGGCCGGATAAATCGCCCCCAGAATCCGCTCGCCCCACGCCCCGGTTACGGCCGGCAAATTGCCCGGCGCACGGTGCAGCGTCTGCCGCGCCAGCCAGGCAAAGGCGAGTGCTTCCACCCAGTCCGGGTCGATGCCGAGCGCAGCGGTGGTCGCCACCTGAAGATTTGGAAAATACGCGCCGATGCGCTGCATCAGCGCGCCGTTGTGCGCGCCGCCGCCGCAGACGTAGAGTTCCTGGGCATCGCCGCATTCGCGATTTACCGCCTCGACGAGGCTCAGGGCAGTGAATTCGAGCAGGGTGGCCTGGACATCGGCAGGCGTAATTGCGTGATCGAGGCTGCTTAACGTTGCGTCCAGCCAGCCCAGATTGAACTGTTCGCGCCCGGCGCTTTTGGGTAGTGGCAGTTTCAGGTAGGGGTGGTTTGCCAGTGCAGCCAGCAGTCCGGGGTGGACGGCGCCGCTGGCTGCCCAGGCGCCGTCGCGGTCGTAATGGGCGCCGCAGTGCCGCTTGATCCACGCGTCCAGCAGCATGTTGCCGGGGCCCGTGTCCCAGCCACGCACCGTTCCATCCACCGGTAGGTCGGTGATGTTGGCGATTCCGCCGATGTTGGCAATGACGCGGTGAATTCCCGGCTGTCGGAGCGCCCGGGCGTGAAAGGCGGGCACCAGCGGTGCGCCCTGGCCACCCGCCGCAATGTCGCGGCTGCGGAAATCGGCGACGACCGTTATGCCGGTGAGCTCGGCCAGCAGGGCGGCATTGCCGATTTGCAGGGTGTAGCCGTCCGCAGGACGGTGACGCAGGGTCTGGCCGTGGCAGCCGATCGCGCGCACGCTTTCGGGGGCGACTCCGTCGAGCAGGGTGCCGAGCGCCTCGGCATACAGGCGCGCCAGTTCATTGGCGGCGACGGCGGCAAGGTGGATTTCGTCGGGTTGTGGCGTGTGCAGCGCCAGCAACTGTGCGCGCAGGTTGTCGGCGTAGGGCAGGTAATGGCTGCGGATGAGCCGGATCTGGTTTGCGGGGTCTATTTCAGCGAGAACGGCGTCGACACCGTCGAGGCTGGTGCCTGACATGAGACCGACGTAGCGCTCGGTCTCATGCGTTAACACTGCACTCAATCGAGGGCAGCGAGGTTGGTGCCACGCAGCAGCGCCAGCTTGTCAGACCAGTTGGCGGTCTGCTCCAGGAAACGGGCACGTAGCGCAGCGGCTAAAGGCGGCGAGCCCGGCAGCTTGACGGCCATGGGGTTCTGCGGACGTCCGGCAACGCGCACTTCATAGTGCAGGTGCGGGCCGGTGGAGGCGCCGGTCGAGCCGACATAGGCGATGACCTGGCCCTGGTTGACTGCGCGTCCGGAGCGGATGCCGGAGGCAAACGCGCTCAGGTGGGCGTAGTAGGTTTCGTAGCCATTGTTATGCCGCAGGATGACGAGATTGCCATAGCCGCCTTTGCGTCCGGCGAATTTCACAGTGGCGTCGCCGGTGGCCTTGACCCGTGTGCCGGTGGGCGCGCCGAAGTCGACGCCGGTATGGGCGCGGTGGAAGCCGTAAATGGGATGCTTGCGCGAGTTACTGAAGCTGGAGGTGACGCGGGAGAATTCGAGTGGCGAGCGCAGGAAGCCTTTTTTCAGTGATTCGCCCTCGGGCGTGTAGTAGTCTTCGTGGCCGAAGGGGTCGCTAAACAGGACAACGCGGTAAGGTTTGCCGGCATTGACGAACTCGGCCGCCAGCAGCTTGCCGGTGGCAATGGGTTCGCCATTGCGATAGTCGACCGTGTAAATGACCGAAAAGGTGTCGCCGCGACGCAGGTCCTCACGGAAATCCAGCCTGGTCGAGAAGGTCTCGGCCATCTGGTTGGCAATCTTGTCGGGGATGCCGGCGCTATCGGTAGCGCCATACAGCGACGACAGGATGCGGCCGGAGCGCATCACCACGCGGGTTTCGAGCAGTTCGCTGCTTTCTGCTGCGGCAAAGCCGTCATCCTGACGGTGCACCGTCAGTGCGGGGGCACCGTTGCGCTCGAACTGGATGGCCTGCAACTGGCCGTCATGCGTGGTGGTGGCCTGGATGCGCCTGCCGACACGTATGCCCAATGCCAGTTGGCGCACACCATCGGTGGCCAGCAAACGCTGGATTTCCAGGTCGTCGATCTTGAGTCGCGACAGCGCATTGGCCAGAGTGTCGCCAGGCTGAATCACGCTCTCGCGTTCAAACGTGCCCGTGTTGCCTGTGGAAACCAACACCGGCAGCGCAATGGCTTCGACAACGGTTTCCGGTGTGATGTCTAAGGTGTTGGTGTCGGGCGCGAGGCCGAAGGCGGCAACGACGCCGAAAAGCGGCAGGCTGGAGAGTACAACCAGAGTACGCAAGCTGAAGCGGCGTTCCGCTCCAGTCATGCGATCGGTTAAGATTCTCAGTTTGGTTAGCGGCATGTACCGTTTTCCTTCTTCTGTCTGTAAACGAGTCGAGATTTTATCATAAATGATCCCGGTGGTTTTTTTCAATCCAAACAGCAGCTTGTACGTGTCGGGTGCAGTGGTGTTCATATTTTACGGCGCGGTCTGGGAAAACTTGACGCGTCACTAAGGGGATTCGATGCGGGAGGATGTCTTGCAGGAAATTAAGCGCGGAGCCGACGAGTTGCTGGTCGAGGCCGAGTTGGTCGAAAAGCTGAAAAAAGGGCGGCCGTTGCGGGTCAAGGCGGGTTTCGACCCGACTGCGCCGGATCTGCATCTGGGGCACACCGTGCTGCTGAACAAGCTACGCCAGTTCCAGGTGCTGGGGCACCAGGTCATCTTTCTGGTGGGCGACTTCACCGGGATGATTGGCGACCCGACCGGCAAGAACGCCACGCGCCCGCCGCTGACCCCGGAAGCGGTGGCCGAAAACGCCAGGACCTATCAGGAGCAGGTGTTCAAGATTCTCGACCCGGCGCTGACCGAGGTGCGCTTCAACTCCGAATGGATGGAGACGCTGGGCTCGGCCGGCATGATCCGGCTGGCGGCGACGCATACCGTGGCGCGCATGCTGGAGCGGGACGATTTTCACAAACGCTATAGTAGCCAGCAGCCGATCGCGATCCATGAATTCTTGTATCCGCTGATTCAGGGCTATGACTCGGTGGTGCTGAAGGCTGATATCGAACTGGGCGGCACCGACCAGAAATTCAACCTTCTGATGGGGCGCGAGATGCAAAAGCATCACGGGCAGCCCCCGCAGTGCATTTTGACCATGCCGCTGCTGGAAGGGCTGGACGGCGTCAACAAGATGTCGAAGTCGCTCGGCAACTATATCGGGATCAACGAACCGCCGCAGGAAATCTTCGGCAAGTTGATGTCGGTGTCCGATGACCTGATGTGGCGCTATATACAGTTGCTGTCGTTCGAATCGCTTGCGACCGTCGAGGGCTGGAAGCGCCAGGTGGCGGAAGGCGCCAACCCGCGCAACATCAAGGTGCGGTTCGCTCAGGAAATTGTCGCACGTTTTCATGATGCGGCGGCGGCGGCCCGGGCGCTGGCCGAATTCGAGGCGCGCTTCCAGAAAGGCGTGCTGCCGGACGACATGCCGGAAATCAGCCTGCCCGGCGTCGAGGGGGGGCTGCCCGTGCCGCAGTTGCTGAGGCAGGCTGGGTTGGTGGCCAGCACCTCGGAAGCCATCCGCCAGATCGCCGGCGGCGGCGTCCGGCTGGATGGCGAGCGCGTGGCGGACAAGGGGGCGAATGTCCCCGTGGGGGCAACCGTGGTGGCGCAAGTGGGCAAGCGAAAATTCGCCCGTGTCACAATTGTGTAAATTAATTTTCCGAAAGTGTTGACGGAAAGATTTTGGTCTGTAGAATGCGCAGCTTCTCTGAACGCAGCGTGACTCGCAAAACAGCGAAAAACGGCGCTAAGAGACTGATCTTTAACAATTTACAGCCGATAGGTGTGGGTGTTGTTGCGGTAGCTGGCCTGGTTTAGGCTGGGTTGGCAACTAGCATAAATGCTCACACTTGAATTGAAGTTAATTCATTTTGAGTTTGAGCGAAGCAGTATTTG
>DATKUP010000156.1:0-1110 GCA_035530575.1 Thiobacillus sp. | reverse complement strand
GCCGATACGGTGGACGTAATCTTCCGGCACGTTGGGCAGCTCGAAATTGACCACGTGCGGCAGGTCGATGATGTCGATGCCGCGCGCGGCGATGTCGGTCGCCACCAATACCTGCAGGCTGCCATCCTTGAACTCGCTCAGGGCGCGAGTCCGTGCCGACTGGCTCTTGTTGCCGTGAATCGCCAGCGACGTAATGCCGTTCTTGGTCAGGTATTCGGCCAACTGGTTGGCGCCGTGCTTGGTGCGGGTGAAAACCAGCACCTGATGCCAGTTGAACTCCTTGATGAGGTGGGCGAGCAAGGGCCGCTTCTTGTCGCGATCGACCGGGTACACCTTGTGCGTGACCTTGTCGGCGGTGGCGTTGCGGCGCGCCACTTCGATCATGGCGGGCTTGTTCAGCAGACCGTCGGCGAGCGTCTTGATCTCGTCGGAGAAGGTGGCGGAGAACAGCAGGTTCTGCCGCTGCTTCGGCAACAGCAGGAGAATTTTCTTGATGTCGCGGATGAAACCCATGTCCAACATGCGGTCGGCTTCGTCCAGCACCAGAATCTCGACGTGGGACAGGTCCACCGTTTTCTGCTGCACGTGATCGAGCAGGCGGCCCGGCGTGGCGACCAGGATGTCCACGCGGCTCCTCAACTTGGTGATTTGCGGGTTGATGTTGACCCCGCCGATCATCGTCATCGAGTTCAGTTTCAGGTGCTTGCCGTACTCGCGCACGCTTTCCTCCACCTGTGCTGCGAGTTCGCGGGTCGGAATGAGGATCAGCGCGCGGATCGGCGGGCGGCCGCTGGACGGGCCTTTGACGTTCGCATCGGAGAGCCGGTGCAGGATCGGCAGGACAAAGCCGGCGGTCTTGCCGGTGCCGGTCTGCGCGCCGGCCAGCAGGTCGCCGCCGGACAACACGGCGGGAATCGCCTGCTTCTGGATCGGTGTGGGTTCGGTGTAGCCGCGTTCGCTGACGGCACGGACAATCGCTTCGGACAAGCCGAGTTCGGAAAAAGACATTAAGTGCTCCGGAAAAATATCGGCCTGTCGCCTTTTACAGGCGCCAGTCTTAGGCAGACGAATGGAATTTGGTAAAGCCGGGATGGGCAGCGGCACGATGAC
>DATKUP010000155.1:0-16141 GCA_035530575.1 Thiobacillus sp. | reverse complement strand
CAAATGCAACAATTGATTTAAACAAGTCGCGTCTAATCATTTTTTTTCCTTTCAAAAAATAAGTTTTACCACTTTGAATCCAATTTTTAGACGGAAATTATTATTTCTCCTCGAATTCGGCGTCGATTACGTCTTCGTCTTTTTCTTTTGCGGTTGCTCCATCTTCTTCCGCTTGCGGGCCGTGTGTGTCTTGGGCTTGGGCTTGGGCTTGGGCGGCTTGCTCGTACATTATCTTGCCTATGGTTTGCGAGGCGGTGGCTAGTTGCTCCAGGGACTTGGTGATGGCTTCCTTGTCGTCACCCTTAATTGCCTCTTTTAGCTGATTGGCGGCTGATTCTACTTTGCTTCGCTCGTCGGTGGGGACCTTTTCGCCGTGCTCCTTGAGCGTCTTTTCGGTCTGGTAGAGGAGATTGTCGGCCTGGTTCTTCATATCGACCAGCTCGCGGCGGGCTTTGTCGTCGGCGGCGTTCTCCTCGGCTTCGTGGGCCATCCGCTCGACCTCTTCCTTGCTCAACCCGCTACTGTCCTCGATGCGGATGGACTGGGCTTTGCTGGTGGCTACGTCCTTGGCTGATACGTTGAGGATGCCGTTGGCGTCGATGTCGAAGGTGACCTCGATCTGCGGCATGCCGCGCGGCGCGGGCGGGATGTCGGTGAGGTTGAACTGGCCGAGACTCTTGTTGCCGGAAGCGACCTCGCGCTCGCCCTGCAGCACGTGCACCGTTACCGCGCTCTGGTTGTCGTCGGCGGTGGAGAACACCTGCGAGGCCTTGGTCGGGATCGTGGTGTTCTTCGGGATCAGCTTGGTCATCACGCCGCCCAGGGTCTCGATGCCGAGGGAGAGCGGCGTGACGTCGAGCAGCAGCACGTCCTTCACTTCGCCCTGCAGCACGCCGCCCTGGATCGCGGCGCCCACCGCCACCGCTTCGTCCGGGTTGACGTCACGGCGCGGGTCCTTGCCGAAGAAGTCCTTCACCGCGTCCATCACCTTGGGCATGCGGGTCTGGCCGCCGACCAGGATGACGTCGTCGATCTGCGAGGTGGTCAGGCCGGCGTCCTTCAGCGCCATCTTGCACGGCTCGATGGTGCGCTTGATCAGGTCTTCCACCAGGGCCTCGAACTTGGCGCGCGTGATCTTCACTGCCAGGTGCTTGGGACCCGAAGCGTCCGCCGTGATGTAGGGCAGGTTGACTTCGGTCTGCTGCGCAGACGACAGCTCGATCTTGGCCTTTTCAGCGGCCTCCTTCAGGCGCTGCAGCGCGAGCACGTCCTTCTTCAGGTCGACGCCTTGCTCTTTTTTGAATTCTTCCGCGATGTAGTCGATCAGTCGCTGGTCGAAGTCCTCGCCACCGAGAAAAGTGTCGCCGTTGGTCGACAGCACTTCGAACTGGTGTTCGCCGTCCATCTCGGAAATCTCGATGATGGAGACGTCGAAAGTACCGCCGCCAAGGTCATACACCGCGATCTTGCGGTCACCTTCCTTCTTGTCCATGCCGAAGGCGAGTGCGGCCGCAGTCGGCTCGTTGATGATGCGCTTGACTTCCAGGCCGGCGATGCGGCCGGCGTCCTTGGTGGCCTGGCGCTGGCTGTCGTTGAAGTAGGCCGGCACCGTGATGACGGCTTCGGTCACCTCCTCGCCCAGGTAGTCCTCGGCGGTCTTCTTCATCTTGCGCAGGGTTTCGGCCGACACCTGCTGTGCGGACAGTTTCTGGTCGCGCACTTCCACCCAGGCGTCGCCGTTGTCGGCCTTGACGATCTTGTAGGGCATCAGGCCGATGTCCTTCTGCACTTCCTTCTCGTCGAAACGGCGGCCGATCAGGCGCTTCACCGCATACAGGGTGTTCTTCGCGTTGGTGACCGCCTGGCGCTTGGCAGGCGCGCCGACCAGGATTTCACCGTCCTCGGTGTAGGCGACAACGGATGGCGTGGTGCGGGTGCCCTCGGCATTTTCGATCACCTTCGGCTTGCCGTTTTCCATCACCGCCACGCAGGAGTTGGTGGTGCCCAGGTCAATGCCAATAATGCGTCCCATGATGCGTTCCTTTTAAAGAGATTGAATTGATTTGAATGTGGGGGAGGTCGGTGCTATTTCAAGCGTCCTTGCCCTTGGCGACCATCACCAGTGCCGGCCGCAGCGTGCGCTCGTTGAGGCGGTAGCCCTTTTGCAGCACCGTCACCACCGTGTTCGCAGGTTGATCGGACTCGACTACCTGGATCGCCTGATGCTGGTAAGGATCGAACTTCTCGCCCATTGGATCGATGTCGTGCAAATTGAATTTGCCGAAGGCTGCAGTCAGCTGCTTCAGGGTCAGTTCGACGCCGTCCTTCATATTTTCCACGCTCAGCGACTCGGCCGCCAGCGCGGCTTCCAGGCTGTCCTTCACCGCCAGCAGTTCGTTGGCGAAGTTTTCAACTGCGAACTTGCGCGCCTTGTCGACGTCTTCAGCCGCGCGGCGGCGCATGTTCTCGGTTTCCGCCTTGGCGCGCAGCCAGGCGTCGTGATGCTCGGCAGCCTGGAGTTCGGCCGCTTTCAGCAGCGTTTCCAGGCTCGGCATGATTTCCCTTTCGGGGTGGGTTTCGGCCGTGTTCGTGTCGGTGTTGAGTTCGTCCTGCATGTGGGCTCCCAATTGGTTCACGCGGAAAGTTGGGGGCGAATGGCAGGGTTTCAAGAGGCGAACGTCAATTTCCCTGCGTCGAGATGGGGGAAACGCCTGGAGGCGCCGGCTTCATTTGCCGCGCGCAGGTGCTTCCGGTATGATGCGGCGCTCCCGGAGAGGTGGATGAGCGGTTTAAGTCGCACGCCTGGAAAGCGTGTTTAGGATAATATCCTAACGCGGGTTCGAATCCCGCCCTCTCCGCCACACACATCTATCAACAGCCACGTTTACGCGATGCCGAAATACGCCTACCACGGCAGGCTTTCCGTGGTTGTTCCCGTCAAGAACGAGCAGGATAATGTCGAGCCGCTGGTGCGCGAAATTGCAGCGGCGCTGTCCGGCAACATCACGTTCGAAATCATCTACGTCGACGACGGCAGCACCGATTCCACCCAGGCGCGGTTGCAGGCGCTGAAGACCGGATTCCCGATGCTGCGGGTGATCCGCCACCGCAAATCGTGCGGGCAAAGCCGCGCGGTGACGACCGGGGTGACGGCGGCGCGTTACGAATGGATCGCCACCCTCGATGGCGACGGTCAGAACGATCCGGCCGATATTCCGGCGCTGCTGGCCCAACTGACCAATCCGGCGCAACCCGCCAATCTGGAATTGCTCGCGGGCTGGCGCGCCCGGCGCAACGACACTTTCCTGCGCCGCCTGTCGTCGAAAATCGCCAATGGCGTGCGCTCGCGTATGCTGCGCGACAATACGCCGGACACCGGCTGCGGCCTCAAGCTGTTTGCCCGCGAGACCTTTCTGGCTTTGCCCAACTTCGATCACATGCATCGCTTCCTGCCGGCGCTGGTGATGCGCAATGGCGGCGCCGTGGTGTCGGTTCCGGTCCATCATCGCGCGCGCGCGCGCGGCACCTCCAAATACGGCGTGCACAACCGGCTGTGGGTGGGGATCGTCGATCTGTTCGGCGTCGCCTGGCTGCAGCGGCGGGTGCGCCTGCCGCTGATCGAGCCCGACTCCGATTTCTAAATGAAAGCGCGCGTCATCCTCAAGGGCCTGGCGCTGATGTTGAGCCTGGCCTTGCTGGGCTACCTGTTCAAGACCAGCGATCTGGGCAGCAGCGTCAACGAGGCCTGGATCGACGCGCGGGTGCGCGGCCATGGCGTCAACGGCGCGCTGCTGTTTCTGCTGATGGGCGGGTTGTTCACCGCGATCGGCCTGCCGCGCCAGATCATCGCTTTTCTCGGCGGCTATGCCTTCAGCGTCGGCCTGGGCACGCTGCTGGGCGCGCTCGCCGCTTTGCTGGGCTGCATGTTGAGCTTCGCCTACGCGCGCTTTTTCGGCAAGGGGCTGTTGCGCGCCCGGCTGGGCGAACGCGCCGGGCGCTTCGACCGCTTCATTCACGACCACCCGTTTTCGATGACGGTGCTGATCCGCCTGCTGCCGGTGGGAAGCAACATGCTGACCAATCTGGCGGCGGGCATTTCCAGCATCCGGTCAGTCCATTTCTTCTCAGGTACGCTGCTCGGCTATCTGCCGCAGACGCTGGTGTTTGCGCTGGTCGGCAGCGGCGTTTATATCGCGCCGACCCTGAAACTCGCGCTCGCCATTGGCCTGTTCCTGATCTCGGGCGCGCTGGGCGCCTGGCTTTACCGTCATTTCCGCCACGGCCAGAGCCTTGATGCGCAGATCGATGCCGCGCTTGATGGAGCCCCCCCTTCTGCCCCTGAACCCGATGCAAAATCCTGATTCCTCCGGGCGCGGCTTGCTGCTCAGCCTGCTGCTGCTGGCGGCACTGACCGCGGTGGCACTGTTGACGCGGCCGCTGATTCCTATCGACGAAACGCGCTACGTCAGCGCCGCCTGGGAAATGTGGCTGCGCGGCGATTTCCTGGTGCCGTTCAAGAACGGCGAGCCCTACAGCCACAAGCCGCCTTTCATGTTCTGGATGTTCCACGCAGGCTGGGCGCTGTTCGGCGTCAACGACTGGTGGCCACGCCTGGTGCTGCCGCTGTTTTCTGCCGGTACCTTGCTGCTGACTTATTCGCTCGCCCGTCGCCTGTGGCCGCAGCGCGCCGGCCTTGGCGGGCAGGCTGCACTGATTCTGTCGAGCACACTGTTGTGGATTGTCTTTTCCACCTCAGTCATGTTTGACGTGATGCTGGCGTTCTGGGTATTGCTCGGCATGCACGGCGTGGTGAGTGCCGCCAATGGCAAGCGGCGCGGGTTTGTCATGCTGGGCATCGCGATCGGTATGGGCGTGCTGACCAAGGGCCCGGTCATCCTGCTGAACCTGTTGCCGGTCACGGTGCTGGCGTTGTGGTGGCATCCAGGTCTTAAATGGGGCCGCTGGTTCGGTGGGGTGGGGCTGGCGGTGCTGCTGGGGGCGGCAATCGCCCTGCTGTGGGCGATCCCGGCCGGCATGGCAGGAGGCGAGGCGTATCGCAACGCGATTTTCTGGGGGCAGACCGCCAACCGTATGGTCGAGTCCTTTGCCCACCGGCGGCCGTTCTGGTGGTATCTGCCGCTATTGCCGCTCCTGCTGTTTCCGTGGTTCGTCTGGCCAGAACTGTGGAGGGCGCTGGCGCATCACTGGAGAACCGGGCTGGACCGGGGCACGCGCTTCTGCCTCGCCTGGATGCTGCCAGTGTTCGTCGCGTTTTCCTTCATCAGCGGCAAGCAGCCGCATTATCTGATTCCACTGTTTCCGGCGTTTGCATTGCTGGCGGCGCGCGTGCTGGCAGACCGTTCAGGTTCCCGCGTGGGTTTGCCCGCCCTGCTGGCGGCGGCGCTGGGGGCGGTCTTGATTCTGGCTGCCAGCGGCAGGATTGCGGCAGTCTATGAACAGGTTGCCGTGTTGCCGCCAATGTGGCCGGGTGTGCTGCTGGTGCTGTTGGGCGGGGCGGCCTGGATAGCTGGCCGCCGCGGCGTTTCCCCACTGTTGAACATAACGCTTCTAGGTGCCGGCACGCTGGCATTGATACAACTGGCGGCGATGCGTTCGATCGATCCCCTGTATGACATCAAGCCGATGGCGCAGGCAATCAAACAGGTACAGGATGAAGGGCGGCCGGTGGCGAATGCCGCGAGATACCATGCGCAATACCAGTTCCTTGGCCGTCTGGAAGCGCCGCTGGTCGAATTGCAGGGTGCCGAACTGGCACCCTGGCTGGCCGAGCATCCTGAAGCCTATGCGGTGATTTATCTGAAAAGCAGGCAGGAACTGGATGGGTTCCCGGTCCTTCACAAGCAGGCGTATCGCGGGGGAGTGGCCGTTCTAGTGAACGCGCAGGCGGCGGCCAGGCTGCAGGCCGCCGAATAGGAAAGTTTAAGCCACGACTTCGCGCGGCGGCAGCACGACTTCGCGCGAAGGCGAAATGGTCGAGATGGCGTGCTTGAAAATCATTTGCGCGGCCTGATCCTGGCCTTTAAGCAGTACCACGAACTGGTCGAACGATTCTATCCGCCCCATCAGCTTGATGCCGTTGACAAGAAACACCGACACCGGAATGCGCTCCTTGCGCAGGGTGTTGAGGAAGACGTCTTGCAGTTGATTATGTTCTTTGGCCATGTTCGGCTCCCTGTAGGTGAAGGCGGAGCGGTACTCCGCCTAATTTTTTATTAGCTGATTATTCGATTTTTGCATCGGCGCGCGCAGCCGCGATGGCGTCGCGGACGCGCTGCTGCTGCAATTGCCTGGTGATTTCGCCGCGCACGGCATCCAGCGGCGGAAACTGCGGCTGGCGCGTTTCGTCGAGGCGGATGACGTGGTAGCCGAACTGCGTCTTCACCGGCGCCTTGGTGGTTTCGCCTTTTTTCAGGCTGGCCATGGCGTCGGAGAATTCTTTCACGAATGCGCCCCGATTGGACCAGTCAAGCGCACCACCGTTCTTGGCAGAGCCGGGATCCTGGGAATATTTTTTTGCCAGATCCTCGAATTTGGCCTTCTTGCCGAGGTCGGCAATGATCTTTTTCGCCTCGGCCTCGGTTTTCACCAGAATGTGGCGCGCACGGTATTCCGGCTCGACAGGGCCCGCCTTGGCCTTGTCATAGGTGGCCTGAATTTCGGCATCGGTGACCGGGTGGGCTTTGACGTAGTCTTCCAGATAGGCTTTCGTCAGCTGATCCTTGCGGCGGATATCCAGCGCGGCAGCCAGTTGCGGATTCTTGTCGAGCCCCTTGTCCAGGGCGGCGCGCGACAGCAGTTCCAGGTTGATGAGCGACTCGCGAACGCGAGCGTCGAGCTGCGGGGAATCGGGCTGGCCCTGGGCCATTTCACGCTTGACCAGTTCGCCATACAAGGCAGGGATTTCCTTGCCATTGACCACGGCCAGCGGCTTGCTGGCGTCAACGGCAGGGGCGGTCGTCGCGGGGGCTGGAGTTTGTGCCTGCGCCAGCGGGGCAAGAGCCAGCAGGATCAGGGTTGGGAGTAGGGCAAGTCGCATGTGGATTCCTTATTAAAGTTCTTCAGGGGTTAAGGCGGTAATTGACAGCGCGTGGATATCGCGATGCATCAGCTCGCCCATGGCTTCGTACACCAGCCGGTGGCGAGCGAGGGTAGAGAGATTGTGGAACCTGGGCGACACCAGCGTGAGCCGGAAATGCCCGCCACCGGAGGCGGCACCGGCATGTCCCTTATGCTGGGCACTTTCGTCTTCCAGGGTGAAGGTTTCGGGCTCCAGCGCGGCGAGACGCTGGCGGATCAGATCGGTCGTGCTCATTGCGGGAACACTCTCTTGAAAGGTTTGACGCTGACACTGGCATACACGCCGGCTGCCACGTAGGGGTCGGCGTCGGCCCACGCCTGTGCGCCGGCCAGGGTGTCGAATTCGGCGACGATCAGGCTGCCGGAAAAGCCGGCACTGCCGGGGTCGTTGCCGTCGATACTCGGAAACGGACCGGCCAGCAGCAGACGTCCGGCCTGCTGCAATGCCTGCAGGCGATCGACGTGCGCGGAGCGGGTTGCAAGCCGCTGATTCAGGCTGTCGGGCACATCCTGTCCGACGATGGCGTAAAACATTATTGCTTTTCTTCCTTGTCCAGTTTGGCTTGATCCAGATCGGCTTTATCCAGATATCTGGTCAGCATCATGCTCTGACCAATCACAAACGCCAGCATCAGCCCCAGGCTGCCGAACAGCTTGAAGTTGACCCAGGCATCAGTCGAGAAGTTGAAGGCGACAATCAAATTTGCAAGCCCCATGAAGGCAAAAAATCCACCCCAACTCGCATTCAACCGACCCCAGGCGGGGGCAGGAAGTTCCATCTGTTTGCTCATCAGGCTTTTGATGACGTTGCGGCCAAAGGCCGCAGCGCCAAAAATGACGGCGGAAAAAATCCAGTACAGCACGGTCGGCTTCCACTTGATGAAGCTCTCGTCGTGTAGCCACAGGGTGGCGCCGCCGAACACAACGATGATGCCCAGAGTGACCCAAAGCATGGTGTCGACCTTGCGGCCGCGCAGCTTGACCCAGCCGATCTGTCCGAAGCTGGCGACGATGGCGACCAGGGTGGCGAGGTAGATACCGGGCTTTTCGTCGATGCCGGCCGGCTGTGGCAGGCCGAGACCGGCCATGAAGGTGCGCGTGGCCTCGGTGTTGGCATCGCCCAGCTTGTAGGCGACAAAAAAGATGATGACGGGAAACAGGTCGAACAGCAGTTTTTTCATGGTGCTTTTTTCATTCGGACGGGGCTTCAGCCCGCTGAAATTCGGGCGGGCGCTTATTTTGCTATGATTCTCCCTCCTGACCAAGCGCTTTTGGCCCTGGTCGCCCGATCCCGATCATCGATGCTCAATATCGATCTGCATTGCCATTCCAATGTGTCCGACGGTGTGTTGTCGCCCGCCGACGTGGTCGCCCGCGCCGTGGCCAACGGCGTGGATGCGCTCGCCCTGACCGACCATGACGACGTCGCCGGGATCGCTTCTGCACGGGCGGCGGCAGACGCGGCCGGGATGACGCTGATTCCGGGGGTTGAAATCTCGGTGAGCTGGGGCGGGCAGACCGTGCATATCGTCGGCCTGCGCATCGATCCCGCGCACCCCGAACTAGCCGCCGGCCTGCACGGCATCCGCGTGGGGCGCATCGAACGTGCGCAACGCATGGCGGCGGATCTGGCGCGATCGGGCATCCATGGCGCCTACGACGGTGCATTCGGTTATACCGCCAACAAGGAAATAGTGGGGCGCACGCATTTCGCGCGCTGGTTGGTGGCGCAGGGCCACACCCCCGACCTGCGCACGACATTCAAGCGCTATCTCACACCCGGCAACCCCGGCTACGTCGAGCACGAATGGACCTCGCTGGAAAACGCCGTCGGCTGGATCCGCGCCAGCGGCGGCATGGCGGTGATCGCGCACCCCGGGCGCTACGCCTTTAACGCGCGTGAACTGCACCTGCTGCTGGATGCCTTCCGCGCACTGGGCGGCACGGGCATCGAGGTCATCTCCGGCAGCCATCATCCTTCCGAGTACGGCAAGTTCGCCGACCTGGCGCGCGCGTTCGGGCTCAAGGCCTCGCGCGGGGCCGACTTCCACGCCCCGGACGAGGGCAGCGACATCGGCTGCCTGCCGGCGCTGCCACACTATTGCCGACCGGTGTGGCATGACTGGCCGGAACTGGCGATCCATCTTTCTTCTTCCATGGCCTGAGCCCTTATATCGAACATTAATTTTATGGCGCAATTCTTCAATATCCATGCCGAGAACCCGCAGCCGCGGCTGATCCAGCAGGCGGTCGACATCCTCAAGCGCGGCGGCGTGATCGTCTATCCCACCGACTCGTGCTATGCGCTGGGTTGCCACATCGGCGACAAGGAAGCGGCGATGCGGCTGTTGTCGGTGCGCGGACTCGACACCGGGCACGACCTCACGTTGATCTGCAGGGATTTGTCCGAGCTCGGGCGCTACGCCCAGGTCGACAACACCCAGTTCCGTTTTCTGAAGGCGCACACCCCGGGCGCCTACACCTTCATCCTGCGCGGCACCCGCGAAGTGCCGAAGCGCTTGCTGCACAAGAAGCACGACACCATCGGCCTGCGGGTGCCCGATCATCCCATCGTGCAGGCGCTGCTGGCCGAACTGGGCGAGCCCATTCTGTCGTCCACGCTGCTGCTGGACGGCGAGGACGTGCCGCTGACCGAGCCGTGGGAAATCCGCGAACGCCTGGAGCATCTGGTCGATCTGGTCATCGACGGCGGCGCCTGCGGCCTCACCCCGACCACCGTGGTCGATCTCACCACCGATACGCCCGTCGTGGTGCGCTTCGGCAGGGGCGACACGACGGATTTCGAGGCGTGAGTTGCCCCCGGATTTTCTTCACCCCGACGCCCCACCCGCAAGGAGTGTGCTTGCGGGGGAGCGGACAAATGCGTCGCTGTGAGGCGCCAGGTTAATACGATGGAACTCAGCCTGATCCAGAAAATCGCCATATTCGTGCTGCCGGTCATTTTCGCCATCACCCTGCACGAAGCTGCCCATGGTTATGTCGCACGCCACTTCGGCGACACGACCGCGGCCGCGCTGGGCCGCATCACCCTCAACCCGCTCAAGCATATCGACCCGGTGGGCACCATCCTGGTGCCGCTGGCGATCCTGATTGCCAGCAAGCTTCTGGGTGGTGGCATGATCCTGTTCGGCTGGGCCAAGCCGGTGCCGGTCAATTTTGGCCAGCTGCGCCGTCCCAAGCAGGACATGCTGTGGGTGGCCGCCGCCGGACCCGGGATGAATCTCGTCATGGCGGTGTTCTGGGGGCTGGTGATCCAGCTGGGTCATGCCCTCGGCAGCGGCTTTGCCGGCACGCCGCTGATGCTGATGGGCGCGGCGGGCGTGTTCATTAATGTCATCCTGATGGCCTTGAACCTCATTCCGCTGCCGCCGCTCGACGGCGGTCGCATCGCCGTCAGCCTGTTGCCGGTGAAGCAGGCCATCCAGTTTTCGCGGCTGGAACCCTATGGCCTGTTCATTTTGCTCGGCCTGTTGTTCACCGGCATCCTCGGCATCATCCTGTGGCCGCTCATCGCCCTGTTCATCGGCCTCATCGCACTGGTCACCGGTCTCGAATCCGCGCAACTGATCGGCCTGATCCAGGTCGTGCTGTCCTGACCCGAAACACTCTCGACTCTCCGCTCTTAACTCCCGACTCTAAAAAATGTATTCCGACCGCGTTCTCTCCGGCATGCGCCCCACCGGGCGCCTGCACCTTGGCCACTACCACGGCGTCCTGAAAAACTGGCTGCGCCTGCAGAGCGAATACCAGTGCCTGTTTTTCGTCGCCGACTGGCATGCGCTGACCACGCATTACGATGCGCCGCAGATGATCGAAGAAAATTCGCGCGACATGATCATCGACTGGCTTGCCGCCGGTGTCGATCCGGCGCAGGCGACGCTGTTCGTGCAGTCGCGCGTGATCGAACATGCCGAACTGCATCTGCTACTGTCGATGATGACGCCGCTGGGCTGGCTGGAACGCGTGCCCACCTACAAGGACCAGCAGGAAAAACTCAGCGAGAAGGATCTTTCGACCTACGGCTTCCTCGGCTACCCACTGCTGATGAGCGCCGATATTCTCATCTACCGTGCCAACCGGGTGCCGGTCGGTGAAGACCAGGTCCCGCATATCGAATTCACCCGTGAACTGGTGCGTCGCTTCAACCACATGTACGGGCGCGAGCCGGGCTTCGAGGACAAGGCGCGCGCCGCAGTCAAGAAACTCGGCCCGAAGAAGGCGCGGCTGTACGAGGAATGCCGCGCCGCCTATCAGGAAAAGGGCGACGACGAGGCGCTGGAGTCCGCCAAGGCGTTGCTGAACGATGCGCAGAACCTGTCGATGAACGACCGTGAACGCCTGTTTGGCTACCTCGAGGGCTCCGGCAAGATGATCCTTATCGAGCCCGAGGCGCTGCTCACCGAAGCGTCGAAAATGCCCGGTCTGGACGGCCAGAAGATGTCCAAGTCCTACAACAACACCATTGCGCTGCGTGAAGATCCGGAGATCGTCAGCAAGAAAATCCGTACCATGCCGACCGACCCCGCACGCGTGCGCCGCACCGATCCCGGCAACCCGGCCAAGTGTCCGGTATGGCAGTTTCATCTGGTGTATTCCGACGATGCGACGCGCCAGTGGGTCACCGCCGGCTGCACCAGCGCCGGCATTGGCTGCCTCGACTGCAAGCAGCCGGTGATCGACGCCGTGCTGGCCGAGCTCGCCCCCATCCGCGAACGCGCCGCATACTACGAAGACAACCTCGACCAGGTCCGCAACATCCTCGCCGATGGCTGCGAGAAGGCGCAGGAGCTGGCGCGCGACACGATGCGGGATGTGCGCGAGGCGATGGGGCTGACGTTCGGCTGAGGGATGGGGAAGCAGTAAAAACAAGGAAAATCAGGAGGGGGAGGCATGGCCGTCAAACAACCCGGAAAAGGGGAACCCTTCCTGCATGAGGAGGGGCAGCCAGTCCTTCAGGGAAACACTGATTTATTCCCCACGCTGTGCCTAAATTTGAGCGGTGTCTGTCAGAATTCAGTTGTCCTTCTCACGGGTGATTTTGCGATGCAAACGAGCTTCTCCGAACTGGAATACGCCACCAAGAAGAAACAGACCCGACGTGATTTTTCTTGCCGAACTCGAAGCCATCACACCTTGGACTGCACTCGAACAGTGCATCGCCCCCTTCTACCCGAGCGACGGCGGCCCCGGTCGCCCGTCCAAAGGATTGACCCGGATGTTGCGGATGTACATCGCACAGCAATGTTTCGGTTTCTCCGACGAGGGTACGGAAGACGGAAGACGCCATCTACGATAGTCAGGCAATCCGCCGTTTCATCGGCTTGATCTTGCCCGCGACGCCGTGCCTGACGCCACCACCCTGCTGCACTTACGCCACCTGCTCGAACGCCATCAGCTCATCGAGTCCATCTTCAACGCCATTGGCATGTCGCAATGCGTCCCGGTAAACGTCGTGCCCTGGATAAATCGCCCGAGGGCGAACAGCAGGCAGGAATGGCTCGAACAGGCCAAGGTCAGCATTCGCGCCAAAGTCGAGTATCCGTTTCACGTAGTGAAGAATCCGTTTCGTCATCGCAAGACGCGCTATCGGGGACTGGCCAAAAACGCGGCGCAGTTATTCTCGCTGTTTGGCCTGGCGAATCTGATGCTGGCGCGTCGATGGTTGCTTAACCCTCAGGGGCAAGTTGCGTCCTGAAAATGGGAAATGAGCAGAAAATCGCTCAAAACGCACTGTATCGATCGAAAAGCAAACCAACTTGCTGACTTGCTTCGTCAATATCCCGCAGATTTCTCGGGAGTGGTGAGTTGTTCAACGTCTCCCAAACGCTAGCAGCCTGTCGTAATCCGCCGTTTTGACGGCGTTTTTCTCACTTCGACCAGCGGCAAAGGCTTACTGGTTGAAATCGTCGATGCAAGCTTTCAGGGTGTCGACGTTCTTCGTATCCAGGGCGCAGTTGCCCGACCTGGCCGGGCGGGGTTTGCTGCTGTCGCTGCGGCGGCTGGCCGGCGCCTGCCGCTGGGCGCTGCGCGTGGCTTCGCCGGCGTGCAGCGCGGCCAGTTGTTTTTCTGCTGCGTCGAGCTGCTTTTGTTTCTCGGTTGTCGATTTCGAATACTCGGCAAGGGACAACGCCAGCTTTTCCTCTGCTTCGGTTCGCTTGGCCTGCGCTTCATCAAGCGCTTTTTGGGTTTCGGCGCCTGATCTGTCTTTTTCGGCCAGTGCCGCTTCCAGGCGCCGGCTTTCGGTGATCTGCTGGTCGAGCAGACTTTCGAGCACGGAGTAGGACTCGGTTGCGGAGTTCGAATACTCGGCGAGGGCCAACGCCAGCTTTTTCTCCGCTTCGGCACGCCTGGCCTGTTCTTCCTCAAATGTTTTCAGCGTTTTGGCACCGGGCTTGATTTTTTTGACGAGCGCGGCCTCCTGGCGCAGGCTTTCCTCAAGTAGTTGGCCGAGCTGTTTCTGGTACTGGTTGTAGGCGAGGGCGCCGCCTCCGATGCCGCCGGCCAGCATGACGCTGATATAGATCAGGAAAGCGCGCAGGCGACGTCGGGGTTTGGGGGGCTCGACCGCGGCTTCGTCCGGGGGCGCGGTCCTTTTCCTTGCCCCCGGCCGCTCACGCCTCGACCCGGGCCGGTCCTCGTCTTCTCCGGCGTCCTGCGCACCACCGACCTTTTTGCGTAATCCTTGCAGCAACGCAATGTCGGCATCCAGAAAGGCCGCGATTCTGGCGCGCACTCTGGTAAGCAGCGCGCGCCTGGCGTGTGCGGACAGGCTCTCTTCGGCGATCGGTTCTTCGGCCGGCGCGCGCTGGGGGCGGCTCGCGGCAGGGGGCGCTGTATTCAACAAGGTCTCGGATCGGGGATAGTGGTTACTAACGATATCGGCCCGTATGGGGATTAGTTGAATGCATGGCGGTCGCAGGCCGATTCGCCGTCAGCGTCCGGGACGCAAAAGTTTTTTTCTGCGATTCAATGCGGGCTGCCGGCGATCGGAAAAAATAGGCTGATTACTTTCCTATACTCGTTCTTGTGGCTTGAATATTTTGTGGAGGCGTCATGTCAAGAACATCCGAGTTGGTGAAATTGCCCGGCACTGTAGCTGCCGCTCTCTTTTCCAGAAAGGGATTCCTGGAAGGGTTCGAGGGGACATTGACCGAAGCCGAGGCCGAGAAAATGGCGATTCTGGACGCGGCCATTACGCTGACCATGGAAATGCAGGGCCGCCTGCTGGGCCGCATGGTCGATCAATCGGGATGGGATAGCAGTTACGGCTGGATGATGTGGGGGCCTGAGATGTCCTTTGTCGCGATTCACGACAGCGTATGCATCGTACGGGGGCAACAAGTCTCATTCAACCAGGTGATCAAGGCCATGAAGGAGTCGGCCGATGCTGAAATCGTCAAGCCAGGGAAGGGAGAGCCAAATGCCGGCATTGGATGAATTGATGTCTTTACCAGGGGTATACGGTGCGATCGAGTTTTCTTGCATGGGTGAGCTGGGTCAGACGCGCGGCGATCTCGAGCGCGATTTTGCGGAGCTTGTCGCCCAGATGTGCGCCGCCAATATGGCGATTTACCGAATGCAGGCCACCGGATGGACGAAGCTGACGGGCCAGAAAGGGTTTCTGCCCGAGCGCGGGTTTGCCTTCTTGGCCCTGGATCACGTGGTGATGGGCATGAATGGCAATGCGATTCTGGCGCGCAGCAAGGATTTCGATTACGACGCGGCCTACCAGCGCTTCAATGCCACTGCCTGAATGCGGCGCTCGCAAAAGGAGAATTGCACCATGTTGGATTTGCAGAGCCTGTTTGCGCTCAAGGGCGTTGTTGCCGCACTGCGTTTTTATGACGATGGTTCCCTGGCGGAGGCCGCGGGCGATCTGGACCAGATCGACGCGCAACTGGCCGCGGAGTTGTGTTACGCGAATGGACGCATCATGCACCACAACGGCGATGCGCTCGCGACCCTTTCCAGCATCGAGGGCTGGCCGCCTCGGGGCTGGATGATGATGAGCGATGAGTTCTCCATTTGTGCCGTTGCGGAAGTGGCTTGTTTTGTACGCAATCGCGAGGCGTCTTTCAATGATGTGTTTCGCGGCTTGACGGAAATTTCCAGCAAATAAGCGGGCCTGACTGCGACACGAAGGTCGGGCAGCCTATAGCGCCCACTTTGCGGCAAGCGCACGCAACAGCCGGCGTGGGAGATCAGAGAGTGTGCAGCCTGATGCCCAGTTCCTATTTCCCGATATCCCAGCCGGGATACTGGAAATATTCGCCGTAGAGGCGCAAGGACTGCAGCACACCGAAAGCCCCGGCCCGCTGCACCTGCACTTTCGGCGAGACCTGCATCAATTCCGTGCTCTGCGTCAGGTCGGCGAGCACGATGGTATGGAAGGCCGAGTCGGCTTCTTTGCTGAGTTTGCAGTTCTTCACGATGTCGGCAACGTCTTTGTTCACTGCCGCAGCCAGCCGCTGATAATCCTGGACACCGAGACGCTCTTTCTCGATGGCTTCACGGTTTGCGAGCATCGCTTGCCGGATATTGTCCATGCCCTGCCGCAATACTTCGTCGGATGCCCATTTCTGGCTTGGCTTCAACACGGGCACAGCATCCTGCGCTTCATGCTTGTGTTCGTTCGCGTAAACCGGTGCTGCAAGCGACACCATTCCCGTTGCGACACATATGCCGAGGCCTGCCAATCGTAATAGTGCGAGCATCATTTTTCCTTTGTAAAAGCGCGATTATCAACGGGAACCAGCATGGTGCGCAATGCTTAAAGACTCCTTAAGACAAGGCTGAACGTACCGGGTCATTTACGACCGGGAAGCATGCGCGTCAGCGTGTTGTCATGCTTGATGTAGTGATGGTACAAGGCGGCCACTGTATGCAGACCGATCAGAAAATAGCCTGTCGTCCCCACGAATTCATGCACTTCCTTGATCTGTTTTCCGAGGTCCTTGTTTTCACCGATCAGTGCGGGCAGTTCCAGGCCGAAGAACGGGATCGGCTTTCCGGCAGCACTGAG
>DATKUP010000154.1:0-1289 GCA_035530575.1 Thiobacillus sp. | reverse complement strand
GCGGGCGGCTCACTTACGAAGAGGCCTGACGTCCTGGCGGACAGCGGCCATAGGGCGGGAGAGCTGGCCCGTTCTCGGACGAGTACGACGCGCCGCCCGCCGCCGCCCGGCAGACGAACCCGGACGCGCCGGCGGAGTCGGCGTATATTCCACTTGCTTGGTCCACACCACGTACACCACCTTCACCAGTTCCCGGGCCACCTTGATGTAGCCGCGGTTGCGGTTGGTCCGCCCACCTTCGGTGGCCGCCTCGAAGAGGCGCCGCCACTTGCCGCCGGTCTTGACCGCCCCGTGCGCCGCCTCCAGGAACGCCCACTTCAGCGTCCGGTGGCCCCGATGGCCCAGGTGACGACCCAGCGGACGGTGGCCCGGATGCTCACCCGTGTCGTGCGCCATCGGCGCCAGCAGGCTGTAGCTGGCCAACGCCCGATGATCCGCGAACCGCTCGATCATCCCGATCTCGGCCATAAGCGTGTGCGCCAGAATCAACCCGATCCCCGGAATGCCATCCAGCCGACGGGCCGTCTGGCTGCGATCCAACTGCCTGCGGAGTTGCCGCGCGATCATGGCCAACTGACCGCGAACGTGCTCCAGAAGCTCCTGCAAACCACGCAACGCCGCCAACGCCCCCGGCGGCAACACCACCTCGCCAACCTGGCCTGTGCGGCACAACTGCTTCTGGAACTGCCGACCCGCCACCCCGAACAGGTCGGAAAACTCGTGCAGGATCCCATGCCGGTGGAACAAGGCACAGATCCGATTCTTCGTCTGGGTCTGCACCCCTACCAGGCTCGAGCGATACCGCATCAACTCACGACGGTCCCGAACTTCCCGCGGCGCCATCCACACCTTCCACCATCGGTCCGCTTCGTAAGGAAGCAGACTCAGAAGGTCAGCGTCCTTCTTGTTGGTCTTGCCCCACCCGCGGGCCTTGCGCATCTGCTCCAGCTTGAAGCAGTTGGACAGCTCCGGCCGCAGCCCCATCTCCTGCATCAGGTCCGCCAGCCACCCCCAACCAAAGGATGCCTCCATCACCACGGGCGCCTCGCGCGGCCAACGGGATAGCTTCGCCCGCAAGGCAGCCCGGTCCCGATGGTCCAGCCGCTCGCGACGCACCACGCAACCCTCCTGGTCCCGCATCGTCACTGTGCTGAACTTGTAGTGGACGTCCACCCCGCTGGCCCTTACTCTGGGATACACGTTTTTCATGGCTGTCTCCTTCCTGTCTTCCGGGTCTTTGATTCACCCTAGAAGATAGGCTCTCGGAGGCAGCCTTTCATGGGATTACG
>DATKUP010000153.1:0-1082 GCA_035530575.1 Thiobacillus sp. | reverse complement strand
GCTGCTGTTCACGTTCTGGCTGAATCCGACGCCCGCAGACCTGGACGAGTGGATTGCGCCGGCAGACCGCGACCCGCCTGTGGAGAATCCCGAACCGTGGGATCTCCCGTGGCTGGCTACCGTGGCCGGCACGTTTGATCGTGTCACCATTCCCGGCGCGTATACCGACAGCGGCGAGGAGGAGGTCATCGAGATCCCCGACGCCAAGGCGGTATACGATCTCTTTGAGATGCCCGGTTTTGAGCCGAGGATCTTGAACTGGGCGCTTGAGGCCCTGCGGGTAGAACGCACCGAGCGGTTCCAGGTCGCAGTAAAAAACTGAGGAGCCGCATCTGGCTGCGGATAACGGCGCAACGCACGGGACTGGAACTGCCGGCCGATGCGCCCCCGCTGCCGGATGCGGCCATCGTCATGCTCAAAACGCGGGCGCTGAATGACTGGCTGGGCACGACCTACACGCTGGACGAGGTGGCCGAGATGGACTGGCTGAGGTTCGACATCATGGGAACGATCAAGGAGGCGGCGAACCCTCCCAAGAAGGACAAGGAGAAGCCGCAGTTGCCGAACGTGCCGAGGATACTGAGGGCTAGACGGTGAGCGTTTACCAGCTAATACTGGAACTGGTAGGCAAAGACCGGGGCGCGACGACGGCGCTCAAGTCTGTCAAAAAAGAGGCGATGGGGCTGGAGCAGGCCGCCCAGAAGTTGCAAGGCGGGCTGGCGGCGGCGGCGGGCATCGCCGGCATGGCCTACATGGGCAAGCAGGCGCTTGACCTAGTAAGCGACCTGTACATGCTGGGCGCCCAGGCGTTGCGGACGGAGACGGCGTTCGAGGATCTGGCCAGGGGCGCGGGCGGTTCGGCTGATGCTATCCTGCAAGCCATCAAGAAAGCGTCGGGTGGCACCGTGTCCGAGATGGACGCGATGGCGGCGGCGAACCGGGGCATCCTGCTGGGGCTGGGGGCCAACGCGGAGCAGTGGGGGCAACTGACGGAGATCGCCCGCGTTCGCGCCAGGGCGATGGGGCTGTCGGTTAGTCAGGCACTCTCAGACATCACAACCGCGATTGGTAGAGAGTCCAAG
>DATKUP010000152.1:0-1235 GCA_035530575.1 Thiobacillus sp. | reverse complement strand
CTCGCCAGTGCAGGCGATATCGCCACCCACTCGGGCGGCGACACGCTGATCGAAGCAAGCCAACTGAATGCGCAGGGCGCGATTGACCTTTCGGCCACCGGCTATGCTGCCACCACCAATGCTGCCACCACCAATGCAGATGGCAGCACCAATGCGGGCCGGGACGGCAAAATCACCTTCGCCGCCGTGAAGGACAGCACCTATAACAATGTCGTGAACAGCAACAACTCACTGGTCTGGCAAAACAGCAGCGGGAGCGGCGAAAACGTCGAGACCCTCAAGCTTGCCAACATCAGCGCGGGCAAGGGGCTGAATGTGAACGCCACGGGTGGTGTCACCATCGACATCCCGGCCGTGCAGGCCACGCCGGCACCGCCTGCGCAGACCGATGCGATGGGCAAGATCATCCCAACCGTCCCGCTGACCGCCGAACAACAGGCAGCCCAGCGCCAGGCCGACTTGAACAAGGGCATCCAGAGCCTCGCCAGCCAGCCGGGTCAGGCCTGGATCGGCCAACTGGCGAACGATCCCAAGGTACAGGTGCAGTGGAACCAGGTGCAGACGGCCGCACAGCACTGGAACTACAGCCATGACGGACTGACGCCGGAAGGCATGGCGATCGTCGCCCTCGTCGTGACCTACTGCTCGGCAGGCGCGGCCAGCGGCGCAGCCGGCGCGATGACGGGTACCGCTGCCGGCACGACAACTGTCGCATCTGCCGCCATCACTGCGGGCCTCGTGACCCTGGCCAACGAGACCACGCTTTCCCTCATCAACAACAAAGGCGACATCGGCAAGACGCTCAACGACCTGGGGCAGAGCCAGAACGTCAAAGCGCTGGTCACGGCGATGGTGACCGCAGGCATGTTGCAGGGGCTCAACGCCACAGCGGGCATCCAGAACGCCAACGCGAAATCCACCTTCCCCGAGCAGCTGCAGAAAAACCTCATCAACAATACCGCCAGCACCGTCGTCAACCACGCGATCAACGGCGGTGACCTGCAGCAGCAACTCGAACAAAGCATCCGGAGCGCCTTCATCGACACCGGCTCGGCACAGAGTGCCAACCAGATCGGCGACCTGTACCAGAACGGCACCCTCAACGACTTCACCCACCAGCTGGCGCACGCCATCGCGGGCTGCGCGGCCGGTGCGGCCACTAGCAACGACTGCAGCAGCGGTGCACTGGGCGCGGTAGTGGGCGAGATGAGTGCGGAACTGTACGGCGGCAACCG
>DATKUP010000151.1:0-32802 GCA_035530575.1 Thiobacillus sp. | reverse complement strand
CCCATTGGCGAAACTGCCGGATGTCGTCCAGCGACAGGTCGTAGCCAGTCAGATGCAGCAGGCTGTAGAGAAGCGCGGATCCGTGTCCGGGCGACAAGACGAAGCGGTCACGATCAACCCAGTGCGGGTTGGCCGGATGATGCTTGAGCTGGCGCATCCACAACGCGTAAGCCATCGCCGCCGCACCGAGCGGCATGCCGGGATGGCCGCTGTTGGCGCGCTGAATCATGTCCAGTGACAGAAAGCGCACGGTGTTGATGCAAAGCTGATCGAGTGGGTCTGACATGGTCACCCCTTGACATATGTGCAAATAGTGCGACGCGCGTCAATGCTCTGTCAGCGCGTGGTCGACGATGGCCTGCGCCTCGCCCAACAGGCTGCGCAGGTGGTCTTCGCCGCGAAAGCTCTCCGCGTAAATTTTGTAAATGTCTTCGGTGCCGGACGGCCGCGCAGCGAACCAGCCGCTGGCGCTGACCACCTTGATGCCGCCGATCGGCGCGTCGTTGCCCGACGCGCGGTCGAGTACGCGGTCGATCTTCTCGCCGCCCAGCTGCGTGATCTGCACTTGTTGTGGCGAGAGTTTTGACAGCATCACTTTTTGCGCCGGCGTGGCGGGCGCCTCGACCCGGTCGTAGGCAGGTTCGCCGAACTCGCGCGCAAGATCAAAGCAAAGCCGGAATGATGCCGTCTTTGTCCGTCGTCCAGACGCTGCCGTCATGACGCAGGAAGGATGCGCCCGCACTCTCTTCCCCGCCAAAGCCAAGCGAGCCGTCGTGCAAGCCTTCGACAAACCATTTAAAACCAACCGGCACCTCGTAGAGCGTGCGATTGAGCCTCGCGGCGACGCGATCAATCATCTGGCTGCTGACCACCGTCTTGCCCACCGCCGCATCCTTGCTCCATTTTGGCCGATGCTGGAACAGGTAGGAAATAATGGTTGGGCGGCAGCAAACCCGCATTACGGGTGACAATGCCGTGCCGGTCATGGTCGGTATCGCAGGCGAAAGCGATGTCGAAGCGGTCCTTGAGTTCGATCAAGCCCTGCATCGCGTAGATTGATGACGGGTCCATGCGGATCTGGCCGTCCCAGTCGACTGTCATGAAGCGGAAGGTCGGATCGACGGCTTCGTTCACCACAGTGAGGTTCAAACCATAGCGTTCGGCAATCGGCCCCCAATAGTGAACGCCGGCGCCGCCCAGCGGATCTACGCCCATACTGATGTTCGCGCCGCGAATCGCATCCATGTCGAGCACATTGCCGAGATCGCTCACGTAAGTGTTGAGGTAGTCGTGCCGGTGCGTCTTGGCGGCACGCAGCGCCTGTTCGAAAGGCATTCTTTTCACGCCCTTCAGGCCGTCTTTCAGAAACTCGTTGGCCTTGGCTTCGATCCCGCCCGTGACGCCGGTATCCGCAGGCCCGCCATTGGGCGGGTTGTACTTGAAGCCGCCGCTGTCGGGCGGATTGTGGGAAGGCGTGATGACAATGCCGTCCGCCAGCCCGGCAACACGGCCGTGGTTGTATGTGAGTATGGCGTGTGAAATCACCGGCGTGGGTGTGTATTCGTCCTTATCCGCAAGCATGACGTCCACACCGTTGGCCGCCAGCACTTCGAGCGCACTGGTAAAGGCGGGCTCGGACAGCGCGTGCGTGTCGATGCCCAGAAACAGCGGACCATCTATACCCTGCTGTGTGCGGTACTGGCAAATGGCCTGGCTGATGGCAAGGACATGTCCTTCGCTGAAACTGTTTTCGAACGCGGAACCGCGATGCCCTGAGGTGCCGAACTTAACCCGCTGCTCCGGCACGGAAACATCTGGCACGTCAGTGTAATAGGCCGTAACAAGTTTAGACACGTCGACCAGCATCGCTGGCGGGGCCGGCTTGCCTGCCAGGGGGCTGACTTTTACCGGCACATCTTTTGCGTTACTCATTCGGCACCTGAAATGCTTGCGAGCGGCGTTTGCGATCGACTTGGTAGCGCATATTCATGAACGTTCGTTCTTGAGCCGGCGGTAGTGCCGGATGAGCGCGTTGGTCGAGCTGTCATGTTTGAGCGGCGGTTCGTCCACGCCTTCAAGCTCAGGAGCCACGCGTTGCGCCAGTTCTTTGCCCAGCTCAACGCCCCATTGATCGAATGAATCGATGTTCCAGATCGTTCCTTGAGTGAAGACGCTGTGTTCGTAAAGTGCGATCAACTGCCCCAGCGTCTCCGGCGTCAGACGTTCGGCGAGTATGGTGTTGGTCGGGCGATTTCCTTCAAAGACGCGGTGCGGCGCCAGCCACCCTGGCGTGTTCTCGGCCTTGACCTCCTCCTCCGTCTTGCCGAACGCCAGCGCTTCGGTCTGCGCAAACAGATTCGCCATCAGCAGATCATGCTGATTGGCGATTGGATTCAACGCCTGGCAAAAGCCGATGAAGTCACAGGGGATCAGTCGGGTTCCCTGGTGGATAAGCTGATAGAACGAGTGCTGGCCGTTGGTGCCGGGTTCGCCCCAGTAGATGGGCCCGGTTTGCCAGGCGACGCACGTACCATCGAGCGTCACGTGTTTGCCGTTGCTCTCCATTGTCAGTTGCTGCAGGTAAGCGGGAAAGCGTTTGAGATAACGCTCGTAAGGCAGTACCGCGACCGTCTGCGCATCGAAGAAGTTGTTGTTCCATACCGTCAGCATTCCCATGAGCACGGGCAAATTCTGCGCGAATGGCGCGTTGCGGAAGTGCTGATCCATCGCGTGAAAGCCGGCGAGCATCGCACAGAAGTTCTCCGGTCCGATGGCAATCATGGTCGACAGCCCTATTGCCGAGTCCATGGAGTAGCGCCCGCCGACCCAGTCCCAGAAGCCGAACATATTCGCGGTATCGATGCCGAATCGGGAGACGCCTTCGGCGTTGGCAGATACGGCGACGAAGTGCCTGCGCACGGCCCGGTCGTCACCGAGTTTGCGCAAGTTCCAGGCGCGGGCGGCGTGGGCGTTGGTCAGGGTCTCGAGCGTCGTGAACGTCTTTGAGCAGATGATAAACAGGGTTTCTTCCGGGTCGAGATCGCGCGTGGCTTCCTCAAAGTCGGTGCCGTCCACGTTCGAAACGAAGCGGAATATCATGTCGCGTTGGCTGTAATAACGCAGCGCTTCGTAAGCCATCACCGGGCCGAGGTCGGAACCGCCGATGCCGATGTTGATGATATTGCGGATGCGCTTGCCGGTGTACCCCTGCCACTCGCCGCTGCGGACCTGGAGCGAAAATGCAGCCATCCGTTCGAGAACGGCATGCACCTCGGGCACGACGTCGACACCATCGACGACAACCCGCGCGGTCTCAGGCGCGCGCAGGGCGGTATGCAGCACGGCGCGTTTTTCCGTTACATTGATCCGTTCACCACGAAACATCGCGGCGATACGCTCACGCAAACCGCATTCCTCGGCCAGTTGCACAAGCAGTCGTATCGTTTCATCGGTGATGTGCTGCTTGGAGTAGTCGAGATAAATACCTGCGGCTTCGGCGGTCAGGCGTTCGCCGCGGCGAGGATCTTCGGCGAAGAGCTGCCGCAGATGCAGATGACGCATCGTTGCGTAATGGTCTTCGAGCGCCTTCCACGCCGGGCGCTCTGTCAGGCGTTGCGCCGGCGCGGCCGAACCGGTGGTCAGCGTCGCACTGCTCATGTCTGCCCGGCCTTCGTCAGCACGTCGATTTTTGAGGCGATGCGGTCCATCAGATCGCGCCATGACTTGGCGAAGGCTGCGGTGCCCTCGCGCTGGAGGTCGGCGGCAAGCGCCGCATTGTCGACCCCGGCCCGCACAAACTCGGCGAGCAGCGCTTCGGCATCGCCGCCATCAAGCGGCAAGGCGGCCTTCACTTTGCCGTGCTCGGCGAAAGCGAGCAGCGTTTTCTCGGGGATGGTGTTGATGGTATCCGGCGCCGCCAGCGCCTCGAGGTACAGGGTGTCCGAGGCGGCAGGATCCTTAGTGCCGGTGCTGGCCCACAGCAGGCGTTGCGGCCGCGCGCCGGCGTCGGCCAGTTTTTGCCAACGGGCAGAGGCCAGCAGCTCGCGGTAGGCCATGTAGGTGCGCATGGCGATGGCGATACCGAGGCGGTTGCGAAGGTCCTGCGGAACCTTGTCCTTGATGGCGACATCCCAGCGGCTGACGAAAAGCGACGCCACGCAACTGACCGCCGGATCGAGTCCGGCGGCGATGCGCCGTTCAATACCGCGCATGTATGCTTCGGCGGCGGCGATATAGTGCTCGCGCGAAAACAGCAGCGTGACATTTACCGGCACGCCGGCGAAGATCGTCTCCTCGATGGCGGGTAAACCGGCGCGGGTACCCGGGATCTTGATGAAGAGATTGGGGCGTTGCGCACGCCCATGCAGTTGCGCCGCCGCCTTAATACTGCCTGCCGTGTCGTCCGCCAGCAAGGGCGATACCTCCAGCGACACCCAGCCGTCAACGCCGCCGGTCCCTGCATGGACCGGAGCAAAGAGATCGGCGGCCTGGGTCAGGTCCTCCAAAGCCAGTTCGAAAAAGAGTGCTTCGCCCGACTTGCCGGCCAGCGCCTTTTGGCGAATGGCATCATCGTAGAAATCAGCCTCTTTGATGGCGTGCTCAAAGATCGTGGGATTGGAGGTCAGCCCTGTCACGGAAAGTTCATTGATATAGCGGCCCAGTGTGCCGCTCGTCAGCAACCCGCGCGTAATGTTGTCGAGCCAGAGACTTTGACCGAGATCGTGCAGTTGTTGTGTGGCTTTCATGACGCCTCCTGTTGCGTGCGGCTGACTTTGGGGGTGCCGGGCAAGGTGAGAAAATCGACATTGGTCAACTCGCCGATACGCTCAATCGTTATATCAGCCGCTGGATAGGCGGCGATCTTCCCGGGGTCGAGCGCATAGTGTCCCTGGCGCGGGAAGACGGTTGTCAGACGCTCTCCCCAGATTTTTTTCATCGCCGCCAGAATGCGCAGCTTGTCGTCCACCATGACGTAATGGCGAGCCGGATAACGCTGCTCGATCTCATCGAGCATTTGCTCCTTGTGCAGATAAATCAGCACCCTGCCCTCAACTGCATCCCACAATCCAGATCGCTGCACCTTGCGCGGCTGGAACACCACGTCGCCATCCGTCAGAATCACCGTCGGCCCCCTACGGCGGAGATGCGCAATGACGTCGAGCGCGCCGGGATACAAGCGCTCGGCAAACGGATAGTCCACCAAAAATGAAGACATCATCAGCAGGCGCGGATCATTCATGGCGCCGACACGGTAGCGCTGCAAGGCGCCCAGATAATCCGCATAGCCGAGTTCAACGCGCAGCGCCTCGAAGATTTTCCAATACCGATCGCGGCTCTCAGCGCCAAACGACTGAGCAAGATGCTCGCTCAGGTCGGCGATGATGCGATCGTTGTCGAGCAGCGTGTTGTCCACATCCAGCAGGAATATCATCGGGACCGGCGCCGTCATACGGACCCTTCCAGGATGGGATTGTTCCAGCCACCGTCCGCCGCGATGAGCGCGTCCGCTGCTTTAGGTCCCCAACTGCCGGGTTTGTACCGCGTCGCCTGGTGATGCTTCGTCAGCACAGGATCGACCACTGCCCAGGCGGCCTCGACGTTATTCTCACGGGCGAACAGCGCGCCTTCGCCGGCCATGGCATTGCCCAAGAGCCGCTCGTAGGGCGATTCCTCTTCCAGCTGCTCGTCCAGCAGGAAGAGCTCGTGCTGGACGCCGGTGAACTCCTTGCCTGCACGCTTGACGCGCGCGGCCAGGGCGACGGCGGAGTTGGGAGAGAGCCGGAAGCGCAGATAATTAGCCCGCCCTTCCACCGGCGCCGAGTCGTCGAAGAGTCTCTGCGGCGGCGGTTTCAACTCGACCAGGACCTCGGCCGCCGTAGTGGCCAGATTTTTGCCCGCGCGCAGATACCAAGGCACTCCTTGCCAGCGCCACGAGTCTATGAATAGCCGCATGGCGCAGAATGTCTCGACATCGGAATTCTTCGCCACACCCGGCTCCTTGCGGTAGCCGGCGTACTGGCCGCGCACCAGGTCGTCGGGCTGCAGGGGGCGCATGGCCCGGAACACCTTGTATTTTTCGGCGTGCACGGCGCCGTAGTCCTGATAGCCCGGCGGCTCCATGGCCAGCAACGCGAGGATCTGGAACAGATGGTTCTGCACGACGTCGCGCAGAGCGCCGGCGCTTTCGTAAAACGCGCCGCGACCCTCCACGCCGAAATCCTCGGCTAGGGTGATTTGCACGCTGGCCACGTGGTCGCGGTTCCAGATCGGCTCGAGGAACGAATTGGCGAAGCGGAAGTAGAGGATGTTCATGATCGCCTCCTTCCCAAGATAGTGATCGATGCGAAAGACCGCGTCTTCCGAAAACACCGACCGCAGGATGCGGTTGAGCTCGCGCGCGGAGGCCAGGTCGCGTCCGAACGGCTTTTCGACAATGACGCGCGCCTGCTCGGTCAGGCCCGCGGCGTCGAGCCCCTGGACGACCGTCTCGAACAAAGAAGGCGGGATGGCGAGATAGTGCGCCGGACGACGGGCCTCGCCGAGCGCCTTTTTGAGCGCCTCGAACGTACTCGGGTCATTGTAGTCGCCACTTACGTAGCCGAGCAGGGAGAGCAGATGATCGAGGGCCGGCTTGTCGTCGATCTTGCCGGACTCCCTGATGGCGTCCCTGGCGCGCTTGCGCAACTCTGTCACGCTGAGCTTGGAAGTGGCGACCCCGACCACCGGTACTTTGAGAACACCGCGCTTGGCCATCGCGTAGAGCGCCGGAAAGATCTTCTTGCGGGCGAGGTCGCCGGTAATGCCGAACAGCACCAGTGCGTCGGATTGCCTTGCGGCATCGTCTGTGTGATCCATCTCAGCGTCCCTCTTT
Source organism: Thiobacillus sp. (assembly GCA_035530575.1). GTDB lineage: Bacteria > Pseudomonadota > Gammaproteobacteria > Burkholderiales > Thiobacillaceae > Thiobacillus. The sequence goes on along the minus strand of DATKUP010000151.1, from coordinate 25,931 downwards.
CTTCTCATCATGCCCGCCAAACTGCTTGCGCATCGCCGACAGAATCCGGTTGGCATAGTCGGCATTGCCGCGCGAGGAAAAGCGCTCGAACAGCGCCGCGTTGATGACCGGTGTCGGTACGCCTTCCTCAATGGCCGCCAGTGCCGTCCAGCGCCCCTCACCCGAATCCGACACGCGACCCGAGAATTCGCTGAGATCCGCATCCTCAACCAGCGCCGCTGCGGTCAGATCGAGCAGCCATGACGCCACCACACTGCCGCGCCGCCAGACTTCGGCGATCTCGGGCAAGTCCAGCTCATACTGGTAAAACTCCGGGTTGCGCATCGGTGTGGTCTCGGCATCGCTATCGTGCGTGCGCTTGCCGGCGTTGGCATGGTGCAGAATACTCAGGCCCTCGGCATACGCCGCCATCAGCCCATATTCGATACCGTTGTGGACCATCTTGACGAAGTGTCCGGCGCCGTGTGGCCCGCAGTGCAGGTAGCCCTGATCTGCGGTGGCGGCGGGTTTGTGCCGGCCCGGGGTCGGGGGGGCCGTGCCTGCGCCGGGGGCGAGCGTGGTGAAAATCGGATCAAGGTGCTGAACGATGTCTTTCTCACCCCCCATCATCAGGCAATAGCCGCGCTCCAGGCCCGCGACGCCGCCGCTGGTGCCCACATCCACATAATGCAACCCATGTGGTTGCAATTCAGCGGCACGCCGAACATCGTCACGGTAATAGGAGTTGCCGCCATCAATGACCATGTCGCCGGCTTCAAGCAGGGGTACCAGCTGCGCCAGCACCTCATCTACCACCGTCGCCGGCACCATCAGCCAGATCGCGCGCGGCTGGGTCATGTGGGCGACAAAATCCCCCAGCGAAACCGTGCCGACGGCACCTTCGCCGCGGAGTGCGTCGACGGCTTCTGCGCTACGGTTGTACACCACACATTTGTGCCCTCCCCGCATCAGGCGCCGCACCATATTGCTGCCCATACGTCCCAGGCCTATCATGCCGATCTGCATCTTGTACCTCCTGCTTTGTAGGGGGTGATCCTGACGCCGCGAATCGCTCATCGTGAAAGACTCAGCTCGCTTTAACGCACAAGAAACTGGAACTTATTCTTAATCTTTGCCCACTCATCGGCAGCGGGAAGAGCGGCCTTCGTATCAATGATCGGCTTCCAGCCTCGTGCCAATTCGAGATTGAGCGCAATGAAATGCAGCTGGTCTTGCGGAACGTCACACTGCGCGAAAATCGCGTCAACCGGACATTCGGCAACGGCGCATTCAAGTCTGAAGTGCAACAGTCTGGTTGCTTGCCCGGAATTTCTCAAGGCATGGTGAAAACAGGATTCGCACCCGTCCAGCTTAGACGCTGGCGCCAGGCTTCCGGATCGTCATTGCCGCAGTGCATCAGCAGCACGGTCTTGCCATCCATGATCGCCTGATGAAGGATCTTCAGTTTGTCATCGGGAATACCAAGACGATGCAGGGCAATGGTCAGGTGCGTTGCAGCGGCGCCAGCGGTCATCAGACCGGCACCCACTGCCGCACCCGCGATGGCATCGATCAGGGGTCCGGCGATAAGCACAGGCCCGATGCCGGGCAGCATAAGCAGGCCGACAGCGCCGACCAGCAGTCCGCCCAGCGATCCCCATAGCGCGCCCTTGGCGCCCCAGACCTTGAACCGTTCTTTTTCATTGGTATAGGCGATGCCGAGAAAGTCATCGCCCTCGCCGCCTGCCTTGTGCAGGAGGGAGACCTGATCCATCGGAAAATCATGTTTGATCATCTCCTCGACCTGCGCCTGTGCGTGGTCTGGGTTGTCAAACACGGCACCTACTAAATGATCGGTATGCGTGTTCATGCTTATCTCTCCTTGCCGAAATCAGAATAAATTCGCTTCTCGATGAGGCGCAAATCGTCATCGAATGTATACAGATGGGGGGCGCCGGTCGCCATCTCATAATCGATAATCTGCTGCGGTGTCATCTGCTCGATGTGCATGATGATGGATCGCAAGGAATTCCCGTGGGCGGAAACCAGCACGCTCTCACCGTTCTGAAGATGCGGGACAATGCGCTCCCTGTAATAAGGAAGCGTTCTTGCAGCGGTCATTTGCAGGCTCTCGCCATTGGGCGGGGGAATGTCGTAACTGCGGCGCCACAAATGCACCTGCTCTGCACCGTAGTGCTGGCGGGCCCAGTCCTTGTTCAGGCCTTGTAGGTCGCCGTAATACCGTTCATTGAGTTTGTCTGACACGAATATTTTCAACTCGTTCACATCGCCTTCGGCCGGGGTGAAATGTTCGTACCATTCGCTGTTTTGCTCATGCACGCGCGCGTACTGCGCGCAGTGACGATTCCGCCTGAGTATCTCGTATAGGCTGTCCTGTGCCCGCAGCAGGGTGGAAGTAAAAGCCACATCAAAGGCCTCATCGATCAACCATGCCGCCGCCTGTTGCGCTTCAATCACGCCCTGCGGGCTAAGGGAAACATCCACCCAGCCGGTAAAGCGGTTTTGCAGGTTCCAGACCGACTGACCGTGTCTGACCAGGAACAACCGGCTCACGTCGCTTGCTTCCACGGTTTACGCACACAGGTGACCGTGCCTGCAAAAGTGTGCGCTGCCCCGAGGTGCGGTTCGATGCGTAAAAAGGGATGGGCTTTATCAACCCATCCTCTACACGCAGCCACACCAATCTTGAGGCGGCTCATGATGACTTGCCCTTGCGTAATGCCCAGCCGATCATAACCAGCGCCCATCCATCGAAAAACAGGCTGATCCCGACATACAGGCCCACCAGCCACAGGGAACTGGATGGCCACCCGATCAGAAACAGCAAGGCCATCAGGAACGAGAGGACGCCATTGAAGGTCATCCAGCCCCAGCCTTTGGCAGGGTGGAGCGTCTGGGCGAGCGCGAAGCTGCCATAGGCATCCAGCAACAGATAAATGGCCAGCAACAAGCCCACAGCCGCCACGCCGGATGCGGGATAGACGAGCATCAGACCGCCGGTAATGAACAGCAGGGCCGGTTTGATCCAGTCGATGACGTGCGTCGGATTGTGTTTGTAGGTGTGAACACCCCATATGGCGCCGCCGGCCAGCAACAGCCAAGCGACAAAGATCGCGGTGCCCAGGGACATCAATCCGGGCAGGACAATACCCGCCATGCCCAGCACGATCAGCAGGATCCCCGTGATCAGGGTATAGGGCCCGAATTTATCGAGGATTTTTTGATTCATGGGCAGGGTGTTCATTTTTTTCCTTTATTCGGTTTTGGAAGGGGCGCAACGGTGTTCCACCGACATGACGTTTCCATGGCTTGTAACGATTCTGACCTGCTGGTTCATGATGCGTTTCCGCGCTAACCGGTTTTACGATTTGGGCTTAATGGACAGACGTTTTTCCACCTCCAGTACATGTCGGGTGGTGGCGAGGACCGAGTCCGGATTGAGGCTCATTGCATCGATTCCGATCTCCACCAGGTACTCGGCCATCTCGGGATAGTCCGATGGCGCCTGGCCACAGATGCTGGAGTGGCGCCCGTTGCGTTTTGCGCCCTCCACGGCCAGCCGGATCATCTCTTTGACGCCGGCGTCGCGCTCATCGAAATCGAAGGCGACGATTTCCGAATCGCGGTCCACGCCCAGGGTCAACTGGGTCAGGTCGTTGGAGCCGATGGAGAAGCCGTCGAACAACTTGGCGAAGGCGTCGATCAGGATGACGTTGTTGGGGATCTCGCACATAACGTAGACCTCCAGTCCATTTTCTCCGCGCTTGAGTCCATGGCTGGCCATCGCCGCCAACACCTTTTCGCCTTCCTCCACCCGACGGCAAAAAGGGATCATCAATATCACATTGGTCAGTCCCATCTCGTCGCGCACCCGTTTCATCGCCGCGCACTCCAGCGCAAAGCCTTCGGCATAGGCTGGGTGGGCATAGCGTGATGCGCCGCGAAAACCTATCATCGGGTTGTCTTCATCCGGCTCAAAAAACGTACCGCCCAGCAGGGTCGCGTATTCATTGCTCTTGAAGTCGCTCATACGCACCACGCAGGGTTTCGGATAGACCGCAGCGGCAATCGTGGCGACGCCTTCGGCCAGGGTCTTGACGAAGAAATCCGCCGGATCATCGTAGGCAACACTGAGTGCGGCGATTTTTCCGCGCGTGGCTGCGTCGACTTTTTCCGGATGTATGAGCGCCATCGGGTGCACCTTGATGTATTCGTTGATAATGAATTCCATGCGTGCCAGTCCAATTCCATCCACCGGCAGCGAGGCGAAACTGAAGGCCTGATCCGGATTACCCAGATTCATCATGATCCTGGTTTTGGGGTGTCCCAACTGGCTCAGATCGGTTTGCTGAATATCGAAGTCCAGCACGCCCTCATAGACATTTCCGGTTTCGCCTTCGGCGCAGCTGATGGTGATCGGCGTATCGGTTTTGATGACTTCTGCTGCGTTCCCGGTTCCCACGATGGCGGGAATGCCCAGTTCGCGTGACACGATGGCGGCATGGCAGGTACGGCCCCCCCGGCTCGTCACAATCGCGGCGGCGGTTTTCATGACCGGTTCCCAGTCCGGTGTCGTGGTATCGGCGACCAGCACCTCTCCCGGCTGGAAATCGCTGAGATGTCTGGCATCGTTGATGACCCGCGCCTTGCCGGCGCCAATCTTGGTGCCCACCGCCTTGCCTCTGAGCAGGACAGACGATCTTTGCTTGAGATGGTAAATCTCCAGCACGCTGCCTTTCTTCTGCGACGCTACCGTTTCCGGTCGTGCCTGCACCATATACAACTGCCCATCGATCCCGTCTTTGGCCCACTCCATGTCCATGGGCTTGTAATAATCGGCTTGCTTGGAATAGTGGTTTTCAACCTTGATGGCATAGTCGGCCAGCACCATGACATCTGCGTCGGAGATGCAAAACCGGTTTCTTTCCTCGGCGGGCGTGTCGATATTCTCGGTGTATTCCACCGCGATATTGCCGATGTTGAGCGTGTCGGTAAAAATCATCTTCTTTTCTTTGCTGCCGAGGCTGCGTTTCAGCACGGCCCGATACCCTTCAACGAAGCTGGGTTTGTGCACATAGAAGCTATCGGGATCGATCGTGCCCTGCACGACGTTTTCGCCCAGCCCCAAGGCGGCATTGATGAAGACGACGTCCCTGAAGCCTGTTTCCGTGTCCAGCGAAAACATCACGCCACTGGCCCCGATGTCGCTGCGCACCATTTTCATGACCACGACGGAGATATGCACCTTGTAGTAATCGAAGCCATTGTCGAATTTGTAGTGGATGGAACGGTCGGTAAAGTTGGACGCCAGACAGCGTTTGTAGGCATCGAGCAGGGCGTCACCGCTGGCGATGTTGAGATAGGTGTCGTTCTGGCCGGCAAAAGAGGCCTCCGGGGAGTCCTCGGCGGTCGCTGACGAACGCACCGCCAGTGAAATGCTTTCGCCGTATTCCTGTTTGAGCTGGGCATAGCTTTGCAATATCGCCGTCTTCAGGTCTTCCGGCAGTTCACAGCCGTATACGACCGCCCTCGCCTTCTCACCTCGCGCCTGCAAATCCTTGATGTTGTCGGGGTCGAGTCCGTCAAGTACCGCATGCAGGCGCTGCCAGGCCTTGTTGTGTTCCAGCACATAACGATATGCCTCAGCGGTAACGGCAAAGCCGTTAGGGACGCGTACACCCTCAGCCGTCAGGTTCTGGTACATCTCCCCCAGCGAGGCGTTCTTGCCGCCGACCAGCGGCACATCGTCGATGTCAAGCTCGTTGAACCAGCGGATGTGTGTGATCTTGTTCATGTTTTTCTCCTTATGTAATAGGGGTATCCGTGATCAACTCAGCTTGCTGTGCATTTCATTCAGCATCTCCATCTGGATCTGCTGGATTTCCATGAAACGGCGCATTTCCTGATGCAGCAGCTGATCGAGCTTTTCACTGATGATGCGGACTTCCATCTCGGATTTGAGATTGACCTGATAGTCGTTTTCCGCCCGAATGCGATCTCGGTCTTCCTGCCGGTTCTGGCTCATGAGGATGATCGGGGCCTGGATTGCGGCCAGCAGCGATAACAGCAGGTTGAGAAAGATGAAGGGATAGGGATCAAGCGGCCTGAGAAACACGAGCACCGTATTGGTGAGGATCCAGACAGCAAAAAAGACAAAGAACCAGATGATGAATTTCCAGCTGCCGCCAAAGGCAGCCACCTTGTCGGCGATGCGATCACCGAAGGTCAGGGTTTTTTCGTATTCCTCGTTGAGGTTTTCGGAGAGCAAAGCATTGTCCTGCAGGCTCTTGACGACTTCCTGCTCCAGCTCATCGAGCTCGCCCAGGTCCTTCTCCATCAACTGCTGGACATACGCGGTACGGTATTGGTTGAGGCAGGTGTAACAGATGTAACCGTCATTTTTCCAATCCGGATGCTCCTTTGAAATCAGGTCCAATACGCCGCCACGCACCATTCTGGCAGGCAGGAGCTGGCTCAATACCTTGTTCTGTTGACAGACCTGGCAGGTGCCGAGGCTGTGTGGGTCTTTTTTCGTCGTATTCATTTATTGATCGCTGGCTGCATCGAGAAGGCTGCCCTGTGGGTCATCGAGTAACTGGGACAAGCTTGCGAGAAAGCGCGCCGCATCGGCGCCAAATATCACCCGATGGTCGCAGCTCAGGGTGAATTCAGCCTTGCCGTCTTGTTCCGCGCCCAGCGAGAGAATCGCGGCAGCTCCCGGCGGCACGAGGGCGTCAAAATGGCTGACCTGTTCAAAGACGCCCAGGTTGGAGAGATAGAAGGTGGCGCCCTGATAGTCATCCGGAGCCAGGCGATTTCGTTTGATCTTGTCACGCAGGATGCGCCAGTCCTCGGCCAGTTCATCGAGGGGGCGCCGGGCGGCGTCGCGCAGTACCGGCGTAAGTAACCCACCCGGGACATCCACGGCAATGCCGATGTCCACCTGTTCACGCACGGCCAGCGCGCTCGTGGTATAGACGGCATTGAAATGCGGGTGCTTCTGCACGCACAGGGCGCAGGCCCTGGCCAGCAGCAGCGTGAGCGATTGCTGTTGCGCATGCGCCAGCGCCTTGAGCGGCGCCAGCGGCAAACGGGCACTGACGCGGAAAGTGGGGGTGCCGAGGGTGGCGATCATATTGTTCGCCACCGCCTTGTGCATCGAGGTCAAGGCCTCAAGGCGGTAGACCGGACCAGCATCCAGATTGGGAATCGGTCCCGCCAGCGCCGCAGCGAGCACCTGAGGTGCATGGATCACCCCATCGCTGGAAGCGCTGATCTGATGCAGCTCAATGCCCAGTTCGCGTGCCAGGCCGCGCGCGTAGGGCGAGGCCTTGATGCCCTGCTGGCCGATGGGCGCTGGTGCTGGTGCTGGTGCTGGTGCTGGTGCTGGTGCTGGTGCTGGTGCTGGTGCTGGTGCTGGTGCTGGTGCTGGTGCTGGTGCTGGTGCTGGTGCTGCTGCTGGTGCTGCTGCTGGCGCAGGCGCAGGCGCAGGCGCAGCTGCTGCTGTGTCTGGCGCCGGAACAGAAGGAACCACGGGCGCGGCCGGCTTTTCCTCCGTCACGGGTTGATCCGCTGGCGAGGTTGGGCTGCGCGCTTTGTTTTCTACGCCCTCTTCTTCGCTCTCTTTTTCTTTTGGCGCAATGGGCGTCTTTTCACTGCTCGTTTTTTCGGGGACGCCGGCCTGATCCTCGTCCGCTTGCTGCGGGGAATCACTGATATAGCCGATCACGGTGCCGACCGGTATATCAGCGTCCACCTGTGCCAGAGGGCCGAGCAGGTAGCCGCTGTGGAACGCCTCCAGATCCATGATGGCCTTGTCCGTTTCGACTTCGGCCAGCACGTCGCCCTTTTCGACCGGATCGCCCGGTTGTTTCAGCCACTGAACCAGGCGACCGGTTTCCATGGTGTCCGACAAGGTGGGCAGCGTAATGGGTTCTCGCATGGTTTCCGCTCCGTTCAGATTCAGTGGGCGCACAGCTTTTGCGCGGCGGCGACAATATCCACCGTGCGCGGGATGCTGGCCGCTTCCAGCGCGGCATTAAAAGGCGTGGGCAGTTCCAGCGCCGCCACCCGTTGTGGCGCGGCATCCAGGTTGTAGAAACAGCGCTCGGTCAGGCCGGCGGCAACCTCGGCGCCCGCGCCGGCAAAGCGTGAGTCCTCCTCGACCACCAGCAGGCGATGGGTTTTTTCCAGCGAAGCACCGCAGGTGTCCCAATCGATGGGGCGCAGGCTGCGCAGGTCGATCACCTCTGCCGCGATGCCCTTTTCGGCAAGCTGCTCCGCAGCGCGCAATGACAGATCCAGCATGTGCGAGTAGGTCACGATGGTGAGGTCATTGCCTTGACGGCGTACCTGGGCGCGGTGCATGGGGGGCGCTTCGAGGCTTGTGTCCAGCGTCCCCTTGCCGAAGTAGAGCAGTTCGTGCTCCAGCACGATGATGGGTTCGTCGCTGCGGATTGCCTGGCGCACCTGCCAATAGGCATCCTGCGGCGTGGCAGGCACGGCGATGCGCAGGCCGGGCACGTTCATCAGGGTCTGCTCCAGACGCTGGGAGTGCTGGGCGGCCAGCTGTTTGGCCACTCCGCCGGGCATGCGCACCACCAGCGGCATGGGAAACTGTCCGCCGGACATGAAGGGGATCTTGGCGGCCATGTTGATAATCGCATCCAGTGCCAGTAAGGCGAAGTTGATGGTCATGAGTTCCACCATCGGGCGCAGGCCCACCATCGCCGCACCAACAGCCAAGCCGGTAAAGCTGCCCTCGGAGATGGGCGTGTCGCGCACTCGCCATTCACCATACTTGGCGTACAGGCCTGCCGTCACACGGTAGCTGCCGCCAAAAAGACCCACATCCTCGCCCAGCGTGATGACCGATTCATCGGCGGCCAGCTCGGCATCCAGGGCGCGATTCAGCGCCTGCCAGTAATAAACCTGTTCGGCCATCAGACCAGCACCTCTTCATGACGGTTGCAGTTCAGTGCCGCCTCGGCGTCGGCCAGCGTGGGCTGGGGACTCTCGCTGGCGAAACGTACGGCCGCTTCCACCACCTCGGCGACTTCAATCCTGATGGCATCAAGTTGCCCGGGGCTGAGATGGCTGCTGCTGTCGACATGGCCCATCAGGCGCTCAATGTTGTCGGGACCTGCGGCGGCGATCTGTGCGGCGCTGGGATACGCTTCGACGGTCTCGGCAATCGCTACTTTGACCGGGTCCTCGTTTTCAAAGGCTTGCAGTTCCACCTTCGGACGATAGCTGCCGGGATCGGCCATGGAATGGCCACGGAAACGATAGGTCTCGAATTCGAGGAACTGCGGGCCATTGCCGGCGCGGATCTGTGCCAGTGCCTCCTGCGTGGCGCGATGCACCGCCAGCACATCCATGCCGTCGATTTTTCTCGCCGGGATACGATAGCCGCCAGCGCGCTTGTAGACTTCTGCCACCGCCGAGTGGCGATGGATTTCGGTCCCGATCTGGTAGTGGTTGTTCTCGCACACGAACAGCACGGGCAACCTCCACAGCGCGGCCATGTTCAGGCTTTCGTGGAAGGTGCCCTGATTGACCGCACCATCGCCGAAGAAACAGATCACCGCCTCCGGCAGTTCACGCATGGCGATGGCATAGGCAATCCCCGTCGCCACCGGAAAGGTCTCGCCCACGATGGCATAGCCCCCCATGAAGCGGCGCTCGCGATCAAACAGGTGCATGGAGCCGCCCATGCCGCCGCTGCATCCGGTCTTTTTGCCGAACAACTCGGCCATCACCACGTTCGCCGGGATGCCCCGCACCAGGGCATGCACGTGCTCGCGATAGGTGGTGACAATGTAGTCGGCCGGCTCCGCCGCGTGCAACACGCCCACCGCCACTGCCTCTTCACCGGGGTAGAGATGCAGAAACCCGGCGATGTTACCCTGGGTGTATTCCTGCGCGGCACGCTCCTCGAAGGCGCGCGCCAGCAATATGTCACGCAACATTTTCTTCAACAGGTCCGATTCCATTTAGCGCTTCCTCAATGTCTGTTCCAGCGGTAACCGGGGGGATGGCGACGCCAGTAAAGCAGCAGGATGTAACCAAACAGCATGCCGCCAAGATGCGCGAAATGGGCCACGCCCGCCATAGTGCCGGTGACGCCGGCCCATAACTCGATGGCACCGTAGATCAGGACAAACCATTTCGCTTGCAGCACCACCGGTGGAAAGATCAACATCAGCCTTTCAGTGGGGAAGGTCAGACCGAAGGCCAGCAACAGACCGAACACCCCGCCCGAGGCGCCAAGGGTTGGATAAATTCCACCCTCGCCTGTGCCCAGGGTGGCGACGAACAACTGCACCAGCCCGGCACCGATGACACAGACAAAATAATAGAGTGTGAAAGCCTCCGAACCCCACACGTTCTCCATGCGCGATCCAAACAGCCACAAGGCATACATATTCAGCAACAGATGCATGATGCCGCCGTGCAGGAATGAATAGGTCACCAATTGCCATAACTGGAAATGAGGCGCGGCCAGCCCAAACGCAGCCGTACCTGACAACCCTAAAGGCCAGAGCGCCAGCGCGTCGATTAACGGGGCGCCGGAATATAGCTCCAGTAAAAACAGGGCGCCATTCATGACCAGCAGCGCCTGAACCATGGGTGGAATCGCGGAATAAGGTCTAACTCTCGCCACCTGTCACAGTTTCTTTTGACGCTGTAGCGGGAAGAAACTCGTCCACCGCCTCTACCAGCGGGGTCATGTACATCAGGGCCGGCCCACCATGCATCACCACCGCCATGAAGCCGGCTTCGATTACCTCGTCGCGGCTGGCCCCGGCCTCGATGGCATGCTGAACGTGTATGGCGATGCACCATTCGCACTGCGCCGCCACCGCCAAGCCCACGTTGATCAATTCTTTTTCACGTACCGTCAATGCCTTGCCGCCCTCCGCCTTGCTCATGAAGCTGAGAAAGGCGTTGGTTTCAGCGGGATAATCCGTCCGCAGTTTCCCGATCAAACTTGATATTTCGTTGAGTTTTTCGCGTGTATTACCCATGGCATCGCTCCCTGGGTTCATGATTCATCTCCTGCGATAGGTGTAGCAATAACCGATACGCCATCACCGTCCCAATGCTGGTGCAACAACACGGCAATGGCGGCGGAGATCAGACGGGCGGTGGGTGGATCGGAGCGGGAGGTGAGCATCAGCGGTACCTTGGCGCCGATTACGATGCCTGCCAGGGTTGCCCCGGCGAGGTATTCAAGATCCTTGGCGAGAATGTTGCCGGCATCCAGATCCGGCGCCAGCAGAATATCTGCATCTCCCGCCACCGTACTGTTGATCTCTTTGATTTTGGCCGCGTCGCGCGAAATCGCGTTGTCGAAGGCCAGCGGGCCGTCCACCTCGGCGTCGGTGATCTGGCCGCGCTGGGCCATCTTGCTGAGGCAGGCGGCGTCCAGCGTGGAAGGGATACTGGGTTTAACCAGTTCTATCGCCGACAGCGCTGCTGCTTTCGGCCTGTCCACACCCAGGATGCGCGCCAGATCGATGGCGTTTTGCAGGATCGCCGCCTTGGTGGCGAGATCCGGCGCGATATTGATGGCTGCATCGGTGATGAACAGCAGTTTGTGGTAACTGGGCAGATCAGCAATGAAGACATGGCTGACGCGCCGCGCCGTGCGCAACTCGCGCAACACCGGGTGCATCAGCTCGTCGGTGTGTATCCAGCCTTTGACCAGGGCTGCCGCCTTGCCTTCCAGCACCCGCCGCACACCCGCCTCGGCTGCTTCCGAAGCCGGCGCGATATCGAGGATGGAAAAACGGTCGATGGGGCAACTCAGTTGCCGGCACACGGTTTCGATCTGCGCCCGCGGCCCCAGCAGCACCGGCTCGATCAAACCGTAATCGCTGGCCTCCACCACCCCGGCCAGCACATGGGCCTCTTGCGCATCCACCACCGCCACCGGCAAGGGAGGATGGCTGCGCGCCTGGTCAAGAATCGCGGCGAGGCGGGGCGACAATCGTGCTATCTCATTCATTGTGATTCATTGCCTCGGCCGCCAGCGCGGTACGCGCGGCCATTACAAAAGATTCAGTCAGGGTAGGATGGGGATGAATCGCCCCGGCAATGGCCTCCAGCGGCAACCCGGCCCGAACCAGCAGCGCCGCCTCGCCCATCAGGTCCGCTGCCCCTTCCACCAGCGCGTGGACACCGATCACCCGCCGGCTGCTTTTATCGTAGATAATTTTCAGCAAGCCGTTGTCATGACCGCCGATCTGGGCGCGGGCATCCTGGGCGAAATCGTAACGGGCCACCCGCACCTCAATCCCGGCCTTGACAGCCTGGGCTTCGGTCAGGCCCGCCATACCCAGTTCCGGGGTGCTGAAGATGGTCGCCGTGTTGTGTTCGGATTTTGGAAATGGGCCGGGCAGGCCAAGCAGGTGCCGCGCCAATGCCAGACTCTGAGCGGTGGCCCAGTGGGCAAACATGGGCTGGCCGATCACATCGCCGACGGCGTAGATGCCAGGTTCGGCAGTCTGCAGCGTTTCGTCCACTTCGATGCCGTGAGGTCCGGCCTTCACTGCGGTGTGCTCCAGCCCCAGGCCTTCCACCCGCGGGTGGCGACCCGCAGCGGCCAGCACCGCTGTAGTAAAGATCTGATCAGAGCCCGCCTCGGTATCGTATTCCACAAACACGCCCTGACCGCTGTGACTAATACTCTTGACCTGACATTTGACGTGCAGATTGATTCCCTGTTTGATCAGATGCTGTTCCAGAGCCAGCGCCATTTCTTCATCCACGCCACCGAGAATATGCGGTCCCCGCTCCATCAGCGTGACCTGGGCGCCCAGGGCGTGAAATATCTGCGCCAGTTCGACGCCAATGGGCCCACCACCGATCACGACCAGTTGGTCTGGCACGCAGTCGATATCGAGAATGCTGTCGCTGCTGTAGACCTGGCGCAAATCGACACCCCGCACCGGCAACGCATTCGGTGCGGAACCGGTAGCCAGGATGCATTGTTCGAATGTGATCTCGACACCATCATCCCCAAATGGCTCGACGAATGCCGCGCGGGCACCACGCAACTGCGCCCGGCCAAAGAGTAGATGGAAGATGCTGAACTGCTCTGCCTTGTGGATCGCCGCATCACTGCGGCGCTGCAATATGGCCCGCTTACGCGCCTGCACCTGCCGCCAGTTGAGGTGCACCAGTTCGTGGGGAAGCTGGATGCCAAACGCCTCCGCATGGGAAATGTCGCGCAGGCGCTGGGCTGTCTCACGAAAAATCTTGGAAGGGATGCAGCCCTCGAACAGGCAGGTTCCTCCCAAGCCCGCACCCGCTTCCACCAGCAAGACCTTTTTGCCCGCCTGGGCCAGCGCCATCGCAGCCGGGGTGCCGCCTGGGCCGCCGCCAATCACCAGTACATCGTAGTGCTTATCCATGACCTATCCATTTTGATTGCATTGAGAATGATCTTCACTGTTTCATCACGAACTCCGCAAGGTTCCAGTCAACTCGCAAGAATCCGCGATCGTGTAATGGATGGTGTCGAACTTGCGGTTGTTTATGATATGAAGGCTAGCACTTGGTGCTGTGTAGTGTTTATCGGTGCGAGAGCAGGCCGCGTCAGACAACGAAACGGGAGTGACTAAAACAATGCTATTTGGAATCATTTTTATGTGGCTGATCACTGCCATGGGACTGTGGGTGGTGACCTTGGTCGTCCCCGGGGTGCGGGCGCGCTCGACAGGCGGGCTGTTATGGGCAGCCTTTGTGCTGGGCCTGGTCAATGCCTTCATCCGTCCGCTGCTATGGCTGCTGACCCTGCCCATCACCGTACTCACCTTTGGGCTGTTTGCGCTGGTCGTCAACGCCTTCACTCTGTGGCTCAGCGCGGCAATGGTCAAGGATTTTGAAATCGACGGCTTCGGCAGTGCCTTGCTGGGGGCGCTGGTGATGGCCGTGCTGGGTGCGATTGGCTTCGCCTTGATGGTCTGGCTCATGATGGGAGAGGTGCAGTGGATGTTCCATCAAAGTGGGCCGGGGATTTATATTTGATCGAAGCCAATACTGCTAGCGGACGCAGACCGCCGGTTTGCAGGGTCCTGACGATAGAACAACACCAGCTGGTCATAGACCGCCGAGGATTGGTGGTGCAGCGTTTGCGGATCGGTGAAGAAATATTCACTCGCCACTGCAAAAAATTCTGCCGGAGCGGTCGCGCCATAAGAATTGATGCCAGGGCGATGATGATGCGCCAGCTGTTGCTGCAAGTGATCAAACGCATTGCTAAAAGCCGCCGTCCATTGCTGCCGCACCATGTCAGCGTGCAGAGGAGGCATGCCGTTAGCGCTGCCGTTAAGCATGTCCAGCTTGTGGGCGAATTCATGCACCACCACATTGTGGCCGGGATGGGACGCCGCCAGGTCGGCGGCGATATCATCCCAGGAAAGAATCACCGGCCCCTTTAACCAGGATTCGCCGCTCAAGGCGTGCTCCTCGTGCGAGACCAGTCCGGTTGCATCGGTACGGTCCCTGTCCACCCGGAAAGCGCCGGGATAGATCACCACCTCAACCCAGCCGTCGTAATAACCCAGCCCGAGTTTCAAAATCGGCAGGCATGCTTGGGCGGCAACAGCCGCCGCCATCTCGATGGACACGGCCAGGCCCTGAACCCCGCTGAGGTCCTTGCGGTGCAGGAACAAGGTAGCCAGCTCCCGCAAATGGGCTCGCTCCACGGCGCTCAGGCCTCTGAAGATATCGGCCTCGTGCATCAAGCCTTCCCACGCCTCATGAGGAATGGGGTGATGACTGAGCGTATAACGAACACGCTGATGTTCGAGCCACTTCATGCTATACGGATGTTGTCCACACCCAACAAAAAACCACCTCGTTCGCTGCGGTCATTTTGTCGCCTTCCCCAGTATCGGGTCGTGCCGATTTCCGCCTGCGGCGATGAGTGCATCAGCCTGTTTCGGCCCCAACCGCCAGGCTTGCAGGCGCGAGTCTGGTGGTGCGTATCAAGGACAGGATCGACCACCGCCCAGGCGGCCTCAACCGCGTCCTCACGGGGAAGGAGGGCGCCGAAGCAGGCCGTGCCTGATCGGCCAAGCGCAGAAGCACCGAGTCCTCTGACAACCGTGGCGAACAGCGCAAGCGGGATGGCGTGGCAGGGCGCCGGGCCGTTTGGCTTGCGCATTGCGCTGGGCGTGTCCTTGCTGGCTACGCGCCTCACTTCTTCGGCGTGCCCTTCCAGTGGAAATACAGGTCCTTGCCTTCCTTGCCGCGCAAGGTAACTTCCTGCGACTCGGTCAGGCCCTTGAACCGGGCGCTCACCTTGTACTTGCCGTTGGGCAGCATCACATAGAGCATCGGGCCGGCCTTGGACAACTCGAATACCGGATTGCCGCGCGCATCGGCGATGACAACCGGAACGTCGACGATGAACTCGCCATCCTTGTACACGGAGAACGTGAGGCGTAACGGGAACTCTTTGGCAATGCGCCGCATGGCATCGGCTTCGTCCTTGCCGATACCGCCGTTGAGGTAAGTCGTTGCGCTGATGGTCTCGACAACGATGATTTCCTGCGCGCTGGCCGCAAGCGGCAGTGAGGCAAGCAAGCTGGAACCGGCCAGCACGGCAGTTAGAAGGGTACGGCTCTTTATGATGAAGGTCCTTTGGAAAAGTGGAGAAATGATTCAGTTGCGATCGATTGCGGCATTGATGACGCGGCCACCCGGGAGTTGACACTCTCCCTGGCCGCCGCCCGACATGCCGCCCGCCGGGTCGACGAGATGGAAGCGACAGCACATGCGTTGACCGCCACTGGTTTCAAGATTGGCTACGACCTTAGCGCTATCGCGGATTGTTTTTATCAATTGCAAAAGCGGTAAGCAAATCAGGCGCTCACGTTCCCCCGTTTACCGGGGCCGCCTTCTTGCCGCTGCCAATCTTCTGGCCCAATGCATTGATGGCATTGCCCAGCGACTCGAAGCCTTTGGCGACTTCATCGCGCGACCAGGCCGCACCGGAGACGATCTTATCGCCCAGTGCCCGTGTGCCGGCAACAGCTGCGGAAGCACCTGCCTTCGCTTCCTGTCCGGCCCAAGCCGCAGCGCTTTCCAGCCCGTGGGCTGCTGCCTTGAGTTCGTAACCGGCCTTGTTGTACTCCTTGCGCGCCCACGATTCAGTCGCCTTGGTGCGATGCGCCAGGGCGAGCGCGTGGTTGGCATTGGCGAACGCCTTGTCCATGATCTTCTCGCCCTTGATCGCGCCCTTCTCGACGGAAGCAGCGAGCTTGTCGAGTTCCACCACGGAGCTGTCGAGCGCCTGCTTGGCGTCACCGGTTGCGCGGCCGGCTTCCAGACGCAGGTAGCCAGTCGCTTTGCGGATCTCGGTGGCCACCGCTTTGTAGTCTTTCTTCGCGTAGGCTTCGACGGCGCTGCCGAAATGCCGTTGCGGCTCTTCGGTCACCGGGTACCAGGTGGTCACGTCCGTCACCAGCCAACGCTGCTCCATGTCGGCGCGGGTGGCCTTATCGATGGCTTTGTCCAGATCCGCCTTGGTCTTGATTTTGCCGTTCTCGATGCCGGCGGCGGCGGCACTGACCTTGCTGGCCACCGCATCCATGCGCTTGAAGGTGTTATGCGCAAGCTCCATTTCGGACTTGGTGCGGGCCTTTTCGGCCTTGGCGGCTTGGGCGGCCTGCGCCTTCAGCTCGGCGGCCACGGCGCGCATCTCTGCTGCCGCTTTCTTATTGTCCTTGGCATCGAAAGCTTTGCGTGCTGCATCCAGATGAAGGCTGATCGAATCCGCGACCGGGGTGAAGGTCGTTTCGTCATAGATAATCCAGTCGGTGGGGGACTTGATCGCAACCGGTGCCTTCGCCTCAGCAGGTGCTGCTTGCGCAGTGGGCATTTTCGGGGTTTGTGCGAACGCCACGCTGGAGAGTTGCGCGCTGGCGACCAGGACGGCTACGGTCAGGTGCCTGGGGGTGAGTTTCATTTCCGTTCCTTTTAGTGATGTGAGGCCGATTGACGAAGGAAGAAGTAACTGCGCATATGCTCATATGCGCAGAAACAAACCTGTCTACAGGCTGGTGCGTGGGAATTGCAGAACGCCAAACCGCCAACCAGAAAAGTCTCCCTTTTACTGTAGGTTATTTGTAGCCGCAAACGTGCCTATATCAATTCTTGGTTCGACTGACTACAAGGGAAACGATTGATTCAGCTCAGGCATGATCACCTCGGTGTCATGCAACTGCGGGGCAAAGGACTGCATGACCTCTTCTTCGCCATGGACCAGGAAGGTGCGTGCCGGGTTACCCACCTGCCGGTGCCAGGCCAGCAACTCGTCGCGGTCGGCATGGGCTGAGAAACCGCCAATGGTGTAGATGCGGGCACGTACCTGGATTTCCTCACCGAAGAGTTTCACCATTTTTGCGCCATCGATAATGATTCGCGCCAGGGTGCCCTTGGCAGCAAAGCCGACAAACACCACGCTGCAGTTTTCTTTCCACAGGTTGTGCTTGAGATGATGGCGCACGCGACCGCCCGTGCACATGCCGGAGCCGGCAATGATCACTGCGCCGCCACTCACTTTATTCAGCGCCATGGAGTCGGCGGTCTGCCGCGTAAAGTGCAGACCCGGCAGGTTGAAGGGATCCGTTCCGCTGCGAAACACCTTGCTGGTCGCTTCGTCATAGCATTCCGGGTGATGCCGGAATATTTCGGTGGCGGAGATGGCCATCGGTGAATCCAGAAATACCTGCATGGAGGCAGGCAATTTGCCGGCATCCACCCCTTCGCGCAGGTAGTAGAGAATCTCCTGTGAGCGTTCCAGCGCAAAGCTGGGGATGATGACATTGCCGCCGCGGCGGAAGGTGTCGGTAACGGCCGCGTACAACTCTTCGATCGAGGGTTGCAGCTGTTTGTGCGCCCGGTCGCCGTAGGTGGTCTCGATTACCACGACATCGGCATCAGGCGGCGGGGTCGGGTCACGCAAGATGGCCCGTCCGCTGTAGCCAAGATCGCCGGAGAACAATACCCGCCGCTGTTGGACACCTTCTTCCAGTTCCAGCAGGATGCAGGCGGAACCAAGGATGTGCCCGGCGTCCAGAAACGTGGCCTGAATGCTGCCGTCCAGCGTCAGCGCCTTGCCGTATTCTGCTTTGCGGCCGAAATAATCCAGGCTGTTGAGGGCATCCAGCGTGGTGTAAAGCGGCGATATCTCTTCTGCCTTGTGGGTGTTCTTGTAGCCGTGGCGCGCCATCTTGCGGGATTGCCACTCCGTCTCCTCCTCTTGCAGATGGGCGGCATCCAGCATGACCAGTTTAGCCAGCTCGCGGCTGGCGGCGGTGGTAATGATCTCGCCCTGGAAGCCTTGCTTCACCAACAAGGGAATGCGGCCACAATGATCGAGGTGGGCATGGGTGAGCAGCAGATAATCCACCGCCGCGGGATCGAAGCCAAAAGGTTCGTGATTTTCCTCCGCCAGTTCGCGCCCGCCTTGATACAGTCCGCAGTCGATCAGTATTTGCTTGCCGCCGCAGCTCACCCTATGGCAGGAACCGGTGACGTTGTGATCGGCGCCGTGGAAGGCAATTTTCATGGTCTATTTCTTGTTGTCGTTCAGCAGGGGTTTACCGCTGGCCCGGTGCCAGTTCTGGATACCCTGCCAGATTTCCGCCGCAGTCTCGGCGTACCAGAACAGCTCCCGGTCCTCGGCGTCGATGACGCCCTCGGTTACCAGGAAATCCATATTCACAGCCTGTCGCCACCAGGCCTCGCCCACCAGCACCACCGGAAGCGGCGCAATGCTGCGGGTCTGGATCAGGGTGAGGGTTTCAAACAGTTCGTCCAGGGTGCCATAGCCGCCGGGGAAAGCGACCAGCGCTTTGGCGCGCTTGAGAAAGTGCAGTTTGCGCATGGCGAAATAATGGAAGCTGAAACAGAGCTCAGGGGTGACGTAGGGGTTGGGATACTGTTCCTGGGGCAGGGTGATGTTGAGGCCGATTGATTTGGCGCCCACATCGAACGCCCCCCGGTTGGCGGCCTCCATGACGCCGGGGCCGCCCCCCGTGACCAGGGTTACGCTGCAATCCTCCGGACCTTTGCCTGACGCTGCCACTAGGCGGCCGAATGCCCTTGCTTCTTCGTAATACCGGCTCTTTTCCTGGATGGACCGCGCCACGTTCAGGCGCCGCTGCAGTTCCGCATCCGCAGGGTCGCCGGCCAGCGCATGCTGTATGGCCTCTACCTTGCGTCGCGCAGCCCCCGGTTCCTGCAGACGGGTGCTGCCGAACACCACGATGGTATGTCCTACCCCATGTTGGCCCAACAGCAGTTCGGGTTTCAGGTAATCAATCTGGAGCCGTACCCCGCGCGTTTCGTCCTGGTTCAGAAACGCCACATCCTGATCCGCCTGGCGATAGCCCGGGCTGGCCATGATGGCTTGCACTCGCGCCATGGCCTGGGGGTCATCCTCGAGCGCCTTGGGTGTCTGCCAGGGCAACGGTTCCCGCCGTATGCGGGGATGGGCCGGGGCTGGCATTAGCGGTGATGAGAAGCCGTTTTTTGACATGCTCACCCCGTTACCTTTAGTTTGTTATGGGCATCCGCACCTATGCATGACTAGCGTTCAATGCGCTCAAGCAGTTTCTCCAACTGCTGGGCAAGCGCATCCCACACACCCATAGGACCAGCGTCCTCAATCATTTTTTCCTGCATGTCGGCAGTAGACCCCTGTTTCAGCGTGTCAATGTGCTTGGCGAGCTGATCGCGTTCATTTTTCAGGGTCGTTATCTGTGCGTGGATTTCAGCGTGCTCCGGACGGTTCGTAACGCCTTTGCTGGATCGTTCCAAAAGCTCATCGATATGCTTCAGATGTGATGCGTAGAAATCGATTTTCTGTTCGATACGCTGGTTTTGGGTCATGGGTCGACTCCTGTAGCTGATTTCATTATTTAGAATAGCCTACGAAATCTCACATTGATTTGTCCAGCGTCAATCAGCATTTCCATACAGGGTGCGCACTCAAGCCAGCACAGGAAACATTCCCTTGATGCCGGTGGCGATGAACTCAACTGCAATCGCTGTCAGGATCAATCCCATGATGCGGGTAAAAATATTGATCCCCGTGGCGCCGATGTGACCGGCTATCCACGGCGACAATCGCAACACGCCCCACACCACCAGACTCAACACGACGATGCCCAGCGCGATGACCAGGTAGTGGACGACGCCGCTTGACTTGTGCGCCGCCAGAATCACGGTGCTGATGGCGCCCGGGCCGGCCAGAAGCGGCATAGCAAGCGGGACGATGGCGACCGACTCCTTGTCGATCGACTCGCATGCCTCTTCATCGGTCTGCCGGATCAGGCTGGTTTTGGCATGCAGCATGGCGATCGCCATCAGCAACACCAGGATGCCGCCGCCGATCCTGAACGAATCGATGGTGATGCCAAAAAACTGCAGTAGCAACTCGCCGAAGAACAGTGCAACCAGCAGGATGATGGTGACGCCGACGGCCACCAGGTTGATCGTCTTGCGGCGTTGGCGGGCACTCTCGTCGACGGTCATGCTGATGAATAGCGGGATGGCCCCGAACGGGTTGACGATCGCCAGCAGGCCGACAAACATTTTGAGGTATTCCGCATAATGCAGCATGGCGTGTGTTCTCTGACGTGCGATAAGAAATGTGATGGGCCAAGCCGGAGCGAGACGGACTCAATGCGCCAAAAGAATGGTGCTGGATCGGGTCTCCAGACGGTAAGTGCGTGTGTTTTCCAACAGGGTGGTCCCGCTCACTTCGAACAGGTCCTGCGGGGATTCGCGCGCGGTATCGACGGCCAGACGCCATCCCTTCTTCGCTGCGAGTTGGGGCAAAACAAAATCAACTGCCTCGGCACCCGCATTGAACATCATGAAAAGCGCGCGTTGACTGTCTTCCTGGATCAGGCAGCCGAACTGCTTCGCTTCCGGGTTGGCCCAGTCGGGCAAACCACCTTGCGGGCCAAACCACTGGACCTCGGCGTCCGTGTAGAAGTGCTCCGCACTCAGCACAGGATGGGCACGGCGAAAGGCGATCATGCCGCGCGTGAAGCAGAAGATGTCCTGGTGTTGTGCCAGACTACGCCAGTCAAGCCAGCTCGTTTCGTTGTCCTGGCACCAGGCGTTGTTGTTGCCGCCCTGAGTGCGGCGCAATTCGTCCCCGCCGAGCAGCATCGGCACCCCGCGCGAGATCAGCAGCGTCAGCAGGAAGTTCTTGATCTGGCGTTTGCGCAGGGCCTCGATTCCGGCATCCGCCGTCACGCCTTCGACGCCGTGGTTGTCGCTGTAGTTGGCGTCGGTCCCGTCATGGTTGCTTTCACCGTTGGCTTCATTGTGCTTGGTGCCATAGCTCACCAGGTCGTTGAGCGTGAAGCCATCGTGGCAAGTGATGAAATTGATGCTGGCCTCGGGGCCTTTGCCCGACGCGGTGTAGATGTCGGCACTGCCGCAGATTCGGCTGGCAAACACCCCGAGCATGCCCGCGTCGCCGCGCCAGAAACGCCGGACATCGTCCCGGTAGCGGCCGTTCCACTCCGCCCAGCGCTGCTCGGAGAAACTCCCCACCTCATAGGCGCCGGCGGCGTCCCACGCCTCGGCGATGATTTTTACGTCTCTTAGAATCGGGTCCTCGGCGATCTGTTCGAGCAGCGGGGCATTGGTCAGCAGCTTGCCGCTGCTGTCGCGTCCGAGCACGGACGCCAGATCAAAGCGGAAGCCATCCACATGCATCTCCACCACCCAATAACGCAACGCAGCCAGGACGTGATCCCGCACCACAGGGTGATTGGCGTTGATAGTGTTGCCGGTGCCCGTGTAGTCCTTGTAGTGGCGTTTGTCGTCCGCCAGTGTGTAGAAGATCGCGTTATCCATGCCGCGAAAGCACAGCGTCGGGCCCAGCTCGTTTCCCTCTGCGGTGTGGTTGAACACCACATCCAGGATCACTTCGATCTCGGCATGATGGAGTGCCCGCACCATTTCCTTGAACTCCAGCTTCTGCTGGCCGAGTCCGCCCGCACTGCTGTAGGAGGCTTTCGGCGCAAAGAAGGCCACGGGATCGTAGCCCCAGAAATTGGTGCGTGGCTCGCCGGTTTGCGGGTTGATGCCCGGCGCCTGGTATGCGTTGAACTCGTGTACCGGCATCAATTCCACCGCCGTCACGCCCAGTTCGTTCAAGTAGGGAATCTTTTCAATCAGGCCGCGGTAGGTGCCGGGATGCGCCACGCCAGCGTTGGGATGAACGGTAAAACCACGCACATGCGTTTCATAAATCACCGTCTTCGACCATGGATGCCGGAGCGGGCGGTCGTCATGCCAGTTGAAATGCTCATGGGTGCACACGCATTTCGGCATGGCACCGGCATCATCGACTTTTGAACAAACCAGGTCTGGCTCCGGCGCCGCTGGATCGTATCCCCGCACCGCGCCAAAATCCCAGGCAGGCAACGGCGAGATCGCTGTCGCAAAGGGGTCAAGGAGCAGCTTGCTGAAATTGAAACGATGGCCATCCCGGGGCTGGTACGGGCCGTCGACACGATAGGCATACAGCTGGCCCGTTTGTATCCCCTGGACCCAGACGTGCCACACGTCGCCCGTGCGGTTGCTCGCCGGATCCAGATCGATGGACCGGGCTGGCGCAGCGTCGCCCGCCTGTTCGAACAGTTCCAGCCGGACGCGGCTGGCGTGGCGACTGAACAGGGCGAAGTTGATGCCGCCTTCGGCTTCATGGGTACCCAGTGGCAAAGGTGCGCCTCGCCGAACTTCGGCGCGTTCGCAAACCTTGGTCATATACGCATGCAGTGGACGTTCAGGAGTCTTCATGCTATTGCTGCCTTGTTGCCATCATTCCTGTGTCAGGATTCAACTAGATTACGATCCGCGGCGCGCGCGCCGAGGTAGCCTTTGACCACTGCGATCACCAATGGCACGGTGCCCAATACGATGAACACCAAGTCGCCTGGCATACGCAGCCATTCGATCAGGCGCGATCGATCACTCCCGATATAGTCAAGGCTGCGAGCGTGCCAGTACCCATTCTGCATCACGTCCCAGACTTGCAGCACGCCGCCGGGGAACAGGCTCATCGTCACCATCATCGCCAATCCGATGTTGGTGCCCCAGAAGGCGACCTTGATGTATTTCTCGATGCCAGCCCAGTGCGCATCATCGTTGGTCTGGCGCAACACGAACACCATCAGCGCGATCGCCAGCATGCCGAAGACGCCCATCAGCGCAGCGTGGCCATGATTCGGCGTCAGCAGGGTACCAACTTCGTAATAGCTCACGATCGGCAGGTTGATCAGAAAACCGAACATGCCGGCACCCAGGAAGTTCCAGAAGCCCACGGCGATCAGGAAATAGAAGGTCCATTTGTGTGGTATCGCGATCTTTTTTTCACAGACGTCGCATTCGCCGCGGGTGGTTCGAACGAAATCCCAGGCATCCAGCGTGAGCAAGGTCAGCGGGACGACTTCGAGCGCAGAAAACAGCGCCGATAGCGCCATGTTGACGTTGGTTTGGCCGGTGAAATACCAATGGTGACCGGTGCCAATCAACCCGCCGAGGAAATACAGGATGGCGTCGAGATAGATCACGCGCAGCGCGACATTGCGGCGCGTCAGACCAAGTTGATAGAACGTCAGTGCCACCACCGTCGTGGCGAAGAATTCAAAGAAGCCTTCTACCCACAGGTGGATGATCCAGAAGCGCCACGTATCGACCACCGTGAAGTTGGTCCTGGCGCCAAAAAACAGGGTGGGCACATAGAAAACCGGAATTGCCAGCGCTGCCACCAGGAACATCTTGACGACCGGCTTCGCCGCCGGGTCCGCCAGCGTGTTCGGCCGTACCAATGTCCATAGCAGCGCAAACCACATCAACAAACCCGCCACGAGCAGGTATTGCCACAGCCGACCGAGTTCCAGGTACTCCCACCCCTGGTTGCCCAGCCAGAACCACCACTGACCGAGCTGTTGCGAGATGCCCAGCCACTCACCAATCAAGCTGCCGCCGATCACGACCGCGAACGCGGCGAACAGTACGTGTACCCACCCTGCGAACCCGCGTGGTTCGTCGACCCGCAGCGAGCGGCCAAGGAACAGTGCCGCGGCGACGTAGGCGGTGGCGATCCAGAAGATCGCGAGTTGCAAATGCCAGGTGCGCAGCAGATTGCCGGGAAAAATACGCTCCAGCTGGAAGCCGTAAAAACTGCCGGGATCGGCGCGGTAATGCGCCACTGCGCCGCCCACCAAGGACTGCGCCAGCAACAGCAGCGCTACGACCACGAAGAATTTCACCAGCGCGTTCTGTCCCAGGCTGGATCGCCCCGGCAGCAGGTGCGGGTGCACGTGATGGCCGCGCGTAATCCAACCCAGGTAATCGAATTTCCCGAATGCCAGCAGTACGGTCGCAGTACCGGCCAGCAACACCAGCAGGCTCAGCGCGCTCCACAGCAGGGCGCTGGACGTGGGCAGGTTGCCCACGCTCGGATCGTACGGGAAATTGTTGGTATAGGAATAGTCTTCGCCCGGACGAACGGCCACCGACGCCCAGGCCGCCCAGGTGACGAAGGCGGTGAACTGGCGCAGCTCGGTCGGGTCGGTGATGAGGTCGGCCTTCAGACCCGCATTGCGCGACGGATCCCGGAAGTACTCGGTCCAGTAGCCGATCTGCTGGCGATAGGCCGCAGTTTGCGGCACGGTCAATCGCAGCGTTTGGGTGGCGCTGTCATACCGATTGGTTTTGAGTTCGACCGCTGTTTCTGCTCGGACTGCAGCCTGCTGCGACGGTGTCAACGCGGCCAGGGGCTGTTGATAGTGTTGTTGTGCGATTGCCTCGGCGGTGTCCATCCCGATGCGGTGCAGCGCCTCGGCCGAATAATCCGGGCCAAGATAGGCGCCATGGCCCCAGATGCTGCCGTTGTCCATCAAACCGTATTTGAGAAAAACCGTCTGGCCGTCGCGGACGTCGTCGCCGCTGAATACTGTGTCACCTTGTGCGTCCACCATCAGCGCCGGGATCGGCGGGGCATTGCGGTAGGAGAGCATCGTGATCGTGATCAGGCCGGCAAAACCTAATACCATCACAATCAGTACAGCGCGTATCCACCAGGGCGAAAGCGAGTCATCGTCTTCGGCGGCCAATGCTTGCGTCTCAACACTCATGGATGCACTTCCTCAATCGATTGTTTCGCGAGCCATGCGGCAATGTGATTCGGTCGGTCACACAGGCATCGTCCGCAATCGAATCAGCGCTGCCACAGGATGTGGGACGCTTCCAGGGGAACCGCTACGCCGTCGCGGTGCGGGATCACGCGCGCCGTATAGTCGGTTGCCGGGCGGATTGAAGGCACCTCAGCGCGATAGACGTAGCCGTTTTTTGCGCCCACCAGTTGCCGCACGCGCTGCATCTCCACCCGCACCGGTAGCGCACCGTCAACACCATTGGCATATAGCTCGACCCGCACGGCCTCCGGGTCAAGGTCATCGAGATACACCTGCGCTTCGAAACCGTGCTGCTCGGCCCTGGTTTCAAGCTTCACTTCGCCGAAGCGGAGCGCGGCCCATTTTTGCGCCAGCGCATGCCGCCAATCAACCAGTTCCACGCCAATGGCGCCCTGGTTGGCCGCCCGCTCCCGGTAGGCTGCGGCGGCCGGGAGGTAGTGTTGTTCGGTGTATTCGCAAACCGCGCGGTTGGTGGAAAAACGCGGCGTCAATTGCGCCATGCTTTCCCGCATCCGCGCCACCCAGGCAGTGGGAATCCCTTGCGCGTCGCGGGTATAGAACTCGGGGATCACCTCGCGTTCGAGCAGGTCATAGAGGGCTTCCGCTTCGATGGCGTCCCAGGCGGGATCGCTATCGTGTTCCTGACCATCTCCCAACGCCCATCCGACTTCAGGCGTGTAG
>DATKUP010000150.1:0-2586 GCA_035530575.1 Thiobacillus sp. | reverse complement strand
CAGGCACGGGTGGCCGAGCTGCGAGGCGTGGTTGCTCAGGTTCCTCCCCTTCGGCTCTCGCTGCCGTCCGCGGTCCTCTAGCACCGCATCCAGAATCTCAGGTAAGCTCACCCCTCGCCTCCTTTGCCTCCGCGCCCCATTGCGTCAGCAGTACGCCCAGCGCTATCGCCGGTCCGGGATTCAGGTGGAAGCTGATATTGACATGCCTTGCTTTCGAGCGTCCCCGCCCGCGCGGCAGGTATTCATCGAGCACCACTACAACGCAGCTATGCGGTCCGGCAATGCAGGGATGAACTTCCATTTTTTCCTTGCCGCTAAAGTCGGTCACCGTAAACTCAACCCTGTTGTATCCCATCACTTCACCTCCCGACTCCAGCGCTCGAGGTTCGCCGCCAGGTGATCTATAACGATGTCCAGCAACGTCTCGTATTGGCCGTTGCTCATCATTTTCCCCAGCACGATCACGATCCCCGCCTCTACCGGGTACGCCTCCAACACGATATCTCCCTGAGATTCGCCAGCCTGAATGATGAATTTCGTGTCAACCGACCTGTCCTTTATGCTCACGATTTTTCGTCCTCCGGCCCCGTCTGCGAATCGTCGATCTCGCTTCGGAAGCGACACCAAGCACGCAGGAATTCCTCGCTCTCCGGGGGACAAAGATTAATGAGGTTGTTGTAGCCGTCCAGCTCTCCATTCCAGGTCGTGTGCTTTGTGATCACTCTGATGCTGCCCTTGTACATTTCGCGCTGATCCTTCTCTATGTGGCTCACATCGGCCATCGGAATGACATATGTTTTGCCGTCAAAAATCGTTTCGCTCGGTTTCATTTCCGCCTCCTAAAACGGGATGTCCCCGTCCGTGATCTCGCCCGGTTCCGGCTCGTTCTTGCTCGGCCTGTCTGCCTTCGCCGCCGGCGGGCCGCCCTTCGGCGGGTATGCCGCGAACATCCCCCGTAGCGTTTTGATCAACCAGTTCCGTTTCGAGTCGCTCTCCGTCATCCTCTCCAGCTTCTCGCGCGTCAGGTGTTCGCCGCTTTTGAATTTGAGAAACTCTTCGTAGGCGTCCACCCCATATTCGAGGCTCACGCGCTTCGCGAGCAGCATCCACGTCCCGGTGATCTCCGCCCAGGTCCGCTCCTCCATATCGTCCAGCATCGCCGGCGCCTCCACCGGCACCGCCCAACCCTCGCCCCCGCCCGCCGGTTTGGAGGGGGGCGCGGGACTCCCGCCTTGCCGCTTCGGCCCCGCGCCCCTTGAGGGAGTGGACGATCTGCCGCCCTTCTTAAACGGCACCTTCGAGGGCGGCTCCTTGCCCGTGATCGATTTGAATTCGTCGATCTGGATGGTCGTGATATCAATGAACCGGCCGACGCAGTTGACGATCGCGTTCGCCTGCGCCAAGCGTTGAATCTGCGATTCATCCACCTCGTCGATCAGCCGCGGACCCTTGCCGAAATTCGTCCCGAAAAACTTGTGACGCGAGTCCCCGATGCCGATATAGCCGAACTTCCGCCCCCGAAATTCCGCCTGGTAGGGATACATCCAGCGATAGTATTCCCGTCCCGCCGCGTCCTTCTCGTAGCCCCTCTGAGGTTCCCGGAAGGGCCGGCCATCCGGCCCAACCGAGATCCCCAACCTCATCGCGATCGCCTCGGCCCCGTGGCGGTTCAGCCTGCAGTTGTCGCCGAACTGATCCCAGTGCTTCCCCGGATCGGTCATCCGCACAACGGTTGTTTTCATCGCCTCGCGGCGCTCGATGTCCTGCTCCAGATCCTCTGGGCTCATCAACCCCGTCGACTCCCGCCGCACCAAACCCATCTCACCCGGCGCGCAACCCTCACTCGACGGCTCCACCTCCACCGCCGGCGCCGGCGCCTCGTCCTCCACCACCTCGCCATCGATCACGTCGTCTAGCCCTTTGTCGTCGTCCACTCTTCCACCTCGTATACCGAATCCAGCGGCACCTCCGCCGTCAGGCCATCGGGAAACTTGATTAGCAGCTTGTGCTTCCCTTGCACGTCCAGATTCGTCCGCCATCCTGTTATCCGCCCGCGCACCAACACTTCCTCACCCACCCGCGGGATGTAGTCCAGAATGTCGACGTCCAATGTTTTGGCTTTCACTTGCATCCCTCATACCTCATCTAACCCAACACCTTATTTCCCTGCCAAGAACAGCATCCTCCATCTCATCGATATCTTCGGGTTCAATTAGATCCTTGCGCAAAACGGCGACCTCTAGCTTGTTTCCCTTGATCCCGGTTAATTCTCCGCTTATCTGGATATGAGCAGCCGCCGTACTTGCCGTATGCACGTAAGTCACCAATAAGAGCGCCCGTTTTTCCCGGTCTGTACTCATGATTCATCCCTCATGTTATTCACCAGCCACAGCGCGATCGCTGCCGCCGCCAACCATCCTAATATCTCGATCACGCCCGCCTCCTTAATCTTGTTCACGCCGCTTATTCGCCCCAAAACTCATCATCGATTTCCTCAGCGAATTCCTCACAGCGCTTGCAATAGGCGCGCATCTTTCCGTCGCCATACTTGCTACGATTATCACGCATGGCGTAGAGATTCCCCGC
>DATKUP010000149.1:0-85151 GCA_035530575.1 Thiobacillus sp. | reverse complement strand
AGGCGCGCACCTAGTGCTAATGGTCTATGGACACGAAAAATTATTGCGCCTAGGTTAACCCCTATCACCAATAGCGGAGATAGCTGGAGAGCTTACCCGAGTACGCGAGCCGACTCCGCTTCGAATATTTAAGCTCGCGAGTGATGGCTAAGGTATATCAATGCCCCATGTGTTCACTATTGGCGAGGAAGCGTGAAATAGCACTTGCCTGTGGCATTCGCAAAAGGAGGAATCGATATGTACGCGCGTATAACGACCTTTCAGGCCGATCCATCCAAACTCGATGCGATTGAAAAAATGACCGATTCAATACGCGAACAGCTCAAGAAGGTGTCGGGGTTGACCGCCTGCTATACCTGCGTGAACGAGAGCGGCAGCGGCGTCACGGTAGCCGTGTACGAGAGCCAGGAGCACGCGGACCGTGGGTCCGACCAGACCCGCGCCATCTGGGCGTCGCTTGCGAGTCTGCTGACGGCTCCGCCGAACATTCAAACATATGACAATGTGACCGATTTAAAAGCGTAGCCCGTAGCGTCCCTCGGCTGCGCCGATGGGACTCGCGAAGCATCGGCCGTTACTGACTTTAATCAGCCTCGTCGATCCAGGCGAGTTGGATCGCCTCGAGGATCTTTTCGCCGCTGTGCCCGGGATCGTCGTCGAATCCCTCCAGCTCCATCACCCAGCGGTGCAGATCGGTGAAGCGCACGTACTGGGGGTCGACCCCGGTGTGCTTCTCCGCCAGCGCGATCGCGATTTCGTTGACGTCGGTCCATTTCATTTTGCATTCCTTGGTGCGAAGGGGGCACGCCCCCTTTCGGATCCCCCCAACTGGAGGTAAGGCTGGTTACCCCTTGCCTTCGCTGACCATGTTGATAGTGTATTTGGGAATTTCTATGACCAGGTCGCTGTCCGGCATCAGCGCCTGGCACGACAGTCGCGAAGTCGGCTCCAGCCCCCAGGCGCGGTCGAGCAAGTCGTCCTCCTTTTCCTCCGACGGCGCGAGCGCGTCGAAGCCCTCGCGTATCACCACGTGGCAGGTGGTGCAGGCGCAGGATTTTTCGCAGGCGTGCTCGATCTCGACGCCGTTGGCGAGCAGGGTGTCGCAAATGGTCTCGCCGGGCTTGGCGTCGATGACGGCGCCTTCGGGGCAGAGTTCGACGTGGGGCAATACGATGAGTTGGGGCATGTCTTTTTAAATAAGGCTGAATTGGATACGGTCAGTCCACTTTGGGCTGTCGGCCGGGGAGCGTTTTAACACACCGTCCCGGAAAATCTGCCGGACGTCGCCCCCGGCTTCGGCCGCGCAGACCGGAAGGGCTTCGAGCCGCACCCGCAGGAATTCGATGAAATCGGCATTCAACAGGGTGCGGGGCATCAGCCAAAGGTTTCCAGTTTCTGCCCGGCCATTGCGCGGCGCACGTTCTGGTCCATGCGACGCTGGGCGAAGTCGGTGGTGGCGGCATTCAGGGCCTCGATACCGCGCTTGATGGCCAGATGATCGGTGCTGCTCATCAGCTTTTCAAGGGCGGCGATACTGGCTTCGATCGCCGCGGTTTCGGCTTCATCGAGCAGCGCGGGGTCTGCCGCCAGCGCCGCGCGGGTGGCTGCAATCAGGCCCTGCGCGTCGACGATCTGCTCGCTCAGCGCACGCGCAAACATGTCGCCTTTGGCGTGGGTGAAGGCATCCTTCAACATGCGGGTGATGTCCTCGTCGCCGAGGCCGTACGATGGCTTGACCTGCACGCTGGCTTCCACGCCGCTGCTCTGCTCGCGCGCCGACACCGACAGGAGGCCATCGGCGTCGACCTGGAAGGTGACACGGATGCGCGCCGCGCCGGCCACCATCGGCGGGATGCCGCGCAACTCGAAGCGCGCCAGCGAGCGGCAATCCGACGCCAGTTCGCGCTCGCCCTGCAGCACATGCACGCTCATCGCGGTCTGGCCGTCCTTGAAGGTGGTGAATTCCTGTGCGCGCGCGGTGGGAATGGTGGTGTTGCGCGGGATGACCTTCTCGGTCAGCCCGCCCATGGTTTCCAGGCCCAGCGACAGCGGAATGACGTCGAGCAAGAGCCAGTCGTCGCCGGCACGGTTGCCCGCCAGCACGTCGGCCTGCATCGCCGCACCGAGCACGACCACTTTGTCGGGGTCGAGATTGGTCAGTGGCGTCTGTTTGAAGAAATCGGCCACAGCCTGACGAATGCACGGCATGCGGGTGGAGCCGCCAACCATCACCACGCCCTTGACCTCGTCCACGGCAAGCCCGGAATCGCGCAGCGCCTTGCGCGTGGGCGCCAGCGTCTTGTTGACGAGGCCGGCGGTCATGGTATTGAATCCGGCTTGCGTCAGCGTCGCGTCCATCATTTCGCCGGTCGACAGCACCGCGGTGACGCGTACCTCGGTGTGTTCGGTCAGCGCTTCCTTGGCGTCGCGCGCCTTGGTCAGCAACAACCGCATGTCACCCGCCGATAGCGGTGCAAAACGGCCCTCCTCGACCATCCAGCAGAAGATGCGCTGGTCGAAATCGTCGCCGCCGAGCGCCGAGTCGCCGTGTGTGGCGAGCACTTCGAAAACACCTTTGGACAGCTTGAGAATGGAAATATCGAAGGTGCCACCGCCGAGGTCATAGACCGCGTAGACGCCTTCCGACGCGTTGTCGAGGCCATAGGCGATCGCTGCCGCAGTCGGCTCATTCAGCAGGCGCAGCACGTTCAGGCCTGCGAGTTGCGCGGCGTCCTTGGTGGCCTGACGCTGGGCGTCGTCGAAATACGCCGGCACCGTGATCACCGCACCGACGAGTTCGCCGCCCATCGCGGCCTCGGCGCGCCGGCGCAGCACCCGGATGATTTCGGCCGAGACCTCGACCGGGCTTTTCACGCCGGCGGCAGTTTTCAGCTGCACCATGCCGGACGCATCGACGAAGCGGTACGGCAGGCTGGCGATGTCCTTGATGTCGGCAATTCCGCGCCCCATGAAGCGCTTGACCGATGCGATGGTGTTGTGGGGATCGTTGTTTTGCGCCGATTTCGCAGCGTAGCCCACATCGACGTTGCCGTTGGCGTGGTAACGCACCACCGAAGGCAGCAGAGAATGCGCGGATTCGTCGTCCAGCACCACGGCAAGGCCGGAGCGCACCGTGGCCACCAGCGAATTGGTCGTACCAAGATCGATCCCGACCGCCAGCCGGTGCTGGTGCGGGGCGGCGGACATGCCGGGTTCGGCGATTTGCAGCAAAGCCATCTTAACTTTCCAGTTCTTCGTAGACGTCGCCGATTTCGGCGATGAGTTTGTCCATGAATCGCAACTGGCGCACGGCTTCGCTTGCCGCTTCATAGTCGTGCGCTGTATCAATCAGCTCGGCCAGTTGCGCCTCGATGCGACGATGTGCAGCACGCAGGTCGTCTGTCAACGAATCCAGCACCGCCATGCGTTTGCCCGCACGCGCGTCCTCGATCGCCTCGCGCCATTCCATCTGCTGCATCAGGAAGACCGGTGCCATCCGGGTGTTGCTGGCGTCGAATGCGTCGATGCCCTGCAGCTTCAGCAGATACACGCCGCGGTTCACCGCATGCCTGAGCGTCTGATACGCCTCGTTCACCTGCGTTGCCCACTGCATCGCCACCCGCTGCTCGGCCTCCGGCTGCGCAGCGAAACGGTCCGGATGCACCGTGTTCTGCAGCTCGCGGTAGGCCGCGTCAAGCTTGTCCCGATCCAGCGCATACGATTGCGGCAGACCGAAGAGTTCGAAGTAGGTTTGGGAGAAGTCCATTAAGGGCAAGGCGTGAGGCCTGAGGCGTAAGGCGAGCGTTGTTGAACGCCTCACGCCTATCGCCTCACCTCTCACCGCAATCAAACGTTAAACGACTCGCCGCAGCCGCACTCGTTCTTCACGTTCGGGTTAATAAACTTGAAGCCTTCGTTCAGGCCTTCGCGGGTGTAGTCGAGCTCGGTGCCGTCGAGGTAGGTCAGGCTTTTCGGGTCGACAAATACGGTCACACCGTGGCTGGTGAACACCTCGTCGCCTTCGGGCACCTCATCGGCGAACTCCAGCTTGTAGGCCATGCCGGAGCAGCCGGTGGTGCGCACGCCGAGACGGACGCCGACACCCTTGCCGCGTTTGGACAGGTAATTGGTAACGTGTTGCGCCGCGCGCTCGGACAAGGTCACAGCCATGACTTACTCCATACCCTTTTTCTGTTTGTAATCGGCGACCGCGGCCTTGATTGCATCTTCGGCCAGGATCGAGCAATGGATCTTCACCGGCGGCAGCGCGAGCTCTTCTGCAATCGCGGTGTTCTTGATTTCCATCGCCTGGTCGAGGGTCTTGCCCTTGACCCATTCGGTCACCAGCGAGCTTGATGCAATCGCCGAGCCGCAGCCGTAGGTCTTGAACTTGGCGTCTTCGATCAGGCCATCCTTGCCGACCCTGATCTGTAGCTTCATCACGTCGCCGCAGGCGGGCGCGCCGACCATACCGGTGCCGACAGCGTCGTCTTCCTTGGTGAAGGAACCGACGTTGCGGGGGTTTTCGTAATGGTCGAGTACTTTATCGCTGTATGCCATTTTGGTGCTCCTTTCAATCGCGGAAGGTCAGGATCCAGGATCCAGCCCCTAAAAAATCAGTGTGCAGCCCACTGCACGGAATCCAGATCGACGCCTTCCTTGAACATTTCCCACAGCGGGGAAAGTTCGCGCAGCTTGCCGATCTTTTCGTGCAGCAATTTAATTGCGTAATCGACTTCTTCTTCGGTGGTGAAGCGGCCGATGGAGAAGCGGATCGAGCTGTGCGCCAGTTCGTCGCTGCGGCCCAGTGCGCGCAGCACGTAGGACGGTTCCAGGCTGGCCGAGGTGCAGGCCGAACCGCTCGACACCGCCAGATCCTTGATCGCCATAATCAGCGATTCGCCCTCGACGAAGTTGAAGCTGACGTTGAGGTTGTGCGGCACGCGCTGCTCCAGGTCACCGTTCAGGTGCACTTCCTCGATGTCCTTGAGGCCGCTATAGAGGCGATCGCGCAGCATGCGGACACGCTCGTTCTCGGTCGCCATTTCTTCCTTCGCGATGCGGAAGGCTTCGCCCATGCCGACGATCTGGTGGGTCGCCAGCGTGCCCGAACGCATGCCGCGCTCGTGGCCGCCGCCGTGCATCTGCGCTTCCAGGCGAATGCGCGGCTTGCGTCGCACGTAGAGCGCGCCGATGCCCTTGGGGCCGTAGGTCTTGTGTGCCGAGAACGACATCAGATCGACCGGCAGCGTCTTCAGGTCGATCGGCATCTTGCCGGTCGCCTGCGCGGCGTCGACGTGGAAAATCACGCCCTTCTCGCGACAGATCCTGCCAATGGCGTCGAGGTCCTGAATCACGCCGATTTCGTTGTTGACCGCCATCACCGAGACCAGCACGGTGTCGGGACGGATGGCCGCGCGCAGTACGTCCATATCGAGCAGGCCATTTTCCTTGACGTTCAGGTAAGTCGCCTCGAAGCCCTGGCGCTCCATCTCGCGCACGGTATCGAGCACGGCCTTGTGTTCGGTGCGCACGGTAATGATGTGCTTGCCCTTGGTGGCCGAGTAGAAATGCCCCGCGCCCTTGATGGCGAGGTTGTTCGATTCGGTGGCGCCGGAGGTGAATACGATTTCCTTCGGGTCGGCGCCGACCAGCGCGGCCACTTGAGCACGCGCCTCTTCCACCGCCTTTTCCGCTTCCCAGCCAAACGGGTGGGAGCGCGAAGCGGGATTGCCGAAATGCTCGGTCAGATACGGAATCATCAAGGCCGCCACGCGGGGATCGACCGGGGTGGTGGCGGAATAATCGAAATACAGTGTTTTCATCGTGTTGCCCTTAACCTCAATAGCTGAATCTGGGATTGCCTGGTCCGGGATCAGGCCGCCAGCGGCGTCACCTTCAAGGCGCGGCGATCCTGCAGCACCTTTTCCTTGCATCCTTCCTGCTTGGCCACCAGGGTCGCCAGTGTCACATTATCGAGATAATCAAATATGTGCGCATTCAGGCCAACCCACAGGTCGTGGGTCATGCAGCGGTGCTCGTCCAGGCAGTTTTCCTTGCCGCCACACTGGGTCGAATCGATGGGTTCGTCCACTGCGCGTATGATGTCAGCCACGCTGACGTCGCCAAGCGGCCGGGCGAGATAATAGCCGCCGCCGGGGCCGCGTACGCTTTCGACCAGTTCGTGGCGGCGCAAACGGCTGAAAAGCTGCTCCAGATACGACAGGGATATATCCTGGCGCTCGCTGATGCCAGCCAGCGTCACCGGATTCTTGCCGCCACGCAACGCCAGATCGAGCATGGCAGTGACGGCGAAGCGGCCTTTGGTGGTCAATCTCATGACGTGTTCTCCTGAATTTCGCCCGAACTATAAAATTCCCGAGCAATTTAGTCAACTATTCCTTACCTTAGCAATTTAGTCAACTATTTTGTTCAAATAGTTCGGATCGAAATCATCGGGTTGATCCTGTCCCACAGGCATTTCCACGCCGAGTTTCTGCAACTGCGCCAGAATCAGCTCCAACCGGTGGTCGATGTGGGCCGAATGATCGACCAGGCCGTGGATCGCTTTCACCACCGGGTCGTTCATGTCGGCCGAAATGGCATAGGCCGAAAACCCGAGCTTTTCCGCCTGCTGGTTGCGCTGTATTTCGGTCACGCTATCGAGGATGCGCGCCGGGATACCCACTGCCGTCGCATTGTCCGGAACATCCCTCACTACGACGGCGTTGGAGCCGACGCGGGCATTGGCGCCGATGGTGATCGGGCCGAGAATCTTGGCGCCCGCCCCCACCACCACGCCTGGCATCAGGGTGGGATGGCGCTTGCCCTTGTTCCAGGAGGTGCCGCCGAGCGTCACGCCGTGATAGAGGGTGCAGTCGTCGCCGATCTCGGCGGTTTCGCCCACCACCACGCCCATGCCATGGTCGATGAAAACGCGGCGGCCAATGGTGGCGCCGGGGTGAATTTCGATACCGGTGAGCCAGCGCCCGATGTGCGAGGTAAAGCGCGCCAGCCACCTCCATTCCATGCGCCACAGCTTGTTCGCCAGACGGTGGATGACCATCGCATGAAAGCCGGGATACGTAGTGATGACCTCAAACGTCGTGCGCGCCGCCGGGTCACGGTCGAACACGACGGCGATGTCTTCCTTGAGTTGGCTGTACAGGTTCATGCGTTGAGGATGCTATTTCCGAGTTATTTAGTCAACTATTCGTCATCGTGGTTCCGTGCCTTGACCGCAGCCCGCTGCGCACCCTGCGCCGCGGTCAGAATTCCGCGCAGGATATTCACTTCCTCCTTCGCCAGCCGGGTGCGCGCAAACAGCCGCCGCAGTTTCAGCATCAGCTTGCTGGGTGAGCCGGGATTGAGAAATTCCAGCTCGGCCAGCGTGGCTTCCAGGTGGCCGTAGAACCGCTCCAGTTCGTCTCCGGTCGCCGCGTCCATTTCGGGCTGCGGCCAGCTCGCTGTGCCCAGCCAGGCCTGGCGGATCTCGTAGCCCAGCACCTGCACTGCCGCCGCCAGATTGAGCGAGGTGTAGTCCGGGTTGGCGGCAATCGTCACCAACCCCTGACACAGGCCCAGCTCCTCGTTCGACATCCCGCTGGTTTCGTTGCCGAACACCAGCGCCACCGGGCCGGCCTGCGCTTCGGTCAACAGACGAATGGCCGCTTGGGGCGGCGTCAGCACATCGGCCACGATATCGCGCCGGCGCGCCGACACGCCCAGTGCCAGCGTGGTGCCGGCCAGCGCCTCGGCCAGCGTGGCGCAGACCTGTGCCTGCGCCAGCAGGTCGCCCGCGCTCGCGGCCATCGCATCGGCCTGACTGTTGGGGAATACAGCCGGGTTCACCAGATAAAGCTGCGACAGCCCCATCGTCTTCATCGCCCGCGCCGCCGCGCCGATATTGCCGGGGTGGCTGGTGCGCGCCAGCACAATACGAATATTGGCGAGAAGTTTCGGGTCTGACTGTGCCATCAAGTAAAATGCTGAGCTCGTTCTTTGAATCTATTGCCAGACATCATGCATCCCATGCTCAACACAGCGGTGAAAGCCGCTCGCGAAGCGGGGCGGATTATCAATCGCGCCTCGCTCGACCTCGACCAACTCACCGTAAGGAGCAAACAGGACCGCGATTACGTCAGCGAAGTCGACCAAAACGCCGAACGCACCATCATCGAAATCCTGCTCGGCGCCTACCCAAACCATGGGATTTTAGCAGAGGAGTCTGGCGCGGCCGAAGCCAAAAATGGTGAAGACTACCAGTGGATCATCGATCCGCTCGACGGCACCACCAATTTCCTGCACGGCCTGCAGCAGTATTCGATCTCGATCGCGCTAAAGCACAAGGGCCAGATTACCCAGGCCGTCGTCTACGACCCCGCGCGCAACGAGCTCTTCACCGCCAGCCGCGGCCGCGGCGCCATGCTCAACGACCGCCGCATCCGCGCCAGCAAGCGCGCCAAGTTGAGCGAATGCCTGATCGGCACCGGCTTCCCCTTCCGCGATTTCAGTTTCGCCGATGCCTACCTCAACATGTTCCGCGACATGATGCTCGCCACCTCCGGCCTGCGCCGCCCCGGTTCCGCCGCGCTCGACCTATGCTACGTGGCGTGCGGCCGCTATGACGGTTTCTGGGAAATGCACCTGCAACCCTGGGACCTCGCCGCCGGCAGCCTGATCGCGCAGGAATCCGGCGCGCTGGTCGGCAATTTCATGGGCGACGAAGGCTTTCTGGAATCCGGCAACATCGTCGCCGCCACCCCGAAAATCTTCGCGCAGATGCTGCAGGTCATCGCCCCCCATCTGCCGCCCGAACTGAAGGTCTGATTTTGCAGGCAACCACAAGCGAATGGTGGATGAACTGGAAGACGGGGCGACCCGAAACGACGGGTCGGCCTGCCTGATGCATGCCCAATCCAGAATCCACCCGCTGGCGATCAACCTATCACCAACGCCAAACTGAACCCGCCATCATTTACACAGGTGGGTCAATTCAATTAATGCATAAGCGAATGACTCTGGTTGCTGCCAACAAACTGATTGACAGGACTCAGCTCGTAATACACGACGACCTCATTGCCGGCACCGATGTACTGCATTTCCAGGCTCAATCGCCGTACCAGCTCAATACCGCGCCCATACAGCCTGGACGGGGACGTCTGTGACCGGGCTGCCCAATCAAATCCAGGGCCACTGTCACGCACGTTGATTTTTACCATCTTCCGGTTATCACGCCGCAGGATTTCGATATCAATGTCGACAAACCCCTCCTGCAGTTCCTCCAGTGCACTCTGGCGATGAGCGGCGTAGGTGGCGAAACCATCGCTGTTTGTTTTAAGCGAAGAACCTATCCGCAGCAGTCCGTGGTCCAGCGCATTGGAAACCAGTTCAGACAGAATAAGAAAAACCTGACCGGCATGTTCTTTCGTTGCCGCGATCCGCTCGATCACGCCGGACAATGCCGGCACCACATCCAGATATCTCAGGTCCTGCGCCTCGAAATGAAACGACATGCGCAAACCATTGCTGCCATGTTCCGAATCCGTCACAGGAGCAACCGGTTGCACCATCGTACCCGGCGCCGGAACTGCCGCCATGAGCACGGTAATGTCATCCACCAGCGTACCCACCCGATGCGCATCAAGCGCCTCTATAAGCGTCTCGAAACGATGCTCCGGCCCGGTCGATTCCAGCGTTGCGCAAGCGCGCTCAGCGCCAAACTGCTCGCCTTCGGCATTTTCAGCCTCGGTCAAGCCATCCGACCACAGGAACAGCTGGCATTCCCCTTCGTAGGAATACACCTCAAGTTCCGCAGAGAACTCTTCCGGCGGCAAAATGCCAAGCGGCACATGCCTGGATTTCCAGTGCTTGACGATTTTCCCGTTGGCATCGACCAGGCGGGGATAGGGGTTGCCGCCGTTCCAGACTTCGATCGCCCCCATCGCAGGATTGATCGAAACGAGTGTCAGGGCGGCATAACGCCCCTGCGGCATCATGGTATGCATGCGGCTGTTCATCACCTCCACAATGCGCCCGATGCCATAGCCCAGCTCGGTCATGGCGTAAAAGGTATCGAACTGAGGCAGCGAGGCCATCGCTGCAGGCAAACCATGCCCCATGCCGTCGCTTAGCAGGATATGCTGGCATTTTCCGGGCGTTCGTGCAGCGGCAATCAGATCGCCGCTGAAATGCCATGCGGGGGTCACACGGTAGCGCAAGTTGGGGTCATCGAGTCCTTCGCGGTTGACCATGTACGCCATCAACCGAGCCCCAAGGCGCCGTTCATCTTCCGCCTGGCGGTAGTAGGCGGAAAGTTCTGCCGTGCGTCGGGAGAGTTCCTGCTGTAGTTCGGCGATCCGCGCAAACACCTGAATTTTGGCCTGAAACACCGGCAAAGACAGCGGTTTGGTCAAATAGTCGTCCGCCCCCGCTTGCAGCCCTTCAAGAATTTCATCCTCGCGCGTGAGCGCGGTCACCATCAAAATCGGCAGCCAGTGCGACCCTGCAGCCTGCCGGATGCGCCGCGTCGCTTCCAGGCCGCCTATCCCAGGCATCATCACATCCATCAGGATCATGTCCGGCGTCTCGGCAAGAAATTTCTCCAGCGCCTCCTCTCCCGAGCGCGCCTCGATAAAACGATGCCCCATTCTTTTAACCACCTGGCTGGCGATCGCAATGTTGTTGGCGATGTCATCCACCACCATAACCGTCATGCCAGACTGACTCATCCTTCGATCCATTTACTTGATGGTGAACAGGCGGCGGAAATTCGACAACTCGAAAACCTGGGCCACTGATCCCTTGCAATTCAGCAGCGTGATGGATTTCGAAGCGCCTTTTGCCCGCTCCTTAAGCAGCAGCAGCATGCCCATGGCGGAACTGTCGATATATTTCACCTGGTCGAAATCCAGTTCCAGTTCGTCGACACCTGCGTCTTTCAGCAGGGAATCGGTGCTCTGGTTAAACACTACATGGCTGTTGAAATCGAAACGTCCGTTCAGCAACAAGCGGGCTGTACTGCCTTCCTTCTGGGTATCTATATTCATGGTCCAGCTCCTTTTAAAAATCAATCAATCGGGTATTCGGGTCTGTATGATTCATGCATCTCATTCGGCACCCGCCTCAAACCGTTTCCGGCACGCAGCATGTACCAGGAAGCTCGATCTCGAAGCGGCTCCCCTGTCCTGGAACGCTTTCCACAGTGATATTGCCGCCCATCAAATCCACCAGATGCCGGCACAGCGCCAATCCCACGCCAATACCTGGAATACCGGAGTTTTCTGCGCCCAGACGGCTGAAATACTGGAACAATTCATCGCGCTTCTCCGGAGGAATGCCGATACCGGTATCGCTGACGGCCATGTGCATAACACCGTCGTCCGACACGTGGCAGGACACCGTCACGCGGCCGCCTTCCCGGTTGTACTTCACCGCGTTACTCAGTAAATTGAGCATCACCTGTTTGAAGCGCTTCACATCGACACGCGCCATTTGCTGGGCACATTCGCCGCTCAGATTGACGACCTCCAGGCCTTTTTCGGTGGCCTGCGCGGCGATCATCTCCAGGCATTCGCGCACCAGGTCAAACACATTGACATCCTCCGGCTTCAGTTCCAGCCGGCCAGCTTCGATACGGGACAGGTCCAGCACATCGTCGATCAGTTCGCGCAACTCCCAGCCAGAACGCAGAATGTGTTCGATGCGTTCATGCTGTTCCTCATTCAGCGGGGCGTACGGGTCGGACTCCAGCAACTGGGCGAACCCGACGATGGAATTGAGCGGTGTCCGCAGTTCATGGCCGACATGGGAAAGGAATTTCGATTTAGCCTGACTGGCCTGCTCTGCGGCCTCCTTGGCGCGCATCAGCACCGCCTCCATGATCACCTGATCGGTCACATCGCTGATCGCCGCCACAAAATGCGTTATCGCACGCCCCTCGCTGCGCACCGGCGAGACAAACACATCGCACCACACGTTGCGGCCATGACGCGACAAGCCCTCCACCACGGCATGCATCTCTTCACCCGAAATCACCGCGTCGCGCAGGAACTGCCATGCGCCAAGGCTTCCCGCAGCTTCCGCCAATGCCGGCCAGCGCTGGCCGGGCAGGTCCGCTTCCGGCAATTCGACTATGTCCGAATACGCCGCATTGGCATACTCGATTCCGAGGTCGCCGCGCCGGAAAATCACGATACCGCTTCCGCTCGCGGCAATCGCCCGGTCATGCAGGCGCAACGTATCCTCCGCTGCCTTGCGGCCCGTTACGTCGCGAACGGAAACCTGAATGCTCACAATGTTCCCGGCTTCGTCCCGGGTTGGCGCAGCGGTGGCATCCACCCAGATGTATCCGCCATTCCGGTGCCGCACCCGGACATATCCACACTCCCCCGGCTCGCCGAGCAGTGCTGGCTGATGCAGCATGCCTCGCACCCGTTCGACATCGTCCGGATGCACCAGCTCGTAGCCGTCATGCCCGGTCAGATCGGCCGGTGCATAGCCCAGCACGCGCTCGCAGGATGGGCTGACATAGGAATACCGGCCATCAGGATCGTGCAGCGAAATCACGTCCAGCGCATTCTTGGCCAGCAGCCGAAAACGCTCCTCGCTTTTCTGAAGCGCCTCATCGATCGCCAGCGCACGGGTAATGTCGGTCCGAATCGAAAAGTAACGTTCCAGCTGTCCGTTATCGTCAACGAAAGGCACGATGGTCGAGGCCACCCAGTAATAGCTCCCGTCCTTGCGCCGGTTGCGGATGTTGCCGTGCCAGATTTCCCCCTGGGAAATCGTTCCCCACAGCGTGGAGAAAAACTCGGGAGGATGAAAGCCGGAGTTGATCAGTTGGTGCGTTTTTCCGATGACCTCTTCCCGCGCGTACTGGCTGATTTCACAGAACTTGTCGTTTGCATAAACGATATTGCCTGCCGTATCCGCAGCGCTCACGATGGCGTGCGCATTGAACGCATGCAGGTGCAGCCTCAGCTCATGTTCGTGCGCGGCCAACTTCACCGCCATCCCGTCCAGTGCGTGCGCAAGTTCACTCAATTCGGTGCCATCAGCCACCCCGCTGCGTTGCGCCAGATCCCCCGCCGCATGCGCATTCGCCTGGTGGATCAGGCGGCGCACCGGCGCGATCACCAGGCGCCCGGTTCCGACCCAGGCGAACAGCAGCATTCCGCCGAACACGCCCAGGACAACCAGCACGGCCAATCCCCCGGTGCGGCGCACCTGCGCCAACGCGGTGTCGGTGGGAATGCCGACGGCAACAAACGCATTTTCACTGGCCGAACTGCTTTCCAGCTTGGCAAAGGAAAACAGACGCGAGATGCCATCCATCGCATACGCCTCTGTGACGCCAGTCGCCGGATCCGGTGCGCCGATCCGTCGAATCGCCGCGCCAATAGGTTTGCCGCGCCAGATTTCCGGCTCTGGTTCGCTGTGAAGAATGACGCCGTTATGATCATAAAAAATCACCTCGGCACCCTTGGGTAATTTGTTACCGAGGTTGTTCCGATCGAACCAGGAAAGATCCACCGACACGAACAGATAGGCCAGATGCTCGCCATGTCTGCCTTTAACAGGTTTGGCAACGATCACCACGGGCTCTTTTATCAGGACGCCCAGGTGATAGTCGCCCACCACAATTTCATCATGCCCCTGGCGGATCTGGCGGAACCACAGCCGGTCGCTGAAACTGCCCTCGTGTGTTTTTGGGGCCCCCATACAGATGGCATTCCCCTCGACATCGGTCATGCCGACATTGGCGAAAATTGCGTGCTTTGCAAGCGCATCCTTGAAAACCGAACAAGCCTCTTGCCTGCGCTCGATGATTAACGGGCTGGCCGACAAGGAAAACAGTAGCTCCCGCGCCGTGTTGATATGCTCTTCCTGCTGCAGTGAAATGCCCTGCACCAAGATTTTGGTCTCTCGGTAAGCATCGTCGACGGCATGGTGGTACAGCTGCGCGCCGATGAACCAGGCGATCGTCAGCATGGGCAGCATTGCGACCAATATCAATGCGATCAGCCGGGAACGCAGGCTTTCGAATACGCGTTTCATGCTGTCCTCAATGGCCTGTCGGCGGGTGACGAGGCCCGAAAAATGGTGCCGCGCGCCACCTTGGCAGATGCGAACACCTTGCTCAGTGCAAGCCCAACATCACGCATTCTGGCGTTCATTGCAGCCGCCTCCCGCACCGCAGGTCGTGGCATGTCAGCTTGCCACCGCATATGGGTATCTCGCCGCGAATTTCGGCATCCTGTGCATAAACGCCGAATGCCTCCCGAATCGTGTCGGGCAGTGCATCATCGTCCCATGGCTTATGCAGCGCCTTGTATGCGGCTCCCTGCTCGACGGCCTCGGCCATCGCTTCCACATTACCCATGCCGGAATAAATGATGCCTACCGTTTCCGGAAACATCTGCTTGATTCGGCCCAGAAATGCGGTGCCGGTTATGCCGGGCATGTGATGTTCACACAGGACCACCTGTGCGCCATGCGTGGTCAACATGCCCAATGCTTCATCCGCGTCGCCCGCATTGAGAATGCGCCAGCCTTTCCCGCGCAGAGTGCGTGCGAGGGCATTGCGTATATCGGGTTCACTATCGACGATCAGCAAGGTAGGCGCCTGCCGTTCGATTTCAAGTTCGTCTATATCCAGGCGACGGTTGCTGTGCAGCAGGCGTTCGGCGGCTTCCTCGGGAAGGGGGCGGCTGAAGTAATACCCCTGCAGCTCGTCGCACTTCACATTGTGCAGAAAAGCGGCCTGTGCGAC
The DNA here is from genome assembly GCA_035530575.1 of Thiobacillus sp. GTDB lineage: Bacteria > Pseudomonadota > Gammaproteobacteria > Burkholderiales > Thiobacillaceae > Thiobacillus. The sequence continues at coordinate 70,378 of DATKUP010000149.1, read as the reverse complement.
CTCTTCCACCCCTTCGGCCACCACCACCAAACCCAGGCTGTGCGACAGGGAGACGATTGCGCGCACGATGGCGGCATCGTCCGAATCCGTTGTCAGGTCACGCACGAAGGAGCGATCAATCTTGAGCACATCGATCGGGAACAGTTTGAGATAGGACAGCGAGGAATAGCCCGTGCCGAAATCGTCCACCGACAGCGTAACGCCCAGTTTCTTGAGCGCACGCAGCGTGCCGATCGCCACTTCGCTGTCATGCATCACGGTGCTCTCGGTGATTTCCAGTTCCAGGAATGACGGATCGAACCCTGTTTCCGCGAGCACCTGCTCCACACGGCCCACCAGGCCCGGATCGCGAAATTGTCGTGCAGAAAGATTCATCGACATGCGCACCTCGGGAAGTCCCATGTCCTGCCACTGTCGCGCTTGCCGGCAAGCCGCTTCCAGCACCCAGTCACCAAGCGGCATGATGAGGCCGGTATCCTCAGCCACGCCGATAAATCGATCCGGGCCAATCAATCCCTCGCGCGGGTGATTCCAGCGGACCAGCGCCTCAAAGCCCAGCACCACTCCGGAAATCAGGCTGACGCGCGGCTGATAGTGCAGCACCAACTCCCCGTGTTTGATAGCCATGCGAAGATCGTGCTCGATCTCGACCCGGGCGCGCATCCGCGTATCCATCTCCGACACGTAGAAACGGAAGGTGTTTCGCCCTTCCTCCTTGGCGCGGTACATGGCGATATCGGCATTACGCAGCAGGGATTCGGCATCCTCGCCATCTAATGGGCAGATTGACAGGCCAAGACTGCCCGTCATATACACTTGGTGACCATTCAACAGAAACGGCTGTACCAGCGTACCCAGAACCTTTTCGGCCACGATCGCCACATCCTCGATGTGCACGATATCCGGCAGCAGCAGAATGAACTCATCGCCACTCTGACGACCCACGGTATCGCCCTGCCGCAACGCCCCATTGATCCGCGCCGTGGCCTGGCACAGCAGTTCATCTCCCGCGGCATGCCCCAGGGTGTCGTTGATGTCCTTGAAATGATCCAGATCCAGATACGCAACCGCGAGCAATCGCTGGCCTCGCTGTGCGTGGGAAATCGCCTGCTGGAGACGGTCCAGAATGAGCGCGCGGTTTGGCAGGCCCGTCAGCACATCGTGGCGGGCCTGATGAAACAATTGATCCTCTTGATGTTTACGCTCCGAGATATCACGCGCGATCACCAGCACGGAAACAACCCGGTTGTCCATATCCCGCTCGGGCACCATGCGCACATGAAAATGGCGCAAACCCAGCTGCGGTATTTCAATATCGCATTCGATGGTCACCGCCTCACCGTGTTCGAATACCTCATGCGCACTGCGCTGCCAAGGCTCGGCTGCTTCCTGCGGCAGTCCCAGTTCACCCCAGGTCTTGCCCAGACATTCACCCTGTTCCACCCCGGTGGCCAACTCGTTCGCTGGATTGGCGTAGAGGTAACGCAGGTTGCGGTCGAAACGCGCGATCACGTCCGGCGCGTTGTCCACCAGTGCCTGAAATTCCTGCGAATGGCGACGCAGCAGGTTTTCCATTTCCTTGGTCGTGGTCGTGTCACGCATCACGACAAATATTTCACGTTTATCGTCCAGCTCGATCCGAGACAGGCTGATCGCGACTGGAATGCCCTCGCCATCCTTGTGCCGGGCGACCATGTCCAACTGAACAGCCAACGGTTCCGGTACGGGAACGGCATAACGCTCACGCTGCTCCGCATAAATGGTATGCATATTTTCCGGAAACAGCATTTCCATCGGCTGGCCGATCATCTCGTCATGGCGATAGCCCAGCATCGTTTCCGCGGCCGAATTCACCATCACGATGCATCCTTCTGCATCGAGCAGGAACAGGGCATTCGGTGCTGCGTCTAAAATCGTGCGGAAGCGTTGCTCGCTTTTTCGCGAGTTCTTCTCCGAAGCGGCCAGTTCGCGATAGGGCTGCTGCACAGCCACCACGAACACGGCGCGATAGAGAAAACCATAAGCCACGACTTTGTAGACGTGCCCGAGGAAACTGAATCCATCGTTTACCTGGCTGTAGAGCGTGAAATTCAGCTCGCTCAAGGCCATGATGCTGACCGCTGCAAACAGGTAGGGCGCAACGTCGTTGCCTGCCGTTCGATGCCTGGAAAATATAACGAGCGCCGCCGCCGCGTGCAGTCCGATAACGAAATACTCGACACCGATCTTGAACGGCGTCAGCCCTTGCGCCGGGACAAAGGTGGCCGGAAGCCATTCTGCCCGGTATATCACGATCCAATACACTGCCGCGACCCAAGCCAGCGCCGCGACGAGCGCCGCGTGGCGCAAGCCGGAATTCATCGATATCCGGGGCATGATTACCGCCGCCAGCAAGGCAACTGCCGCGGTGATGCGCGCGGCAAGCCAGAAATTGATGGCTTTTTCCGCACCCGACGGCGTAACGAAATCCGGCATGCCCGCATACGACAGCAAATGCGCGACATCCAGCAGACCCACTGCAAGAAACGCCACCGACAGCAACGTGAGAAATGTCGGCCCGTGCGCTTTCGCCGTATGCCAGCCAATGCCGAAGATCATGCCCGCCACCACCACGGCCAGGATTTCCACCATGTTATGAAAGGCGAGGTAGCCCTCGATATGCGCCAGCGCCTGCGGCATCCGGGCGTGCAGGATACCCAACAGAACCGCCAGACAGGCAATCACGAAAATGGCAGCACCCATGCCATTGGAAAGGAATGATGGACGTGCCTTCATTGACGCGGCTTGGCAATCAGACACTGATTTTCAACCCCGCTTTACGCTCACGCATATTTCATGATCTCTGCCGGAATCGCCTGCAGCGATACGATGCGATCCACCCCGCCCAGCTTCACCGCCTCCTTGGGCATGCCGTAGACCACGCAGGTGGCTTCGTCCTGCGCCACGGTGGGCGCACCCGCATCGTGCATTTCCTTGAGGCCGCGCGCACCGTCATCGCCCATCCCGGTCATAATGACGCCCAGGGCATTCCTGCCCGCGAACTTGGCCACCGAGCGGAACAACACATCCACCGATGGTCGATGGCGGTTGACCACCGGGCCATCCACCACTTCAACGTGATACTGGGAACCGTTGCGCTTGAGCAGCATGTGCCTGCCGCCGGGGGCGATCAGCGCACGACCGGGCATGACGCGATCGCCGTTCTGCGCCTCGCGCACCTCGATCTGGCACAAGGTGTCGAGCCGGGCGGCGAAGGAGGCTGTGAATTTCTCGGGCATATGCTGCACGATGACGATCCCTGGCGACACGCGCGGCAACACGGTCAGCACCGCTTCCAGCGCCTGGGTGCCGCCGGTGGACGTGCCGATGGCGACGATGCGCTCGGTCGTCTGCGCCATGGCCTGGTTCGTGGCGGGCAGAATCGCGTCGGCGCTGAGTTTTGGCATCATGGCAGCGGGTGCGCCGCTGCTGACCTTCAGATTGCGGACATTGGCGTGCGCCGCGGTTTTCACGGCGCGAATCAGATCCGACCCAGCGTCTTCCAACGCCATGCGTCGGTTACCGATACCCGGCTTGGGCACGACCCCGACTGCGCCTGCCGCCAGCGCCTGCATGGCGGTTTCCGATCCCTTCTGCGAAATCGAGGAGCAGATCACCACCGGCGTCGGCCGTTCCGCCATGATCTTCCTGAGAAACGTGATGCCATCCATGCGCGGCATTTCCACGTCCAGGACAATCACGTCCGGCCACTGCTTTTTCATCTTCTCCTGAGCGAAAATGGGGTCGGCTGCAACGGCGATCACCTCGATGCCGGCATGACCGTTCAGCACTTCGGACAGCACCTGTCGCACGACCGCGGAATCGTCCACGACCAGGACTTTTATATTCGTTGACATAGATCCCTTGCTTTAGTCATCGCCCACGCACTTCGGGGCAAGCTGGCGCACCCATACATGGCCCGACCAGATATCGAATATCACCGTGCGATGGCCGGCACCGCCCAGGTCTTCCGACGCCAGGCGCAGCCCATGGTGCTTCAGCAGAGACCGCCCGGCATCGGCATTTTTGAGCCCGATATGGCGCTGCCCCACATTGACCAACCGCTGAAACATATTGCCCCCGCCAAATAATTTGACCTCATAGTCCTCAATCGCAGTACCGCTCCTGCGGATCTCTTCAAACAGGAGCCAAAGGGCCTCATCCGCGTACTTGCCATCCGCCAGCTTCGATCCCCGCGCTTGCCGGTTCGGCAGCATGTAGTGGCACATGCCGCCAATCAGCAATTTCGGATGCCAGAGCGTGATGGACACACAGGACCCCAGGATTGTCCGAATACGGATATCCCGATCGCCGAAATAGAATTCACCGGGATTCAGGAAGATTTCAATGACATGAGGCGGCTTGCGCATGGGGCGTGTTGCAGGTCTATTTTCTGTACACCGATGGCCGCACCGCAGTGAGCACATCTGTAATACCGTTGAGGCTTTCCGAGTGGCCAATGATCAGATAGCCGCCAGGCTTGAGCGTGGCGGCGATACGCTCGACCACCCGCGCCTTGGTGTCGGTATTGAAATAAATCATCACATTGCGCAGAAAAACCACATCGAACTCGCCCAGGCGCGGCAGGGTTTCGTTGAGGTTGATCTGCTGGAAACTGACGCGCGCACGCAGGCGCTTGTCCAAAAGAAAACGGCCGTCCTGCGAACCCACGCCCTTGAGGCAATATTCCTGCAGGTAGCGTTGAGGGATATGGCGTGCGCGCTCCATCGCATACAGCCCGCTACGTGCGCGCTCCAGCACCCGTGTACTGATGTCGGAAGCGACGATTTCCCATGGCGCTTCGCCCAGCTGATCGGACAACACCATCGCCAGGGTAAAGGGCTCCTCACCGCTCGAGCAGGCCGCGCTCCACACGCGGAACGGCGAGCCGGGTTGCCGCTCTGCGAGGATGCGCTGCTGCAGGAATTCGAAGTGTTTGGGCTCGCGAAAGAAATAGGTTTCGTTGGTGGTGAGCAGGTCCAGTGCGGTTTGCAATTCCGTCGGTTCGTTGCCGCTTGTCAGCAAGCGCAAATAATCGCGGTAGGAATCGAGTGAATAATGCTTCAGCCGCTTCGCAAGACGGCCGCATACCAGCGCCTTTTTGGCTGGGGAAAGGCTGATTCCCGCAAGCCGGTAGATCAGCCGCTGGAATTCGCCGAACTCCTGATCAGTCAGTGTGGACGCTTGCATGCCCCACTCCCCCTATTCGATTCGCCCGGCATGGCGCTTCCGCGCATGCCATGCGCCACCGTCAGTCAGGCACAGCGTGCGGCTTGACTGGCGGGGCGTCGCCGGGGCAGCGGACCGAATACCGTTCCTGTTTTGTGCGGACGGGCGTGCGCCTGGAAGGCACGGGCATTGTTCGATGTCGATCACTCCGCCACAGCCTCATCCGCGGTTCCCGCGCCATGCGCATTCGCCTGCTCCAGCAACGCCAGATCGTCGATCGACAGCACGTTGTCCACGTTCAGCATGATCACGAACTTGCCGTCCACCTTGCCCATGCCGCGTATGAAATCGGTGCGGATCTTCGCGCCAAAAGCCGGCGGCGGTTCAATCTGGTCTCCGGGTATTTCCAGCACCTCGTTCACCGCATCCACCACCACGCCCACCACCTGTTTCTCCTGATCGGATTCCACTTCGATGATGACGATGCAGGTGCGGCGGGTGAGCTCGGTACCCTTGCGGCCGAAACGCGCGGCGAGATCCACCACAGGCACCACGCTGCCGCGCAGGTTGATCACCCCGCGGATGTAGTCCGGCATCATGGGCACCTCGGTGAGGTTGCCGTACTCGATGATTTCCTTGATGGCGAGGATGCCGATCGCGAACACCTCGCCCCCCAGTATGAAGGTCAGGTACTGCTGCTGATCCTGTGTCGCAGCCAGCCCCGCCTGTTCTTTCACTTTGACAAGCGCACTCATGTCGCCTCCTCAGAATTTGACGAATTCAAATTCATCGCTGGGGCCGGCCACGGCTCTCGACGCGGCTTTGCTGCCGGCAGCCTTGGCGTGCGCCGCCTGGGTATGCTTCTGGGGGGCTGTTTTCCTGGCGCTCGACATCGTCCCGCTGCTGCCGCTTTCCAGCCGGAAGAAACTCATGGACTGTTGCAGTTGCTCGGCCTGGCTGCTCATTTCCTCCGCCGTGGCAGCCAGTTCTTCCGAGCTGGAGGCATTCTGCTGGGTGATCTGGTTCAGCTGGGACATGGCCGTGTTGATCTGCCCGACGCCGGAGGATTGCTCCTCGGAAGCGGCGGTGATTTCCTGCACCAGATCCGAGGTCTTGTTGATGGTTGGCACCATTTCGTCCAGCAGCTTGCCGGCCCGTTCCGCCATGTCCACCGAGCCGCCCGCCAGCTCGCCGATCTCCTGCGCCGCCACCTGGCTGCGTTCCGCCAGCTTGCGCACCTCCGCCGCCACCACCGCGAAGCCCTTGCCGTGCTCGCCGGCCCGCGCCGCTTCGATGGCGGCATTCAGCGCCAGCAGGTTGGTCTGGTAGGCAATGTCGTCAATGATGCCGATCTTGCCGGCGATGCTCTTCATGGCCGTGACGGTCTCCTTGACCGCCTCGCCGCCTTCGGTGGCTTCCTTCGCCGCCTTGGAGGCCATGCCATCCGTTACTTTGGCATTCTCGGTGTTCTGGCCGATGGACGCGGACATCTGCTCGATCGAGGCCGAAGTTTCTTCCACGCTCGCCGCCTGCTCGCTGGAAGCCTGGCTCAGGGATTGCGCCGTTGCGGACACTTCTTCGGACGCGCTGGACAGATTGTCCGCCGCGCCGCGCACCTCGGTGATGATCAGCACAAGCCGCTCCACCATGTTCTTCATCGAGGTGAGCAGCATGCCGGTCTCGTCCCTGGACTGCACGTCGATCTCCACGCCGAAATCGCCTTCGGCGAGGCTATTGGCCACGCCCACTGCTTCGCCGAGCGGACGGGTGATGGAACGGGTAACCCAGAAAGCAATACCCGCCGCAAACAGGAAGGCCGCCACGCTCATGGCGAGCATCAGCGTCCGCGCCTGGTTATATTCCTCGCTCGCCGCTTTTCCCAACTCGTTCATGAGTTCACCCTGGAACTGAATGAGGTCGTTGACGCGCTTGCGATATTCATTCGCCGCCGGGCGAAATTCGGATTCCAGGTATGCCCGGCCTTCTTCGACCTTGCCTTCCTCGGCCAGCTTGATGATCTGATTTTGCGCCGCGATATATCTCTCGCGCGCGTCGAGGATCAGCTGGAACATCTCCATTCCCTTGGGTTGTTTCAGCGTCGGCTTGAGCTGCTCCCAGGCCTTGCCGATGCTGGCGCGCCCCGCGAGAATGTTTTCCTTCGCGCTCTGGACACCCTGCTTGTCCGTGGCCATCAGGATGTCACGCCCGCCAAGACCGATCGTGTTGACGCCGGCCAGTCCATCCTGCAGCAGCAGGATTTTCGGCCATTTGTCATTGTTGACGTTATCCAGCGATTCGTTCAGGACGGCCATGCGCGTGATACCGATGACGGCGATTGTCACCATCAGCACCACAACCAGGCCAAAGCCCATCCCCAACCGCATCCCAATCCTCATGTTCTTGAACATTGCCACGTCTCCCCTGTATATCTCTGAAAAAATAGAAACTCTAAAAAACCCGGCCTAATCACGCGCCATGCATGACCTTATGCTCATCCTGCGTGACCCCCAGCTGTACCAGTGCCGGAACATCCAGAATCAGCGCCACCTCGCCCGTTCCCAGAATCGTGGAACCGGAAATACCTCTCAAATGCCTGAACACACTGCCCAGCGGCTTGATGACGGTCTGAAACTCGCCCATCAACTCATCCACGACAAATCCGGCCTTCTGCCCACCGTATTGCACGACCACAATGTTTTCCCGCTTGCCTGCGGCCGCATTGACTTCGAATTGATCGCGCAGACGGACAAAGGGCAGCACCTCGCCACGTAGATTGACGTAGTTGCGCGTGTCCGCAGCCCTTCTGTCCGCGTCTGACAGTTCGATGCATTCCAGCACCATGTCGAGCGGCACCACGAAAGCCGATTTGCCAACGCCGACCAGAAAGCCATCGATAATGGCCAGGGTGAGTGGCAGCCGGATGCGTACCGTTGTGCCTTGCCCCTCCATACTTTCAATGCCCACCGTGCCGCGCAGTGCCTGGATGTTGCGCTTGACTACGTCCATGCCGACGCCGCGACCGGAGAGATTGGTGACCTGGTCCGCGGTGGAGAACCCGGCCTCGAAAATCAGGTTGTAAATCTCGTTATCCGACAAGCTCTGACCGGGACTGACGATGCCGCGCTCGATCGCCTTCTTGAGGATTCTTTCTTTCTTGAGGCCGCCGCCGTCATCCGCCACTTCGATCACGATGCTGCCGGAATCGTGGTAGGCATTCAGCCGCAAGGTGCCCTTCGCCGGCTTGCTGGCCGCCATGCGCGCCTCGGCCGGCTCGATGCCGTGATCCATGGCATTACGCACCAGGTGCATGAGAGGGTCACCGATCTTTTCGACCACGGTCTTGTCCAGTTCGGTTTCTGCGCCGCCGATCTCCAGGCCGATGTCCTTGCCCAGTTCCTTGCTCACATCGCGCACGACGCGCTGGAAGCGGTTGAACGTCTCGCCGATTTCCACCATGCGCAGCTTGAGCGCGCCGTCGCGGATTTCCTCGACCAGGCCCGATACGACTGAGGTGGATTCATGCAGCGCCACGTCACCGGAACGATGAGCCAGCAAGGAAGCGCCGGCGCCGGCAATCACCAGCTCGCCGACGAGATTGATAAGCTCATCGAGCTTTTCCGCGCTCACGCGTATGAACTTGGCTTCCTGGGTTTTGTGGTCGCGAATCTGGCGCTGCTTCTCCAGCGCCACATCCACCACCTCTTTCTGCACCACGCCTTCCTTGACCAGAACTTCGCCGATGGGCGGCTTGGCGCCGCCACTAGCCGCCATCGTGCTTTCCTGGGCTGCCAGCGCATCCTCCAGTTCGTTGCTGGTGAGAATGCCCGCCTCGATCAGCAACTGACCGAGCATGTCGGTATTGCCGCTCGCGTGCTCGAGTCGCTCGACGAAAGCGGCGAGATGGCTCGGCGGGGGGAAAATGCGCAGCCTGCAGTCCTCCCGTACGAACTCGAAGGTGTCCTCAATGGTTTTCTTGTCCGCCTCGCTCTTGAACTCGATCGAGAAACTCAAGTAGCAGGATTCCGGATCAATTGCGTTCAGTTCGGGCAGTTCGCTATCGTCGACCCTGAGCGAAACGATATCGCCGATGGTAGAGAGATAGCGGATGAAGGAGATAGGGTCCATGCCGTTTCTCAGCACATCGGGCCCGAAGCCGAGCGAGATGTGCCAATAGTCACCCTCGATCGGGCCGCCGCCGCTCGTATCGAGCCGGGCCTCTTGAACCGCGGGTATGGCGATATCGGAGACAGCCCCCCCCATCAGGGACCTGAGTGCAGCGGCAATCGCCTCGCCCGCAGCCGCCTGCTCCAAATCAAGTGTCTCTCCGGCTTCTGCCACCACCGTAATCAGCAGGCCGATGTGGTCGCAGCACTTGAGCAGCAGTTCGACCAGTTCGCCACTGATTGCCAGTGCATCCTCGCGCACCTCGTCAAGCGCGTTTTCGACCACATGGGTGAAGGCCACGATTGCATCGAGCCCGAACAAGCCCGCAGAGCCCTTGATGGTGTGCGCGGCACGAAACATGGCGTTGACCGTTTCCTCATCCTGCGGCTCGCTTTCGAGTCGCAGCAGGATGCTCTCCATTTCATCGAGCAAGCCTCGGCTTTCCTCGATATAGGTCTGTAATGCCTGATCCATGTTCACGCTACGTCTCCTTGGTATATGACGGCGGTTATTGCCGAGCGGAAATCAGCAGGGGATCGCCGAATTGAGCCGCCATGCTGTAGAGATCGATCACATCCAGCGTTGCCTGACTATGGGAGACGAAACGCACGACCTTGCCCAGTCGAATGCCTTCGCGCTTTGCTGCCAGCAGCAACTGGAATCCGGCGGTATCCATCTCGGTGATGCCGCTTAGATTGAGTTCGACCTCATTGTTGGCAGCCAGATGCTCAATCAAACCATCCCTGATTTGCTGGCCGTGATAAATGGTGAGTTCGCCTTCCATTTGCAGCGTGCAAATGCCGTTCACCTGCTGCGCATTGATGTCCATATCGCTCTCCCTGTTGTCGGCTTTAGGGCATGATCAGTTTTGATACGGCAGCCAGCATCTGTGCCGGCTGGAAGGGCTTGACCACCCAGGCCTTGGCGCCTGCCGCCTGCCCTTCCTGCTTTTTTGCCTCCTGCGATTCGGTGGTGAGCATGATGATGGGCATGAACTTGTAATTCGCCATCTTCTTGACCTCTTTCACGAAGGTGATGCCGTCCATGTTCGGCATGTTGACGTCGCTGATGATGAGGTGAATTTTCTGTCCGGTAATCTTGGACAGGCCATCCTTGCCGTCACATGCCTCGATAACGTCGAATCCGGCGCCCTTGAGCGCGATGCTCACGACCTGGCGCAGCGAAGCCGAGTCGTCAACAACCATGATGGTTTTTGCCATAGTAATTTCCTAAAAAAAGGTGATTTCTGAACTGGCCGACTGCGTGGCGTTTGCACCGGTGTGCATCTCCCGCTGTTCGGTCGTGGTATAGGTTTTCGATAACGCGTCCAGCCATGCCTTTTCATCGATGGGCGTACATTGCCCCGCATCCAGGCAGTCGTTGACATGCGCTTCAAATTTCCGGATGTCGTCACGGACGTGTGAAAGAATCTGGCTCACGCGATCCTGAAACTGCAACGAGACCAGCACATCGGAAATTTCATCCCGAATACCCACGCTGGCCTCATTCAGGATGCGGGAAGAGTCTGTCAATCGACTCGCTGTACCATGAAAACGCTCGATCACCTGGCCGATGACCGATTCGGAATGCGTAACCGTCTCGGCATCCCGTGTCGCAGACTGCTCGGATGCAGATACGGTGGACGCGATCGCGGCATTGATCTGTTCCGCCCCTTGACTGATTCTCTTACCCGTTTCAGCGGACAGCTTGGAAAGCTTGCGCACCTCGTCGGCCACCACAGCGAAACCTCGCCCCGCCTCGCCGGCACGTGCCGCCTCGATGGCAGCGTTGAGCGCGAGCAGGTTGGTCTGCATGGCGATGCTGCCGACCTCGGCTGCCATCTCCTTCAACTCACTCATGAATAACGCCAACTGATTGACCTCTTGCAGCAGGTTTTGCTTGGAAGCGGTGGACTCGCGCAACGAATCGATAATCGAACCCAGATCCCACTGGCTTGTTTCGAGCAGATCTACCAGACCTTCCTGTCCCTGTTTCGCGTCGCTACCGCCTGCAGCCGATTGCGAGGCAGATACCGCCGCCTCCAGCTTTTCCGCCAGACCGGAAAAACGGATGGCGAGCGAGGTCACCGCATCCTCGGTCTGTACACGCCCCGTCTCCACCTGCAACGACCAGATCGGCATCACGCTTGCGCATACCCTGTCGAGATCAGGCAGGCTATTTCCCGCCGGATGGCCGCTCCGCTCAAGCGACGCGAGCCTGGCGGCGCGCCTGGATTCCAGGAATCGATGTGCGACCCATCCGCCCGCCAGCCCGCAAGCAAAAATCAATATGCCGAGCGCCGCGTTCTCCACACTGCCAATGCCGATCAAAAAATCTGTCGCCCGGCCTTCAGTTGCATTAAATTCCATACCACCTTCCACTTGTCGATACGCTTGTCATGGCGAGGAACACAGATGTGTCAGCTGTAGCGCGTCACGGTATTCAGCAACAGATCGATCTGGGCAGACAGATCGTAAAAATGATCCGCCCCTGCTTGCAGCCAGCGCTTTCTGTATACCTCCGGCGAGTAGGAACTCACCACGATCATGCATGCCGCAGGGCATGCAGACCTTGCCCGGGCAAGATCCTCAAGGCCGCCTTCATCCGGCTTCTGGACCCCCATGACCACGACTTCCGGTTGAACGCCCTGCATTGCACGGCTTGCATTTTCGAGCACGGCGATCTCCACAATCTCGACGCCGTGAAGACTGGACAGCATGGCAGCCAGGCGTTCTCGCAGAAGAATCGATGGCTCGACCAGCAATAATTTCATTATCCCCAACCCCTCGTCAGACCTGCTCCGGACGGATATGGACATACCATTCCACACAAAATAGTTATCGATAGTGAATGCCCTGAAATGAAGTCGGCACAATCTGCTTTTGGTTCAGGACTTGCTCACACCGGAGTAGGAATATTCCTATTGAGATATTGAGACGGCCAGGTAATGTTTTAAGCCGCAAAGTATTTCCACGGCATCCTGCCAACGTACCGGTGGGCTTGATCTGCTACGACTGTATGGATTTGGAGTCCCCTGACGTTTACAGGTGGGAGAATCCGGCGTATTCAAGCCAAGACCAAAGATCGACCGGATCAATTCTTGTATGCAGCCCGAAGAGCAGATGAAATGCCGCGGCGACAGTTTGACGATCGACTGGCCGGGGCAATGGCGTGGCGACGGTTGGCCCGTCGCGGGAGGAAAACTCAGCCGTCGATCAATTGATGGCGGATGGCATAGCGAACCAGGTCAGTTGATGTCTGGAGGTTCATTTTCCGCATGAGGCGGAATTTGTGTGTGCTGACCGTCTTGATGCTCAGGAACAAATCACTTGCGATCTCGCTTATCGTCCTGCCGGAGGTGAGCATGAGGAATACCTGAAGTTCCCGTTCCGACAGTTCCTCATGCGGAGCGCAGCCTTCCGGGTCATGACCAAACACGAGCGTTTCGACCAATGCGGCGTCGATGAATTTCCCCCCGCCAGAGACCTTGCGAATGGCCCCAAGGAGGATTTCCGGCTCGCTGTCCTTGGTCAGATAACCGCTAGCGCCTGCCTTGAGCGCGCGGCTGGCGATCTGCCCCTCGGCATGCATGCTCAATACCAGAATCGGCAGATTGGGATGCTCCGTACGCAGCCATTTAATCAGGTCTACGCCAGACAGGCCCGGCATGTTCATATCGAGGAGAACGATATCGCAGGCGGTTTGCACGAGCACATGCTGAAGACCCTCTCCTCCTGCCGCCTCTCCAACAACGCTGATATCGGGCGCAAGCGCAAGTATCTGTTTAAGCCCGTGACGCACAATGGCATGGTCGTCGACAATGACGAGTCGGATCATCCTGAAAACCTCAGTTGGATAAGGGGGTGGCACGGTTCATGGAGCACAGGACACGACACAAGGCTGCGGTTATGCCACAGGGACGCACACGCGAATACGTGTGCCCCGCCCCGGTTCGCTGTCCAGTTCAAATACGCCCTCCATCATCGCCACCCGCTCGCGGATGCCGACCAGGCCGAATGATTTGCGGTTCGCTACGGTATGCGGCTCGAATCCTTTTCCATTGTCACTCACCTCAAAACAGAGATGGCCATCGGTTGAAGCCACGAGGATTTCGGCCTGGGTCGCCTCGGCATGGCGCGCGATATTCGTCAGCGACTCCTGAATGATGCGGAATACTGCGGTCGCGCTAAATTCGCCCAGGGAAATGTCGCCATCGCCCAGCACAAGTTCACAGGGGATGCCCGCATACCCGATAAATTCCTCTACCAGCCACTCAAGTGCGGCAACGATACCAAGATCCAAAGCCCCCGGCCGCAAGCTCGATGTAACATGCCGTGCGGTCTTGATGGTGCGGTCCACCAGTTGTGTCATGGATTGCAGGCGTGCCATGAGTTGTGGATTGGACTCGCCAAAGCTGAGACGTGCCAGCGAAACATCCATCCGCAGCGCGGTGAGCGTCTGTCCCAGTTCATCGTGGATTTCGCGTGCAATACGTTTGCGCTCTTCCTCACGCACGCTTTCGAGATGCGCAGAAAGCTCGCGCAACATGTTTTTCGAATTGACGAGTTCTTCTTCGCTGGTTTTGCTTTCGGTAATGTTGATCGCAACACCATCCCACAGGCAGACATCCTCGCCGTAGCGACGCGGGGTGGCACGCAGGTTGATCCATCTCGCCTCACCATCCGCAGTAACGATACGCCCTTCCCAATTCCAGAACGACAGCTCCTTCTGCGACTGCGCCAGGCTGTCATGGAAGGCGTGCGCATCCTCCGCGACGACGAGGCCGATGAACGCGCTGTTTTCCCGCAGGATCGCTGCCGCATCCAGGCCCAGCAGCCATTTCGCGCCATTGCTGACGTACGTGAATTGCAGTTCGCCACCCGCATGCCGGCAACACTGGAACATCATGCCCGGCACATTGGAAGTAATGCCATGAAGACGTTCCTCGCTTTCGCGCAATATCAATTCGGCGCCTTTAAGGGTGGAAATGTCGCGCGCGATGGTCAGGACCGATTCAACCCTGCCCGATACATCGTATTCCGGGACGGCTCTGGTGTGGTAATACCTGACGACACCCTCCTTCGTGGTTATTCCAAACTCGAAGACTTCCGGTTCCCCGGTGAAAAGCACCCGCCGCAGCGCATTGGTCCATATTTCTGCCTCCTTGTCCGTCATCCCAAGTTCGGTACAGGTCTTGCCCAGCAGGAATTCCTGTGACATGCCGATTGATTTCTCGACCGCGGGATTGACATAAATACGGCGTAAGTCGCTGTCGAAGCGAGAAACAATATCCGGCAGGTTCTCGGCCAGAGAATGGAATTTGCGCTCCAGATGCCGAATTTCCGCATCCGTCCGCATCCGCTCGGTAATGTCCCTGAAAACCACCACGGCCCCGGCGATGGCGCCTTTTTCGTCATGCAGCGGCAAGGCGGAGTTGCTGATGACTTTATGGCTGCCATCGAAACACTCAATGTCGATCACCTCGTCAAGGGAGGTTTCACCGTGCTTAATGGCGCGGGCAGACGCCCAGTCATCTGCGCCGATGCGCTTGCCCGTGTCATGCCACCAGCCCTTGCATTCGCCACACGGCTTGATGCCAACCTTGCATTCGCCAGTCCAGATGCCGCTGCCGGCGGGATTATTCAAGATGAAATGTCCAGATGCATCCGTTACCCACACCCCAACCGGCAGCACGTCCAGCACGCCGCGCAACTGCCGTCCGGTTTCGACGGCACGCCGCACGACAAACCGAACGCGCAGATAGATCAGCAACGCAGCAATGAGGCCGATGCCCGTTATGACCGTAATCGTCCGCCACACAGTGATGCGCATTGGCTGATATAGTTTTTCAGCATCAATTTTGCGCACCATGCCAAGACCCAGTTCCGCCACCGGAACGTAGGCCGCAACCACCATTTCGCCCCGGCTATCCGACGCAACAGCAACGCCGCGCTGCCCCTTCAGGGCGTACCCCATCGGGGTTTGTTCATCGCTGTGGCGCATCGGTTCCAGCTGCGGGCGCGGCATAAAAACCGAAGGAAAGCAGGCCATGTGTTCATTGCCCGCAAGTTTGCACAAGCGCGTTTCCAACCCTGCCGCCGCATCCTCCGTAAAAAGGTGCTCAAGTAGAGGCAGGGGTTCCTGAACCACGATAGTTCCTTGCCCCTGCGCGGCCGGGAAATGAACTTCCAGCAGCCATCCCCGCTTCCAGATCAGCCAGGCTGGGCGCGCATCTTCAAGGCGAAGCCGAAATTGTAAATCGTCTGCAGCTTGCCCCACATGCCGTCTTTCGGGACCGTCGACGCCCGCCAGCCAGGCGGAGCCAACCGGACCGGCCAGATCTCGCAACAGGGCTGTCGGGTCCGTGCGGGACGTCACACCATCCGCCCGTACTTGCAGCCGGTTCAATGCCGATGACACCACCAGCGAAAAAATTTCCGCCTGGTTCTGCACCGAGCTGGACAGCGCATTCTCCACCGTCACTTGCATCTGTTTGCCAAGTACAGCCACGGCCGCAGCGCTACCGAGCAGCAACGCTGCGGCAAGTCCAGTCAGACTGATTGCCAGAACTTGCCGCTCCTCGCGTGCGGCATAAAAACGGCGAAACCAGGGCGCTTCAACCATTGCCGCAAGATAACCGGAGACCAGCACACACATAGCCATCGTGATCGGCAAGTTCATGACCGCATCTCGATCGACGGTGGCCACGAACAGCAAGCCATCGAGACTGTGATTGAGAATGCCGCCAACCGCGGCAGCCAGGATGAGCCCGGGCGCGACCTGCGACAGGATCTGCCCAGGCAGCTTTCGCGATCGATCGAGGGTGGCCAGTGCCAAACCCGCGCACAGCATGGAAAATGCAGCGAGAGGGGGCATACGCCTGGGCAGGGATAATCCACGCCCGTCGACATTAAGCACAACGCGCCAGAAGCCATCGGGCGGCATCCAGGCAAAAAGATATTGCGCCATCACCACTGTGCTGATGGCTGCGATGAACCCGCCCAGCCAAGAGCGGTGCCGCGGCGAAAGCAAGGCCACGCCCGCCAGCCACAGTACGATGGAAGTATTGAGCCCTATTTCGGACAATATCGGTGCGTGCGCACACATGACATCCGGCACGGACAAGCAGCCCGCCACAATCACGCCCATGACGATGACAAGTGCCATCCCCGCTACCCGGCGGACAGCGGCGCAGGCTCGACAGGGCATGCGTTCAGTCAGGTGAAGATCCGATTTCATTCAAGAAACAACTTGATGCATTATTATCTTCACTGAAATTCAAGGAAACGAAGGAATACAAGAGGCCGCAGTACAGCAGGCTTCTGCGGAAGTGGCGGCGGCAACGAGGCTTGTTCACCGCGTCTTCTTTTCCACCAGTGGTGGAAAACACCCGCTTTAGCGGCTGTCAAGATTTTCAAGAAGATTCATAAAAGATATACAGTTTTAGATAAGGTCCAGCTTTTATGCTAAGTATACATACATAATAATAAGACAAAAGTGTAGACAAAATGCACGGCGGCAAACAAATAGAACACTATCGCCACGCGTTACGGTTTTGCCTCATTTCGGTACATGGAAGCGTCACTGGTAGCCAGCGCCAAGCTATACGTGCGGCGCTGCCATTATTTTCTTGTCGAGTATTATCTGGCTATTTACTGGGAACCTCTTCCCAAGACGATTTCATCGCTACGGCTTCAACTACATTATTCCCTTGCGTCGGGTTGCCACATCCGCACAAATCTGCCATCACACGCACTCAACTTATTGTTTTGACTGGAAAATACCTTGCTTGACAAGGCAATCGAAAAACACACGCCGATGATGCAGCAGTACCTTGGCATCAAGGCGCAGCATCCCGACATGCTGCTGTTCTACCGCATGGGCGACTTTTACGAGTTGTTCTTCGACGACGCCGAAAAGGCCGCGCGGCTGCTGAACATCACGCTCACCACGCGCGGCGCCTCCGCAGGCAGCCCGATCAAGATGGCCGGGGTGCCATATCACAGCGCCGAGCAGTATCTGGCACGGCTGTTGAAGCTGGGCGAATCGGTGGTGATCGCCGAGCAGGTGGGCGACCCCGCCACCTCCAAAGGCCCGGTCGACCGCCAGGTGGCGCGCATCGTCACGCCCGGCACGCTGACCGATTCCGGCTTGCTCGACGAAACGCGCGATACGCTGATTCTGGCCATCGCCCCCGGCATGGTTAATACAGCGCCGGACGCTGGCGCGCCGGGGATAGCAACGGTCGGCGTGGCCTGGCTCAACCTCGCAGCCGGGCGCTTTCAGGTCACCGAGATCCATGCCACCGCCCTGCCCGCCCTGCTGGCGCGGGTACGGCCGGCGGAAATCCTCGCACCCGATGAGTTTGCCTTCAACGGCGCCAATTGCGCGGTTCGCCGGCTGGCGCCGTGGCAGTTCGATCCGGGCGGGGCGCAGACCCGGCTGGCACAGCAATTCGGCAGCCGCGATCTCGCCGGTTTCGGCGTCGCCGATCTGCGCCTGGCGATTGCTGCCGCAGGCGCCCTGCTCGATTACATCCAGACCACCCAGCGCACCGCACTGCCGCACATTCAGGCCATCCGCGCCGAGTGCGACGGCGATTATGTTCAGCTCGACGCCGCCACCCGGCGCAATCTGGAACTTACCGAAACCCTGCGCGGCGAAGCGGCACCGACGCTCTTGTCGGTGCTCGACACCACCGCCACCGGCATGGGCACGCGCCTGTTGCGCCACTGGCTGCACCATCCGCTGCGCGACCGGCTCGTGTTGACCCAGCGGCGCGATGCCATTGGCGTGCTGGCCGAGGTCTCCGACGCGGCGGCGGCCATCACCCGGCTGCTGAAAAGCTGCGCCGATGTGGAACGCATCGGCGGCCGCATCGCGCTGAAGAACGCGCGTCCGCGCGACCTGTCCGGCCTGCGTGACACCCTCGCCCTGTTGCCCGATCTCGCCGCCGCCTTGCCCGACGACCACGCACGCCTTTCGGCGCTGCAAAACGCACTCGCCGCGCGTCCCGACCTGCATACACTACTGGTGCACGCCATCCAGCCCGAGCCTGCCAGCGTGCTGCGCGAAGGCGGAGTGATTGCCGACGGCTACGACGCCGATCTCGACGAGCTGCGCGCGCTGACACGCGACGCCGGGGCGTTTTTACTGGAACTGGAAGCGCGCGAACGCGCACGCTCGGGCATCGGCACCCTCAAAGTCGAATACAACAAGGTGCATGGCTTTTACATCGAGGTCAGCCGCGCGCAGTCGGAAAACGTCCCCGACGATTACCGCCGCCGCCAGACGCTGAAAAACGCCGAGCGCTACATCACGCCGGAACTCAAGGCTTTCGAAGACAAGGCCTTGTCCGCGCAGGACCGCGCGCTGGCGCGCGAGAAGGCGCTGTTCGAGGTGCTGCTGGCGACGCTGACGCCGCATGTGCCGGACCTGCTGGCGATTGCCGCCGCGCTGGCCGAGATCGACGTGCTGGCAAGCCAGGCCGAGCGCACGGGCACGCTCCGGCTCAATGCACCCGAATACGCCAGCGAACCCGGCATCGTCATCCGCGGCGGCCGCCATCCGGTGGTCGAAGCACAGGTGGCGCATTTCATCGCCAACGACGTGACACTGACCCGCAGCCGTCAGATGCTGCTGATCACCGGACCCAACATGGGTGGCAAATCGACCTATATGCGGCAGGTGGCGCTGATCACGCTCTTGGCCTGCTGCGGGTTGTGGGTGCCCGCCAGTTCGGCGAAAATCGGCGACGTCGACCAGATCTTCACCCGCATCGGCGCGTCGGATGATCTGGCCGGCGGCCGTTCCACCTTCATGGTCGAGATGACCGAAACCGCGCACATTCTGCACAACGCCAGCGCCAACAGCCTGGTGCTGCTGGACGAAATCGGGCGCGGCACCTCGACCTTCGACGGCCTTGCGCTGGCGTGGGCGGTGGCGCGGCATCTGGTCAGCGCCACCCGCGCGTTCACCCTGTTCGCCACCCACTATTTCGAGTTGACCCAACTGGCGCAGGAATTCCGTCAGCTCGTCAACGTGCATCTCGACGCCAAGGAACATGGCGCCGACCTGGTGTTCCTGCACGCGGTGGAAGAAGGCCCCGCCTCGCAAAGCTATGGCATCCAGGTTGCCCGCCTGGCCGGCGTGCCCAGCCCGGTAATTCTCGCCGCGCGGCGCCACCTGCGCGAACTTGAGGACGCGCAGCTGCAGCCCGGCCCGCAGGGCGACCTGTTCGCCGCCCACCTCCCCAACGACGATCCGCCGCCGCACCCCGCGCTCGACCAGCTGCGCGAGCTCGACCCCGACACCCTCACCCCGAAGGCCGCGCTGGACATGCTTTATGCGCTGAAAGCGCATTTATGAAGCCAGGCGCATTAAAAGCGCTTACGCATATCGCATTATGAAAACGCTTCGCCTCGACACAGCCGAACTGGGCCTCGACTTCAACGCCGCGTTGAAACTGGCGACGGCCATCGCCCGGCAGCAGCTGGACGACGATGCCATGTTGCTGAGCTGGTACGACCGCGAGCGCGATCTGGAATCGCCGGCAGGGGTGAGTGAATGCCACGAAGGCTGCGCCACCAGGGGATCGTGGGACTATGCGAAGAACCGCGGGGCGCGACTGGCGGTAACGTTCGACGACGGGCGGTTTACGTTCTGCTTCCTGTAAGTGCGGCCCTGACCGGACTGGAATTGCGGTAAGGTTCTTGTTGCCGCTCTTGACGAAAAAACACAGGCCATGCGCGGGTGGTGTGCAGCATCCCCGCATCGCGACGCTTGATCCCCCCAACCGTTCCCGGTAGTTTACCGGCACCCCGTATCGATAAGATTGTCTGATGGCCGCCCTTAATCAAAAGCTTGGCACCAAGATCGTCAACATCCTGATCTTTTTCTTTTTTGTTGCGCTCGCCGCGATCGGCATGACCCTCTATATTTCCTGGCAGCTGGAAGGCGCCGGCGCGGCGATCAACGATGCCGGCAGCGCGCGCATGCGCTCCTACCGCATGGCCTACCTGCTGTCGCAAAGCACCCACGAAAACACCGACAGCGTCGTGATCGATGCCGAAATCCTCAAGGAAATCGGCTTGTTCGAATCCACCCTGCGCACACTGGAAGAAGGCAATCAGGCGCGGCCGCTGTTCCTGCCGAAGGAGCAGGAAGTGCGACAGCAAATGAAGCTGCTGCACCAGGAATGGGAGGAACGGATAAAGCCGCTGACGCTTGAAATCATGAACAGCGAAAGGGTGGCGGGCCAATTGACGCTTATTACCGCCTACCAGCCGGCCCTGGTGAATTTCGTCAGCATGGTAAACGATCTGGTGCTGATGGTGGAGCAAAGCAATACCCGCAATACCACCCTGCTGCGCTCATTCCAGATCAGCCTGGTGGTGCTGTCGATGGTCGGCACCCTCATTCTGATCTATCTGTTCTTCGTGATGGTGATCCGGCCGGTGGCCAAGCTGC
The DNA here is from genome assembly GCA_035530575.1 of Thiobacillus sp. Lineage (GTDB taxonomy): Bacteria > Pseudomonadota > Gammaproteobacteria > Burkholderiales > Thiobacillaceae > Thiobacillus. Next base: position 49,537 of record DATKUP010000149.1, on the reverse strand, counting down.
AGGACGGCATACAGCGCATGGCGGCAGCCGATTTCAGCGTGCGTCTGCCGGTGCAAAGTCAGGATGAATTCGGCGCGCTCGCCGATGGCTTCAACCAGATGGCCGACCGGCTGCAAAATCTCTATGGCACGCTGGAAGACCGGGTGCAGGAAAAAACCAGGAGCCTGGAAGACAAAAATCAGGAACTGGCGATATTGTATGACTTCGCTGCCTTCCTCAACAAACCGGCTTCGGTGGAAGACTTGTGCCGCGAGGTGCTGAAAAAACTGATGGGCGTCCTCACAGCGCAGGGTGGACTGGTGCGCCTGGCTGCGCCGAATTCGAATGCCCTGCATATCATCATCCATGAAGGCGTGTCGGAAAAATTCGCCAAAGAGGAAGAATGCCTGACGCTGGGCGAATGCCTGTGCGGCGAATCGGCTCGGGACGGCACGCCGATATCCTGGGACCTCAATATCGAAACGCCGCGACCGCTGTTGAACCGCTGCAAGCGGGACGGCTTCCAGTCTGTTTCCGCCATCCCGATCCGCTCCAAGAAGCAGGTGCTGGGCATTTTCAACCTCTTTTTCCACGAGCCGCATGTGTTCGACAGCCATGAAATCCTGCTGCTCGAAACCATCGGCCAGCACCTCGGCGTCGCAATCGAGAACCAGCGCCTGGTTTCGCGAGAAAAGGAAATGGCGGTATCGGAAGAGCGCAATCTGATCGCTCAGGAACTCCACGACAGCATCGCCCAGTCCCTCGCCTTCCTTAACATTCAGGTGCAGATGCTGGCAGACTCGCTCCGTCGCGGCAACAATACCGAGGCCATGGAAGGACTGGCGCAGATTCGCGAAGGGGTGCAGGAAAGCTATGACGTCGTGCGCGAGTTGCTGGTGCACTTCCGCACCCGTATGGAACATGCCGATCTGGCCAGCGCGATCACCAGCACACTGGAGAAATTCGAGGGCCAGACCGGGATCAAGACCCGCTTCCGGCAGCGCGGCGGCGGCGCACCCCTGGCGCCGGAATACGTGATCCAGTTGCTGCACATCATTCAGGAAGCCTTGTCCAATGTGCGCAAACATGCCCAGGCGACACAGGTTGACGTTGAAATGGAGCAAAACGAGGGATATCGCATTATCGTCATCGACAACGGCAAGGGATTCGACTCCGGACCAAAATCCAGCATCGACGCAGAACAACATGTCGGACTCAAGATCATGAAGGAAAGAGCGCATCGTATCGGCGCGCAACTGGCAATCGCCTCTGCGCAGGGAGAAGGCACGCGCGTATCCCTGACGCTTACCAAACAGCCGAAGGGAACTGCATGAACCAACCGATTCGTATATTGATCGTCGACGACCACACCCTGTTCAGGAGCGGCATCAAGGCGCTGCTGCAGCGGCAGGAGGACTTCGAGGTGGTGGGCGAAGCCGGCGACGGCCTGGAGGGACTGAAACGCGCCAAATCCCTCCAGCCCGACGTGGTGCTGCTCGACCTGCACATGCCGGGCATCGGCGGGCGTGAAGCGGTCAAGCTGCTGTCCGAGGAAGTGCCGACGTGCAACGTGCTGCTGCTGACCGTGTCGGAGGACGCCGAAGACCTGATCGAAACGATCCGCGCCGGCGCCCGCGGCTACTTGCTGAAAAACATTGAAACCGATTTTCTGCTGAATGCCATTCGCTCCGCCGCACGCGGCGAGTCGGTGGTGTCGCCGCAGATGACCGGCAAGCTGATGATGGGCGTCCGCATGGGCAAGGAAGGTGTCGCGCAGGAGGACGACAAGGAAAAGCTCAGCCCGCGCGAAAAAGAGATCATCGCCCTGCTCGCCAAGGGCGTAAGCAACAAGGAAATGGCGCACACCCTCAACGTGGCGGAAAGCACGGTCAAGATCCACGTGCAGAATATTCTCAAGAAACTTCACCTGACCAGCCGGGTGCAGGCGGCGGTCTATGCTGTGGAACACGGCTTGGTGCAAAAAGACTGAACGAGCCCCGGCACAGGCAGGTCGCATCGTAACGCCTTGCCGACCCTGCAAAAGGCCCTGACCCGCGCCTCGACCTGGCTGTCGCTCGACAATTCCCGCCAGGCATATCCCCCAAAAGAACTATCCCACCCGGCCACAAGAACTAGTCCTGGCGGCCTGATGGCGTAGCGAATCACTGTTCTTTTTTCCGCTCAAAATCCGCAGTCCTGCCTATATACCGCGGCCCGGCAAAAAACTATTCTCGTCATCAGTGCATAAACCAGACAAATGGGGGAATAGCATGGCTACGCAACAATACAAGGCATGGTCCGTGGTGACTGCAAGCACGATTGCGTTCACTGTCTGCTTCATGATCTGGATGATGTTTGCCGTGATCGGCATTCCCATCAAGAAAATGCTCGACCTCAACGAGACCCAGTTCGGTCTCCTGATCGCGATGCCGGTGCTCACCGGCTCCCTGATCCGGCTGCCGCTGGGGATGTGGACCGACAAATTCGGCGGGCGCATCGTGTTTTTCATCCTGATGCTGTCCACCGTCATCCCGATCTGGATGATTTCACGCGCCACCGAGTACTGGCATTTCCTCTTTACCAGCCTGTTCGTCGGCGTTGCGGGCGGCTCGTTTACCGTGGGCATTGCCTACTGTGCGCGCTGGTTTCCCCGTGAACGCCAAGGCCTGGCCATGGGCATTTTCGGTGCCGGCAACACCGGCGCGGCGGTGACCAAACTGGTGGCCCCTATCATTGTGGTGGGCTACGGCTGGGCGATGGTGCCTAAGGTTTATGCGGTATTGATGCTGGTTACCGCCATCCTCTTCTGGTTCTTTACCTTTTCCGACCCCGGCCACAAGGTGGGCAAGAGCGTCACCATCCGCGAGCAGCTCGCCGCCTTCAAGGATCCCAAGGTGTGGAAATTGAGCCAGTACTATTCCATCGTGTTCGGCGGCTATGTGGCGCTGGCGCTGTGGATGACCAAGTACTACGTTTCCGAATACGGCTTCGACCTCAAGACCGCCGCCCTGCTGGCCGCGGCCTTCAGTATTCCGGGCGGCGTGCTGCGTGCGATCGGCGGCCACTTCTCCGACAAGTATGGCGCCCACACCATGACCTGGTGGGTGCTGTGGATATCGCTGGTCTGCCTGTTCTTCCTGTCCTACCCGCAGACCGAGTTCACCATCCATACCGTGACCGGCCCTGCCACATTCCACATAGGGCTCGGCCCCACCGCCTTCACCATCATCATGTTCACCCTGGGTATCGCCTTTGCGATCGGCAAGGCATCGGTGTTCAAGTACATTTCCGACGACTACCCGAAAAACATCGGCGTGATCTCCGGTGTGGTGGGACTGGCGGGCGGCCTGGGCGGCTTCTTCATGCCGATCATGTTCGGTGCGCTGGTCGACCTGACGGGCATCCGCTCCTCCGCCTTCATGCTGATGTTCGGCATCGTATGGGTGTCTCTGATGTGGATGTACTGGACCGAGGTCAGGCCGCTTGACCGGGCGCGCCATAAAAAGCCACAAGCACTGGATACGCTGGAATAAGTAGCACTTTTAAATAATCTAAGGAGGTTTGAGAAATGTCGATCAACATCAAGGAATGGGATGTGGAGAACCAGAAGTTCTGGGAGTCCACCGGCAAGAAAATTGCCAACCGCAACCTGTGGATTTCCATCCCCAGCCTTCTGATGGGCTTCGCCGTCTGGCTGATGTGGGGAATCATCACAGTGCAGATGCTGAACCTGGGCTTCCCGTTCAAGCCTGAGCAGCTGTTCACTCTGACCGCCATCGCCGGCCTGGCAGGCGCCACGCTGAGGATCCCCGCTTCGTTCTTCATCCGTATCGCCGGCGGCCGCAACACCATTTTCCTGACCACTGCGCTGCTGATGATTCCTGCCATCGGCACCGGTCTCGCCCTTCAGGACAAGGACACGCCGCTGTGGGCGTTCCAGTTGATGGCGCTGCTGTCCGGTATCGGCGGCGGCAACTTCGCCTGCTCGATGTCCAACATCAGCACCTTCTTCCCGAAACGCCTGCAGGGCACGGCGCTCGGCCTCAATGCCGGCCTCGGCAACTTCGGCGTCACCACCATGCAGGTCCTGATCCCGCTGGTGATGACCGCCGGCATCTTCGGTGCGCTGGCGGGCGAACCGATGACCCTGATCAAGGATAGCGGCTGGATTCTCGGCAAGATTCTGGCCGGCACGCCCACCTATATCCAGAACGCCGGTTTTGTCTGGCTGCTGGCGCTGGTGCCGCTGGCCTTCCTCGGCTTTTTCGGCATGAACAACCTGATGCCGATTTCACCCAACATCGGCTCGACGATTTCCGCCTTCATCAAGATCCTGTGGCTCTACGGCCTGGCTTTCGTGACTGCCGGCGTGGGCCTGTACCTGTACCTCCCGGCGCCGACCGGCCTGGGCCTGTTGAACATGTGGGTGGCCTTGCCGCTGATCATGGTCGGCACGCTGTTCGTGATGAAGCTCGCGGCGTTCGGCGAAATGAAGGCGAACATCGCCAAGCAATTCACCATCTTCAGTAACAAGCACACCTGGTCCATGACCGTGCTGTATGTGCTGACCTTCGGTTCGTTCATCGGCTTCTCGATGGCACTGCCTCTTGCCATCACGGTGATCTTCGGCTTCCAGCATGAGCTTGTAGACGGCGTAATGACCCACACCACCAAAAACCCCAACGCGGTGTCGGCACTCACCTACGCCTGGATCGGCCCCTTCGTCGGCGCGCTGATCCGCCCGGTGGGCGGCTGGATTTCCGACAAGGTGGGTGGCTCCATCGTGACCCAGCTGATTTCGGTCGTCATGGTGGTAGCCTCCGCGGCAACCGGCTACGTGATGTTCCTGGCCTACAACTCCGCCACGCCTGAACAGTATTTCATGATCTTCATGGTGCTGTTCGTGGTGCTGTTCGCCGCTTCCGGCATCGGCAACGGGTCGACCTTCCGCACCGTCGGCGTGATCTTCGACCGCGTGCAGGCTGGCCCGGTACTGGGCTGGACTTCCGCTGTCGCAGCGTACGGCGCCTTCATCGCCCCGGTCGTGATCGGCGCGCAGATCAAGGCCGGCACCCCGCAAAACGCGATGTACGGCTTCGCTATATTTTATGCCCTGTGCCTGATCCTGAACTGGTGGTTCTATCTGCGGCCAGGCTCGGAAATCAAGAACCCGTAACAGCCGTAATACCCGTGAATGAAACAACGCAATCGAATTGACACGATAGGAATCATGAAATGAGCCACTTTCTCGACCGTTTGAAGTTTTTCGAAAAAATCAAAGAGACCTTCTCCGACAACCACGGCATCGTTACCAACGAGGATCGTCAGTGGGAAGACGCCTATCGTCATCGCTGGGCGCATGACAAGGTGGTTCGCTCCACGCACGGCGTGAACTGCACCGGCGGCTGCTCGTGGAAGATTTTCGTCAAGAACGGCCTGGTTGCGTTCGAAATGCAGCAGACCGACTACCCGCGCACCCGCGAAGACCTGCCGGATCACGAGCCGCGCGGCTGCCAGCGTGGCGCCTCTTTCTCCTGGTATCTGTATAGCCCGCAGCGCATCAAATACCCGCTGATCCGCGGCCGCCTGCTGGACTTGTACCGCACCGAGCGCAAGTCCGGCAAGGATCCGGTCGAGGCCTGGGCCGCCATTCAGGCTGACGAAAACAAGCGCAAAAAATACACAGCCGTACGCGGCCTGGGTGGTTTCGTGCGTGCCGACTGGCAGGAAGTGAAAGAAATCGTCGCTGCTGCCAACGTCTATACCATCAAAAAATACGGCCCTGACCGGATTTTCGGTTTCTCGCCCATTCCGGCGATGTCGCAGATTTCCTATGCATCCGGTGCGCGCTATCTGTCGCTGATCGGCGGCGCCTGCGGTTCCTTCTACGACTGGTATTGCGACCTGCCGGCCGCATCTCCGCAGACCTGGGGTGAGCAGACCGACGTGCCGGAATCGGCCGACTGGTACAACTCCACCTACATCATCGTCTGCGGCTCCAGCCTGCCGACCACGCGTACGCCGGATGCCCACTTCGTCTCCGAAGTACGCTACAAGGGTGCCAAGGTCATCTCGATGGCGCCCGATTACGCCGAGTATTGCAAGGCCTCCGACCTGTGGATGCCGGTCAACCCGGGCACCGACACCGCCGCCTTCCTGGCGATGGGACACGTGGCACTGAAAGAGTTCTACATCGACAAGCAGGACCCCTACTTCTCGGAATACGCCCGTAAATACACCGACCTGCCGATTCTGGTGATGCTGCGCCAGCATGGCGAAGGCTATGTATCCGACCGCTGCCTGCGTGCATCCGATCTGGACGGCGCACTGGGCGAGACCAACAATCCCGACTGGAAAACCATCGTCTTTGACGAGATGTCCAAGTCCCTCGTCGTGCCCAATGGCTCGATCGGCTTCCGCTGGGGCGAAGAAGGCAAGTGGAATCTATTGCCCAAGAACGCTGCCAGCCAGCAGGAAATTCTGGCCGAGCTGTCATGTATCGACAGCAAGGATGCGGTGGCTTCAGTTGGCTTCCCGCACTTCGAGCCGGGTGAAGGCGATTTGTTGTGGCGCAATGTGCCCGTGCGCAAGATCAAGCTGGCCAACGGTGAAGAAGCGCTGGTTACTTCCGTGTTTGACATGCAGATTGCACAGTACGGTATTGACCGTGGTCTGGGCGGCGCCAACGTGGCCAGGGATTACCAGGATGCCGCCGTGGCCTATACCCCGGCCTGGGCTGAAAAAGTCACCGGCGTGAAAGCTGCCGACATCGAGCGCACCGGTCGCGAGTTTGCGTACAACGCCTCCAAGACTCACGGCAAATCCATGGTGATCATGGGTGCTGCGATCAACCACTGGTACCACAACGACATGATGTACCGCGGCGTGATGAACCTGCTGCACATCTGCGGTTGCGTGGGTCAATCGGGCGGCGGCTGGGCGCACTACGTGGGCCAGGAAAAACTGCGTCCGCAGGCCGGTTGGGCGCCGATCGCCTTCGCCACCGACTGGCAACGTCCGTCGCGCCAAATGAACTCCACCTCCTACTGGTATTTCCACACCGACCAGTGGCGCTATGAAACGCTACGTGGCGACGACCTCACCTCGCCCGCCGGAAAGGGCAAGTACAAGGGCTACTCGCTGGCCGACTACAACGTCGCAGCGGTTCGCATGGGCTGGCTGCCATCGGCACCGCACTGGAACGCCAACCCGCTCGACCTGGTTAGCGAAGCCGAGAAGGCCGGCGCCACCGACGAGGCCGGCATCGCCCGGCACGTGATCGGCAAGCTCAAGGACGGCTCGCTGGATGTGGCATTCGCCGACCCGGATAATCCTGTCAACTGGCCGCGCAATCTGTTCGTCTGGCGCGCCAACCTGATCGGCTCGTCCGCCAAGGGCCACGAGTACTTCCTCAAGCACCTGCTCGGTGCACAGAACGGCGTGCTGCAGGAATCCGGTGCCGGATCCGAAAACAAACTGGTCAAATGGCACGATGAAGCGCCTATCGGCAAGCTGGACCTGATGGTCGACATCAACTTCCGTCTGAATTCCACCGGTTCGTACTCCGATATCGTTCTGCCGACGGCCACCTGGTATGAGAAGAACGACCTCAATACCACCGACATGCACCCCTTCATGCATCCGTTGTCGGAAGCCGTGTCACCTGGCTGGCAGTCCAAGTCCGACTGGCAGATTTTCAAGAACATCGCAGAAACCTTCTCGACCCTGGCCGAAAAGCACCTCGGCATGCGCAAGGACATCGTTGCCCTGCCGATGCAGCATGACTCGCCATTCGAAATGGCTCAGCCCTTCGGTGAGGTCAAGGACTGGAGCAAAGGCGAGTGCGATCCGATTCCCGGCAAGACCATGCCGCTGCTCAAAGTGGTCGAGCGCAACTTTGCCGACACCTACAAGAAGTACATCGCCATCGGCCCATTGATGGTCAAGATCGGCAACAACGTCAAGGGCATCGACTGGAATACCGAGATGGAATATGACCAGCTCAAGGTGATGAACGGCACGGTGAAAGTGCCGGGCGTGTCCTTTGGCATGCCTTCACTCGAGGAAGACATCAAGGTATGCGATTCGGTGTTGCGCATGGCACCGGAAACCTGCGGTGAAGTCGCGCACAAGTCCTGGACTGCACTGTCGAAGAAAACCGGTATCGACCACCATCACCTGTACTCGGCCCGTCACGAAGACAAGATTACCTTCGCCGACATCCAGGTACAGCCGCGCAAGATCATTACCGCGCCGACCTGGTCGGGGATCGAGTCCGAAACGGTGTCCTACACCTCGTGCTACACCAATATTCACGAGCACATTCCGTTCCGCACCCTGACCGGCCGCGCGCATTTCTATCAGGATCACGAGTGGATGCTGGACTTCGGCGAAGGCTTCTGCGTGCACAAGCCGCCGCAGGACATGAAGTCGTTTACCAAACTTTCGCCGAGCATCCTGGCCGAGAAGCATATCAAGCTGAAATGGATTACGCCGCACTCCAAGTGGGGCATCCATTCGACCTATCAGGACAACCTGCGCATGCTGACGTTGTTCCGCGGCGGCCCTTACGTGTGGATTTCCGAGGTCGACGCCAAGGCGGCCGGGATCGAGGACAACGACTGGGTCGAGGCGATCAACCATAACGGTGCGACGGTTGCACGAGCGGTTGTCTCGCAGCGCGTGTCGCGCGGCGTGGCCATGATGTATCACGCCCAGGAAAAAATCGTGAACGTGCCCGGATCGAATACCACCGGCAAACGCGGCGGCATTCTGAACTCGGTGACACGCGTCGTCATGAAGCCGACCAACATGATCGGTGGCTACGTGCAACTGGCCTACGCCTTCAACTACTACGGCACCGTGGGCAGTAACCGCGATACCGAGATCATCATGCGCAAGGTGGCTGACAAGGATATCGACTGGCTGGAACGCCCGCTTACTCCGGAACGCGAAGCACAGCTCAACCCGCCCGGAATCGGCAAGCGTTGATCGTCGCGTGAACAGGATAAATTAGGAGAAACCCAATGAAAGTACGTGCACAATTCGCATTTGTCTTCAACCTGGACAAATGCATCGGTTGCCACACCTGCTCGGTGACATGCAAGAACACCTGGACCAATCGCAAGGGCGTGGAATACGTCTGGTTCAACAACGTCGAGTCCAAGCCCGGCGTCGGCTACCCCAAGCAGTGGGAGAACCAGGAGAAATGGAAAGGCGGCTGGATGCTCAATGGCGGCAAGCTGGAGTTGAAATCCGGCGGGCGCATGTCGAAGCTCCTGAACATCTTCGCCAACCCGGATCTGCCGCAAATCGACGATTACTACGAGCCGTTCACCTACAATTACGCGCGCCTGCAGAACGCGCCACTGTCCGAGGCGGCGCCGACCGCACGCCCGCTGTCGATGATTACCGGCGACCCGATGGAAAAAATCACCTGGGGCCCGAACTGGGAAGACGATCTGGCCGGCGAGTTTTCCAAGCGCAGCGTGGACAAAAACCTGGACAACATCCAGAAGGATATGCTCGGCCAGTTCGAGAACACCTTCAACATGTATCTGCCGCGCATCTGCAACCACTGCCTGAATCCGGCCTGCGTCGCGGCCTGCCCGTCCGGCTCGCTCTACAAGCGCGAAGAAGACGGCATCGTGCTGGTCGACCAGGACAAGTGCCGTGGCTGGCGTTTCTGCATGAGCGCATGCCCTTACAAAAAGGTGTACTACAACTGGGAATCCGGCAAGGCCGAGAAGTGCATCGCCTGCTACCCGCGCGTCGAATCCGGCATGCCGACAATCTGCTCGGAATCCTGCGTCGGCCGCATCCGCTACAACGGCATCATGCTGTATGACGCCGACAAGATCGAAGCCATGGCCAGCACCAGCAACGAGCAGGACCTGTACGAAGCGCAGTGCAGTATCTTCCTCGACCCCAACGACCCGGCCGTGATTGCCGCAGCACGGGCCGAAGGCATCAACGAAGACTGGATCATCGCCGCGCAGAAATCGCCGATCTACAAAATGGCGATCGACTGGAAAATTGCCTTCCCGCTGCACCCGGAATTCCGCACCCTGCCGATGGTGTGGTACGTGCCGCCGCTCTCTCCGGTGCAATCGCAGATCGACCAGGGCAACCTGCCGGTCGGCCCGGACGGCGCCATTCCCCTGGCCAGCGCGATGCGCACGCCGACCAAGTACCTGGCCAACCTGTTCACCGCAGGCAAGGAAGAGCCGATTCGCAACTCTCTTAACCGCCTGATCGCCATGCGCAGCTACCAGCGCTCGGTGCACGTGGAAGGCGTCGCGGACACGCGCGCCCTGAATGCCGCCGGGATCACCGAAGACCAAGCCAAGGAGATGTACCGTTACCTGGCGATTGCCAACTACGAAGATCGCTACGTCATTCCCACCGGCCATGAGGAAGAACGGATGGAGGATGCCTACGGCTTCCAGGGCCAGAACGGCTTCACCTTCGGCAACAACTCTTCGGCAGGCATCAGCAAGATCACCCTGTTCCCGCGTCGCCGCAAGGAAACGCTGGAACCCGCCGAACTGGCTCCGTCCGCAGACAAAAGCTGAGAGGAAACATCATGTCCATCTACAAAATACTGTCGGCATTGCTGGATTATCCGGATCGGGAGTTGATCGACCATCTGCCGGAAATCCGCGATGAAATCGGGAAAAGCCAAAATATCGACATGGCGGAAAAGGTATCCATGCGGAAGCTGCTCGATCACCTGGCCAATACGCCGCTGATCGATCTGCAGGAAGACTATGTGAAGACGTTCGATCTGACGCCGGAGCACAGTCTGCACCTGACCCACCATCTGTTCGGCGACGACAACGACAGGAATCGCGGCCCGGCACTGATCGACCTCGGCGAGCTGTACAAGGATTACGGCATCACGGTGGCGAGCAACGAGCTGCCCGATTTCCTGCCGCTGGTCCTTGAATTCGCCGCCATGCTGGAAGACAACGAGGCAACGACCTTCCTGTCCGACGCCAACAAGGTGCTGACGGTGCTGACCGACAACCTGACCAAGGCCGGAACCCCCTATGCGCCCCTGCTTTCCATCGTTAAAAGCCGCGCCACGCTCACCCGACTGGCCGCTTAAGGAGGTATGAAATGAACGAATCTATGTATAGCTGGAACAACCTGATTTTTGGTATTTATCCTTACATCTGCCTGAGCGTATTCGTGATCGGCAGCTGGATCCGCTTCGACCGCGAGCAATACGGCTGGACGAGCGCGTCCAGCCAGTTGCTCTCCACGGCGGGCATGCGCCTGTCCAGCAACCTGTTCCACATCGGCGTCATCGGCATCTTCTTCGGCCACCTGGTCGGCCTGCTGGCGCCCTACGCCATCTGGGGCACCATCGGTCTGTCCTCGCTCGGCAAGCAGAACATCGCCATGTATGGCGGCGGCTTTCTCGGCATCCTGTGCCTGATCGGCGGCGCGATGCTGATATGGCGTCGCCTGACCAATCCGCGTGTGCGTGCAACCAGCCGTTCGTCGGATATCTTCATCCTGGCCTGGGTACTGGTCACCCTGCTGTTCGGTCTGGCCACCACCTTCACCACCGCGCACCACGCCGCACAGGGCAGTGCCGACACCATGATGGCGCTGGCGCAGTGGGCGAAGAGCATCGTGCTGTTCAGCCCGAAGCCGGAACTGGTAGGCAGTGTCGAAATGGTGTTCCGTCTCCACCTGTTCTTCGGCCTGTCGCTGTTCCTGCTGTTCCCGTTCACCCGTCTGGTGCACATCTGGAGCTTCCCGATCGGTTATCTGACGCGTTCCTACCAGATCGTGCGCACCAAGCGCCGTATCGCGTAATCATCTATTGCTGAACCGGGCGCTGCCACCCCTTCGGGTGGCAGCGCCCTCCCACTTTTGTCGTATCGCCATGACCGATCCCCGCACCCGTGAAGACCTCACCCGGGTCCAAAAAGGGAGCCCGCATGTTACGTAAGCTCAGCTGGCTCATCCTGGTGGTCGCAGTCGGCATCGGCGTGCACTTCGCGTTGCAGAACATCATCCAAAGCGGCGATCCGGAAAAGCGGCGAGGTCCGGACCTGGCCAAAGTGGAACGACTGGAAGCCGCCGACCCCATTCACGGCGCCAAGGTACGTGCCGGTATGGTCAAGTATGAATCCATCTGCCGCCTGTGCCATCACCGCACCGGCCAGGGAGGCAAGTTCACGCCGCCCATTGCCGGCCTGACTGCAGAACGGGTCGAATTGATGCTGAAGCTGTACCGCAGCGGCACTCACGTGGGGCCAATGACCAATCTGATGGCGCCGTGGGCAGCCGAACTGACCGACGAAGATATCGGCAACCTGGCAGCGTACGTAGAAACCTTGTAAGGAAAATATTATGCCGAACATCTCACGTAGAGATTTCCTGGTCCGCAGCGTAATCCTGTTCGCAGCGTCTGTCGTTCCGACACAGCCTGCCCGGGCCACCGCCATCACCAATTCCAACGAGGCCATCAACAAGGCTGGTCGCTTGCGCATGTTGTCGCAGCGTATGGCCAAGGCCTATTGTCAGATTGGCCTGGACATCCTAACCGACAAGTCACGCCACATCCTGGAGGTGTCCGTCAATCTCTACCAGGAACACCTGAACGAACTCAAGGCCTTTGCCCCGTCGGCAGATATAAAAGCCACCTACGCGGATCTGGATGCCAACTGGAAACTCTACCGCCAGCTCCTGATCGGAACGCCCAGCCTGAAAAACGCGCGACTCATCGCCCAAATCAACGAGGATGCTTTGAGTGTAGCCCACTTGGGCACGACACAATTCGAACTTTCATCCCCTACCAGCGTGGGTCGCCTGATCAATATCTCCGGCCGACAGCGCATGCTGTCGCAACGCCTGGCCAAGTTTTACATGTTCCGACAGTGGGGGATCAGCACCCCGAACATGAACGCCGAGATGCAGCTCGCCAAACGCGAATTCGTTAGCGCCCTGAATGCATTGGATCATGCTCCCGAAAATACCGGCAAGATCAGTAGCGAATTGAGTATGGCCCGTACCCAATGGATTTTCTTCGAGAACTCCCTGCAAGAACAAAATGTCGGCAACAAGAATCCTCATGATGCCGTCAATGTGGCCACCACCAGCGAACGCATTCTCGAAATGATGGATCGTGTTACCGAGCTTTATGGACAGCTGCCCGCGTCAGCCCCTGTCGCAGCGCCTGCCACCCGGCCGGCACGGCGCTGATCCTGGGACAGGAAGAAATAGGCGTGGGTGTACCAATGCACGACCTTAAACGAATCCCATGACGATAGCGGCGTCGCGGCGCGAACAGCTGATCGAAGCGCAGGGGCACCCCGTAAACTGCAGCCTCTCCCCAGTTGTTCGTACCCGAGGCTGGAAGCTCAACCTGCCACGGTCAAAATATTCCGCCCAAGGCACCGCACCGTCTGGTTCGCCCGTATTTTCGCCGTCTTGCGACTTTCGGGCTGGCCGTCAACGGTGACTTCGCCGTTGGCGATCATCAGCTTGCCCTGCCCGCCGCTGTCCGCGACGCCGGTGAGTTTGAGAAGGTCGCAGAGGGCGACGTACTCGCCGCGCAGTTTGAATTCAATGGTGTCCATTCTTGATTCCGCTGGTTGATGCCTGGGTGGATTCATTGCGACGGATAAACGCAGACATGTGGAGTATCCGGTCCTACATCAACACATTCACATTCCTCCCTACCCGCCGCGCCGCCGCCACAGGTAGCGGTAGACAAAGCCCGGATAGGCAAGCACCACGAACAGCGCAGTGTTGACTGCGTAGAACTCCCAATTCTGCTTGTGGACGTCGCCCCCCCTGCTTTCCAGCAGCAGCGCGATACCGCCCATCACGAAAAACATCACGATCAATTCCAGCAAGCGCCAGGCGAAATTCTTGCTGCCGGCCCTGGGCCGGATGACGAAGAAAATCCGCTCGACGAGGAACGGCAGGTTGGCGGCGACGAACGCCAGAACCAGCAGCAGGGTGGTGGAGAAATTCACGTTGAATTTGAAAAGCCGGGTAACGCCGGAGCAGGTCTGCTCCGGCGGAAATAACTCAGAAGGACGCGCCGATGGCGTGCACGCACACCGCCATCAGCGGCTGCGGCATGATGCCGAGCGCCAGCACCGCGAGGCCGTTGGCTGACATGATGACGCGGCTGTCAGGACTGGCAACGATCGGCGCCGTGTCGTGGGCCGTGTCGAAGTACATCAGCTTGACGATGCGCAGGTAGTAAAAAGCGCCGATCAGCGAGAACATCACCGCCGCCACCGCCAGCCAGACGTAATCGATCCCGATCACAGCCTGAAGCACCGACAGTTTGGCATAAAAGCCCACGGTAGGCGGTATGCCGGCCATCGAGAACATCAGCAGCAGCATCATGAAGGCAAGCCACGGGCTGCGGCGATTCAGGCCCTTGAAGTCGTCCAGCCGGTCGGCTTCGAATCCGGCCCGCGACAAGAGCAGGATCATGCCGAATGCGCCCAGGCTCATCAGTGCATACACCAGCACATAGAACATCGCACTGCCGTAGCCGTTCTGCGAGCCGGCGAGAATACCCAGCAGCATGAAACCCATGTGTGAAATAGTCGAGTAGGCAAGCATGCGTTTCAGGTTGGCTTGCGCAATGGCTGCGATATTTCCAAGCGCCATCGACAGCACGGACAGGATCACCAACATGTCGCGCCAATCGACCATCTGCGATTCCAGTCCTTGCCCCAGGATACGAATCACAAAGGCAAATGCGGCGATTTTTGGGGCAGAACCGATAAACAGCGTCATCGCGGTCGGCGCACCTTCGTAGACGTCCGGCAGCCACATATGGAACGGCACTGCACCAAGTTTAAAAGCGAGGCCGGCGACGATGAAGACGATGCCGAACACCAAGGGAATGCGCAGGTCGGTGCCATCGGACAGGTTCTGTGCGATGTCGGCCAGCGCCAGCGAGCCGGTGACGCCATAGACCATCGACATGCCGTAGAGCAGCATGCCCGACGCCAGCGCACCCAGCACGAAGTATTTCATCGCCGCCTCGGACGCCACGCCGGAATCGCGCTGCAATGCGACCATGGCATACAGGGACAGCGACAACAGTTCGAGGCCGAGATACAGCGTGAGGAAATGGCTGGCCGACACCATCACCATCATGCCCAGCAGCGCAAACAGTGCCAGCACAAAGAATTCGCCCTTGTAGAGCCCACGTACCCGCAGATAGTCGCGCGAGTACACCAGCACCACCGCGACCGTCAGATAGAGGCACAGCTTCAGCACGTCGGACAGCGGGTCGTCGATGAAGAGGCCGCCGAGTGCCAGTACCGGCATGGTAGAGAAATCGTTCGCGGTGAGGAAAGCCGCGCCGGCCAGCGTGGCCAGCGACAGCACATAAGCGACATAGCGCTTGCTGTCGTCGACCGCGGCGTCGATCACCAGGATCAGCGAGACCATCGCCAGCACGAAAATCTCGGGCAGCGCGGGGGCGAATTGGGTAAGGAAGTCGCTCATCTTGGAACCTTAAGGCAGTTTACTTTGGGCGACGTGCGCCAACAGGTCGACCACCGATACATGCATGACGTCGGTAAACGGCTTGGGATACAGCCCCATGCCGAGCACCAGGACGGCAAGCACGCCGAGCAACAGGATTTCGCGCGCATTGACGTCAGTCATTTCTTCGACATGCGGATTGGTGACGGCGCCGAATACCACCCGCTTGTACATCCACAAGGTATAGGACGCGCCAGTGATCAGCGTTGTAGCGATAACGAAGGCAAACCAGAAATTGACCTGGCTTGATGCCATGATGACCATGAATTCGCCAACGAAACCGCTGGTGGCCGGCAGGCCCACATTGGCCATGGCAAACAGCATGAAGAAGGCGGCAAATACCGGCATCCTGCTGGCCAGTCCGCCGTAATCCTTGATCTGGCGCGAATGCAGGCGGTCATACATGACACCGATACAGAGGAACAGCGCGGCAGAGACAAAACCATGCGAAATCATCTGCACCAGCCCGCCTTCTGCACCCAGCGTATTGAACATGAAAAAGCCGAGGGTGACGAAACCCATGTGCGCGACCGACGAATAGGCAATGAGTTTTTTCATGTCGGACTGCACCAGCGCGACGAGTCCTATGTAGACAACGGCGATCAGCGACAGCGTGATGACGAGCCAGGCGAGTTCATGGCTCGCATCCGGCAGGATCGGCAGAATGAAGCGCAGGAAACCGTAGGCACCGACCTTGAGCGTGATCGCCGCCAGCACGACCGAGCCGCCGGTAGGTGCTTCGACGTGGGCATCGGGCAGCCAGGTGTGCACCGGCCACATCGGCACCTTGACCCCGAAGGCCAGCAGGAAGGCGAAGAACATCAGCGTCTGCGCCGTCATGCCGAGCGTGGTGGTGTGCCAGGTCTGGATGTCGAAGCTGCCGCCCGACTGGAAATACAGATAGATCATCGACACCAGCATCAGGAACGAGCCGAGCAGGGTGTAGAGGAAGAACTTCAATGCAGCATAGACACGGTTCGGTCCACCCCACACGCCGATAATCAGATAGAGCGGGATCAGCATGGCCTCGAAGAAGACGTAGAACAGGATGCCGTCGAGCGCCGCGAATACTCCGTTGATGAGGCCGGACATGATGAGGAAGGCGGCCATGTACTGCGCCACCTTGTCCTGGATCACCTGCCAGCCGGCAATTATCACCAGCACAGTGATGAAACTGTTCAGCAGGATCAGTGGCATCGAAATGCCGTCGATACCGACGTGATAGTGAATGTTGAAGGTCGGTATCCAGGCGGTTTTCTCGACAAACTGCATCGCCGAGGTGGTGGTGTCGAATCCGGTAGCCAGCGGAAGCGCGACGATGAGTCCCAGCAGCGCGCCGAACAAAGCCAGCCAGCGGGCAAGTGCCGCGTTGCGATCGGACCCGGTGGCGAGCACGACTACCCCGGCCAGTATGGGCACCCAGATAACGAGGGAAAGGATGTTGTTCAGCATGGATCAGTTCAAACGTGCGAACCAGGTCACCAGGGCGAACACCCCGATCAGCATGGCGAAGGCGTAGTGGTAGATGTAGCCCGACTGGAAGGCCTTGAGCAGGCGCGAAAAGCGTTCGACCATATGCGCCGTGCCGTTTATGAAGAAGCCGTCGATCACGTTCTGATCGCCACGCCGCCACAGGCCGGCGCCCAGCACGCGTGCGCCCTTGGCAAACAGCCAGCCATAGAGTTCGTCGAACCAGTATTTGTTGAGCAGCATCTGATGCAGAAACCTGAAGCGTTGCGCGATGGCCGCCGGGATATCCGGACGCTTGAGATAGAAGAACGCCGACAGCCCCACGCCTGCAGCAGCCAGCCAGAAAGGCAACGTCATCACCGCGTGCAGGCCCATCGCCGCCGCGCCGAGGAAATGCAGGTTGAGTTCGTGCATCACCGGATGGCGATCGGCGACGTAGATCGCGCTGCCGAAAAAATCGCCGAACAGCATCGGCTCGATGGTCATGTAGCCGATCGCCAGCGAGGGCAACGCCAGCGCCAGCAAGGGCCCGGTCACCACCCACGGCGTTTCGTGGGGCGTGCCGCCATGGCCGTGGTGCGCGTCCGGCTCGTTGCCGTGGGCGTGCCTCTGATGGAAACGCTCCTTGCCGTGGAACACCAGGAAATACATGCGGAAGGAATAGAAGGCGGTGACGAACACCCCGAGCAGCACCGCAACATAGGCGAATTCCGAGCCGGGCAAGTGTGACAACTTGACCGCCTCGATGATGGTTTCCTTGGAATAGAAGCCCGACAGAAACGGGGTGCCGATCAGGGCCAGCGAGCCGATCAGCGAGGTGACCCAGGTGATCGGCATGTACTTCTTCAGGCCGCCCATGTAGCGGATGTCCTGGTTGTGGTGCATGGCGATGATGACCGAACCGGCGGCGAGGAACAGCAGCGCCTTGAAGAAGGCGTGCGTCATCAGGTGGAACACCGCGACCGAATAGGCCGAGGCGCCCAGCGCCACCGTCATGTAGCCCAGCTGCGACAGCGTCGAATAGGCAATCACGCGCTTGATATCGTTCTGCACCATGCCGAGGAAGCCCATGAACAGCGCGGTGATCGCACCGATTACCATGATGAAGCTCAGCGCCGCATCGGACAGTTCGAACAGCGGCGACATGCGCGCGACCATGAAGATGCCGGCGGTCACCATCGTCGCCGCGTGGATCAACGCGGAAATCGGCGTCGGGCCTTCCATCGAGTCGGGCAGCCAGACGTGCAGCGGAAACTGCGCCGACTTGCCCATCGCGCCGATGAACAGGAGGATACCGATCACCGTCATCAGCATCCACGGGGTGCCGGGCCACAGGGTGATGGTCTCCCTGGCCAGCGAAGGCGCCTTGGCGAACACGGTGGCGTAGTCGAGCGAACCGAAATAGGCCAGCACCAGCCCGATGCCGAGGATGAAACCGAAGTCGCCGACGCGGTTGACCAGGAAGGCCTTGAGGCTGGCGTAGACCGCCGTCTCTTTCGTGTACCAGAAGCCGATCAGTAGATATGACACCAGTCCGACCGCCTCCCAGCCGAAGAACAACTGCAGGAAGTTGTTGCTCATCACCAGCATCAGCATCGAAAAGGTGAACAGCGAGATGTAGCTGAAAAAGCGCTGGTAGCCGGGGTCGTCGTGCATATAGCCGATGGTGTAGATGTGCACCATCAGCGAGACGAAAGTGACGACCAGCATCATCATCGCGGTCAGCGCATCGATCAGGAAGCCGACCTCGAAGCGCAGGTCGCCCAGCACCATCCAGGTGTAGACGGTGCCGTTGTAGGTATGGCCGGCGAGCACGTCCTGGAACACCAGCACCGATGCGATAAGCGAAGCCGCCACGCCGGCGATGGCGACGACATGGGCGCCGGTACGTCCGATCAGCTTGCCGAACAGACCTGCGGCGATCGCGCCGAGAAGCGGCGCCAGCGGCACGATCAGATAGAGCGTCTGCATGTCCATCGTCATCAGCCTTTCAGATGATCGAGGTCATCGACATTGATCGTGTGCAGGTTGCGGAATAGCACTATCAGGATCGCCAGGCCGATGGCCGATTCGGCCGCAGCGACTGTCAGGATGAAAAAGACGAATATCTGGCCGTGAATGTCGCCCAGGTAATGCGAAAACGCGATGAAATTCATGTTCACCGCCAGCAGCATCAGTTCGATCGCCATCAAGAGAATGATCACATTCTTGCGATTGAGGAAGATGCCCAGCACTGCAATCGAAAACAGGATGCCGCCCAGCACCAGATAATGCGACAAGGAAATCATGCGCTCGTCTCCCCTGAATCCTGACCCTCGACCCCTGGTCTTTTTTCCGTTTTCATTTTCACGATGCGCAGGCGGTCCCTGGCTTTGACCCTTACCTGCACGGAAGGATCGATGAACTTGCTGTCCTTGCGGTGGCGCAGCGTCAGTGCGATGGCCGCCACGATAGCCACCAGCAGGATCACCGCGGCGAGTTCGAATGCGTAGACATAATCGGTATACAGCAGCCGCCCGAGTTCCTTGGTGTTGCTGTAATCGGCGGCATGCGGTGCCGGTGTGCCCATCACCTCGAGGCCGAAGTGACGACTGCCGAGGATCAGGGCCATCTCGATCACCAGCAGTACCGAGACAAAACCCGCAAGCGGCAGGTAATTCCAGAAGCCCTCGCGCATTTTTTCCAGGTTGATGTCGAGCATCATCACCACGAACAGGAACAGCACCATCACTGCGCCCACGTAGACGAGCACCAGCGTGATGGCGAGGAACTCGGCTTCCAGCAGCATCCACAGTCCGGCCGCGGTGAAGAACGCCAGCACCAGGTACAAGGCCGCGTGAACCGGGTTGCGCGCGGTGATCACGCGCAACCCGGCTAATACCAGGATGGCGGCGAAAACATAAAAGATCGCAGTCGTATAGGTCATGTCGTTTTTTAGCGGTACTTTGCGTCGGCTGCGCGGTCTTTCGCAATCTGCTCCTCATGCTGGTCGCCAATTGCGAGCAGCATGGACTTGGTGTAGATGAGGTCACCACGTTTCTCGCCGTGGTATTCGAGGATGCGCGTCTCGACGATGGAATCCACCGGGCAGGATTCCTCGCAGAAGCCGCAGAAAATGCACTTGGTCAGATCGATGTCGTAGCGCGTGGTGCGGCGGGTGCCGTCTTCGCGCATTTCCGATTCGATGGTGATGGCCAGCGCCGGACACACCGCCTCGCACAATTTGCAGGCGATGCAGCGTTCCTCGCCGTTGGGATAGCGGCGCAATGCATGCAGGCCGCGAAAGCGCGGTGACTGCGGAGTTTTCTCCTCGGGGAATTGCACCGTGATCTTGCGTGCGAACAGATTGCGCCCGGTGAGCATCATGCCGCGCAGAAGCTCGATCAGGAGCAGGCTACCGAAGAAGTCAGTGATCCGTCTCATGGCGCGCTCAGTGGAAAAGATAAGCATACGGCGTCTGCATCATGCCGCCCACCACCACGATCCAGACGATGGTGATGGGAATAAACACCTTCCAGCCCAGACGCATGATCTGGTCGTAGCGATAGCGCGGGAAGGTGGCGCGGAACCACAGGAACAGGAACAGTACGAAGCCGGTCTTTGCCAGCCACCAGACGATACCGTCGGGCAGGAAGGTCAACGGCGACAGCCAGCCACCGAGGAACATCAGTGTGGTGAGCGCCGAGACCAGGATCATGTTGGCGTATTCGGCGAGGAAGAACACGGCGAACGCCATGCCCGAATACTCGACGTGGAAGCCGGCAACGATTTCGGATTCGCCCTCGGCGACGTCGAACGGCAAGCGATTGGTTTCGGCCACGCCGGCAACCAGGTACACCACGAACAGCGGAAACAGCGGCCAGATATACCACTGATGCAATCCGCCGGACTGGCCGTGCACGATGTCGGTAAGATTGAGTGACTGCGCCGCCATCAGTACGCCCACCAGCGCGAAGCCCATGGCAATTTCATACGAGATGATCTGCGCCGCCGATCGCATCGCACCGATGAAGGCGTATTTTGAATTGGACGCCCAGCCCGCGATGATGACGCCATAGACACCCATCGAGGTGATCGCCATCACATACAGCAGGCCGGCGTTGATGTTGGCAAGCACCAGCGTATCGGTGAACGGGATCACCGCCCAGGCCGCCAGCGCAGGCGCGATGACAAGAATCGGGCCAAGGATGAACAATCCCCGGCTGGCACCGGAAGGAATGATAATTTCCTTCATCAACAGCTTCACTGCGTCGGCGATCGGCTGCAGTAAACCCTGGAAGCCCACACGGTTGGGGCCAATGCGTACCTGCATCCAGCCAATGATCTTGCGCTCGGCGTAGGTGAGATACGCCACACCCAGCATCAGCGGCACGACCAGCGCCAGAATCTTGATCAGCGTCCAGACGACGGTTTGAACAGCAATCCAGTCCACGCCCTGCATCAGTCCCGTCTCCATCAGACCGGTTCCGCCGTGATCGGACCAAACATCGGGCCCAGCCCGGCCGTCAACGGATGGCCACTGGGAATGCGTATGCAGTTGTCGGGCAGCAGCTCGTCGCGGTGCACTCTAAGGGTCAGCGCACTCGCGGTCTGGCGCACCGAGACACGGCCATTTTCCTGCAGCCCGAGCCTGGCGATCAGACGGCTGTTCATGCGTGCCACCGGCAGAGCCGCATCCTGCGTCATCTGCAGCGATGGCGAACGGCGCACCACGGCGTCGGTCTGATAGATCGGAACCTCGGCGACACGTTCCAGCCCGCCCTCAGCCGAGGGCGGCGTCACCCTCACACCACTGACTTCGTTGGACAGGAAAGCCTGCACCGAACCGGTTGGCGTATCGCCCAAGGCATCGCGCAGGACTTCCCTGGAATCGTTGTGATCGAATCCGCTCAGGCCCAGCAGGTTGCCCAGCACGCGCAGGACTTTCCACGCCGGACGCGTTTCGCCCAGCGGCTTCACCACGGCACCGAAACTCTGCACGCGTCCTTCGGTGTTGATGAAGGTGCCCGAGGTTTCGGTCCAAGGAGCGATCGGCAGCAGCACGTCGGCGTAGTCGAGCGACTTGCCCTTGTAGGGCGACATCACCACGACGAACTCCGCCGCATTGAGGCTGGCCATCGCAGCCACGGGATCGTGGGTATCGAGTTCGGCCTCCACGCTTAGTAACAGATAGGCACGCAACGGCTGGGTGAGCATCTGCTGTGCATTCAGGCCATTGACGGCAGGCTGGCCAAGCGCACCGCACCGGGGAATCGCACCCACCGCCACGGCGCCCACACTATTGGCCGCTTCGCCCAACACGCCGAAACTGGCACCGGCAAGCCGGGCCACCGCCTGCGCCAGCGCGTGAATCTGTGAATAATCAGGATGATGCTGCGCCATGTTGCCGAGGAATACCGCGCGGGTTTCGCCCCCCGAAATACTTTCGGCCATCTTGCGCGCGGTGTCGTCAACCGTGCCGTGTGTGGCGATATCCGGCACGGGAAGATCTTTCAATTCGGCCAGCGCCCGACATACGCCCGCCAGGGTCACGGCCAGCCGTGAAGGCGCCACAATGCGCTTGGCGTGCACCTTGCCGAGGAATTCGTCTTCGTGCGCGTTGATCATGTTGAGCTGGCCATGCCAGCGAACCGACTCACGGATACGATGCGCCATCAGCGGATGATCCTTGCGTAAGCTGGAGCCCACCACCAGCATGCGGTTGAGGCGCGACATATAGGTCACCGGCATGCCCAGCCAGAAACCACCGTTTGCCTTATCGTCGAGCGAAAAATCCGATTGCCGCAGGCGATGGTCGACGTTGCCGCAGCCCATGCCGCGCATCAGTTTCTGCAGAAGGAAGAGTTCCTCCGCCGGACGATACGGCGTCGACAGCGCACCGATCTGCTCGGCGGGAATGGCCTTCAGCTTGTCCGCGACAAATTCGAGTGCCGTCTGCCAGGTGGTTTCCATCCACTGGCCGTTCTCCTTGACCATCGGCCGGGTCAGACGCTCGGCCGTATCGAGACCATCGTAGGAAAAGCGGTCACGGTCGGCCAGCCAGCATTCGTTGACGTCTTCGTTCTCACGCGGCAGCACGCGCATCACCTTGTTGTTCTTGACCTGCACTTCGAGGTTCGAGCCCAGGCTGTCATGCGGACTGATCGAGTGACGGCGCGACAGTTCCCAGTTGCGGGCGGTGTAGCGGAACGGTTTGCTGGTCAGCGCGCCGACCGGGCACAGATCGATGACGTTGCCCGACAGCTCCGACGTCATCTGGCTTTCCAGGAACGGCATCACCTCGGCATGTTCGCCACGACCGGCCATGCCGAGTTCCATCACCCCGCCGATTTCCTGACCGAAACGTATGCAGCGGGTGCAGTGGATGCAGCGCGTCATGTCGGTGGCGATCAGCGGGCCAAGATTTTTTTCAATCACGACCCGCTTGATTTCCTGATAACGCGACGACGAAGCGCCGTAGCCCACGGCGAGATCCTGCAGCGTGCACTCGCCACCC
This sequence comes from Thiobacillus sp., assembly GCA_035530575.1. Lineage (GTDB taxonomy): Bacteria > Pseudomonadota > Gammaproteobacteria > Burkholderiales > Thiobacillaceae > Thiobacillus. The sequence goes on along the minus strand of DATKUP010000149.1, from coordinate 26,052 downwards.
TGGTCGCAGATCGGGCAATCGAGCGGATGATTGATCAGCAGGAACTCCATCACGCTCTTCTGCGCATTGATCGCATAATCCGAACGCGTGTAGACCTTCATGCCGTCGGTCACCGGCGTGGCGCAAGCGGGCAGTGGCTTGTGTGCTTTATCCACTTGCACCAGGCACATGCGGCAGTTGCCCGCTATGGACAGCTTCTTGTGGTAGCAGAAATGCGGAATCGCGATGCCGGCCTGGTTGGCCGCATCCATGATGGTGTCGCCGCTTTCGACCTGCAGCGCGCGTCCGTCAATTTCGATATTGAGCGTAGCCATCTTTATGTTCCGTTCAGACCATACAGCGCTTGTGTTCGATGTGATGCTCGAACTCATGGCCGAAATGCTTGAGGAAGCTTTGCACCGGCATCGCCGCGGCGTCGCCCAGCGCGCAGATGGTATGGCCGAGGATATTTCCCGCCACGCTGTTCAGCAGGTCCATATCCTCGGGCCGGCCCTGCCCATGTTCGATGCGATGGATGACCCGATACATCCATCCGGTTCCCTCGCGACATGGTGTGCACTGGCCGCACGACTCCTCGAAATAGAAATATGAAAGCCGCTCCAGTGCGCGCACCATGCACACCGTTTCGTCCATCACGATGACTGCGCCTGAACCCAGCATGGAACCCGCCTTGGCGATGGAATCGAAGTCCATCGTGCAGTCCATCATGGTACCGGCCGGCAACACGGGAGCGGACGAACCGCCGGGAATGACCGCCTTCAATTTGTGCCCGTTGCGCATGCCACCCGCCATCTCCAGCAATTCGGGAAACGGGGTACCGAGTGGCACCTCGTAGTTACCGGGCTTGTTGACATGGCCCGACACCGAAAACAGCTTGGGTCCGCCGTTGTTGGGCTTGCCCAGTTCGAGGAAGGCCTGTCCGCCATGCTGCACGATCCACGGCACCGAAGCCAGCGTCTCGGTGTTGTTGATGGTCGTCGGCTTGCCATATAGACCGAAGCTGGCAGGGAAAGGCGGTTTGAAGCGCGGCTGACCCTTCTTTCCTTCGATCGACTCCAGCAATGCGGTTTCCTCGCCACAGATGTAGGCACCGTAACCGTGGTGCGCATGGATCTGAAAAGAGAAATCAGTGCCGAACAGATTGTCGCCGAGATAACCGGCTTCGTTCGCCTCCTTCAGCGCGCGCTCGAAGAGGTCATAAATCTCGAAGATCTCACCGTGGATGTAGTTGTAGCCCACGCGCGCGCCGAGCACGTAGCCCGCGATCGCCATGCCCTCGATCAACTGGTGCGGGTTGTAGCGCAGAATGTCGCGATCCTTGAAGGTGCCCGGCTCGCCCTCGTCGCTGTTGCAAACGATGTACTTGTCGCCTGGGAAAGCGCGCGGCATGAAGCTCCACTTCAATCCGGTAGGGAAACCGGCGCCGCCACGTCCGCGCAGCGCACTGGTCTTGAGCTCGGCAATGATGGTGTCGCTCGAAATCTGCCCGGTCGCCACGCGTCGCAGGGCCTGATAGCCACCCTGCGCGGCATAAGTCGCGAGCGACGCAGGGTCGTCGAATGCCTGTGTCCAGCTGCAGACCTTGTGATCGGGGGTCAGCAAACTCATTTCAGCTTGTCCAGCAGTTCGTCCACCTTCTCGGGCGTAAGGTGAGTGTGCATGGCATGGTTATTGTGCAGGCACATCGGCGCATCGCCGCAGGCACCCATGCACTCGCCTTCCTTCAGGGTGAAACGGCCGTCCTCGGTGGTTTCGCCAAATCCGATGCCCAGTCTGTTTTTCAGATGCTCGGCCAGTTCGCCTGCCCCCATCAGCGTACAGGGCAGATTGGTACACAAGGTGATTTTGTGCCGGCCCGCAGGCTGCGTGTCGTACATGTTGTAGAACGTCGCGACTTCATAGGCGGCAATTGCCGGCATCTCCAGATACTCAGCGACATACTCGATCAAATCGGGTTTTAGCCAGCCTTTTTCCACCTGCGCGATACGCAGCGCGCCCATCACCGCCGACTGTTTCTGGTCGGATGGATATTTGGCGACTTCAATATCAATCAACGCGAGCGATTCAAAAGACAACATCAGCGGTCGACCTCCCCGAAAACAATATCCTGCGTGCCGATGATGGCAACGACGTCGGCGATCATGTGGCCGCGGCTCATTTCGTCCAGCGCCGCCAGATGCGCATAGCCCGGCGCGCGGATTTTCAGACGATAGGGTTTGTTGGCGCCGTCCGACACCAGATAAATGCCGAACTCGCCCTTGGGATGTTCCACCGCGGCATAGGCTTCGCCCGCCGGCACGTGCATGCCTTCGGTGAAGAGCTTGAAGTGGTGGATCAGCTCTTCCATATTCAGCTTCATGTCGCCCCGCGCCGGCGGCGCGACCTTGTGGTTTTCCACAATCACCGGTCCCGGGTTCTTGCGCAGCCAGTCGATGCACTGCCTGACGATGCGGTTGGACTGGCGCATTTCCTCGATCCGCACCAGGTAGCGGTCATAGCAGTCGCCCTGGGTGCCGACCGGAATGTCGAAATCCATGCGGTCGTAGACTTCGTAGGGCTGTTTCTTGCGCAGGTCCCACTCGACGCCGGAGCCGCGCAGCATGGGGCCGGTGAATCCCAGCGCCATGGCGCGCTCGGGCGACACCACGCCGATGCCGACGGTACGCTGTTTCCAGATACGGTTATCGGTCAGCAGGGTCTCGTACTCGTCGACACAAGTCGGGAAGCGGCGAGTGAAATCCTCGATGAAGTCAAGCAACGAACCCTGACGGTTGGCGTTCATCGACTTCATTGTCGCCTCGTTGCGGGTGTGCTGCGCCGCGTACTGCGGCATGCTGTCCGGCAGGTCACGATAAACGCCGCCGGGACGGTAGTAGGACGCGTGCAGACGTGCGCCGGAGACCGCCTCGTAGCAGTCCATCAGGTCCTCACGCTCGCGGAAGGCATACAGAAAAACCGTCATCGCGCCGATGTCGAGCGCGTGGGCGCCCAGCCACAGCAGATGATTCAGTACGCGGGTGATCTCGTCGAACATCACGCGGATATATTGCGCGCGCTCCGGCACCTTGACCTGCAGCAGCTTCTCGATCGCCATCACGTAGGCGTGCTCGTTGACCATCATCGACACGTAGTCGAGACGATCCATATAGGGCACCGACTGGAGGAAGGTCTTGTGTTCGGCCAGCTTCTCGGTGGCACGGTGCAACAGGCCGATATGCGGATCGGCGCGCTGGATCACTTCGCCGTCGAGCTCGAGCACCAGGCGCAGCACGCCATGCGCGGCCGGATGCTGTGGCCCGAAGTTCATCGTGTAATTGCGGATTTCAGCCATTAACGCCCTGCCCCGTAGCTTTCGTCGCGCACGATGCGTGGTGTGATTTCGCGCGGCTCGATCGACACCGGCTGGTAGATCACCCGTCGCTGGATCGGGTCGTAACGCATTTCGACGTTGCCCGACAACGGGAAATCCTTGCGGAACGGATGGCCGATAAAGCCATAATCGGTGAGGATGCGGCGCAGATCGGGATGGCCCTCAAATACGATGCCATACAGGTCGAAGGCTTCGCGCTCAAACCAGTTGGCCGCCGGCCAGATATCGACCATCGACACCACCAGCGGCATATCGTCGTCGGGGCAAAATACACGCACGCGCACGCGCTGATTGCTCGACACCGACAGCAGATGCGTCACCACGGCAAAGCGGGCGCCATCCCACGATCCGTCACTGTCACCATCGCTCCCATAGCCCGAATAATCCACGCCGCACAGGTCGATCAACTGCTCGAAGCGGCAATCGGGATGGTCGCGCAGGGTGCGCATCGCCGCCGCGTAATGCTGCGCCTTGACGATCAGCGTCAGTTCGTCAAGGCGGACGAACGACAGCGCCAGCGCGTCGCCGAGCGCGGCCTCAAGGGACAAAGAAAGAGCTTCCACAGTCTGGGGCATGGGCTATCAGCGTGCGATGGTGTTGGTGCGGCGGATCTTGTTCTGCAGCTGGATGATGCCGAACAGCAGCGCCTCGGCCGTGGGCGGGCAGCCGGGAACATAGATGTCGACCGGCACGATGCGGTCGCACCCACGTACGACCGAGTACGAATAATGGTAATAACCGCCGCCGTTGGCGCACGAACCCATCGAGATCACCCAGCGCGGCTCGGCCATCTGGTCGTACACCTTGCGCAGAGCGGGCGCCATCTTGTTGCACAGCGTACCTGCGACGATCATCACGTCGGACTGGCGCGGGCTTGGACGGAACACGATGCCGAAACGGTCGAGATCGTAGCGCGCGGCGCCGGCGTGCATCATCTCCACTGCGCAGCATGCCAGACCAAAGGTCATCGGCCACATCGAGCCGGTACGCATGTAGTTGATCAGCTGGTCGGCCTTGGCGGTGACAAAACCCTGTTCGAGTACGCCTTCGATACTCATGGCCTGGCCCTCTCAATGTCGCGGGCAGACCTTTTCGCCGGATCGATCCCCACGCTGCGCATGGAGGCCCTCGGCCAAGGGCTCAAAAACCTTACTCCCATTCCAGCGCCCCCTTCATCCATTCATAGATGAAGCCGATCACAAGGATTCCGAGGAACACCATCATGGCGACAAAACCGGCCAGACCGATTTCCTCGAGCACGATGGCCCATGGAAAGAGGAAGGCGATTTCCAGGTCGAACAGGATGAACAGGATGGCAATCAGGTAGTAGCGCACGTCGAATTTCATGCGCGCATCCTCGAACGCCTCGAAACCGCATTCGTAGGGCGAGAGTTTTTCGCTGTCAGGGCGATGCGGTGCCAGCAGGCCACCTGCAATGATGGGGCCAACGCCAAAGGCCAGCCCGACCAGAATGAACAGCAGAATGGGGAGGTAGTTCTCCAGCACCGGGGTCCTCCGTCTATGCCCATGTCAGGCTGTTGAGTAAGTAAGGCCCGAGTGTATTAGTGCAGGGCGTCGACTGTCAAGCCGAAAAATATGTATTTTTTCCTTAAAAATCAAAAGCTTATTCGATACCAAGTGCTAATGAACAATTCAGGAAATTCGATGGTGCCCACGGGGAGACTCGAACTCCCACGACCTAAGTCACTACCCCCTCAAGATAGCGTGTCTACCAATTCCACCACATGGGCCAAAGGGCATACGCCCTTCAAATTCCGGTTGAACGGGAGCGTTCAACCGAGGTAAATTTTACTGCGGAATGTCCCTCGCTTTCGAGCCGCCACTCTCGCCCGGAACCTGCGCAGGTGCAGTAGCAGGTGCAGCAGGCTGCGTCGTGGTCGCCGGTACCGTTGCACGATCCAGCACACTGGTCGGCTTGTGTTGCTGGAGCCCGAAATAGGCCAGGCCCAGACTGGTCAGGAAAAACAAGGTCGCCACGATGGAAGTGCTGCGGCTGAGAAAATTGGCCGAACCCGTGGCGCCGAACAGGCTGCCGGACGACCCGCTGCCAAATGCCGCGCCCATGTCCGCCCCCTTGCCGTGCTGCAACAACACCAGCGCGATGACCGTGATGGCAACAATAACGTGAAGGACCCAGAACAATGTTTCCATATTTGACTCTTACTTGGCTGCTGCCCGGCAAACCGCGACGAATTCGTCGGCGACCAGTGAAGCGCCGCCAATCAGGCCACCATCGATATCGGGCTGAACCATCAATTCTGCCGCATTCGCGGCTTTTACGCTACCCCCATACTGGATGACAAGCTGGTCTGCCACACTCGCATCGAGTGCGGCGACCCTGCCACGAATGAAGGTGTGTACCGCTTGTGCCTGTTCCGGCGAGGCGGTTTTACCGGTACCGATCGCCCATACCGGCTCATATGCGATCACGGCCTTGGCCAGTGAAGCCACCCCTGCCGCGTCAATCACGGCATCGAGCTGACGCGAGACGACCGCTTCGGTCACGCCCGACTCGCGCTCGGCCAGCGATTCGCCGACGCACAGGATGGGCGTCAAACCGGCCGCCTGGGCTGCCATGTATTTCTTCGCCACCAGCGCGTCGGACTCGCCGTACAGGCTGCGCCGCTCGGAATGACCGACGATTACATACGTGCAGCCAAAATCGAGCAGCATGGATGCCGACACTTCGCCGGTGAACGCGCCCTTGGCTTGCTCGGACACGTTTTGCGCGCCCCAGGCGATCGACGACCCGGTGAGTTCGGCCTGCGCCTGTGCCAGGTACGGAAAAGGCACGCAAACCACGGCCTCGATACCGGCCAGGGCAGGCTTGAGAGCGGACAGCAGCGCGGCATTTTCGGCCAGGCTGCCATGCATTTTCCAGTTACCGGCTACGAGCTTCTTGCGCATGGGATTCCGCCAGACAAAAGTGCGCGATGGTAAGCGCAACGCGCCCCGCGGTCAACCGCCCAAGCGTCGCGCGCGCCGGGAGATTAGCCGAATCGGCCGGTAATGTAGTCCTCGGTCTGCTTCTTGACCGGCTGCATGAAGATCGTGCCGGTTTCGTTGAATTCGATGAGCTCACCCAGATACATGAACGCCGTGAAGTCGGAAACTCGCGCGGCCTGCTGCATGTTGTGAGTGACGATGGCGATGGTGTATTCGCTCTTCAGCTCGTTGATGAGTTCTTCGATCTTGGCGGTAGAAATCGGATCCAGTGCCGAGGTCGGCTCGTCCAGCAGCACGATGTCGGGCTTGACCGCGACTGCACGCGCGATGCACAAGCGCTGTTGCTGGCCGCCAGAAAGCGACAGGCCGTTCTGCTGCAACTTGTCCTTCACTTCACCCCACAGCGCGGCCTTCTTGAGCGCCCATTCGACACGATCGTCCATTGCGCTTTTCGACATTCGCTTATACAGGCGCACGCCAAAAGCAATATTTTCATAGATCGTCATGGGAAACGGCGTTGGCTTCTGGAACACCATGCCGATCTTGGCGCGTACAAGGTTCACGTCCTGGCTCTTGTCGAGCAGATTCTTGCCATGAAAAACAATCTGCCCTTCGGCGCGCTGTCCCGGGTACAGGTCATACATGCGATTGAAGGTGCGCAGCAAGGTGGATTTGCCGCAACCGGAGGGTCCGATGAAGGCTGTCACCTTCTTGTTGGCGACATCCAGATTGACGTTGTTGAGGCCTTTAAAATCACCGTAAAAGAAATTCAGATTGCGGACCTGCAGAGCAATATTTTCGTCGGGCGGCATGGCTTGATCGGACATGGGGTGATTGAACACAGCGTAGCTCCAGAGAAATTAACGTTTGACCTTATTGCGGAAAACGATGCGCACACCGATGTTGACCGCCAACACCAGAAGGGCAATCAACAGCGCCCCGCCCCAGGCCAGGTTGACCCAGTTGTCATACGGGCTCAACGCGAACTGAAAAATCACCACCGGCAAATTGCCCATCGGTTCGGACATATTGGTGCTGAAGAACTGGTTATTCAGCGCGGTAAACAACAGCGGCGCGGTTTCTCCGGTAATGCGCGCCATCGCCAGCAGCACACCGGTCACCACCCCGGATTTGACCGCGCGCAAGGTGATCTTGAGCGAAACCTGCCAACGTGGCGCGCCCACCGCAAAGGCTGCTTCGCGCAGGCTGGTCGGCACCAGCTTCAGCATGTTTTCGGTGGTGCGCACCACCACCGGAATGGCGATCAACGCCAGCGCCAGCGACCCCGCCCAGCCGGAAAATCCGCCGGTGGTCACCACGAACAGCGCGTACACGAACAGGCCGATGACGATGGAGGGGGCCGACAGCATGATGTCGGTCATGAAGCGGGTGAACGATGCAAATCTGGAGACGCGCCCGTACTCGGCCAGATAAATCCCGGCCAGAATGCCGATCGGTGTCGAGATCAGCATGGAAAAAAACAGGATCAGACCGCTGCCGACGATGGCATTGCGCAGGCCGCCTCCCTCGGTGCCTGGCGAAGGGGTGTCCTGGGTGAACAAATCCCAGCTCAGGGCGGCAAACCCCCTGGAAAACAGCGTCCACAAAATCCATAGCAACGCAATCAACCCAAGGCTCATCGCCAGCATGGACAGGGTGATGCCGATGCGGTTGATCCAGATGCGGCGGGTGTACAAGCTCATCATGATCTACAGTCCCTCCGAGCCCATGCTGCGACTAATCAGCCAGCGCGAAATCGCCAGCACGACAAAGGTGATGATGAACAGCACGAGGCCCAGCTCATACAGGGAAGCGATATGCAGACCGGGATCGGCCTCGCCGAACTCGTTCGCCAAGGTAGCGGTAATCGAGGTGCCCGGTGCAAACAGGCTGCCGTTGATGCGGTTGGCGTTGCCGATCACGAAGGTGACCGCCATGGTCTCGCCCAGCGCCCGCCCCAGTCCCAGCATGATGCCGCCGATGACGCCGACGCGGGTGTAAGGCAGCACGACACTGCGCGCCACCTCCCAGGTGGTGCAGCCCAAGCCATAGGCTGACTCCTTCAGCACGTGCGGCACAGTTTCGAACACGTCGCGCATGACCGAAGCGATAAAGGGGATCACCATCAGCGACAGCACAATGCTCGCCGTCAGGATGCCGACGCCGATGGGTGGACCGGAAAACCAGCCGCCGATCACCGGCACATCGCCCAGCAGCGCCTGCAGAGGGGGCTGGATATGGTCGGCAAACAGCGGCGCAAACACGAACAGGCCCCAGATGCCGTAAACGATCGAGGGGATGCCTGCCAGCAGTTCGATCGCGGTTCCCAGGGGGCGGCGCAACCACACCGGGCAGGTTTCTGTCAGGAACAGGGCAATCCCGAAACTGATCGGCACCGCAATCAACAAAGCCAGCACGGACGTCATGACGGTACCGTAAATGGCCGCCAGTGCGCCGTACTCGTCATCCGGCACGCTCCAGATATCGGTCCACAGGAAGGATGGCCCGAATTCCTTGATGCTGGGCCAGGCTTCGTAGGTGAGCGACACCAGAATTCCCACCAATGCCGCCAGGACGACAAAGGCGAATAGCTGGGTGGTGTGATGAAAAAATCTGTCCTGCAAGCGGAATGTCCTGACCTGCCTTGCATGCAGATCGATTCCGGCGGATACGCTGGGCTCACTCACGGCGGGGTGCCTATCGGTTTCTGGGTTTAATTGTTGTCTGCGGGAGCACCCGCCGGAACAGACAGGCGCTTTCGCAGAAAGCCGAAAGCGGCAGCCGCCCCCGGCATCGATCAATTCGGCTCGTCAAAGCCTTACTTGATGTTTTTCATCTCGGTTTCGACCATCTTCACGACGTTGGGCGGCAACGCCACAAAGCCGAGGTCGGCAGCCATTCCCTGCCCTCTGTTCAAGGACCAGGTAAAGAAATCCACGATCCCTTTTTGCTTGGCAGCATCGGCGCCCTTTTCATACGCCAGGATGTAGGTGGCGCTGGTGATGGGCCAGGCGTTATTGTGCGACTGGTCCAGCAGGTCGGGCGCCATGCCCTTGACCTTGAAGTTGGCGCCGGCAGCCGCGTCGGCAACCGCCTGCTGGCTCGGCACAATGTAGTTGCCGGCGCGGTTCTTCAGTGCAACGTAATTCATCCTGTTCTTCATCGCATCGGCAATATCCACATAACCGATCGTGCCCTTGATCTTCTGCACGTTGGCGGCGACCCCCGCGTTGCCCTTGCCGCCTACCGCGTTGGACGGCCAGTTGACCGTGTTGCCTGCGCCGACCTCGCGCAGGAAAGCCGCCGACTGCCTGGCCAGATAGTGGGTGAATGCGTAGGTGGTGCCCGAACCGTCCGAACGATGCGTCACGGTAATGGCCATATTCGGCAGGGTAACGCCGGGGTTCAGCCGGGCGATGGCGGGGGCGTTCCACCGGGTGATGGCGCCGCGGAAGATATCGGCGGCAGTGACGCCGTCCAGCTTCAACTTTCCCGAGGCGATACCGGGAACGTTCATGACGAGAGTCACGCCACCCATCACGGATGGAAACTGCACCAGACCCGCCGCATCCAGGACTGATTGCTTGAGCGGTGCATCGGTACCGCCAAAATCGACGGTCCTGGCCTTGATCTGCTTGGCGCCGCCCGACGAGCCGATGGCCTGGTAGTTGACCTTGTTGCCGGTCGCAGCCTGGTAGGCTTCGGCCCACTTGGCGTAAACGGCGTAAGGGAAGGTTGCGCCTGCGCCCGTGATGTCGGCGGCCAGCGCGCTGACCGAGAAGGCCAGGCCAAGGATCGTGGCTATCGCACCTTGAGCCAGTTTTTTGCGTGTATGCATGCAAATCTCCGGTAGTAGTTGACGTTGCCGCATGGGCGACGTCGCCATACTAACGGGCGAATATTACATTTATATTTCAGGACGGGAAATCACCCGGCCGCGGCTGCAGTCTTTACAGCAGCGGCTATTGTTTCAGCCGTGTGTCGGACCTGATCCGCATCGCGTCCCTCCACCATCACGCGGATCAGCGGCTCGGTACCGGACGCGCGCAGAACAACTCGCCCGTTGCCGTTCAAGGCCGCCTCGGCCTCGGCAACCGAAGCGCCGACCGCCGGCACCGCCCCCAGTTTGAAGCCCTTTGCCACCCGGACATTGATCATGACCTGGGGATAAATGGCCAGATCGGCGGTCATCATTTCCAGGTCTTCTCCGGACTCACGCAAGGCGCGCAGCACCTGCAGGGCTGACACGATCCCGTCACCGGTAGTGTGCTTGTCGAGGCACAGGATATGCCCGGAGGACTCGCCCCCGAGCATCCAGCCGTTGGCATGGAGCCGCTCGAGCACATAACGGTCGCCCACCTTGGCGCGCTCGAACGGGATATTGATCCGCCCCAATGCGTGCTCCATGCCGAGATTGGTCATCAGGGTGCCGACCACGCCGCCCTTCATGTAGCCGTTCTGGATGCGATGGCGTGCAATGACGTAGACCAGCTGGTCGCCGTCGTAAATCCGCCCCTCGGCGTCGGCCATCATCAGGCGGTCGCCGTCGCCGTCGAGTGCGATGCCCAGATCCGCGCGATGAGCGTGTACCGCGTCCGACAACGCCTGGGTGTGCGTCGCGCCGCATTCATCGTTGATATTGAAGCCATTCGGCTCGTTGCCGATGGCAATCACCTCGGCCCCCAGCTCGTGCAGGACGTGCGGGGCGATGTGGTAGGTCGCGCCGTGCGCGCAGTCGACCACGATCCGCATGCCGCGCAGGTCGAGATGATTGGGGAAAGTGCTCTTGCAAAACTCGATGTAGCGCGCCGCGGCATCCTCGATGCGGCGGGCACGCCCCAGCTGGCGCGCCTCGACCGTCACGATCGGATGATCCAGCCGCGCCTCGATGGCTTCCTCCACGCTGTCGGGCAATTTTTGTCCGTCGGCCGAGAAAAACTTGATGCCATTGTCTTCAAATGGATTGTGCGAGGCCGAGATTACCACCCCCGCCTGCAGGCGCAAGGCGCGCGTCAGATACGCCACTGCCGGCGTCGGCATCGGACCGGTCATCAGAACGTTCACCCCGGCGGCAGTGAAGCCCGCTTCCAGCGCGGCTTCCAGCATGTAGCCGGAGATGCGGGTATCCTTGCCGATCAACACGGTCGGGTGCTGGTTCGGGAGCAGGCTGCCGCGATCGGCCACCAGCACCTGGCCGGCAGCGTAGCCCAGATGCATGACAAATTCAGGGGTAATGGGGGACTCGCCCACCCTGCCGCGCACACCGTCGGTACCGAAATACTTACGTCCCATCCTGTTGCTCCTCCACTGCATTCCAGATGGCCAGCGCATCGCGCATGGCCGCTACATTGTGTACCCTGACCAGCCGTGCACCACGCGCCACGGCAGCCAGTTGCGCCGCCACCCCGGCGAATTCGCGTGCCCCGACATCGCGTCCGGTCAGCGTGCCCAGCATGGACTTGCGCGACAGGCCGGCAAGCACCGGCACGCCCAGTTCAGCCAGGCGATTCAAATGCCTGAGCAAGGCCAGATTGTGTTCCAGCGTCTTGCCGAAGCCGAAACCCGGGTCGATCACCAGCCGCTCGCGGCCGATTCCTGCCGCCTCGCAGGCAGCAACGCGATCCTGCAGAAACTCTTTTACCTCTTCCACCACATCGGTATAAAAGGGCGCTTGCTGCATGCGCTGCGGCTCGCCCTGCATGTGCATCAGGCACACTGCCGCAGTGGACGCCGCCACAGTTTCCAGCGCACCGGGCGCGCGCAGGGCCATCACATCGTTCACCATGGCCGCGCCGGCACCGAGTGCCGCCCGCATCACCTCGGGCTTCATCGTGTCGACCGACACCGCGCAGCCGCGGCCGGCAAGCGCCTCGATTACCGGCAGCACACGGCGGATTTCCTCGTCGACCGCCACGGCCACAGCGCCGGGGCGAGTGGACTCCCCTCCGACGTCGAGGATATCGGCGCCTTCTTCCAGCAACTTCAGCGCATGCCGGATCGCCGCCCGTGAATCGTCCAGACGGCCCTCATCCGAAAACGAATCGGGCGTGACGTTGACGATGCCCATGACGAGGGGCCTTGCCAGGGAGAAGCGGTGCGAACCGGCGTGGAGACAGGACATAAAAACAGAGGGGCCTAAGCCCCTCTATTGTAGTGCGTTAACCCGAACCCCCGTTCAGGCTTCCTGCACGGGCTGCGTGGTCGGCGCCGGTGCACTCGGCTTGTCGCCGTCTGCCGGCGGCTGCGGGGTGACGAGAGGCTTGGACGGACGCACCGGACGCCCTGCCATGATGTCGCCGATCTGATCGGCATCGATGGTTTCGTATTCCAGCAGGGCCGCTGTCATCGCCTCGACCTTGTCGCGGTTATCGGTGAGGATTTTCTTCGCCACGGCGTATTGTGCGTCCAGGATGTGGCGAATTTCGGCGTCGATCTTCTGCATGGTGGCCTCGCTCACATTCTTGTGCGTGGTCACCGAACGCCCCAGGAACACCTCGCCCTCGTTTTCGCCGTATACCATGGGGCCCAGGGCTTCCGACATGCCGTAGCGCGTCACCATGTCGTGTGCGATGCTGGTGGCGCGCTCGAAGTCGTTCGATGCACCCGTCGAGATACTGCCGACAAAAATCTCCTCGGCCACCCGGCCGCCGAACAGCATGCTGATCTGTTCCAGCAACTGATCCTTGTACAAACTGTAGCGATCCAGCTCAGGCAGCGACATGGTCACGCCCAAGGCGCGCCCGCGCGGAATGACGGTCACCTTGTGCACGGGATCGCAGCTAGGCAGGGACATGCCGACCACGGCATGGCCTGACTCATGGTAAGCGGTTTTTTTCTTGTCCTCGGGCGTGATGACCATGGACTTGCGCTCGGCACCCATCAGGATTTTATCCTTGGCCTTCTCGAAATCGTCCATGTCGACCAGGCGCTTGTTGCCGCGGGCGGCAAACAGGGCGGCTTCGTTGATCAGGTTGGCAAGATCGGCGCCGGACATGCCGGGCGTGCCGCGCGCCAGAATGTCTGCGCGCACATCAGGGGCGACCGGCACCTTGCGCATATGTACCAGCAAAATCTGTTCGCGGCCGCGGATGTCGGGCAGGCCCACGAATACCTGGCGATCGAAACGGCCCGGGCGCAGCAGTGCCGGGTCGAGCACGTCGGGACGGTTGGTCGCGGCGATGACGATGACGCCGGCGGCCGCCTCGAAGCCGTCCATTTCCACCAGCAACTGGTTCAGGGTCTGCTCGCGCTCGTCGTTACCGCCGCCCAGGCCTGCGCCACGCTGGCGGCCGACTGCGTCCAGTTCGTCGATGAAGATGATGCAGGGCGAGCTCTTCTTCGCCTGCTCGAACATGTCGCGCACCCGTGCGGCGCCGACGCCGACGAACATTTCGACGAAATCCGACCCTGAGATGCTGAAGAACGGCACCTTGGCTTCGCCTGAAATCGAGCGCGCCAGCAGCGTTTTACCCGTGCCCGGAGGGCCCACCATCAACACGCCGCGTGGAATACGGCCGCCCAATTTCTGGAATCGGGTCGGATCTTTCAAGAAATCCACCAACTCGGCCACGTCTTCCTTGGCCTCGTCGCAACCCGCCACGTCGGCAAAGGTCACCGGGTTGGTATTCTCGTCAAGCAGGCGTGCCCGGCTCTTGCCGAACGAGAACGCGCCACCCTTCCCGCCCCCCTGCATCTGGCGCATGAAAAAGATCCAGACGCCGATCAGCAGCAGCATGGGGAACCACGAAATCAGCATGCTCACCAGAAACGATGGCTGCTCTTCCGGCTTGGCCTCGACCGACACGTTGTTCTTCAGCAGGTCGGACACCATCCACGGATCGCTCGGCGCGTAGCTGGTGAAGCGCTGGCCATCGCTGCGCTCGCCCTTCAGCACGTTACCCTCGATCACCACCTTGGTGATCTGCTGCTGGCGCACCTCCTCGATGAACTGCGAGTAGGGCATCTGCGTCTGCGTGGTGCGCTGCGCGCCGAACTGGTTGAAGACCGTCATCAGGACGACGGCGATGATCAGCCAGACAGCGATGTTTTTGGACAAATTATTCACACTTACTCCTTGGTGCAGCACATATGATTCAAGCGCAGCACGTTTAAACTCGGCACAGCACGTCTGGATTCATTCTAGTCCGACTCTTGCTGGCTTGTCACGGCAGTTTCATCTTCTGCAGCCCTTGCCGCAACGGGTCGGCGCCCCAAAAGATAAATCTCGGCACTACGATTACGCGAGGCCTCGGGCTTACGGATCAGCACCTGTTCGAATGCCTGCCGCATCCGCACCCGAAAATCCTCAAAACCGACGCCTTGAAATACTTTGACGAGAAAAGTGCCGTCAGGTTTCAGCCAGTTCACGGAAAAATCAAGCGCCAACTCGCACAGCTCATACTGTCGTGCCTGATCGGACAGCATCACCCCGCTGATATTGGGTGCCATATCGCTTAAAACAAGGTCAACCCGCCCGGCCTGCAACTTTTTTTCCAGCCAGGCCAGGGCCGCCGGCTCGGTGAAGTCGCCTTCCAGGCTATCTACGCCGGGGATGGGCGCCAACGGTAGCAGGTCGATCGCCAGCACCCTGCCCTGCTGTTTCATCTTCTGCATCGCCACCTGGCACCAGCTGCCGGGCGCCGCCCCCAGATCCACCACCGTCATGCCAGGGCGCAACAGGTGGTCGCGCTTGTCGATTTCCAGCAATTTATACGCGGCGCGCGAGCGATAGCTGTCCTGCTGCGCCTTTTTGACGTAGGGATCGGTCACATGCTCGCGCATCCAGGCACTGCCCGATTTGGTTCGCTTCGGTTTCTGCGCCATGTCGTCTATCGGCTACAATCCGCGCTCGAATTTAAGGAAGAAGCATGAAATCACTCACGCCTGCACAACGGCAATTCCTGAAGGGGCTGGCCCACGCGCGCCAGCCGGTGGTTATGATCGGCAACCAGGGTTTGACGGCTGCCGTTTTGAAGGAGATCGACCAGGCGTTGAGCGCACACGAGCTGATCAAGATCAAGGCTGCCAGCAACGAGCCCGACACGCGCCGCGCCTGGCTGGAGGAAATCTGCACCACCACCGGCGCAGCGCCGGTGCAGCAAATCGGCAAGGTACTGGTGATTTATCGCGCCGCCGCCAAACCCGTCATCGCCCTGCCAGGCTGATTGCCGCCTGGCGGCGCTTATCGCGCCAGCCCTGAACGCCACACCAGCAGCAAGCCCAGCGCGCTCTGGAGCAGGTAGAGAATGCTGGATATGCCGTGCCAGCGCGCAAAGCGGTCGGCAAACACGCTTTGCATCACGGCATGCGGCATGGCCTGGTCCTTCAGGCTCTGCATGATGGGCTGGATGCCGAACTGGCCGGTCAGGATCAGCACCAGCATCACCGCCACCGCCCAGAAAAACAGCGTTTTCAGCGCGCCGCCACCGTCGCGCGCGACGCGGTAAACCAGTAGATAAATCGCGGCAGCGATGCCGATCCACGCCATCACCTCGAACAGCTTGCCGGCCAGTATTCCGGCCAGCTGCTTGTCGCCCAGGCTGGCAAACAGCAGCGGTGCGGCGACATAGCCGATCGCCCAGATACCGCCGATCCACAGCACCAGCATTGTCCCGGCGAGGCCGTCCCAGAAACGCCGCATTATCCTAGAAACCGCAGTTGGACGCGCTCGATGGTGCGTCTGGGCGGGTGTATGCCGCGAAGTGGAGCAGACTCACCCTGCAGGTGGGCGTGGTCAAAGGTAGAAAAACCAATATCCATGCTGCATTCCTCAGAGTTAGGCGCGGTCAACTGCGGTTTTTAGGATTATTTGTATTGGACGTCCAGCACTTCGTAGTGGCGCACGCCGCCCGGCGCCTGCACCTCGGCACTGTCGCCGGCATATTTACCGATCAGCGCGCGTGCGATCGGCGACGACACGGAAATCATGCCCTGCTTGATGTCGGCCTCGTCGTCGCCGACGATCTGATAGATGACGGTATCGCCCGACTCGGCCTCTTCCAGTTCAACCGTCGCGCCAAAAACAATGCGGTCATCCGCATCCAGCGTCTTGGGATCAATGATCTGGGCGTTGGAAAGCTTGCCCTCAAGGTCGGCGATACGGCCCTCGATGAAACCCTGTTTTTCCTTGGCCGCGTCATATTCGGCGTTTTCCGACAGGTCGCCCTGCGCGCGCGCCTCGGCAATCGCCTGGATCACGGCGGGACGCTCCACGCTTTTCAGCTGCTGCAACTCGGCACGCATCTTTTCTGCGCCCACGACAGTGATGGGGAATTTGTTCACAAGCTTGCCTTTCTGGTCAGTGCAGGCGCTGATGCAGCGCCTGCAGGGAATACACTTCGATCCCGTTGCCATGCCGCATGCCCATGCAGGCGGCGTGCGCGCCGGCCAGGGTGGTGAAGTACACGACCCGGCGCGCCAGTGCTTCGGCGCGGATGGCGTAGGAATCCTTTACTGCTTTCTTGTCTTCGACCACGTTGACGATGAAGTCGATATCGCCGTTCTTGATCATGTCGACGATGTGCGGGCGACCTTCCTTGACCTTGTTGACGATGGCAACCGGGATCCCCGCCGACTCGATCGCCTGTGCGGTGCCGCGCGTGGCGACCAGGCTGAAGCCGAGATCTCGCAGTGCCTGCGCCACCTCGACGATGGCGTCACGGTCGCCCGAACGCACGCTGACAAAGGCGCGTCCGCCCGGTTTCGGCAGTTCGGAACTCGCCGCCAGCTGCGACTTGACGAAGGCCTCGCCGAAACTATCGCCCACGCCCATGACTTCACCGGTCGATTTCATTTCCGGGCCGAGAATGGTGTCCACCCCGGGGAACTTGCGGAATGGGAACACTGCCTCTTTCACCGAGAAATATGGCGGGATGATCTCTTTTTCGAATGCCTGAGATTTCAGCGAAATGCCCGCCATCGCGCGCGCGGCGATCTTCGCCAGCGGCGCGCCGATGGCCTTGGACACGAAGGGCACGGTGCGCGACGCGCGCGGGTTTACTTCCAGCACGTATACGGTGTCGCCCTGGATCGCAAACTGCACGTTCATCAGGCCGACCACTTTGAGCGCCTTTGCCATCGCTACCGTCTGGCGGCGCATCTCGTCCAGCACCTCCTGCGACAGGCTGTAGGACGGCAGCGAACACGCCGAATCGCCCGAATGCACGCCGGCCTGCTCGATGTGCTGCATGATGCCGCCGATCACCACCTGTTCGCCGTCGGACAGCGCGTCGACGTCGACTTCGATGGCGTCGTTGAGGAAGCGGTCGAGCAGTACCGGCGACTTGTTCGACACCTTGACCGCCTCGGTCATGTAGCGGCGCAGGTCGGCTTCCTCGCGCACGATTTCCATCGCGCGGCCGCCCAGCACATAGCTTGGGCGCACCACCAGCGGGTAGCCGATTTCCTCGGCCATGCGGATGGCGCTCTCCGGGTTGCGCGCAGTGCGGTTGGGCGGCTGCTTGAGGCCCAGGTCGTGCAGCATCTGCTGGAAGCGCTCGCGGTCTTCCGCGGCGTCGATCATGTCGGGGCTGGTGCCGATGATGGGCACGCCGTTTCGTTCCAGATCGCGCGCCAGCTTCAGTGGGGTCTGCCCGCCGTACTGCACGATCACGCCGACGGGCTTCTCGATGCGCACGATCTCCAGCACGTCTTCCAGCGTCAGCGGCTCGAAGTACAAGCGGTCGGAAGTGTCGTAGTCGGTCGACACGGTCTCCGGATTGCAGTTGACCATGATGGTCTCGAAGCCGTTCTCGCGCAGCGCCAGTGCCGCATGCACGCAACAGTAGTCGAACTCGATGCCCTGGCCGATGCGGTTCGGTCCGCCGCCCAGCACCATGATTTTCTTGGCGTCGGTCGGATGCGCCTCGCACTCTTCCTCATAGGTCGAGTACATGTAGGCGGTCTGCGTGGAAAACTCGGCCGCGCAGGTATCGACCCGCTTGTAGACCGGGTGCAGCGCCAGCTCGGTGCGGCGCGCGCGCACCGCATGCTGGTCGGTCTCCAGCAAGCTGGCCAGTCGGCGGTCGGAGAAACCGGCACGCTTGAGCCGACGCAGTTCGTCGCGCCCCAAGTCGACCAGGGCGCGTCCGGCCAGCGAGGTTTCAAGCTCGATCAGCTGCTCGATCTGATCAAGGAACCACGGGTCGATTTTCGACAGCGCGTGGATTTCATCCAGGCTCATGCCGACCCGGAATGCATCGCCTACAAACCAGATCCGCTCGGGGCCAGGCGATATCAGCTCGGCTTCGATCTCTTCCTGGTCGGTGGTCTTGGGGTCGAAACCGTCGGCGCCGACTTCCAGCCCGCGCAGGGCTTTCTGCAGCGATTCCTGGAAGCTGCGGCCGATCGCCATCACCTCGCCCACCGATTTCATCTGCGTGGTCAGGCGGTCGTCGGCCTGCGGGAACTTCTCGAAGGCGAAGCGCGGGATTTTGGTGACCACGTAATCGATCGACGGCTCGAACGAGGCCGGGGTCGCGCCGCCGGTGATGTCATTCTGCAACTCGTCGAGGGTGTAGCCGACCGCCAGCTTGGCCGCCACCTTGGCGATCGGAAAACCGGTCGCCTTCGATGCCAGCGCGCTTGAGCGGGACACCCGCGGGTTCATCTCGATCACCACCATGCGCCCGTCCTCGGGATTGATGGAGAACTGCACGTTGGAGCCGCCGGTTTCGACGCCGATCTCGCGCAGCACCGCGAGGCTGGCGTTGCGCATGATCTGGTATTCCTTGTCGGTCAGCGTCTGCGCCGGCGCCACCGTGATGGAATCGCCGGTGTGCACGCCCATCGGGTCGAAGTTCTCGATCGAACAGATGATGATGCAGTTATCCTTGCGGTCGCGCACCACCTCCATCTCATATTCTTTCCAGCCGAGCAGCGATTCCTCGATCAACAGCTCGTGGGTTGGCGAAGCCTCCAGGCCGCGTTCGCAGATGGCGACGAACTCGTCGCGGTTGTAGGCGATGCCGCCGCCCGAGCCGCCCATGGTGAACGAGGGCCGGATGATCGACGGGAAACCCAGCGCAGCCTGTACCTGCAGGGCCTCTTCCAGGCTGTGGGCAATCGACGAACGCGCTGAAGCAAGACCGATCCTGGTCATTGCGACCTTGAATTTTTCGCGATCTTCCGCCTTGTCGATGGCCTCTTTCGAGGCGCCGATCATCTCGACGCCGTATTTTTCCAGCACGCCGTGCCTGGCCAGATCGAGTGCGCAGTTCAACGCAGTCTGCCCGCCCATGGTCGGCAGCAGCGCATCGGGGCGCTCGACCTCGATGATCTTCTCGACCACCTGCCAGGTGATCGGCTCAATGTAGGTAACGTCGGCCATGTCCGGGTCGGTCATGATCGTCGCCGGATTGCTGTTGACGAGGATGACCTTGTAGCCCTCCTCGCGCAGCGCCTTGCAGGCCTGCGCGCCGGAATAGTCGAACTCGCACGCCTGCCCGATGACGATGGGACCGGCGCCAATGATGAGAATGCTTTTCAGGTCGGTGCGCTTGGGCATGATCAGTGTGCTCCGGCGCGATCGGCCATCAGCTTGATAAATCGGTCGAACAAATAGCTTACGTCATGCGAGCCGGGGCTGGCTTCCGGATGACCCTGGAAGCTGAATGCGGGAGCATCGGTGCGTGCGATGCCCTGCAACGAGCCGTCGAACAGCGAGACGTGGGTGCTGCGCAGATTGGCGGGCAGGGTCGCCGGGTCCACCGCAAAACCGTGATTCTGACTGGTGATCGCCACCCGGCCGCTGTCGAGGTCCTTGACTGGGTGGTTGGCGCCGTGGTGGCCGAACTTCATCTTGACGGTCCTGGCGCCCGAAGCAAGCGCCAGCAACTGGTGGCCAAGACAGATGCCGAAGGTCGGCACGCCTGTGGCGACCAGTTCGGCAATCGCCTGGATCGCGTAATCGCACGGCTCCGGATCGCCGGGGCCGCTGGAGAGGAAAATACCGTCCGGCTTCAGCGCCATCGCCTCGGCCGCGGTGGCGGTGGCCGGCAGCACGGTCAGCCGACAGCCGCGCTCGGCCAGCATGCGCAGGATGTTGCGCTTGACGCCGTAGTCGAAGGCCACCACACGGAAGCGCGGCTCGGTTTGCTGGCCATAGCCGGCGCCAAGCTTCCACTCGGTCTCGCTCCACTCGTAGGACGCCGGCGCGCTCACCACCTTGGCGAGGTCCATGCCGGCCAGACCCGGAAACGCGCGCGCGGCCTCGAGCGCCTTTGTCTCGTCCAGCGTGCCCGCCATGATGCAGCCGCTCTGCGCGCCCTTTTCCCGCAGGATGCGCGTCAGCCGCCGCGTGTCGATATCGGCGATCGCCACGACGTTCTGGCGCTTGAGATAGTCGGGCAGCGAAGATTCGGCACGGAAGTTGGAATACCGGCGCGGCACGTCGCGCACCACCAGGCCGGCAGCATGAATCCGGTCAGCCTCGACGTCTTCGACGTTGATTCCGGTGTTGCCGATGTGGGGATAGGTCAGCGTCACGATCTGACGGGAATACGAGGGATCGGTGAGGATTTCCTGGTAACCGGTCATTGATGTATTGAACACCACCTCACCGGCGGAGACACCGTCGGCACCGATGGACAGGCCGCGAAAAACCGAACCGTCAGCTAAAACAAGGATGGCGGGCTGGGCACGTAACAAGGAGGACTCCGCAAAACAGTAGGCGTGGCGCAGGTGACAAAATTCAGGCGGGCTGCTTGCGCAAACCCGCCTGAACTTGAATTTTGCAATTGTAGCCGAACTGGCGCCCGGCTTCAATGCCCGGCGACGCTTGAGCGGGCTTTACTCCCCGTCCGGATCAGGGCTGGAGGTGATCCAGCGCGCCGTCCATGTCGAGCTCGGTCAGTTCGGTGAAACCGCCGATGCAGGTACCGTCGACGACGATCTGCGGCACCGTGCGCGCACCGCGGGTGACGGCGGCGAATTCCTTCATCGCCTCGCGGTCGAGATCGATGCGCACCTCGTCGTAGCCGATACCGCGCTTGTCGAGAAAGGCCTTGGCCTTGACGCAGATAGGGCAGGTACCGGTGCTGTAGACCTTGACGGCGTTCATGTTCGTTTCCTGTGAGTGCGATTAATTCAGATTCAGCACGTCGCGCATGTCGTACAGGCCCGGCGCACGGCCCTGCAGCCACTTGGCTGCGCGCAGCGCGCCCTGAGCGAAGGTGGCGCGGCTGCTGGCCTTGTGGGTGAGCTCGACGCGCTCGCCGACGCCGGCGAACAGCAGCGTGTGGTCGCCGACGATGTCGCCGCCGCGCACGGTGGCGAAACCGATTGTGTTGGGATCGCGCTCACCGGTGACGCCCTCGCGCCCGTACACGGCGCAGCTGGCGAGATCGCGGTCGATGGCGCGGGCAACGGCCTGCCCCAGCCCGAGCGCGGTGCCGGAAGGCGCATCGACCTTGTGGCGGTGGTGCGCCTCGATGATCTCAATGTCGTAGCCGTCGGCGAGCACCCGTGCGGCGAGTTCGGCCAGTTTCATCAAGAGATTCACGCCCACGCTCATGTTGGGCGCGAACACGATGGGGATCAGCTGCGCCGCCGCCGCAATGCGTGCGCGGCCGGTCTCGTCGAAACCGGTGGTGCCGATCACCAGCGGAACCCCGGCCGCTTTGCAGATGTCGAGATAAGCGAAGGTGGCTTCGGGGCGGGTGAAGTCGATCAAGGCCTGCGCGCCCCGCAGGGCGGCAACCGGCTGATCGGTGACCTTCACCCCGCTGGTCGCGCCCCAAGCGGCGCCGGCGTCCTGCCCCACCAGCGGGCTGCCGGAGCGGTCAATGGCGGCATGCAGCGCGCAACCGGCATCGGCCGCCACCGCTTCGAGCAACGCGCGCCCCATGCGGCCGGATACGCCGGCAATGGCGGTCTGCACGGTCATGGCTGAACGTCTTGTGGTGTCGACTCAGGCGACGAAATTGCAGCCGGCGGCACATCGCCTTCCATGCGGGCCAGCGTATCGCCATCGAAGTACAGCGTAATGCGCTTTTGCTCGGCAAGCCGGCCCGCCTTGTAATACAGATACACGTAATCCCAGCGATCGGGGTGGAAGGGATCGACCACCAACGGCGTTCCCAGCAGAAAACGGACCTGGGAACGGTTGAGGCCGGGCTTCAGGCGGGCGACGTTTTCCTGGTCGAGCGCATTGCCCTGCTGCACATCGATGCGGTGGGGACCGACATTGACGCTGGAACACCCGGCGACCAAGCTAAAGAACAATACAGAAATCAGGAAATGACGCATAGCCAGGAAACCGGAAGGGTTGGAGTTGGAACAGATGGAAAAAAACGTATCATAACGTATTCGAGTTCCCGTTCCGGTGACCCCATTGAGCCATCCGTCCGATCTCAAGAACATCGGCCTCAAAGCCACCCTGCCGCGCCTGAGGATCCTCGATTTGTTCGAGCAGAGCGACAAGCGCCACCTGTCCGCCGAGGAGGTGTATCGGCTGCTGTCCGACGAAGGCCAGGATATCGGCCTGGCCACGGTCTACCGCGTGCTCACCCAGTTCGAGCAGGCCGGGCTTTTGATTCGCCACCACTTCGACAGCGACAAGGCAGTATTCGAACTGGACCAGGGCGATCACCACGACCATCTGGTCTGCCTGCAGTGCGGCAAAGTCGAAGAGTTCTACGACAGCGAAATCGAAAAACGCCAGACCCGCATCGCCAGGGAACGGGGCTTCGCCATCCGCGACCATTCGCTGCAGCTCTACGCCGACTGCATCAAGGAAAACTGTCCAGGCCGCAAGCCGATCGGCTCGCGTCAACGGTAAGGCGTCACCCCCGCGCAGAGTTCGGTCACACCCTCGATAAGACGCGGCGTGGGCCGATGCAGCAAGTCCGCATCGACCCGCACAAACGCATTGTTTTTCACCGCCGGCAGGCTGGCAAAACGCTGCCACTGGCGGCGCGCGTCGGGCGCGTCGCTGCCGCTCACGATCAGTTCAGGCGCGCGCCGCAGCACCGCTTCGCGCGACACCACCGACGAGGCGACGCGCAGGTCGGCAAATACATTGCGCGCCCCGCACAGCGCCAGCGCATCA
Source organism: Thiobacillus sp. (assembly GCA_035530575.1). GTDB lineage: Bacteria > Pseudomonadota > Gammaproteobacteria > Burkholderiales > Thiobacillaceae > Thiobacillus. The sequence goes on along the minus strand of DATKUP010000149.1, from coordinate 2,668 downwards.
CTGATCCAGTGGCTGCCGCCCACCGTCATCAACGGACGATCCCATACCTGATAAAACACGCTGATCGACGGTTTTTGCGTCGACCGCACCTGCAACGCGGCCAGCCGCGCGGAATACTCCCGCGCCGCCGCTTCCCCTTCCCCGGCATGTCCGCTCGCCTGCCCGATCAGACGCAGCAGACGTGCCACATCGTCGAGCCGGGTGGCCTGGGTGTGCAGCACCGGCAGGCCAAGTTTTTTCAGGCCGTGGATGTCCGCCGCGCGGTTGCCGCCCACCCAGACGATGACCAGGTCCGGTTTCAGCGCCAGGATGCGCTCGAAGTTGACGCGGCTGTAGTCGCCCACGCGCGGCAGCGCCTGCGCCGCGTGCGGGTAGTCGCTGGCGCTGTCCGCGCCCACCAGTTGCGCCCCGGCGCCGACGACAAACAGCAATTCGGTGAGATGCGGTGTCAGCGAAACGATACGCTGCGGCGGCTGGGTGAGTTCGAGGGTCTGCCCGGCGTCGTCAACCACGCGGATGGCGGCCGCCTGCGCCGGCAATATCAGCAGCAGGCCCAGCCACAAAAGGATGCGGCGGATCACCGAGCGGCGCGCGGGCCGCGGTGGAAGACCGGGCTCGCGCAGCCGACCGGCTCGCCACAACGAAGCCGGTCCAGCGTGGTCACGCCAGCAGCACCAGGTTGTCGCGATGGATCAGCTCCGGCTCGTCCATGTAGCCGAGTGCCGCCTCGATCGCGCTGCTCGGCCTGCCGGCGATGCGACGCGCCTCGCTTGCGCTGTAGTTGATGAGGCCGCGGGCGATTTCGCAGCCGTCGGCATCGACCACGGCGACCACTTCGCCGCGCGCAAATTCCCCGGTAACGCCCTTGACGCCGACCGGCAGCAGGCTCTTGCCGTCTTCGCGCAGCGCGCGCACCGCACCATCGTCGAGCATCACAGCGCCGCGCAGCTGCAGGTGGTCGGCCAGCCATTGCCTGCGTGCGGCAAGTGGCGCCTGGCGCGCCACCAACTGGCTGCCGATGACCTCGCCTGCGGCCAATCGCAGCAGCACATTCTCCTCGTTCCCACTACAAATCACAGTGTGGGCGCCGCTCCTGGCCGCGCGCTTGGCCGCCAGGATCTTGGTCAACATGCCGCCGGTGCCGACGCTGCTGCCCGCCCCGCTCGCCATGCGTTCGAGATCGGGATCGCCGGCATGGGCGTCCATCACCAGCGTGGCGTCAGGGTCCTTGCGCGGGTCGGCGGTATACAGGCCGGGCTGGTCGGTGAGGATGATCAGGCAGTCGGCCTCGATCAGGTTGGTCACCAGCGCGCCCAGCGTGTCGTTGTCGCCGAGGCGGATTTCGTCGGTGGCAACCGTATCGTTTTCGTTGATGATCGGCACTACGCGCAGCTCCAGCAGCGTGCGCAGGGTGGTGCGCGCGTTCAGATAGCGGGTGCGGTCGGCCAGATCCTCGTGGGTGAGCAGGACCTGTGCGGCATGCAGACCATGGGCACGGAAAATCGATTCATACGCCTGCACCAGCCCCATCTGGCCGACGGCGGCGGCGGCCTGCAGTTCGTTGACCGCTTTCGGGCGCTTTTTCCAGCCCAGCCGGGCGATGCCCTCGGCAATCGCGCCGGAAGACACCAGCACCACCTCCTTGTCCTGTGCGGTCAGCGCCGCGATCTGCCCGGCCCAGCGCGACAGTGCGGCATGGTCGAGCCCACGCCCCTCGGCGGTGACCAGGCTGGAGCCGACCTTGACGACGATGCGCCGGGCGTGGCTCACCACGGAACGCATCAGCGCGCCCCCTGCCGCAGGCTGCTCACGGCCTCGTTGGCATTGCGGACGTTGATGCCATCGGGGCAGAAATGGTCCTCGTACAAAGCTTTGTGATATGACAGCGGCGAGCGGAACTTGATGCCTTCCCATCTGGCGTTGCGCGCCTTCGACCAGCTGCCGTCGGGCTGGCCGTAGGCGTACAGGCGGCGCTCGCCAGTGGCGCAGCGCAGGCCCTCGAAGGAGACGTTCTTCGCCCCGCTGGCGGCTTCGATGACCACGCTGTAGCGCACCACCTTGTCCTCGCCGACGCTGATCGATGCTGTGTCGACGAAATACGTGTTCTGCGTAGTCGGCGACACGTCAAATCCAACAAGGTTTTCAGGCTTGGGCGGCGGCGGCAACTGTGCGGACAGTTCCACCCAGGGCTTCTCGTTCTCGAACTCGAAATCAAACTGGCCCCATTCGGCGTACGCGGTCAGGGGCAGGATCAGCAGCAGGGCAGGAAGGATTTTCATGCGCGACATTTTATGGGTTCATGTATGGGATGTCTTCAGGAATATGCAGGCAGCGCGCAACCGCCATGGCTGTGGACATCGACGCATTGATGCCCGAACACCCGCGTTTGGCGGAGAACAGGCAGGCCCTGGGCTACAATCGAAACCCCTTCATGAATCCTCACGACGCATCGACATGCTGCCTGCCTCCCTCAAACGCTATGCCTGGCTCTCCATCGCAGCGGCTCTGGCCACCATCCTGCTCAAGAGCTGGGCCTGGTGGATCACCGGCTCGGTTGGCATGCTCTCCGACGCGCTCGAATCCTTCGTCAACCTGGCGGGGGCGATCATGGCGCTGGCCATGCTGACGCTGGCGGCGATGCCGGCGGATGACAACCACGCACACGGCC
>DATKUP010000148.1:0-124424 GCA_035530575.1 Thiobacillus sp. | reverse complement strand
GTGCGCTGACGCACACGAAGCAGAAAATAGTTCGGCGGATCTGCCCCCGGCGCATAGGGGCCGGTCATGTTAGGGAACCGCTGATTAATTTGTCGTTGCGAGGCGCGCAGCGACGCGGCAATCCAGAAATGCCCGCTTGATCGATACGCTGGATTGCTTCGCAGCGCTCGCAATGACGGCCATATCGAATTAATCAGCGCTTCCTTAGTTTAAGGATGGGCGCAGCCGGCCTGGATGTCCAACGCACGCAGACAAAAAAGCGGCGCCCGTTGAAGGCGCCGGCGTTGCGGGAAACGGCTGGATCGCCGGCTTCCTGACCGCTGCGCTAGCGTTCAGCAGCAGGCTACGGCTTCCCTGAGGAGTCTTTCAAATTCCGCGGCTGCCACCGGTCTGCTGAAGAGATAGCCTTGCATCTCGTCGCAGTGGCGCTGCTGCAGGAAGGATTTCTGCGACTCGGTTTCGACCCCCTCGGCGATCACCCTGAGCTGCATGTCGTGCGCCATGGAAATGATGCTCTTGGCGATCGCCGCGTCGTCCAGATCGGTGGTGATATCGTGCACGAATGACTGGCGATCTTCAGCGTGTCGATCGGGAAGCGCTTGAGATAGCTCAGGCTCGAATAGCCGGTATCGAAATCGTCAACCGACAGCTTGATGCCCATCGCCTTGAGCCGGCTCAGGGTGACGATGGTTTTTTCGACGCCCTGCAAGACCACTGCATGACCAGGCTCTCGGTCAGTTTCAGTTCGAGGCAAACGGAGTCAAGCCCTGTTTCATCGAGAATGGTGGCCACCTTTTCGACCAGGTCGGGCTGCCTGAACTGCCGTGCCGGGAGGTTGACCGCGACGCCGATGGGCGGAGGCTGACGCGTATTTTATTCTCCACATAATCACAACGTCATCAGGAAGTCGATCAACGCGTCAGGCGCACGGTAGCGCTGAATTCTGACATCCGGTTCATGCAGTCGGGCTAAGGCACGGTCCTTCATGGTCAGGTCGGCCTCGACATAATGGTGCGTGGTTACGGGACTCTCATGGCCAAGCCACAGTGCGATGACGCTGATGTCGGTGCCTGCCTGTAGCAAATCCGTAACGCTCACTACCTACCCCTCAACGCAATCCGTTCCACAACTTCATATAATCAACGACTGTGCATAACCGGCCTTATGTGAAGCTTCACATAAGGCCGATGGCCGGACAAAAAAGAGGGCGGAATCCCGCCCTCTCTCGCTACCCTGTTCAGCCCGATCAAGCCGGCTGTACCGCCGCCTTCTCGAAACTGAACACCCCGTTCTGCGAATCGATACGGATGGTGTCCTTGGGCCCGAAGCGTCCGGACAGGATTTCCTTCGCCAACGGGTTTTCCAGTTCGCTCTGGATTGCCCGCTTGAGCGGTCGGGCACCGTAGATCGGGTCGAAGCCGGTCTTGGCGATTTCGGCGAGCGCGGCTTCGGTGATGTCGAGTTTCATCTCCATCTGCGCCAGGCGTTCTTCCAGGCCTTTTAGCTGGATGCGCGCGATGCTGGCGATATGCTTCTCGTCCAGGGCGTGGAAGACGACGACTTCGTCGATGCGGTTGATGAACTCGGGGCGGAAGTAGGACTTCACTTCGCCCAGCACGGCGAGCTTGATGACCTGGTAATCGTCGCCGCTCATCTGCTGGATCATCTGGCTGCCAAGGTTGGAGGTCATCACGATCACGGTGTTGCGGAAGTCGACGGTGCGGCCCTGGCCGTCGGTCAAGCGGCCGTCGTCAAGCACCTGTAGCAACACGTTGAAGACGTCCGGGTGCGCTTTTTCCACCTCGTCCATCAGGATGACGGAGTAGGGTTTGCGGCGCACCGCTTCGGTCAGGTAACCGCCCTCTTCGTAGCCGACGTAGCCGGGCGGCGCGCCGATGAGACGGGCGACCGAGTGCTTCTCCATGAATTCGCTCATGTCGATGCGGATCATGTGGTCGGCGGAATCGAACAGGTATTCGGCGAGTGTCTTGCACAGTTCGGTCTTGCCGACGCCGGTGGGGCCGAGAAACAGGAAGGAGCCGAGCGGCCGGTTGGGGTCGGACAGGCCGGCGCGTGAACGGCGGATGGCGTCGGAGACGACGCGCACGGCTTCGTCCTGCCCCACCACGCGGCTGTGCAGCTTGTCTTCCATGTGCAGCAGCTTGTCGCGCTCGCCCTGCAGCATCTTGGATACAGGTATTCCAGTCGCCCGCGAGACGACCTCGGCGATTTCCTCGGCGCCGACTTCGGTGCGCAGGAGCTTGAACACGGGCTTGGTGTCGGCCGCTTCGGCGTGCTTCAGCTGGGCTTCCATCTGCGGCAGCTTGCCGTATTGGATCTCGGCGACCTTGTCGAGCTTGCCCTGGCGCTGCAGCTCGATCATCTCGCCGCGTAGTTTGTCGATTTCTTCCTTGATGTGGGCGCTGCCCTGGACCTGGGCTTTTTCGGCTTTCCAGATTTCTTCCAGATCGTTGTATTCGCGTTGCAGGGTCAGCAACTCGTCTTCGATGAGTTGCAGGCGTTTTTTGGACGCCTCGTCTTTCTCGCGCTTGACCGCCTCGCGCTCGATCTTCAGCTGGATCATGCGCCGTTCGAGCTTGTCCATCACCTCGGGCTTGGAGTCGATTTCCATCTTGACCCGCGCCGCGGCTTCGTCGATCAGGTCGATGGCCTTGTCGGGCAGGAAGCGGTCGGTGATGTAGCGGTGGCTGAGTTCGGCCGCCGCGACGATTGCGGGGTCGGTGATATTGACGCCGTGGTGCAGTTCGTAGCGTTCCTGCAGGCCGCGCAGGATGGCAACGGTCGATTCGACGCTGGGTTCGTCGACCAGCACCTTCTGGAAGCGGCGCTCCAGCGCGGCGTCCTTCTCGACATACTTGCGGTATTCGTCGAGCGTGGTGGCGCCGATCAGGTGCAGCTCGCCGCGCGCCAACGCGGGTTTCAGCATGTTGCCGGCGTCCATCGCGCCTTCGGCCTTGCCGGCGCCGACCAGAGTGTGCAACTCATCCAGGAACATGATGTAGCGGCCCGGATCCATCGCCAGCTCTTTCAGCACGGCTTTGAGCCGTTCCTCGAATTCGCCGCGATATTTGGCGCCGGCCAGCAGCGCGGCCAGGTCGAGCACCAGCACCTTCTTGCCTTTCAGCGTTTCCGGCACCTCGCCATTGACGATGCGCTGCGCCAGGCCTTCGACGATGGCGGTCTTGCCGACGCCGGGTTCACCGATCAGCACCGGGTTGTTCTTGGTGCGACGCTGCAAAATCTGGATTGAGCGGCGGATTTCGTCGTCGCGCCCGATCACCGGGTCGAGCTTGCCTTCGCGCGCGCGCGCGGTGAGGTCGAGGGTGTATTTGGCGAGCGCCTCGCGCTGGCCTTCGGCTTCCTGCGACTGCACGGCCTCGCCGCCGCGCACGGCCGTAATCGCCTGTTCCAGCGCCGCCTTCTGCGCGCCGTGCTGCTTCAGCAGGCGCCCGATTTCGCCCTTGTCGTCCAGCGCCGCCAGCAAAAACAGCTCGGAGGCGATGTAGGCGTCGTTGCGCTTCATCGCCTCCTTGTCGGTCAGGTTCAGCAGGTTGTTGAGATCGCGCGAAATCGCCACTTCGCCACCCTGGCCCTCCACCTTGGGCAGTCGGGTCAGCGCCTGGGTCAGTGCCGCCTTCAGCGCCGGCACCTGCGCGCCGGCGCGCGCCAAGATGGCCGCTGCGCCGGCACCTTCCTGGTTCAGCAGGGCAAGCAACAGGTGCTGCGGCTCGATGTAGGCATGGTCGCCGCCGACGGCCAGGCTTTGCGCGTCGGAAAAGGCTTGCTGGAACTGGGTGGTGAGCTTGTCAAAACGCATAAGTGGCCTCGTGCTAGGGTATATTCGATGTCATCCAAATGATGCCGTCTACGGCGATTTCAACCCGCCATGTCTGAATTGAATGTAGATCAGGTTCTGTCCGATGTTGCGCGCGCGCTGGCCGAAGACGTCGGCAGCGGCGACCTCACCGCCCTGCTCATCCCCGCAACGCAAACCGCGCGCGCCCGCGTCATCAGCCGCGAAACGGCGGTGATCGCCGGCCGGCCATGGTTCGATGCCTGCTTTCAGGCACTCGATCTCGGTTGCGTCATCGACTGGAAAGTGAGCGAGGGTGACGCCATCGCCGCCGACAGCGTGCTGGTCGAAATCAGCGGCAACGCACGTGCGCTGCTGACCGCCGAGCGCATGGCGCTGAATTTCCTGCAAACCCTGTCGGCCGTGGCCACCGCTACCCGGCCCTATGTCGAGGCCGTGCGCGGCACCCATGCCGCCATTCTCGACACCCGCAAGACCCTGCCCGGGCTGCGCATCGCCGAAAAATACGCGGTGCGGGTCGGCGGCGGGCAGAACCAGCGCACGGGGCTGTACGATGGCATCCTGATCAAGGAAAACCACATCGCGGCGGCGGGCGGCATCGCGCAGGTGCTCAATGCCGCGTTCGAGCTGGCCGAGGGCAGGATCGGCGTACAGATCGAAGTGGAAAACATCGATGAGCTCGAACAGGCGCTGAGTGCCGGCGCGCCGCTGATCCTGCTCGACAACTTCAGCCTGGCGGACATGCGCCATGCAGTGCAGGTCACTCATGGCCGCGCCCTGCTCGAAGCCTCCGGCAACATGACGCTGGAGACCGTGCGCGCGGTGGCCGAAACCGGGGTCGACCGCATTTCCGTCGGCAGCCTCACCAAGCATATCCGCGCGGTGGACCTGTCGATGCGCATCGAATGATTGAAATCATTCGCGCCCGCTACAACGACCCCGCGCACGCCGCCGCGCTGCTTGACCTGCTGGATGCCTACGCGCGCGACCCGGCCGGCGGCGGCGAGCCTTTGTCCGACTTCGTCCGCAACAACCTGATTGCCGAACTCGCCGCGCGGCCTTTCGTCTTCAGCGTGCTGGCATTCGACGGCGACACCCCGGTCGGCCTCGTCAACGCCATCGAGGGCTTTTCCACCTTTGCCTGCCGCCCGCTGGTCAACGTGCACGACGTGATGGTCGCGCCCAGCCATCGCGGCCGAGGCATCGCGGCGCAGTTGTTCGCCGGGGTCGAGGCCATCGCCCGCGAACGCGGCGCCTGCAAGCTCACGCTCGAAGTGCTGGACGGCAATGCGCCGGCCCGCGCGCTGTACCGGCGGCTCGGCTTTGCCGCCTACCAGCTCGACCCCGCGATGAGGCACGCGCAGTTCCTGCAGAAGTGGCTGACCTGAAGCGCGCCTTCTCCACGCTATGGCTGGCATTTCTGGTGCTGGCATTTCCTGCGGCATGGGCCGGCGTACCGCCCGCCCCGGCAATGCTGCTGGCCGAGATGTACACTGCCGATGTCGACCTCGCGCAATACTGGGTCAGCGAAAAATTCGACGGCGTGCGCGCCCAGTGGGACGGCCGCACCCTGCGCTTTCGCGGCGGCGGCAGCGTTCCCGCGCCGGCGTGGTTTACCGCGGGTTTCCCGGCACAGCCGCTGGACGGCGAATTGTGGATAGCACGCGACCGCTTCGATGCGCTGTCGGGAACGGTGCGCAAGACCGAAGCCGTGGATGCCGAATGGCGGCAGGTGCGCTACCTGGTTTTCGAGCTGCCCGGCACAGCGGGTGACTTCACCCATCGGGTCGGGCAGATGCGGCAACTCGTCGCGCAGGCGAAGCTGCCCTGGCTGCAAGCCGTCGAGCAGACCCGCGTGGCCGACCGCGCCGCGCTGATGCAGCGGCTCGACGCCGTGATGCGCGCGGGCGGCGAAGGCCTGATGCTGCACCGCGCCGACGCGCCCTATCTCATCGGCCGCAGCGACGCGCTGCTGAAGCTGAAACCGTGGCAGGACGCCGAGGCCATTGTGGTCGGCCATACGCCGGGCAAGGGGAAATATCAGGGCATGGCCGGCGCGCTGCAGATGGCAATGCCGGACGGCAGGCGTTTCCGCCTCGGCAGCGGCCTCTCCGACGCGCTGCGCCGCCAGCCGCCGCCCATCGGCACCCGCATCACCTACCGCTACCAGCACCTGACGAAAAACGGTCTGCCGCGCTTTCCGCGCTACCTGCGGGTGCGGGAAGATTTTTAGAGAAACGCTGACTTATCCTGGCATCGCAAGGTTCGCAGAGCCGTGGCGATTCACAGTGCGTAGGGTGCACTCCGTGCACCGATTGATGCCTGATAGGTGCACGGAGTGCACCCTACTCCAAGCATCTCGTGCCCGAATGAACAATCGCGGTCATTCCAGCCAGATCAGCGCAGCCATGCGCCCGGTGACGCCGTCACGCCGGTAGGAATAGAAGCTTTCCGCCTCGCTGAAGGTGCAGCGCCCGCCGCCATGGATCGCCTGCACGCCGGCGTGCGCAAGGCGGATACGCGCAAGCTGGTAGATGTCGGCGAGCCATTTACCCGGTGTGGGCTGCGACACAAAGGCCGCAGCCGCCTGCGGGTGCTGCGCGACAAATGCCTCGCGCACCTCGTCGCCCACTTCAAACGCCTGCGGACCGATGGCGGCGCCCATCCAGGCAAGGACTCCTTCCGGCGGCACCTGCATCGCGGCCACGGTGGATTCCAGCACGCCGCCCGCCAGCCCGCGCCAGCCGGCATGCGCGGCGGCGACGACACTGCCGGCGCGGTCGCACAGCAGCACCGGCAGACAGTCGGCAGTGAGCACGGCACAAACCTGCCCGGACTCGCGGGTGAACGATGCGTCGGCTTCGGGGTTCGGCTCGCGCCCGAGTTCGACCACCCGTGCGCTGTGCACCTGTCTTAGCCAGCCCGGTTCGGCCGGCAGCTGCCGGCGCAGGCGCACGCGGTTGGCCGCGACGCAGAGCGGATCGTCGCCGACGTGGTCGCCGAGGTTGAGGCTGGTCCAGGGCGCCTGGCTCACCCCGTCTGCGCGGGTGGTCATCAAGCATTTCACCCGGGCGGGGGCGGGCCAGGCGGGCTGGATCATCCGCTCAGGCTTTCCAGGTGGTGTCCTCGCGCAGGGCGCACAGAAGCGAGGCGAAGTCGGGCGGCAGGGGGCATTCCCACTGCATGGATTCCTGGGTGACCGGATGGATCAGGCCCAGTCGTTCGGCGTGCAGCGCCTGGCGCGGGAACGGAATCTTGAGGTGGTTGCGACGACTGGCGCTGTAGACCGATTCGCCGACCAGCGGATGGCCGATGTGCTGCATGTGCACGCGGATCTGATGGGTACGCCCGGTTTCCAGCTTGCAGCGCAGCAGGGTGATGCCGGGAAAGCGCTCGACCACCTCATAATGCGTGACCGCTTCCTTGCCCATGCTGTGCACGGTGCGCTTGATACGGTTGTGGGGATCGCGCGCCAGCGGCGCATCGACGGTGCCGCCGTGATCGACCTCGCCATACACCAGGGCCAGGTATTCGCGCTTGACGGTGCGCGCCTGCAGCTGATGCGCCAGATCGGTTTGCGACATGAGGGTTTTGGCGACGACCAGCAGGCCCGAGGTGTCCTTGTCGAGCCGGTGCACGATGCCGGCGCGCAGCAGTTCGGCCACCTGCGGCACCCGGTGCAGCAGGGCATTCAGCAACGTGCCGTGGCGATTTCCGCTGCCCGGATGGACCACCAGGCCGACCGGCTTGTTGATCACCAGCAACATGGTGTCCTCGAATATCACGTCGAGAGGAATCGCCTCCGGCGCGTCGGGCTTGGTATTCGGATCGGGTTCGACCTCGACCCGCACCGATTCGCCGCCGCTGACTTTCATTTTGGTGGTGCCCCAGGCGTCGTCCACCGCGATCTTGCGTGCCCGGATCCAGTTCTGGATGCGGTTGCGCGAAAACTCGGGCAGCATGGCGGACAAGGCCTGATCCAGTCGCTGGCCGCCCTGCTCGTCGGGGATCACCAGCTCACGGACGCCGTCCCCGGTATTTCCCTTATAATTGTCCGACAAATTTTCTGTGTCTTTTCCCATGCTTAAGCGATGTTCATCCGGTTTTAACGCACTCAATCGGGTTTTGGGTTGTGTACTGCTCGCTACCATGCTCACCCTGGGCGGCTGTGGCCTGTTGCCCGAGGTCAAGGACGAGACCTCGGGTTGGTCGGCACAAAAGCTTTACGCCGAAGCCAAGGATAATCTCAACAGCGGCAATTACGAACGCGCAGTCAAGCTATTCGAGACGCTGGAGTCGCGTTATCCCTTCGGCCGCTATGCGCAGCAGGCGCAACTGGAAGTAGCCTACGCCTACTACAAGGACAACGAGCCGATTTCCGCGATTGCCGCGTGCGACCGTTTCATCAAGCTGCACCCCAATCACCCTAACGTCGATTACGCCTACTATCTAAAGGGCCTGGCGAATTTTAACGACGACCTCGGCCTGTTGGGCAACCTGGTCAATCAGGACCTGAGCGAGCGTGACCCCCGTGCGGCGCGCGATGCGTTCCTGGCGTTCAAGGAACTGATCACCCGCTTCCCCGACAGCAAATACGCCGCCGACTCGACCGCCCGCATGACCTACCTGGTCAACGCGCTGGCCAGCAACGAAGTGCACGTCGCCAAATATTACCTGAAACGCAAAGCCTGGGTCGCTGCTGCCAACCGCGCCAAGGAAGTACTGAAAACCTACCCCGAAGCCCCTGCGCTGGAAGAAGCGCTGGCGGTCATGGTGGTGGCCTACGACAAGCTGGAACTCGTCGAGCTGCGCGACGATGCGCAGCGCGTGCTGACGCTGAACTTCCCCAACAGCCAATACGCCAAGGGCGTCAGCACCGAAGGCAAGGCCTGGTATCGCTTCTGGTAAGCCCGGCTCGCGGCAGCCGGCTAACGCCACAACAGGAACCTGCGCTTCGAGCGCCGGTTTCGTTTCAGGTTCTTCGTCATGCTTCGCAGCGCATGGCACCCGTGTCGGTGCGAGCCGTCAACGCCCCGAATCCGCTGTGCCGACAGGACGCATCGGCAGGACATTGGAACGTTCCACCGCAGGCGCGGACCAATGGACTTCCGCCAAACTTGCCCCGCGGTTCCCGGCCCCAGGCATCCAACAGGAGCACATCAAAACCCATGACGCTACGCAACCAGATCCAGCTGATCGCCTACCCCGACCGTATGGGGAACAATCTCGCAGATTTGTCCGGCATCATCGACAGGCACTTCGCGCGCGCGATCGGCGGCGTGCACATCCTGCCGCCCTACCCGTCGAATGCCGATGGCGGTTTTTCGCCGCTCACCCACAAGGAAATCGATCCCAGGTACGGCAGCTGGGCCGACATCGAGAAAATCTCCGGCCGCTTCGACCTGTGCCTGGATCTGACGCTGAACCACATTTCAGATGAATCCGAGGAGTTCAAGGACTTCATCGCCAAGGGCTACGAATCGGAGCACGCCGACCTGTTCGTGCACGTCGATCAGCTGGGTCCCATTTCACCCGACGATCTGGCGCGCATCCACATTCGCAAGGAAAAGGAGCCATTCCGCGAAGTGACCTTCGCCGACGGCACCACCGGCCGCGTCTGGTGCACCTTCACCGAACACCAGATCGACCTCAACTTCAACTCGCCCAAGACCTATGCGCTGATGGAGGACACCATCAAGTTCCTTGCCGCGCGCGGGGTAAAACTGTTCCGCCTCGATGCCTTCGGCTACACCACCAAGAAGATCGGCACCAGCTGCTTCCTGGTCGAGCCGGACGTCTACGACCTGCTCAAGTGGATCGATGGCGTGGCGCGCGAAAACGGCGCCGAAACGCTGCCGGAGGTGCACGACCATTCCAGCTTCCAGTACGCCATCGCGCTGCACGGCATGCATCCGTACGGCTTCGCACTGGCGCCGCTGCTGCTGTATTCGCTGTTCGACGCCAACAGCGTTTTCCTTAAACAGTGGCTGCGCATGTGCCCGCGCAACCAGCTCTCCGTGCTCGATACGCACGATGGCATCTGCATCCCGGACGTGGAAGGCATCCTGCCCCAGGCCGCGATCCAGGCGGTGATCGACAACGTCAGCAAGCGCAGCGCCGACCCCATCCTGCGCCGCTCGGCCGCCAACGTGCACAGTGTGGGGGCGATTTACCAGCTCACCTGCACCTACTACGACGCACTCAAGTGCAACGACGACGCGTATATCGCCGCACGCGCGATCCAGTTCTTTGCGCCGGGGATTCCGCAGGTCTACTACGTGGGCCTGCTCGCCGGCAGCAACGATCTCGAACTGATGGAAGCCACGGGCGAATTGCGCGACATCAACCGGCACCGCTACACGCTGGAGGAGGTCGACGAGGCGGTCAGGGCGCCGGTGGTGCGGCGGCTGCTCAAGCTGATGGAATTCCGCTGCAGCTATCCCGCTTTCGACGGCGTCTTCCACCTGATGTACTCCAATGCCAGCAGCGTGGCGATGTGCTGGCGTTACGGCGAGCTTCGCTGCGAACTGTTCGTCGACCTCAATTTCAAGAAGGCGACCATTGGCTACGTCGACGTCAAGTCCAAGCGCTGGCTGACCATGCACGGGTGAATCCGGGAAGACCGGCCGGTTAAATCGCGGCCTCGCCCGATTCACCGGTGCGGATGCGCACCACCTGTTCCATGTCGCTGACGAAAATCTTGCCGTCGCCGATCTTGCCGGTACGTGCGGCGGAAATGATCGCCTCCATCGCGCGCTCCAGCAGGCTGTCGGCGATGACCACTTCCAGCTTCACCTTGGGCAGGAAATCCACTACGTATTCGGCGCCGCGATATAGCTCGGTGTGGCCCTTCTGGCGGCCGAAGCCCTTGACCTCGGTGACGGTCAGGCCGGTCACGCCGATTTCGGACAGGGCTTCGCGCACTTCGTCGAGCTTGAACGGTTTGATGATGGCTTCAATTTTTTTCATGGCAGGTTTCCTTCGGGTCGGTATTTCGAGGTGATCGGGTAGCGCCGGTCTTTGCCGAAATTACGTGGCGAGATGCGCGGGCCGGGCGGCGCCTGGCGGCGCTTGTATTCGGCAAGATCGACCATGCGGATAACTCTTTTGACTGTGGCGGCGTCGAATCCCTGCGCGACGATGTGGCGCGCCGACAGGTCGCGTTCGACGTAGGCTTCCAGAATGGCGTCGAGCACGTCGTACGACGGCAGGCTGTCCTGGTCGGTCTGGTCGGGCCGCAGCTCGGCCGACGGCGGGCGGTCGACGATGCGCTGCGGAATCACCGCAGACAGGCTATTGCGGTAGCTCGCCAGCCGGTACACCCGCGTTTTCGCCACGTCCTTCAGCACGCCGAAGCCGCCCGCCATGTCGCCGTAGAGGGTAGAGTAGCCGACCGCTATTTCGCTCTTGTTGCCGGTGGTCAGCACCAGCGTGCCGAACTTGTTGGACAGCGCCATCAAGAGCGTGCCGCGCGTGCGCGCCTGCAGGTTTTCCTCGGTCGTGTCGGCTGCCAGACCGGCAAATTCGCCCGCCAGCTGCGTGACGAAAGCATCGTAGATCGGCCGGATGGCGATTTCGGAATAGCGCACGCCGAGCCGCGCCACCATGTCGCGTGAATCCTCGACGCTGATGGAGGCGGTGTAGTCCGACGGCATCATCACCGCGTGCACCTTGTCCGCGCCCAGCGCGTCGACCGCGATCGCCAGCGTCAATGCCGAGTCGATGCCGCCCGACAGGCCCAGATGCACGCCCTTGAAGCCGTTCTTGCCGAAGTAGTCGCGCACCGCCAGCACCAGGGCATCGTAGACGGTGGCCTCCTCGCCCGGCAAGACATGCTGCGGTCCCGTGCAGGTGTCGCCGGCCAGTTCGAGGTAGAACAGCCCTTCCTGCCAGGCCGGACACTGCGCCACCACCTCGCCGTCGCTATTCAGTGCGAACGAGGCGCCGTCGAACACCAGTTCGTCCTGCCCACCCACCAGATTGGCGTAAACGATCGGCAGGCCGGTTTCGCCCTGGCGCGAGCGCGCCACGGCAAGGCGCTCGCGCGCCTTGTTGAGGTGATAAGGCGAAGCATTCGGTACCAGCAGCCAGTCGGCACCGGCTTCAAGCGCGAGCGTCGCCGGCCCCGGCTCCCAGATGTCGCCGCAGATGTTGAGGCCGAAATAAAGGCCGCCGCAGGCGAACACGCAGGACGCGTCGCCACGGTCGAACACGCGCTGCTCGTCGAACACAGAGTGGTTCGGCAGGTGGTGCTTGCGGTACACCGACTCGATTCGGCCGCCGCGAATCAATGCTGCAGCATTGAACAGGCCGACATCGCTGAGCTCGGGGTAGCCGACGATCAGCGCCAGTCCGGGCGGCGCATCGGTTGCCAGTTGTTCGACTGCCGCAGCGCACGCTGCGATGAAATCGCTTCGCAATACCAGGTCTTCGGCTGGGTAGCCGCAGATCGACATCTCGGGGGTGAGTAGCAGGGCCGCCCCGGCCGCGTATGCCGCGTGGGCTGCGTCCAGCAGCCTGGCCGCGTTGCCGGCGATGTCGCCGACGGTGAGATTGAGTTGAGCGATGCCGAGTTTCATCGGGTGGACGTCAGCGCGCCGCCAGCGCCTGCTGCACCGCCTCGCCGAGCCCGGCCGGGCTTTGCGCGACGACCACGCCGGCGGCCTCGAGCGCGCGGATCTTGGCGTCCGCCGTTCCTGCAGAGCCGGCGATGATGGCGCCGGCGTGCCCCATGCGCTTGCCCTTGGGCGCGGTGCGCCCGGCGATGTAGGCTGCGACGGGTTTTTTCATGTTGGAGCGGATGTACTCGGCCGCTTCTTCCTCGCGGCTGCCGCCGATTTCGCCAACCATGATCACCGCTTCGGTCTGCGGGTCGGCCTCGAACATTTCAAGACAATCGATGAAATCCAGCCCTTTGATCGGGTCGCCGCCGATGCCGACGCAGGTCGACTGCCCCAGCCCGAGCCGGGTGGTCTGGTGCACCGCCTCGTAGGTCAGCGTGCCGGAACGCGAGACGATGCCGATACGGCCCTTCTGGTGGATGACACCGGGCATGATGCCGATCTTGCATTCGCCCGAGGTGATGATGCCCGGGCAGTTGGGGCCGATCAGCCTGGCGCCGTTGGCGCGCAGCGCGGCCTTCACGTTCAGCATGTCCAGCACCGGGATGCCCTCGGTGATGCAGACGATGACCTCGATGCCGGCGTCGGCCGCTTCCAGGATCGAATCCGCGGCGAACGCGGCCGGCACGTAGATCATGGTCGCCTGCGCGCCGGTCTGGCGCACCGCGTCGCGCACGGTGTTGAAAACGGGCAGGTCGAGGTGCGTCTGCCCGCCCTTGCCGGGGGTGACACCGCCGACCATTTTTGTGCCGTAGGCGATCGCCTGTTCGGAATGGAAACTGCCCTGCTTGCCGGTGAAACCCTGGCAGATGACCTTGGTGCTTTTGTTGACGAGGATGCTCATGCTGCTTTCTCCACGGCGAGTTTCGCCGCCTGGGTGAGGCTTTCGGCCGCCAGGATCGCCAGCCCCGATTCGGCCAGCAGCTTGCGTCCCAGCTCGGCGTTGGTGCCTTCCAGCCGCACCACCACCGGCACTTGCACGCCGACTTCCTTCACCGCCTGGATAATGCCTTCGGCGATGACGTCGCAGCGGACGATGCCGCCGAAGATGTTGATCAGCACCGCGCGCACGTTGGGATCGAGCAGGATGATCTTGAAGCCCTGCGCCACGGTTTCCGGGGTGGCGCCACCGCCGACGTCGAGAAAGTTGGCGGGCGTGCCGCCTTCGAGCTGGATCAGGTCCATCGTCGCCATCGCGAGGCCGGCGCCGTTGACCATACAGCCGATGTTGCCGCTAAGTGCGACGTAGTTCACGTTGGCCGCGTTGGCCGCCGCTTCCTTGGCGTCGATCTGGCTGTCGTCGCGCAACTCGGCCAGGCTCTTGCGGCGATACAGCGCGTTGTCGTCGACGCTCATCTTGCAGTCGAGCGGCAGCACCCGGTTGTCGGTCGTCACCACCAGCGGATTGATTTCGAGCAGGTTCAAATCGTTGCCGACGAACACGCGATACAGCTGCGGCAGCAGACGGCAGAAATCCTTATAGGCCTCGCCCGTCAGATCCAGCGCAAAGGCCAGCGCGCGGCACTGAAAATCCTGCACGCCCAGCAGCGGGTTGCAGGTCTCCGTCAGCACCTTTTCCGGGCTGGCGTAGGCGACTTCCTCGATGTCCATGCCGCCGGCAGCGGAAGCCACGATGGCGACGCGTTCGGTCTCGCGATCGACTAGCAAAGAGAGATACAGCTCGCGTGCGATCGGCAGGGTTTCCTCGACCAGCACCTGGTTCACCGGCTGGCCGTCGGGAGCGTTCTGGTTGGTCACCAGGGGTTTGCCAAGCAGCGATTCGGCCATCGCGCGCACGTCCTTGAGCGACTTTACAAGCTTGACGCCACCGGCCTTGCCGCGCCCCCCGGCGTGGATCTGCGCCTTCACCACCCAGGCCTCGCCGCCCAATTCACCGGCCGCTTCTACTGCGGCATCGGCACTCGCTGCTGCGATGCCGCGCGGCGTGTTAATGTTGCCCGAGCGCAGGATTTGCTTGGCCTGATATTCATGCAGATTCATTTTTGATGGAAGCTCGCCAAAACATGCATTTTGAAGCAAAGCCCCCCGCGACGGAAGCCGAAGCCGCAGAAACAGTCGTCCGCGTCGTCACAAGGATTGCGGAGTTGCCGGCCGACGCCTGGAACGCCCTGGCCGGCGATTCGCCCTTCGTGCAGCACGCCTTCCTCGACGCGCTGGAAACCACCGGTTGCGTCGGCACCCCCATCGGCTGGGAGCCGGTGCATCTGGCCCTGTTTCGCAACGACCGCCTCGAAGCTGCGATGCCGCTCTACGTCAAACACCATTCATGGGGCGAGTTCGTGTTCGACTGGTCGTGGGCCGATGCCTACCGCCGTCAAGGCTTGGCCTATTATCCCAAGCTGGTCTGCTGCGTACCCTTTTCGCCGGTGCCCGGCCCGCGCCTGCTGGCAAAAAACGACGCCGACCGCGCCACGCTGATCCAGGCCGCGCTCAAACTCACCCGTGATTTGAACTGCTCGTCATTCCACATCCTGTTCCCCACCAAACCCGACCATGCCGCGCTCAACGCGACCCCGCTCATGCACCGCAGCGGCTTCCAGTTCCACTGGAACAATGCGGGCTACGCACACTTCGACGACTTTCTCGCCGCAATGACGCACGACAAGCGCAAGAAAATCCGTCAGGAGCGGAAGAAGCTGGACAAACTGGGCGTCACGTTCCGCTGGGTGGAAGGCCGCGACAGCACCGATGCCGACTGGGATCATTTCATGCGCTGCTATGCCGACACCTACGCCCGCCACCGCAGCGACCCGCATCTCAACCGCGCTTTTTTCGCCGACCTGCGCACCAACCTGCCGGACAACCTGGTGCTGATCATCGCCGACAGGAACGGCATTCCCATCGCCTGCTCGTTCTGCATCAAGGACAGCCAGCGGCTCTATGGCCGCCATTGGGGCACGCTGGAATATGTGCCGGGGCTACATTTTGAAACCTGCTACCAGCAGGGCATCGAATACGCGATTGCGCACGGCCTGCAGGTTTTTGAAGGCGGCGCTCAGGGCGAACACAAGCTCGCGCGCGGTCTGGTTCCGACCGCCACGCATTCCTGGCACTGGCTGGAAAATGACGAATTCCGCAAGGCGGTCGACCGCTTCCTGGAACGCGAAACCGACGCCATCGGCCACTACATGAACGAGTTCGACGGGCCCTTCCGCCGCGAGCCGCCTGGCTGATATCAGACCAGAACCGCGGTCAGATAGGTCACGTACAGAGCGCCGTTGACGAACAGGTGCCACACGCGCAGGCCACCATTCAGCGCCGCCCAGCGCAGCCAGAATGCCGCGATCAGAGTGATCAGCACCCCCAGCAGCACTTCCTTTTGCGGCGCCCACGGTGTCAATGAAATGCCGATGGCAGGCAACAGCGTGCCCTGGAACACCATCGCGCCGGTGATATTACCGAAGGCCAGGGTGTCCTTGCGCTTGCGGATCCACAGGATCGAATTCACCTTTTCCGGCAGTTCGGTCGCGATCGGAATGATCAATAACGATAGCAACAGCGCGGAAATGCCGATGATGGGTGCGGCGGCTTCCACGCCGTGAATGAAGCCCTTGGCGCCGGTGACCAGCAGCGCCAGGCCCAGCACCAGCTGCACCAGGATGAAAAACAGGTTCTGCGGCGCGCCCAGGCGGCTCAGCAGCATCGGCGAGCCGGCCTCGGTGGCGTGGCCGTCTTGCACCAGACCGGCCGACGCGCGCAGCGTCAGCATCACATACACGAAGTAGATCGTCACCATGGCGAAGGCGATGCTCCCACGCACCCAGCCTTCGCCGTGCGGAATGAACATGGCGACAAACGCCAGCAGGAAGGCCATCAGGAAGAAGTCCAGGTCACGCTTGAGGCCGGACTTCTCCGGCGTGAGGTAGCCCAGCAGACCACGCCGCTTCAGCACCGCCACGCTCATCAGGCACAGTGACAGCGTCGACAGCATCAAAGGCGCGCCGAGAATCGCGCCAACACCGATTTCCTCGTTGACCGCAGCATTGCCGGTGCCGGCAAAGATCGCCAGCAAGGGCACCAGGGTTTCCGGCATGGCGGTGCCGACCGCAGCGAATAGCGAGCCGGTCACGCCTTCCGAAATTTTGAGTTTTTCGCCCAGGTGTTCGAGCGCGTTGACGAAGATTTCCGCCGCCACCAGGATGAGCAGCAGATAACCGAAGAGTTCGAGAAACAGCATGAGCGGCCGCCAGGAGGAAAGCCGCGATTCTAGCAGCCCGGATGCTGCCGCCCTACCCGCTTTTTCACCCCCGGCCGAAGGCGATTTTCACCCCTGATCAGGGCGCCAGGGCGCGTCCGAGAAACATCACCGCAATCGTCAGCAACCCCAGGCTGAGGTTGATGCCGATCAGCATGCGGATTTGCGCCAGCGCTGCGCCACCGGCTTTCCAGTTCTGTTCGCCGACCGCGCGCTTGAGCTTTTTATAGGGAATGAAAAACACCTGCGCGAAAATCAGCATCATCAGCACGCCGAGCGCCAGCATGGCCATGGCGTAGTGCGGTGCGGCCATGCCGCCGACCAGCGCCAGCATGTGCAGGCCGGTTAGCAGGATCAGCGCCACCGAGGCCCACACCCAGGGGAAGAACTTGCCGAACACGCCGGCCCACAGGGTGAGCCGTTGCGGCGGTTCGAGCACGCTGGCAGCCACCGGACGCAGTGCCATGTAGGCGAAGAACATGCCGCCGACCCAGACGACGACGCCCAACACATGCAGAAATAACGAGACATTCACGGGACTTCCTTTCAAAACAAAACGGATTGATCAAGTACGACAGAGCCTATTTCAGCAGAAATAGGCTCTTAACCGGGGAAAAGCTCCTCCGGTGCTGTGGGCAGGCGCCGTGCGCCTGCAAGGCTGCCAGGTGCGCGGCGGTGCCGTAGCCCATGTGGCGGGCAAAGCCGTAGGCCGGGTAATCATCATGCAACCGGCACATGTACTGATCGCGCGCGGTCTTGGCCAGGATCGAAGCGGCGGCGATCGCGGCCACCTTGTCGTCGCCCTTGACCACCGCCTGCGAGCGCCACGCCCAGTCGGGGCAGCGGTTGCCGTCGACCCAGACGTCGTCCGGCGGTGTCCGCAAACCGGCGACGGCGCGCTGCATCGCCAGCAGGGTCGCCTGCAGGATGTTCAGCCGGTCGATCTCGGCGACGCTGGCCTCGGCCACGCACCAGGCGACCGCGTACAGGCGAATCTCGTCGGCCAGACGCTCGCGTACGGTGGCGGAAAGTTTCTTGGAGTCGCGCAGGCCGGCGATCGGCTGCGCGGGGTTTAGCATGACCGCCGCCGCCATCACCGGCCCCGCCAGCGGACCGCGGCCGGCCTCGTCGACGCCGCACAGCCCAAGCGGCCCCACGTGCAGGACGGCGGGCTGGCGCGATGTCATGCACCCTCCAGATAAGGCTGCACCGGCGGCAATGGCGTCGGCTGCCGCGTAGTGCGCGGGCGCGATGTCATGCACCCTCCAGATAAGGCTGCACCGCCTCGGCGATACGCGCGCTGGCGTTCTGCCGCAGGCTCACGTGCATCGTGCGAAAGATTTCGATCGCCGCTTCCCGGCGCGGCGCGTCGTCGAGCCAGGCCAGCGCGTCGTTTGCCAGATTCTCCGGCGTGGCGGCTTCCTGCACCCGTTCCGGCACCACGAAATCGCGCGCCAGAATGTTCGGCAGGCCGATCCACGGCAGCAGCGCTTTCTTGCGCATCAGGTAGGCGGTGAGCGCGGGCACGCGGTAGGTGATGACCATGGGTTTCTTGAACAGCGCAGCTTCGAGGGTGGCGGTACCGGAGGCCACCAGCGCGACGTCGCACGCCGCCAGCACAGTGTGCGACCGGCCATCCAGAACCTGCAGCGGAAGATCCAGTCCCTGCGCCGCCTGCCGGACCAGCCGTGCGGCGGCCTCGCTCGCGACGGGCAGCACGAACTGTGCGTCGGGGTGGCGTCGGCGAATGCGCATCGCGGCGTCGAGCATCAGCCGCGCATGCCGCGCCACTTCACTCAGCCGGCTGCCCGGCAGCAGTGCGATTACGGGGCCGGCTGCCAGTCCCAACAGCGTTCGTGCTGCGGCGGTATCAGGTTCCAAAGGGATCACGTCGGCCAGCGGATGGCCGACGTAAGTGACCGGGATGCCGGCGTCGCGGTAGATCTGCTCCTCGAACGGGAACACCACCAGCATGTGCGAGACGGCTTCCTTGATTCGATGAATGCGCTCGGGCCGCCACGCCCAGATCGACGGGCTGACGAAGTGCACGGTGGGGATGCCGGCCTGTTTGAGCCTGGCTTCCAATGTGAAATTGAAATCCGGCGCGTCGATGCCGACGAAGACGCGCGGCCGTTCATGCAGGAAATAGCGGGCGATACGCCAACGGATCCACAGCAATTCGGGCAAATGTCGCAGCACCTCGACGTAACCGTTGACCGCCAGTTTTTCGCTCGGATAGATCGCCTCGACGCCGGCTTCGATCAGCCCGGGGCCGGCAATGCCTGCGGTGCGTAAGTCCGGGCGTCTCTGTTTCAGCGCGGCAATGAAATGCGCGCCCAGAAGATCGCCGGACGCTTCGCCGGCGACCACGCCGAGCTTGGGGACTTCATGAATTCGCACAATGATCGCGCAGGATTTTGGTTGATAGGGACATTTTGAGAAGAAGCGGCGTAGCCGACCCTACGTCCGGCTGAACAAAATCGTTCATATCAGCCAAAAGACAAGCGAGGGCGTGTGAATTCACGATGTCGCCAAGCTGCCATCACCGGATGATGCCGCGCTCGGAGCGCGCGAGAAAATCGAGTAGCTGCCGGACTTCAGAGTGGTTCGCCGCCTCGGTCGCGAGCTTGGCCTGGGCCTCGGTGAGCGTGTTGCCTTCGCGATAGAGAATCCTGTAGGCGCGCTTCAGCGCGGCCAGTGCCTCGGCTGAAAACCCGCGCCGCTTGAGGCCTTCGCTGTTCAGACCATGCGGCGCGGCGGGCTGACCGGACGCCATGATGAAGGGCGGAATGTCCTTGAATACCACGCTGGAGATGCCGGTCATCACGTGGGCGCCAACCTTGCAGAACTGGTGCACGCCGGTGAAGCCGCCGAGGATCACCCAGTCGCCGACTTCGGCGTGCCCCGCCAGTGAGGCATTGTTGGCGAAGATGGTGCGGTCGCCCACCACGCAGTCGTGCGCGATGTGGACGTAGGCCATGATCCAGTTGTGGCTGCCGATCGTCGTCACGCCACGGTCCTGCACGGTGCCGGTGTTGAAGGTGCAGAACTCGCGAATCACGTTGTGGTCGCCGATTTCAAGCCGCGTCGGCTCGCCGGCGTATTTCTTGTCCTGCGGCACCTCGCCGAGCGAGACGAAATGGAAGATCTGGTTGTGCGCACCGATTTGAGTATGGCCGGTAATCACGGCATGGGCGCCGACCGTGGTGCCGGCGCCGATCTCGACGTGCTCGCCGATGATCGTATAAGGGCCGATCTCGACGTCGTCCGCAAGCCGGGCGCCCGCAGCGACCAGCGCGGTGGGGTGAATCATCATCGACATGTCAGGGCTTGTCGCGCAGGGTGGCCATCAGTTCGGCTTCGGCCACCAGGACGCCGTCCACTTCGGCGCGCCCGGTGTATTTCCAGATGCCGCGCATCTCGCGCACGATTCCGACCTTGAGCACCAGCTGGTCGCCCGGCTTGACCGGCTTCTTGAAGCGCGCGGCGTCGATGCCGGCGAAGTAGACGATGCCGATATCTTCCGGCGCGATGTTCCTGGTCTTGAAGGACAGGATCGCCGCCGCCTGGGCCATCGCTTCCAGGATCAACACGCCCGGCATCACCGGCGCGCCGGGGAAGTGGCCGGGGAAAAACGGTTCGTTGATGGTGACGTTCTTGATCGCGGTGATGGTTTTGCCAAGCTCCATCTCGATGACCCGGTCGATCAGCAGGAAGGGGTAGCGATGCGGCAGGTACTGCATGACCTGCTCGATTTCCATGATCATGATTTGCTTTCCAGTTCATTGAGGCGTTTTTCGAGCTGCTTGACGCGGTTCACCAGCTTGTCGAGGTTGCGCATGTGGACGGCGTTCTTCTGCCAGACCTCGTGTTCGGTGAACGGCGGCGCCGAGGTGTAGGTGCCTGCCTTCGGCAGCGACTTGGTGATCAGGGTGTTGGTCGAGATGCGGGTGCCGTCGGCGATCTCGATGTGGCCGAAAATCATCGCCGCGCCGCCGATCATGCAGTGGCGGCCGATCTTCGCGCTGCCCGCGATGCCGGTGCAGGCTGCGATCACGGTATGCGCGCCAATCGTCACGTTATGTGCGACCTGGACCAGGTTGTCGAGCTTGACGCCTTCCTCGATCACCGTGTCTTCCAGTGCGCCGCGGTCGATGGTGGTGCAGGCACCGACCTCGACATCGTCGCCGATCAGTACACGGCCGATCTGCGGGATTTTTTCCCAGCGGCCTTCGCTCGGCGCAAAGCCGAAGCCGTCGGAGCCGATGACGCATGCCGAATGCAGGATGGCGCGGTCGCCCACTTCGCAGCGGTGATAGACGGTGACATTGGCGTGCAGCAGGCAATCGGTGCCGACGCGGGCATGGTCGCCGACCACGCAGTTGGGCCCGACCACGGTGCGGGCGCCGATCGCCGCGCCGCTGCCGATCACGACGCCGGCTGCGATGCTGGCGTCGGCAGCGATCTCCGCGTCCGGCGCGACCGTCGCCGCGGGATGCACCCCCGCAGGCGGACGCGGCGGAGGATTCAGCAGGGCCGAGACGCGCGCGAAATAGAGGTAGGGATTGGGCGTGAGAATGCGCGGCAGGCCGGTGGCGTCACGCGCATCCGCCGGCAGAATGACCGCACCCGCGCGGGTGCTCGTCAGTTGGGAGAGATACTTTTCCTGCGAGACGAAGCCGATTTCGTCAGGCGTGGCGCGATCCAGCGGCGCAACCTGACTCACCGTCTGTGCGCCATCGCCCACGAGTTCCCCGCCAAAACGGGCGACCAGCGCTGCCAGCGTTACAGCCATAGGATGGGTTTACTTTCCGCGAAAGGTTTATTTCCATGTCGGCGTCGTTTTCCGCGCCGGCTTGTTTTATTTCCCGCCCAGCGCCTTCATCACGCGGTCGGTGATGTCGTTTTTGGGGTCGACATAGACCGCCTGCTCGATGACCAGATCGAATTTCTCGGCGCGCGCGATCTCCTGAATCGCCCT
This sequence comes from Thiobacillus sp., assembly GCA_035530575.1. Taxonomy (GTDB): domain Bacteria; phylum Pseudomonadota; class Gammaproteobacteria; order Burkholderiales; family Thiobacillaceae; genus Thiobacillus. The sequence goes on along the minus strand of DATKUP010000148.1, from coordinate 102,771 downwards.
GCGCGCACGCTCCTGGATCTGTCCCAGTTCTTCGTTACGCCGCAGGTTGAGGTCTTCGCGGAACTCGCGCCCCTGGCGCTGCAGATCGCGGTTGAGGTTGCCGAGGTCGCGCTCCTTCGCCTTGCGCTCGCTGTCCGACATGGTCACGCCATCCTTGTCGAGTTGCAGCTGCAGATCGCGCGCCTGCTTGGCGAGTTTCTGCAATTCCTGATCGCGCGTGGCGAATTCGCGCTCCAGTTTTTTCTGTGCGGCGACCGACAGCGGAGCTTCGCGCAACAGCTTTTCAGTGTTGACGAAACCGATCTTGGTGTCGGCCAGGGCGGGAACGGCCGCAAAGGCGGACGCCAGAATCAGGGAAACGACAAACGGCTTGAATTTCATCATTAAATACTCCGGTAACGGCTAACCCTTAGAACACATTGCCAAAGGTGAATTGGAACACTTCGGTCTCGTCGCCATCCTTCTCGACCAGCGGCTGCGCCAGGCTGAATTTGAGCGGGCCAAGCGGCGAGACCCACAAAATGGCTACCCCTGCCGAATAACGCAAGTCTTTGAACGAAAAAGTCTCATACAAGCCATTGTATGGATTCGAGGGGTTGCCGTCAGACGTGCCCCAAACGGCACCCGTATCGATGAAGGCCGACATGCGTAGCGACTGGTCATCCTTGAGTCCAGGCAAGGGGAAGAAGAGTTCCGCATTGCCGACCAGCCGCGTGTCGCCGCCGAGCGCGTCGCCGTAGACATCCTTCGGTCCCAGCGTGCCGTTTCCAAAGCCACGCACCGAACTGGTGCCGCCCGCATAGAAGTTCTTGAAGAATGGCAAGGGCTTGCCCGACAGGCCACCGCCGATCCCCGCCTCACCGTTTAGCATGAGAGTGAAGCTCTTGCTCAGCGGGAAGAACTGCTGATGCTGGAAGGACAGTTTGTAGTATTCCAGGCTGCCGAGCGGGGTGCCGACTTCCGCCGCTATCCGCTGGAATAAGCCCCTGGTCGGGAACAGGAAGCTGTTGCGGGTATCGCGCGCCCAGGAAACATCCAGGCGAAAGGTGTCATTGTCCTCGCCGAATTCACGGACAAATCGTTCCTGTATGCTTTCATTCGATGTATCGAGGTCGTCGATAACCTTAAGCGAGGTCTGCTCGTAGGCCATACCGAAAGAGATGGTATCGCGCTCGTTGATCGGCAGGCCGAGGCGCACCCCGGCACCGTAGGTCTTAGTAGTGTAATCGCTGATGTCGTCGTTATCGTCGTCCGCATCGACGTCGCGCCGGTACAGATCGTAGCCCAGGCTGATGCCGTCGATGGTGTAGTAGGGGTTGGTGTACGACAGCGAATACACGGTATTGACGCTGCCCGAGTTGACCTGCGCCGTCATCCGGTTGCCGGTGCCGAAGATGTTGGCCTGCGACACCGAACCCGACAGCACCAGGCCGTCCGACGACGAGAAACCCGCACCCAGCATGATGTTGCCGGTCGACTTTTCGGTCACGCTGACGTTGACGTCGACCTGGTCGGTGGTGCCGGCCACGCTCGGCGTTTCGATGTTGACTTCGTTGAAATAGCCCAGGCGGTTGAGGCGGTCGCGTGAGCGGTTGATCTTTTCGGCGTCGTAATAGGCGCCTTCCATCTGCCGGATTTCGCGGCGCACCACTTCATCGCGGGTCTTGGTGTTGCCCGCGACGTTGACCCGGTTCACGTAGACGCGGCGGCCGGGATCGATGAACAGGGTGAAGGCAACCGTCAGCTTCTCCTTGTCGAGCTCGGGCACCGCGTTGACGTTGGCAAACGCATACCCGTCATTGCCGAGGCGGTCGCCGATTTTCTTGGTGGTCTCGGTCAGGCGGTCGCGCACGAACACCTCGCCCGGCTTGACGGTGACGAGCTTCCACAGTTCGGCCTCGGGCACCAGCATCTGTCCCGCCAGCTTGACGTCGGATACCGTGTATTGCGGGCCCTCGGTGACGTTGACGGTGATGTAGATACCCTGCTTGTCGGGCGAAATCGACACCTGGGTGGAGTCGACATTGAACTCAAGGTAGCCGCGGTTGAGGTAGAACGAGCGCAGCGCCTCGATATCGCCGGCCAGCCGCGTTTTGGAATACTGGTCGCTCTTGGTATACCAGGTCATCCAGCCCGGGGTGGTGGAGCCGAACTCTTTCAGCAATTCCTTTTCCTTGAAGTCCCGATTGCCGACGATGTTGATCTGCTGGATTCTGGCGCTGTCGCCCTCCACCACGTCGAACTGCACGGCGACCCGGTTGCGCTCCAGCGGCGTCAACGTGGACTTGATTTCCACCGCATACTTGCCGCGGTTGAAGTACTGCCGCTGCAGTTCCTGTTCGGCCTTGTCGAGCATGGCGCGGTCAAGCACGCGGCCTTCGGCCAGGCCGGTCTGCTTGAGGCCGGCCTTCAGGTCATCCGCGGAAAACACCTTGATGCCTTTAAGGGTGATGGTGGCGATCGAAGGGCGCTCTTCAACGGTGACGATCACTACGCCGTCGCGCGCCTCCAGCTGCACATCCTTGAAAAATCCGGTGGCGTAGAGCGCCTTGATTGCCGCCGCGGTTTTCTCGTCGGTCATCACCTCGCCGACCTTGACCGGCAGGTAGCTGAACACCGTTCCCGCCTCGGTGCGCTGGATGCCTTCGACCCGGATGTCCTTGACGACGAAGGGCTCCGCGGCGAACACGGGTTGTACGGCAAACACAGCTGCAAGGGCAAGCGTCAAACGGCTCGGGGTCATGGTTGTTATCATCCGCCTATCAGGCGTTGCAAATCGTTGAACAGGGCAAACGACATCAGCAGCAGCAGCAGAATCAAGCCGACCCGGCTACCGATCTCCATGGTGCGTTCGGATACCGGACGACCGGTGAAAACTTCGGCCACATAATACATGAGGTGCCCGCCATCCAGCAGCGGGATGGGTAGCAGATTGAGCACGCCCAGGCTCACGCTCACCAGCGCCAGAAAGCCGACAAAACTGACCCAGCCGAGGGCGGCGCTCTGCCCCGCGTAGTCGGCGATGGTCAGCGGGCCGGACAGGTTTTTCCACGACACCTGGCCCATCGCCATGCGCCCCATCATCTCCAGCGTGAACAGGCTCATGTCCCAGGTCTTGACGGCGCCGTGCCACAGCGCATCGATCGGACCATAGCGCACTTCGGTCATCAGCGCGGCCAGCGTCGATTCATCGATCTTGGGGCCGGCGCCGATCTTGCCGACGCGCTCGCCGGCTTCGTCCACCGCGTCGGGAACGACGGTCAGCTCACCCCGCTGCCCTTGCCGCTCGTATTCGATGCGCAATGGCTTGGCCGGGTGCCGGCGAACCGATTGCACCAGGTCCTGCCAGTTCGCCATCGACGTGCCGTTGGCGGCGATCACCCGGTCGCCTGCCCGCAAACCTGCACGCGCGGCGGCACCGTCCGGCAATACCTTGTCGATGACCGGCTCGATCTCCGGATCGTAGCGCACGATGCCCAGCGGGCGCAGGATGTCCTGTTCCAGGTTCTCGGTCTGCATCGGCGCGGCATCGAGCCGCACGCTGCGGCCGTTCGCCAGCTCCAGTACAAGCGCGTCACCCGCCACGCCCGCGCGCAGCAGATTCAGCCGTAAATCCTGGAACGACTGCGTCTCGTTGCCGTTGACGCGGCGAATCTCGTCGCCTGCCGCCAGGCCGGCCTGCGCCGCCGGGGTGCCGGCGGGCGGCTCGCCGATCATCGGCTTCATCGCCGGCAGTCCATGCAGGAACAGCGCCCAGTAAAACACGATGGCGAGCAGGAAGTTGGCAATCGGCCCTGCCGAGACGATGCCGAAGCGCCGCCACACGGTGGCGCGGTTGAAGCTGCGGTGTGCCTCTGCGGCCGGCACTTCGCCCTCGCGCTCGTCGAGCATCTTGACGTAACCGCCGAACGGCAGCGCGGACAGCACCCACTCGGTCCGGTCGCGGCCGAAGCGGCGGCTGAGCAGGGGCTTGCCGAAACCGACCGAGAAGCGCAGCACCTTGACGCCGGCCAGCCGCGCCGCGAGATAATGGCCGAATTCGTGCACCACCACCAGAATACCAATGGCGACGAGAAACCAGAGAATAGTGCTCAGCACGCTCATACCAGAACCCGATCAAGGTAAATTTCGGCCACACTACGTGCCTGGCGGTCGGCTTCGAGCAGGGCCTCCAGCGTATCGGCCGCCCCGCCCGCCAGCGTGTCGAGCGTGTAGGCAATACTGGCGGCAATGGCGCTGAACGGCACCGCGCCGTCCAGAAAGCGCGCGACCGCCACTTCGTTGGCCGCGTTCAGCACCGCCGCCGCGCTGCCGCCCGCGACGAGCGCGTCGAACGCCAGCTGCAGGCACGGGAAGCGCGCGGTGTCGGGCGTCTCGAAGGTGAGCTGCCGGCCGATCAGCTCGAGCACGGAGACGCCCGCATCGATGCGCTCGGGAAAACCCAGCGCGTAGGCGATCGGCGTGCGCATGTCGGGCGTGCCCATCTGCGCGATCACCGAGCCGTCGGTGTATTCGACCATCGAATGCACGATGCTCTGCGGATGCACCACCACCTTGATCTGCTCGGGGCGCGCGTTGAACAGCCAGCGCGCCTCGATCACTTCAAGCCCCTTGTTCATCAGGCTCGCCGAATCGACCGAGATCTTTTTGCCCATCACCCAGTTGGGGTGCGCCACCGCCTGCGCCGGCGTCGCCGCGGCGATGGCCTCGGCCGACAGGGTGCGGAACGGACCACCGGACGCGGTGAGCCACAGCGCCTTCACCCCGGCCTGCTGGAAGTCGCCGCTGAAGTCGCGTGGCAATGCCTGGAAGATGGCGTTGTGCTCGGAATCGATCGGCAGCAGCTCGGCGCCGCTGGCGGCGATGGCGTCCATGAACAGCTGGCCGGACACCACCAGGGTTTCCTTGTTGGCAAGCAGGATGCGCTTGCCCGCCTGCGCGGCCGCCAGCGTGGCCGGTAGCCCGGCAGCGCCGACGATCGCCGCCATCAGGGTGTCGACCTCGGGCGCGGTCGCCACCTCGATCAGGGCGGCGGCGCCTTCGAGCACCGTCACCGGAAGTTTTTCTTCGGCAATCCGCGCGCGCAGAACGGCGGCCGTGGCCGGCTCGCTCATCACCGCAAAACGCGGACGATGGGTGCGGCACTGCTCGAGCATGCGCTCGACTTGCGTCGCCCCGGTCAGCGCGAAAACTTCGAAACGGTCAGGGTGGCGCGCCACCACATCGAGCGTGTTGACGCCGATGGTGCCGGTGGCGCCGAGGATGGTGAGGACGCGCGGCTTCATGCCGCTGGCAGTCATGCGGAGCGCTCCAGCCACATCAACAGGCCGGTGGCGATCGGCAGGGTGGACGTCAGGGCGTCGATGCGGTCGAGCACCCCGCCATGGCCGGGCAGCATGCTGCCGCTGTCCTTCATGCCGGAGAGACGCTTGATCCAGGATTCGAACAGATCGCCCAGCACCGACAGATACAGCAGGCCCGACACCATGATCAGCAGCGACAGCAGCGGCATTCCGACCACCGCGCTCAGGACCGCCGCATACAGCACGACGGCAACGAATGCGCCCGCGACGCCTTCCCAGGTCTTGCCGGGGCTGATGACGGGTGCGAGCTTGTGGCGACCGAAGAGGCGCCCCGCAAAATAAGCGGCGGTGTCGGCAATCCAGACGATCGCCATCACGCCCAGCAGCACCCCGGGGCCGCGCGCATGCAGATACAGCAATGCCGCCCAGGTCGGCAGCAGCACCGCCACGCCGACCACGGCCCGCACGAAGGGATGCGCCGCACGCCAGCGGCCCAGCAGCCACAACGGTGCGACCAGCAACCAGAATACGACGGCCAGCAGGATCAGCGCGGTCTGATAGCCCGGCCAGTCCGCGGCCAGCAGCCAGGGCAAGGCCAGCGCACACAGCGTCAGCAGCCCCGCATAGGCGCGCGCGGACAGCGGCGGGAAACGACTCAGGTGCGCCCATTCGTAGGCGGCCATGCCGATCAGCCCGGCCATCAGGATCGCCCACAGCCACGCAGGCGCCCACAGCACGGCCGGCACGAACACGGCCAGCAACAGTGCGGCGGTAAGCACCCGTCTGAAAAGAGGTGTCATGAATGCAGTCCCCGGCAGGCCGTCACGACACGGGCCGAACCTGTTCGCTGGTGCGGCCAAAGCGGCGTTCGCGGCTGCGGTAGGAGGCGATCGCCAGATCCAGCGCCGCCGCGTCGAAGTCGGGCCACAGCGCATCGGTGAAATACAGCTCGGTGTAGGCCAGCTGCCACAGCAGAAAATTGCTGACGCGCTGCTCGCCGCCGGTGCGTATGAACAGGTCCGGCTCGGGCGCTTCGGCCATGCTGAGCTGCTGCACCAGCGCGGTTTCATCCACATCTTCCGCTGCCGCCCCCGCCGCAATCAGCTTTTTCACCGCCTGCACGATGTCCCAGCGTCCGCCGTAATTGGCGGCCACGGTGAAGGTCAGGCGGGTGTTGTCGCGGGTCAGCGCCTCGGCGTCACGGATCAGGGCCTGGATGCGCGCAGAAAATCCCGACAGGTCGCCGATGACGCGAAAGCGGATGTCGTTTTCATGCAGCCGCGCGACTTCATTCTCCAGCGCGCGCATGAACAGCTCCATCAGCAGGGTGACCTCTTCCTGCGGACGCCGCCAGTTTTCCGAACTGAAGGCAAAAACCGTGAGATGCGACACGCCGCGCTCGGCGCAGGCGCGGATCACCCCGCGCAGTGCCTCGACACCCTTGCGGTGTCCGGCCACGCGCGGCATCAGCCGCCGCTTCGCCCAGCGGCCATTGCCATCCATGATGATGGCGATGTGCCGCGGCACATCGACGGTTCGCTTCGCCAGGATGGACACACCGGGCATGCTCAGACCGCGAGCAAATCTTTCTCTTTGTCGGCCAGCATCTTGTCGATTTCGCCGATGTACTTGTCGGTCAGCTTCTGTACCTCGTCCTGGGTGCGGCGCTCCTCGTCCTCGGTCGCGGTCTTGGCCTTGACCATGTCCTTGAGCGTGCCGTTGGCATCGCGGCGGATATTGCGCACCGCGACGCGCGTGCCTTCGGCTTCGTTGCGCACCACCTTGATCAGGTCGCGGCGGCGCTCTTCGGTCAGCGAGGGCATCGGCACACGGATGATATCGCCGTGCGTCGCCGGATTCAGGCCCAGATCGCCATCACGAATTGCTTTCTCGATCTTGCCGACCATGTTCTTTTCGTACGGCTGCACACCCAGGGTACGCGAATCGACCAGCGACACGCTGGCCACTTGCGACACTGGCGTCGGGCTGCCGTAGTAGTCGACCATGACGTGATCGAGAATACCGGTGTGGGCGCGCCCTGTGCGCACCTTGGCCAGATCGTTTTTCAACGCTTCCAGCGTCTTGCCCATTTTCTGTTCGGCGGACTGCTTGATCTCGGTAATGGTGGTTTCAGCCATTTCAACTCCTCAACATAAGCTTACGCGCGTGCCTTCATCTTCGCCCATCACCACGCGCCGCAGCGCGCCGGGCTTGAAGACATTGAACACGACCAGGTTCAGATTCTGTTCGCGGCACAGGGCAAAGGCGGCGGTATCCAGCACCGCCAGATTGTTGGCGATCGCCTCGTCGAAACTCAGCGTTTCGTAGCGCCGGGCATTCGCATCCTTCTTCGGGTCGGCGGTGTAGACGCCGTCGACCTTGGTCGCCTTCAGCAGCAGGTCGGCGCCGATCTCGGCCGCACGCAGGGCTGCTGCGGTATCCGTGGTGAAGAACGGATTGCCCGTGCCGCCGCCAAAGATCACCACCCGCCCCGCTTCCAGATGCCGCACCGCCGCGTCACGCTCGAAGTCCTCGCCGACGTGCGCGATATGGACCGCAGTTTGCACCCGCGCATCGACACCCGCCTGCTGCAGGGCATCCCTGAAAGCCAGCGCATTCATCACCGTGGCCAGCATGCCCATTGAATCCGCACTGGCGCGGTTCATCCCGGACAGAGCGCCGGTGGCGCCGCGAAACAGGTTGCCGCCGCCGACCACGATGCCGACCTGTACGCCCAGCGCCATCACCTCGCGGATCTGGCCGACAAATCCGGCCATGGTGTCGGCGTGATAGCCGAAGCTATCCGGCCCCATCAGGGCTTCGCCGGAAAGCTTCAGCAGGATGCGTCGAACCGGCACCATTCCCGCTCAGACCTGGGCAGCCGCCGCGACTTCGGCGGCGAAGTCCGACACTTTCTTCTCGATGCCTTCGCCCACCACGTACACCACGAAACCGTGACACTGCGAGTTCTTCGACTTCAGCACCTGCTCGACACTCTGCTTGTCGTCCTTGACGAAGGGCTGCGACAGCAGGGTGACTTCCTTGAGGTATTTCTGCACGGTGCCATCGGCAATCTTTTCCAGCATGGCTTCCGGCTTGCCGGCTTCCTTGGCCTTCTCGATCGCGACGCGGCGCTCCGTGTCGATCAGTGCCTGCGGCACGCCCGACGCGTCCAGCGACTTCGGTTTGGCCGCAGCAATATGCATGGCAATGTCGCGTGCGAGCGCTTCGTCGCCACTCACATCGACCAGCACACCGATCTTGCCGCCGTGGATGTAGCTGGCGAACTTGCCCTGACCGTCCAGGCGCACGAAGCGGCGCACCGACATGTTCTCACCGATTTTTCCGACCAGTTCGGTGCGGACGGCTTCCACCGTGGCGCCCTTGTAAGGCAGCGCGGACAGCGCGGCGACATCGGCCGGGTTCTGGTTCAGTACCATCTCGGCCAGCGCGTTGGAAAGTGCCAGGAAATCGTCGTTCTTCGCTACGAAGTCGGTCTCGCTGTTGACTTCCACCATGGCGGCCGACTTGCCGTCGGCGCTGATCGCGATAGTCACGACGCCTTCGGCCGCCACGCGGCTGGCGCTCTTGGCAGCCCTGTTGCCGAAGCGCACGCGCAGGATTTCTTCCGCCTTCTGCATGTCGCCGCCGGCTTCCGACAGCGCTTTCTTGCAATCCATCATCGGCGCATCGGTTTTTTCGCGCAGTTCCTTGACCATGCCTGCAGTAATTTCTGCCATTTCGTACTCCCATCCAGTTTCTATATGAAAAGAGGGGCCAACGCCCCTCCTCAAAATGCGTTCGCCGGGAACATACCCCGGCGATGTTGCGGTGCGTCGCGCTTATTCGGCAGCAGGCGCGTCTTCTTCCATCTCTTCTTCCATCTCGATGAACTCTTCGCCGCCGACGATCTCGCTGACGACCTGAGCGCGGCCTTCCAGGGCTGCATCGGCCATGCCGCGGGCATACAGGCGAATCGCGCGCGCCGAGTCGTCGTTGCCGGGGATGATGTAATCCACGCCTTCCGGGCTGTTGTTGGTGTCGACCACGCCGATCACCGGGATGCCCAGCTTCTTGGCCTCGACCACGGCGCCCTTCTGGTAGCCGACGTCGATGATGAACAGTGCGTCAGGCACGCCGCCCATTTCGCGGATGCCGCCCAGGCTACGGTTCAGCTTGTCGGCTTCGCGCTGCATGGTGAGGGTTTCTTTTTTCGATAAACGGCCCGGTTCGGCCAGTGCGGCTTCCAGCTCATTCAGCCGCTTGATCGACAGCTTGACCGTCTTGAAGTTGGTCAGCATGCCGCCCAGCCAGCGGTTGTCGACATAAGGCATGCCGGCGCGCTGGGCCTCTTCGCGCACGATGTCGCGCGCGGCACGCTTGGTGCCGACAAACAGCACCTTGCCCTTGTTGGCGGACAGCTGACGCACGAATTTTTGCGCCACCTGGAACATCGGCAGCGTTTTTTCCAGGTTGACGATATGTATCTTGTTGCGATTCCCGAAAATGAACGGGGCCATCTTGGGGTTCCAGAAGCGGGTCTGGTGACCGAAGTGGACACCGGCTTCCAGCATTTGACGCATGGTGACAGACATGAAAATCTCCTAAAGGGTTGAGCCTCCACCCGTCAGCAGCTGCGCGTTTGTTTGGGCCTGAACGCGCCGCCACCCTTTAATGACAGGTGTGCGAATTTGTCCGAACGATTTCGGACAGCCCGTGATTCTAATTCGATAAGGCTCCCATTTCAAGGAGAAACATCCTTTAACGCGTCTGTCCCGCCTGCTGCAACGGAAGTTCCAGCCAGGCCGCCAGGCCGCCGCCGGTGCGCGCCTGCAACGTCACCTGCCAGCCCTGCGCCGCTGCCAGCTGGCGCACGATGGCCAGCCCCAGCCCGAAACCGCCGGTGCTGGCGCTGCGCGATGCTTCCAGCCGATAAAACGGGCGGAACACCGCTTCCAGCTCGGTCGGCGGAATCCCGGGGCCGCGGTCGAGCACACCGATGCGGCAGACGCCGTCGGTCCCCCCTGCACGCAGCGTGACCGGCTGGTCGCCGCCATAGCGCAGCGCGTTTTCCAGCAGGTTGGCGAGAATGCGGCGCAGCGCGTCGGTGGGTGCCTCGAGCGTGATATCGGGCGTCTCGATCTGCACTCTGCCGGACGCACCGGGGGTGGCACGCACCAGGTCGGCCAGCAGGTCGGCCAGTGCCACCGGCTGGCTCGCCTCGTGACCGAAGCCGCGCGCCAGCGTCAGCACGTCGCCGATCAGGCGGTCCATCGCCTCGATGTCGCCCTCCACCTGCGCCGCCAGCTCCGGTCCGGGCCTGCGCACCAGCATTTCCACCGCCAGCCGCAGCCGCGCCAGCGGCGTGCGCAGGTCGTGCGAGACGCCGGCCAGCAAAACGGTGCGGGCGGCCAGCAGGTCTTCCACCTGTTTCGCCATCTCGTTGAAACGGCGGCTCAAGGCGGCGATTTCGCGCGGGCCGGTTTCGGGCAGACGCTCCGGGGTCTGCCCGCGCCCCAGCGAGGTCGCCGCCTGCTGCAGGCGCTGCAGCGGACGCGTGGTGCGGCGCGCCAGCCACCAGGCCGCAAACAGGGCCAGCAGCACGCCGCCCGCCAGCGAGACCAGCAGGGCATGGATCGGGCGCGAGCCGATGCGGCTGTGCGGCAAGCCCACCGAAAGACGGCCCCCGCCGGCTGGAAGCGATACCCAGAGCCATTCCTTGTCGCCGACCCGCTCGCGGGAGCTGACCACCGGCTCTCCCAGGCGCGCGCTCAAGGCCTCCACCAGGATTTTCAGGTAGGGCTCGCGCCAGGCGGGGACTTCCGCTCCCTCGGGCGGCTCGGCCCGCAACGCCAGGTCATGCGCGCGCGACAGCTCAATCTCGAAAGCGGGGCGAGTGACCGGCGGCAGTTCGCTCCAGGTCTGCGCCGACAGGGTCATTAGTCCGGCCAGGTCGGCCGCCGAGCGGCGCGCCATCGGCAACATGAGGAAATAGGCGGCGGCCGCGGCCGTCACCAGTTCAAACGCGATAAGGAACGCCACCAGCAGCAGGGCGTTCTGCTGCGTCAGACTGAGCCGCGACGACAGCTTCACGCCTCGCTGCCGCGCGGGTTGAACAGATAGCCCTCGCCGCGCACGGTGCGGATGTACACCGGCTCACCTGGATTGGCCTCGATCTTGCGGCGCAGGCGGGTGACGCGGGTGTCGACGCTACGATCGAACGGATCGCGCTCGTAGCCTTTCAGCATGTCGATCAGCGTGTCGCGCGACAGCACCCGCAATGGATGCTCGACCAGGATGCGCAGCAGGGCGGATTCGGCAGTCGACAGCTTGATCTCGACGCCGTCCCGGGTCAGCCGATGGCTGGCGATGTCGAGCCGATAAGGCCCGAATGCGGCGCTCGCGGCGGGCGCGACCGCCGGCACCCGCGCCTGGCTGCGCCGCAGCAGCGCTCGCAGGCGCGCCAGCAGTTCGCGTGGACTGAAGGGTTTGGCGAGGTAATCGTCGGCGCCCATTTCCAGCCCAACCACGCGGTCGATTTCCTCGCCGCGCGCCGACAGCATGAGGATGGGCACGTTCGACCGGTCACGCAGGCGCCGCGCCAGCGACAGGCCGTCCTCGCCGGGCAGCATCAGGTCGAGCACGATGGCGTCGGGCATACCATGCGCCAGCAGCTGCCACATGGCCGCGCCATCGCCTGCCGTTTCCACGGCAAAGCCGCTGTCGCCCAGATAGACTTTCAGCAGGCTTCGCATGCCGGGATCGTCGTCAACCACCAGAATGCGGGCGCGCGCGGTACCTGTCCGCGACACTGCGGCTTGCGATGGATCGGGTGGACAGGATTGCATCATGCGATAAACAAAAGGCTCCAGGAGGCGCACCGGTTTCGCCGGACGGATGCGGGGCCGTGCTCGACGGGCTATGTCACGGTGGATTATCCTACCCGACCTGGAATGCTTCACGTCGACTCGACACACATTGACACACACCGACACTCGCTGCCACCCGACAGACATGCCGCGGTCACCCTGCGCGCCGAAAATTCCTTCCACGCCGTCAATGGTGACGGCGCACATCCAGCCTCGAACCCGACCATGATGCGACCGACCCTGATCCTGCTGCCGTGCCTGCTGTCCCTGGCGTCCCCCGCCATGGCCGCTGACGGACAGGAAAAGGCGCCTGCCGCGCATGCACGCCCCCTCAACCTGTCGCTGCCGCGGGACATGCCGTCGCATGCCCCCGCGCACGACGAAATGTCCGACGAAACGGTGTTGCGCAACCTGCAAGCGCCGGCCCAGACCGGGAATGGACCGAATGCCGGTTCCTCCCCGTCCAGCCTGCCATACGGTGCGGGTTACGAACATCGCCATCGGGACACGCAAGGTTCGGGCGCGAGCAGTGGCGCGGCAGCGGGCGCGTCTCGTGGCGCGGGACGTCGAGGCCGGTGATTTTACAGGCAGCATTCATTACCCAGGAGCGCAATATGAAATCCTTGAAAGTTCTTTCCCTCGTTTTACTTGCAACCAGCCTCGCCAGCGGCGCGGTCTACGCCAGGGGTGGCGGTGGCGGTGGCGGTGGCGGTGGCGGTGGCGGTGGCGGTGGCATGGGCGGCGGCAATGCATCCAGTGCCGACCATAGCCAAGGCACCCAGGAACGCACCCAGAAACGCGACGGCTCGCAGAGCGGCGACGCTCAATACCAGGAGAATCGTTACGAGAACCGTAACGAGAACCGTGAGCAAACGAGCGACGCGAACACTCTGCCTTCACTGTAGAAATCCGTACCGGAACGGAAACGGGGGACGCCAGCAGGCGTCCCTTTTTTATCCCTGTTCCGCACAGGTTTTTGGGCATGCACCGGTCAAGCTAGAATGCGGCTTTGATTCCTGCTCCCAGCACCATGACCGTCACCATCAAAACCGGCACCGAAATCGAGGGCATGCGCGTTGCGGGCCGGCTCGGCTCGGAAGTGCTCGACTACATCACGCCCTTCGTCAAACCCGGCGTCACCACCGGCGAACTCGACCGGCTGTGCCACGACTACATGGTGAACGTGCAGGGCACCATCCCGGCGCCATTGAACTACGCGCCTTCCGGCCACGTGCCCTACCCCAAGTCGATCTGCACCTCGGTCAACAACCAGATCTGCCACGGCGTGCCGAGCGACAAGGTGCTGAAGAATGGCGACATCGTGAATCTCGACATCACCGTGATCAAGGACGGCTGGCACGGCGACACCAGCCGCATGTTCGCGCTGGGCGACGTATCGATCCAGGCCAGACGATTGATTCAGGTGACCTACGAAGCGATGTGGATCGGCATCTCCCACGTCAAACCCGGCACCCGCCTGGGCGACATCGGCCACGCCATCCAGCGCTTCGCCGAAAACCATGGCTACAGCGTGGTGCGCGAATTCTGCGGCCACGGCATCGGCCGTGATTTCCACGAGGATCCACAGGTGCTGCACTACGGCAAGGCCGGCACCGGCCTGGTGCTGGAGCCCGGCATGACCTTCACCATCGAACCGATGATCAATGCCGGGCGCCGCGACATCCGCCAGATGAACGACGGCTGGACCATCGTCACCAAGGACCGCAGCCTGTCGGCGCAGTGGGAACATACGGTACTGGTCACCGACAACGGCCATGAAGTGCTGACCCTGTCGGCCGGCAGCCCGGCCATCCCCGAACACATCCTCCACGCCGCGTGAGCAATCTGCCGTTCGCCGATCTTCGCGAGCGGCTCAAATCGGGCCGCGCGGCACTGGCCGCGGCCTATCTTGAAACCCCCTCCGCCGCCCGCTACCTGACCCGCCACACCGCGCTGGTCGACGGCGTGTTGTCTGAAATCGGCGCCCGACTGGCCCTGCCCGCCAGTTTCTGCCTCGCCGCCGTCGGCGGCTACGGGCGCAGCGAGCTGTTTCCCGGCTCGGATGTGGACGTGCTGATGCTGCTGCCGCACGACCCCACCGCCGAACAGCGGGCCACCCTGGAAAACTGGGTGCAGACGTGTTGGGACGTCGGGCTGGAAATCGGCCACAGCGTGCGCACCGTAGAGGCCTGCGTCACCGAGGCCGACGCCGACATCACGGTGGAAACCAACCTGCTGGAAGCGCGCTTCGTGCTGGGTGCCGCCGCCCTGTTCGACAAATTCGACCGCCGCTTTCGGGCGCGCTTCGACGCCCAGCATTTTTTCAACGGCAAGCTGGCCGAGCAGCAGGCGCGCCACGCCCGCTTCGACGACAGCGCCTACAAGCTCGAACCCAACCTGAAGGACAGCCCCGGCGGCCTGCGCGACCTGCACACCATCCACTGGCTGGCGCAAGCCTGCGGCATCACCGGCGGCTGGAGCGGCATCGCGCGCGCCGGCCTGCTGACCCGCCCCGAGGCGCACCGCATTGTGCGCGAAGAGCGCGCCCTGTCGGCGCTGCGGATTCATCTACATATTTTGGCCAGGCGGCGTGAAGACTGCCTGGCATTCGATTACCAGGCCGATCTCGCCGAGCGCCTGGGCCTCGCCACCACCGCGCATAAGCGCGCGGGCGAGCGCCTGATGCAGAGGTATTATCGTGCGGCCAAACTGATCCAGCGCGCCAACGACATCCTCATCCAGTCGCTGCGGGTCCGGCTGTTTCCGGTAACCGCGCCGCCGCAACCGATCGACGCCGATTTCCAGGTGCGTGCGAGGCTGCTTGAAGCACGTGCGACCGACCTGTTCGAGCGCAAGCCCGATGCCCTGCTGAACGCCTTCATCGTCTACGCCCAGCATCCGGAACTGGCCGGATTCGAGCCGGGCACGCTGCGCGCGCTGTGGCGCGGCTGCACCCGCATCGACGCCGCCTTCCGCGCCGATCCGGTGCACCGCGCGCTGTTCATGCTGCTGCTGCGCCAGCCGGCCGGCATCACCCGGGCCATGCGCGCGATGCACCGCTACGGGCTGCTGGCACGCTACATCCCGGCGTTCGGCCGTGTCGTCGGGCAGATGCAGCATGACCTGTTCCATGTCTATACGGTGGACGAACACATCCTTACCGTGCTGCGCAACATACGACGCCTCACCGTGCCGGAATTTGCGCACGAACTCCCGCTCGCCAGCCGGCTGATCGCCGCCTTCGACAAACCCGAACTGATGTATCTGGCAGCGCTGTTTCACGATATCGCCAAGGGCCGCGGTGGCGACCATTCCGAGCTGGGCGCAGTCGATGCGCGGCGGTTTTGCCGCCAGCACGGACTCGACAGGCACGACAGCGAACTGGTTGGCTGGCTGGTGAACATGCATCTGGTGATGTCGCGCACCGCGCAGAAAGAGGACATCAGCGACCCCCAGGTGATCACCGCCTTTGCAGCCAGAGTTGGCGACCTGCATCATCTGACGGCGCTCTATCTGCTGACCGTGGCCGACATCCGCGGCACCAGCCCCAAGGTCTGGAACGCCTGGAAAGGCAAGCTGCTGGAAGACCTCTACTATGCTGCCCGCGCCCGGTTGGCGGGCGACGTTACCCTCCCCGACATTGCCGCCAAGCAGAACGAAGCCCGTGTCAATGTTGCCCTGTACGGCCTGCCCGCCGATGCGGCCGACGCACTGTGGCGGCATCTCGACGAACGCTATTTCGTCCGCTTCGATGCCCGCGACATGGCCTGGCAGGCACGCATGCTGTGGCGCCGCACCGACAGCCCGGACGCCGTCGTGCGGGCGCGGCTGTCACCGGCCGGCGAGGGCATCCAGGTGCTGGTCTACACGCCCGACCGGCCCGACCTGTTTGCCCGCATCTGCGGTTTTTTCGCCCGCATCCAGTACACCATCCTCGAAGCCAAGATCCACACCACCCGCCATGGCTATGCGCTCGATAGTTTTCAGGTCATGGATCTGGCCAATCGCGGCATTCATTACCGCGATTTCCTGAACTTCGTAGAGCACGAACTGGCGCGCGATCTCGATCCGGCACGCCCGATGCAGCCGGTGCCGCGCGGCCGCCTGTCGCGCCACCAGCGTCACCACCCCTACCCGACCACGGTCAAGCTGGAAGCCGATTCACAAGGGCGCGGCCACATCCTGTCGATCACCTGTGCGGATCGCGGGGGGCTGCTGTTTGCGATAGCCGAGGTGCTGATGCAGCACGACGTGAGCGTCTATGCCGCCAAGATCGACACCCTGGGCGAGCGGGTCGAGGATACTTTTCTGATCCGGGGAGAGGCCCTGCAGGCCCCTGCGGGACGCGAGGCGCTGGAGACCGAAATACGCGAAGCGCTGAAGAAGTGACTCAGCTGGCGGGGCGCGCGTATTCGTCGACGTAACGCCCGCGCGGGGGCGCCTTGCGGGCAGGCGGCGATTTCTTGCGCACGCCGTCGGCAGGCTTCTTGACCTTTCCGTCCGGCTCGGTCTTGGTGCGGTTGCGGACGCGCCCCGGGCGTACCGTTGTTCCAACGTCCACGGCGACAACCGATATTCTGGCCGGACAGATATCCCGATCCGGCAGGACAAACTGCGGCGCCTTCATGCCGCCGCCCGCCATTCTTTCAGGCTGCTCGCCAGCGTGCGCGTCAGCGCAATGAGGCTGCCCAGCGTGTCGGCACTGGAAATAGCTTCGCATGAACTGATTTTGCTGTCGGCGTACACCGACAAAATCAAGAGGTTGTGCTGCACCTCCAGCGGCAGCGTCAGCACGCCTTCAGCCAGCGCGGTCTGAATCGCATGCCAGGCATCCCGGCTGGCCTTTAGCGCCGCGGCCAGATAAAATTCGCGGTTGGGGTCGTTCCAGTGCCGCTGCACCGCCATCAACTGGGCGGCGATGGCGTCGAGCCGGGCCGCCTCGCCCATTTTTGCGTCGGCGGGGTTAATGCGGCGCGGGGTCTGCTGAATCGGTTGTTCCGGGCTCATTGTTGTCCTTGTTGCCTGTGCCGGGGCGTCTTGCCCACACTTACGCTACAAGTTAGCGGCGAGGACAGGAACAACTTTAGGCAAGCTAAATTCGTGCCCGAACGTGCCGAGATCCCGTCAATCGTCCTGCAGATTCTGGCCCGGAAACAGGGTCTCGGTGAAACCGAAATCGCGCAGGTCGCGGATGCGCATCGGGTAAAGGACGCCGTGCAGATGATCGACCTCGTGCTGTACCACGCGGGCATGGAAACCGCTCACGCTGCGGTCGATCGGCTGGGCCGCCGCATCGAATCCCTGGTAGCGCAAGTCGGCGTGGCGCGGCACCAGCCCGCGCATGCCCGGCACCGACAGGCAGCCTTCCCAGCCCTCTTCCATGGCGTCGGACAGAGGTGCCAATACAGGATTGATCAGCACCGTGAACGGCACGCTTTCGGCGTCCGGATAACGCGGATTGGCCTCAACCTCGAAAATTGCCACCTGCAGGCCGACACCGATTTGCGGCGCCGCCAGGCCGGCGCCGTTGAGCGCACGCATGGTGTCGTGCATGTCGACAATCAGCTGCGCCAACTCGATTGAGGCAAAGTCCTCCACCGGGCGGGCCGGTTCCAGCAGGCGCGGATCGCCCATCTTCAGGACGTCGCGGATGGCCATGATTGCTCCAGTTTCTTCAGGTCGGCGGTCTCCAGCCAGCGCCAGCTGCCGGGCGGCAGGTCGGCGGGCAAGGCAAACAGCCCGATGGCTTCGCGGTGCAGACGCTCCACCCGATTGCCGGTCGCGCCGACCATACGCTTGACCTGATGGTATTTGCCCTCGGCCAGCGTCAGCCGCAGCGAGCGCTCGTCGAGCCTTTCGCACGCCAGCGCGGCAATCGGCGCAGGCTCGTCGTTAAGCTGCACACCGCTGCGCAGGGCGTCCAGCATGGCGTCGCTCACCGGCTCGGCACAGACGGCACGGTAAACCTTGGCCACGCCCTTTTTCGGCGAGGTCATGCGGTGAATGAACTGGCCGTCATCGGAAACCAGCAGCAGGCCGGTGCTGTCCTGGTCGAGCCGCCCCACGCACTGCACGCCGCGCTGCACCAGCGGCGGCGGCAACAGGGTAAATACGCTGGGATGATGGCTGGCGTGGTGCGAGCATTCGTAGCCAGCCGGCTTGTGCATCAGCACATAGGCCTTTTCCCGATACGCCCAGGCGACGCCATCCAGCGTCAGTTCCAGCCGGGCCGGGTCGACCCTGGTCTCGGGATCTTCGCAGACCTCGCCGTTGACTGCGACCTCGCCCGCCCGCACACGCGCCACGCAGAGCTTGCGCGTGCCGAATCCTTGCGACTGCAGGGCATGGTAGAGCTTCATGGGGCGATACTGCATCACGTGCTCAGAATTTGCACAGCCCGGCGGCATCGTTGGTCACCAGCTGTTCCAGCAAATGCCGCACCTGCAGCATCACTTCAGCCAGCACGGGCTGGATTTCCTCCATCTGGATGCCGTCGGCCGACAAGCCGCGCCCGGCCGCATGGTTCACCACCGCGCCCACCGCCGCGTAACAAAGCGACAGCTCGCGCGCCAGATAGGCTTCAGGCATGCCGGTCATTCCCACCATGTCGGCGCCGTCGCGTTCCATGCGGTTGATTTCGGCCACCGTTTCCAGGCGCGGCCCCTGCGTCGCCCCATACACGCCGCCGTCGCGCAGGCTGACACCGGCGCTGAGCGCGGCCTGCAGCAGTGCGGCGCGCATGGCATCGCAATAGGGAAAAGTGAAATCGAGGTGGCTGACCGGCTTGTCGCTTTCGACAAAATACGTCGCGGCGCGGCCATGCGTGTAGTCGATGATCTGGTCGGGGATGACCAGCGTGCCGGGAAGCAGGTCGGGATGAATGCCGCCGACCGTGGCCACCGACACCACGCGGTCGACGCCATGGTCCTTCAGCGCCCACAGGTTGGCGCGGTAGTTCACCTCGTGCGGCGGAATGGTGTGGCCGTAGCCGTGACGCGCGAGAAAAATCACTTCCTGCCCGCAGATGCGGCCGAAAATGAGTGCGCCCGAAGGTTCGCCATAGGGCGTGCGCCCCACCTGGCGGTGGGTGATTTCAAGATTGGCGAGCTGGGTGAGCCCGGTGCCGCCGATGATGCCTAGCATGTTATTCGTCCTTCAAAGCGTAAATGGCGGGCAGATTGCGCCACACCCCGTAAGCGTCCATACCGCAGCCGAACACATAGCGGTTGGGCACATCCAGCCCTACAAAATCGGCCCGGACCGGTTTGGCAAGGCCATTGTCCTTGTCGGTCAGCACCGCCGACAATATCCGCGCCGCGCCCATGTGCAGGAGCTTGTCGCGAATCGCCGCCAGTGTCTCCCCCTCGTCCAGGATGTCGTCCAGCACCAGCACGCTGCGCCCCACCACGTTTTTCCCCGGCAGCACCCGCCATTCCATCTCGCCACCGCAAGTATTGCCCCGATAGCGCGTCACATGCAGGTAATCGAATTCCAGCGGAAAGTTCAGCCTGGGGAGGAGCTGTCCGGCAAACACCACCGCCCCGCCCATCACCGCCAGCACCAACGGAAAATCCGCTGCCAATGCAACATTGATCTCACCAGCCAGCCGGTTGATGACGGCCTGTACCGTGTCGGCAGACGCGACACACTCGGCATTGTCCAGCAACTGTTGCGCTTCTAGCGGCGTCATGAGGTAGGGGCCGATTCGACAAAAGCCGGAAGTCTAAGCGATGTTTCCGGACTTCGCACGGCTCGAGTAAGCTTGCGCCATGTCGCTTTCCGTCCTTCCTCCCCGCAGCCTCGATGCCGCTGGCTGGCTTTCCGCCGCCCACCGGCTGCCCTCGCCCAATTGCGATGCGCGCCCGGATGGCACAGCGATCGAGCTCGTCGTCATCCACAACATTTCGTTGCCGCCGGGCGTGTTCGACGGCGATGCGGTCATCGACCTCTTCACCAACCGGCTCGACTGGGATGCGCACCCGTATTACCAGGAAATCCGCGGCATCAAGGTATCGGCCCATTTCTTCATCCGCCGCGACGGCACGCTGATCCAGTTCGTGCCGTGCAGCCTGCGCGCCTGGCACGCCGGCGTTTCGAACTGGTGCGAACGCGAACGCTGCAACGATTTTTCCATCGGCATCGAGCTGGAAGGCACAGACGACCTGCCGTTCACCGAAGCGCAGTACGCCAGCCTGATTCCGCTGCTGCAATCGCTTAAACAGGCTTATCCGATCCGCGCGGTGGTGGGGCACAGCGACATCGCGCCAGAGCGCAAGACCGATCCCGGTATTTGTTTTGAGTGGGAACGGGTGCGGGCGTTGGTGGGGTGAGGCGTTGGGTGCATAAGGTTTTTCGACAGGTTTCACGCAGTACGGCTCGTGCAGGGCGCATTAGCCTCAGGCACAATGCCCCCTGAAGGCCACACGTGCCAGATGCCGTCTCAATGGAAGCGCACAAACCGACCCGTCACCACCGACCTGGTTTAAGCTTCTTCTCCTCTCAGCCCCGCCGAAAAACGAGCCTGCCGGGCGGGTCGTCGGGCAAGAGCCGGGCTCGCTCTCCAAGGCATTCATGATCGCCCACCTGATATTCGCGGCAGACGGCTGGCCGGCGTGCGTAGATGGTGCATAACAGGGTGCCTCGATCGAGCGCCGCGCACCAGCCGTCGTCAAGACGGCGCATCACCCACCCGCCCCACTGGTCCTGAGCGGTCAGCCTCATCGGGACGTCGTCATCGCCCATCAGCAGGACTTCCAGCCTGCAACAGCAGGCTTCGCAGGTGGCGCACGAGATGGCCGGGCTGTCGCCGGTAAGGTCGAGGTCGTTGGTTGCGTTCATGTTTGCATTGTCGCATTCGGGAAGCGAATCCCTGGACGAACGGTATCGGACGTGGCCGGGTTTGCGTATTCGCGAACACGGCCAGTGGGACGTCTGACGGCCGGGAATCACGGCACGCGGTCAAGCCATGGGGAATGAATGCCCGCCGTGCAAGCCGTCTGCCGCGACGCTTCGGATATTCCCCTATCCGCCGGACAAGCCGGCGCCGCGCGCCAGCACCAGAGAACGCGCGGCGGTCGCCGGCAGCGGCGGCGAGAAAAGATAACCCTGCACCTTCTGGCAACCCAGTTCGACAAGGCGTTCGAGTTGTCCGTCGCTCTCCACGCCCTCGGCAATCACGCCCATTTTGAAGTTGCGGGCGATGGCGATGATAGTTGAAACCATCTCCGTGTCCTCGATTCCGGGCGTCAGGCGGCTGACGAAGGCACGGTCGATCTTCAGCGCATCGAAGGGGAAGTTCTGCAGATAGCTCAGCGAGGAGTAGCCGGTGCCGAAATCGTCGACATAGAGATGCAGTCCGCGCGCCTTGAGGTCGAGCAGAATCATGTTCGCCATTTCGCGGTTGTGCACCAGCACGCTTTCAGTGATTTCCAGCGCGATATAATGCGGATCGACGCCGGTCTCGGCAATCGCCGCGTCGATCCGGTCCACCAGGTCCGGCTGCAGAAACTGCTTGGCGGACAGGTTGATGCTCATATACAGGTCCGGCCGTTGCGGGAAATCCGAGCGCCATTCCTGAAGCTGGCGGCAGGCTTCCGTCAGCACCCAGTGGCCGATGTCGTTGATGAGTCCGGTTTCCTCCGCCAGCGGGATGAACTCGATAGGCGAGACCAGGCCGCGTTCAGGATGCTCCCAGCGCACCAGCGCCTCGAAGCCGAGCACCTCGCCGCAGCTTGCCTCGACAATGGGCTGGTAATACACGCGTAATTCCGCGCGCGCCACCGCCCGGCGCAGCTCGGATTCCAGCGTCAGTTGTGCCACGGCGCGCAGGTGCATGTGCTCGTCGAACAACACTGTCTGCCCCGTGCCCTGGGATTTGGCGCGGTACATCGCGGTGTCGGCGTCGCGCAGCAGGTCGGGGGCATTGCAGCCATTCTGTGCGGCGATTGCAATGCCGATGCTCGCAGAGACGAATATTTCGCGGCCTTCGAGCATGATCGGCGGCAGCAGCGCCGTGTGCAGCCGGTCGGTTACGCGCAGCGCATCGGCGGCTTCCGACACGTCTTCGAGCAGAATCGTGAACTCGTCGCCGCCCATGCGGGCAACCGTATCCTCCGGCCGCATGCTGACGCGGATACGCTCGCTCACCTCAAGCAGCAACTGATCGCCCAGGATATGGCCAAGGCTGTCATTGATCGTCTTGAAGCGGTCGATATCCAGGTAGAGCACGGCGCAGCGCAACGCCGGATGACGTTCGCCGAAACGCAGGCATTGTTCCAGACGGTCCATGAACAAGGTCCGGTTCGGCATTTTGGTCAGACCGTCGTGATAGGCGTGATGGCGCAACTGCTGCTCGGCCTGATGCCGCTGGATCATGCCGCCCACGGCATGCGCGGCGGCAGTGATGAACTGCACTTCCGCGGGCGACTGCTTGTGGTGGGCGTCCACATAGAGATTCAGCACGCCCAGCAGCACCCCGTCGAACAGGATGGGGGCGCAATAGTGTCCGTGCGCCGACATGCCAGGAGAATGGGTTTCGTGCCGCTCATCGACACAATCGACGAACAGCAATTCGCGGGTCGCCGCCGCCCGCCCGCATAGACAATGACCCATCTCGACAGTCTCGCAGGTCTGTTCGATGTCCGCCGACAATCCTTTTTTGGCGGCCATACGCAGATTTCCGGATACCGCGTCGCTCAGGAAAATGCTGCCGGAACCTTTCAGCGACAGCCAGGGCGTCGAGAGGATAAGTTCCAGCGCAAACTGCAAACGCTGTGCGAAGGGATCCTGGCACATGGAGGTTTCCAGCAGCTCCGCCAGGACCCGCTGCGCATGGTGGTCGCGATTGATCTTGTCTTCCGCCGTTTTGCGCTCGCTGATGTCGCGCACATAGGCGCTGAAGCACGGCGCACCGGAGGTACTGATGCGTGCGATGAATATCTCAATGGGAAACTCGTGGCCATTCCGGTGCAGGCCGACCAGTTCGGCACGGCGGCCGATCAATACGGCCGCGCCATTCTCAAGGCTGCGCTTCAGACCTGCTGCGTGCTGGTCGTGAAAGCGTTGCGGGATGATGGTTTCCGAAAGCGAACGTCCCAGCGCCTCCTCGCGCGGCCAGCCAAATGTCTGTTCGGCCTGGGAATTCCAGTCGATGATTTCGTTGTCGGCATTGATCGCGATGATGCCATCGAGCGAGGCGCCAAGAATCGCGCGCGTTCGATCCTCATGCTCCACCAGCGCATGATGAACGGCTTCGCTCTCGTCAATTCGACGCCGCAATTGCCGGGCGCCGGCACCGATACCGATCACGCCGAACAGCCAGAGTACGCCGTGGCCGAGCCCCAGCGCGCTGATGCGCCGGTCGGCCACCGCATTGAGCGGAGCGAGCGGCACCGACACGCTGACGCCGCCGGCCAGGTCGCCTTCCTGGTAACCCTGCCGGACATGGCAAGCCAGGCACTTCTGTCCCATCATCATCGGCCGGATCAGGCGCAGATAGGGAGCGCCTCCAATCTCGTCGACGCCCGTGACCTCCTCGACACCCTGGCTGAACTGCACCAGCGCCCGGCCTTCCCATGGATCGGGATGATTCTGGGGATTGGCAGGATTGAGACCGCTCAAGTGACCGTGAGCGCCGTACCGCTCGTTGGCCAGCTCGTTGAACTGGCGCACCATCAGCGCCGGGTTGATGAGGGTCAGCAAGCGCCCCGAGGGCGTGCGCACATCGCGCTCCGGCATATTGGCCACATAGGGATCGGGGGGGGTCTCCGGGGTAACAGGCACGTACACGCCGCCATGCCTGGTGGCCCAGTCGCGGAAAGCGAGATCCTTGAAGAAATTCGCCCGCAACTCGATTTGGGCCTGCTCGAGCACCAGCTCGCGCACCTGCACGACATTCCAGAGCAGGGACATCACCGCCATCGCGGTCCAGAACACTGCGAGCACAATCGCCCATGGCAACACGGACAATCCGATGGCAGGTGCCACCGGGGTGTAACTGTCGCCATCCGCTACCCGTACATCCATAGCCTATGCCCGAGTCCTTTGATCGATTTGTACCCTAGCGACACAAACCCTGACAGTCTTAAGACTTTCAGGCGGCCTGGCCCGGAAATGTCACGGGCCAGGCCCAATACAGGCGGTCCGGCAGGCTGCTAGGATGAAGATAAATACAGAGGGAGGTCTTCATGCTTTTTGCCAATCGATACCAGGCCGCCGACCAGCTCGCCGCAGCCCTTGCTGCTTACAAGGGCCAGAATCCGCTGATTCTGGCCATCCCGCGCGGGGCCGTGCCGATGGGGCAGCGGCTGGCCAAGGCGCTGGACGGCGATTTCGACGTGGTGCTGGTGCGCAAGCTGCGCGCGCCGTCCAATCCGGAATTCGCCCTCGGCTCGATCGACGAATCGGGATGGACCTATATAGCGGACTACGCAGAAGCGGCCGGCGGCACGCCGGCTTATCTGGAGCAGGAAAAGCAGGCCCAGCTGGCGACGATCCGCAAGCGGCGCGCACAGTACACGCCGCAGCGGCCGCCGATCGACCCGGCCGGGCGCATCGTGATCGTGGTGGACGATGGACTGGCCACGGGAGCGACCATGATCTCCGCGCTGCATGCGCTGCGCGCCAAGAAACCGGCGCGCCTGATCTGCGCGGTGCCGGTGGCGCCGCCGGACACGCTGGAAATGATCCGCGGTTATGCCGACGAAGTGGTGTGCCTGCAGGCGCCGCCGTTCTTTCAGGCGGTCGGGCAGTTTTATGCCGACTTTCCGCAGATCGACGACAGCGAAGTCGAGGCCATTCTCAAGCAGGCCTGATCGATCGCCCTGCGGGAGCCTTCACAGAAGGTAGTCGACCCGCAGGCATCATTCGACAGGGCCGCTTTACACGCCATGACAGCGTATCCGGCGTGTTCCAGACCGCCGCTTTCCTTGTCACATCCGCCCTTGAAACCCGCCACCCCCGCCCCCACCTCCCCTGTCACCTTATTTGTGCGTTACGGGAGATCAAAGGCATGTCCGCTACCAAAGAAACCCTCGGCTTTCAGACTGAAGTCAAACAGCTGCTGCAGCTGATGATCCATTCCTTGTATTCCAACAAGGACATTTTTCTGCGCGAACTGATTTCCAACGCCGCCGACGCCGCCGACAAGCTGCGCTTCGAGGGCTTGTCGGATAGCGCGCTGTACGAAAACGACAGCGAGTTGAAGATCCGCATCGCCTTCGACCGCGACGCCCGCACGCTGACCATCAGCGACAACGGCATCGGCATGAGCCGACAGGAGGTCATCGAGCACATCGGCACCATCGCCAAGTCCGGCACCCGCGAATTCTTCAGCCAGCTGTCCGGCGACCAGAAGAAGGACGCCGCGCTGATCGGCCAGTTCGGTGTCGGCTTCTACTCCGCCTTCATCGTCGCCGACCGCGTCACCCTCACCACCCGCCGCGCCGGCCTCACCCCCGAACACGGCGTGCGCTGGGAATCCGAAGGCGCCGGCGACTACACCCTGGAAACCGTCGACAAGCCCGGCCGCGGCACCGAAATCGTGCTGCATCTGCGCGAAGATGCCGACGAATTCCTTTCCGACTACAAGATCAAGTCGATCATCCGCACCTATTCCGACCACATCACCCTGCCCATCGTGATGAAGAAGACCGAATGGAAGGACGGTGTCGAGACGCCCACCGACGAGGACGAAACCGTCAACCGTGCCTCGGCCCTGTGGGCGCGCCCCAAGAAGGACGTCACCGAAGACGAGTACAACGAGTTCTACAAGCACGTCGCCCACGACTTCGAGCCGCCGCTGGCCTGGTCGCACAACCGCGTCGAGGGCAAGCAGGAATATATCTCGCTGCTCTACGTGCCTTCGCATGCGCCGTTCGACCTTTACAACCGCGAAAGCCGCCACGGCATCAAGCTCTACGTGCGCCGCGTCTTCATCATGGACGATGCCGAGCAGCTGATGCCGCAGTACCTGCGCTTCGTGCGCGGGGTCATCGACTCGGCCGACCTGCCGCTCAACGTCTCGCGCGAGATCCTGCAGTCGAGCCGCGACATCGACGCCATCAAGGCCGGCTCGGTGAAAAAGGTGCTGGGCCTGCTGGAAGACCTGGCCGAGAACCAGCCGGAGAAATACGTCGCGTTCTGGAAAGAATTCGGCAAGGTGCTGAAAGAAGGCCCGGGTGAAGACTTTGCCAACAAAGACCGCATCGCCGGCCTGCTGCGCTTTGCCTCCACCCACGCCGACACCGACGCGCAGATCGTTTCGCTCAAAGACTACATCGGCCGCATGAAGGAAGGCCAGAAGGACATTTACTACATCGCCGCCGACAGCTTCGCCGCCGCCCAGCACAGCCCGCACCTCGAAATCTTCCGCAAGAAAAGCATCGAAGTCCTGCTGCTGTCCGACCGTGTCGACGAATGGCTGACCAGCAACCTCAACGAGTTCGACGGCAAGCCGATGAAGTCCATCGCCAAGGGCGGACTCGATCTGGGTGAACTCGAAGATGAAGCCGAGAAGACCGCGCAGAAAGAAGCCGAAGACGCCATGAAGCCGTTGGTCGAGCGCATCCAGACCGCCCT
This sequence comes from Thiobacillus sp., assembly GCA_035530575.1. Classification (GTDB taxonomy): domain Bacteria; phylum Pseudomonadota; class Gammaproteobacteria; order Burkholderiales; family Thiobacillaceae; genus Thiobacillus. Next base: position 76,022 of record DATKUP010000148.1, on the reverse strand, counting down.
CGGCGAGCGCGTCAAGGAAGTCCGCGTCACCCACCGCCTCACCGACTCGCCGGCTTGCCTCGTCACCGGCGAAGCCGACATGAGTGCCAACCTCGAACGCCTGCTCAAGGCCGCCGGCCAGGCCGCACCCAGCGTCAAGCCCATTCTGGAAATCAACCCGTCACATGCGCTGGTCACACGACTCAACAGCGAAGCCGACGAAGACCGCTTCGCCGACTGGGCCAACCTGCTGTTCGAGCAAGCGCTGCTGGCTGAGGGCGGCCAGCTCGACGATCCGGCGAGTTTTGTGCGGCGGTTGAATGGGTTGTTGGCGCTGTTGCCGGGCTAATCGGCAAGCTTTAAAAGCAAGCGTGACCCTGCCGGGATGCGGGTAAAATTCGAGTGTTGATTATTTGTGAGGACATGCCATGCAGTCAGTCAAGGACATGGCACGCAAATTGATCGAGCACTTGCCGGATACAGCGACTTTCGACGATCTCATGTATGAGTTTTATGTGCGGCAAAAAACCGAGGCCGGATTGAAAGCCGTAAACGAGGGGCGCACCCTCTCCCACGACGAAGCGAGGAAGCGACTGCTCGGCGATGCGGATTGAATAGTCTGAACCCGCCATGCTGGACATGGCGGCATTGCGAAGTTACATCGCGGAGGATTCCCCCTTCCGTGCCAAGCTTTTCATTCAGCGTCTTTTTGAGCATGTCGATCATCTCAAATCTTTCCCGGAACTGGGGTGGGTGGTTCTGGAACGCCATATGCCGGATGTCCGTGAACTTGTGTTCCAGGGGTATCGCATCATTTACCGCGTATCTGAAAACAGAATCGATATTCTGACCATACTGCACGGCAGCCGGGATTTGAATAATCTGAGCGATCGACCGTGGGAGGCGTAGCAGATACAGGGAAGTGCCCCCTTTATCCTTACTTTTTCCTTATCGAAAAAATAATTCGAGCACGGCCCCTTTGATTCCTTTAAACCGCGGCCCCCATGAGCCACACCCACACCCCCGTCAGCAAAAAATGCTACGCTTTCAATTGCGGACGTCATCCACAAATCCGATGGTAGACCCCATTTATTCCTGGCCCTACGTGTCCGCTCCCGGCTGATGGTCGATTTGCCTCGCCCCAGCAGCTCGGCTTTCTCTGCTCCTGTTACGTGGCGGTGAGTGGCGCCACGATGGGACCGCAGCCTGCCCTCTTACCGCTTTTGTAGCGTTGCACTTACGCGTTGAATTCAAGATTCAACACATCAAGGAGATCATCATGAAAAGAGTAGATCGAAAAGTTGCCGTGATAACGGGTGCTGCATGCGGCATCGGTAGAGCGACCGCCCTCTTGCTGGCCCGGGAAGGGGCCAAAGTGGCCATCACAGACATTAACGATAAAGCGGGTAACAGTCTGGCGGACGAGATCAATGCAGCGGGGAACTCGGCGAGGTATTGGCATCTCGATACCACGGATGAAGACAACGTGCAAAAGGTCTTTACAGAGGTTGCCCGTGAGTTTGGATCGATCGATATCCTGATCAACAATGCAGGCATCGCCGGCGTGGATAAACCTACCCATGAGATATCCAAGAAAGAGTGGGAGACACTCATGAGCGTCAACGTCACCGGCGTGTTTCTGTGTACCAAACACGCCATCCCCTACATGCAAAAGGCTTCCGCCGGGAGCATTATCAATATGTCTTCCATCTATGGCCTTGTAGGTGCCGCGGATCTGCCTCCCTATCATGCCTCCAAGGGTGCCGTTCGATTGATGAGCAAGAACGATGCGTTGATCTATGCCAAGGACAATATCCGGGTCAATTCCCTACACCCGGGTTTTATCAGGACGCCGCTCGTCCAGGCGCTCGCAGAGAAATCACCGGGAGGTGCTGCGGCATTCATGAGCCAGCTTGATAGTCTCCACCCCATTGGCCATACCGGAGAACCCGACGATATTGCATATGGCGTGCTGTACCTGGCATCGGATGAATCCAAATTCGTGACCGGCACCGAGTTGGTGATCGATGGCGGCTATACCGCCCGATAGACGGCATGACAGGTGTTATGTCGAACAAGGGTAAGCACTCAGTCAGCACGCTCAGTCAGCAACGCTCTTGCGCCAAGGTATTTGTCAAATCATGTGGTGACGGCAATACGGGTCGAATCAATGGGGCCACCGATTAGCCGACCGTAGTCAAGCGCGAACACTTTACCCGCCCGCTTGTTGAAGGCGGGTTTTCTTTGCACGACCGTACTGCATCCTGCCTTGCTGTTTCAGGTCGAACCCGTTTCCTCGATACGGGCTACGACCGAGTCGTGCCTGCCACCCATTTTTATGCGTGGCGAGATGAGCACCCCGTAAGAATTTTGATTACTTCCCTTGCGGCCTTTGTCCGAAAGTTGCCCGACCGATATTTTTAGTTGAGTGGACAGGCTGCATGCCGAAGGCACTCGGCCATCGATGGGACCGAGGCTCAATGTGTATTCCTAGTGTCACGAACCGGAAATAACGAAACATGAAACAGCGTCTTTTTCCGCCATGCGTCGTTGCAGCCCCTTGCCGTATACCCCATACGGCTGCGGGTCTGCGCCTGGCCTGGCGAAAAAATCCATCTGTTTCATTTGTTCCGCTATTTCCGGTTCGTGACACTAATAGCTCTTGTAGGGCAGAAACTTGCCGCTCATCATGATCCTGACGCGGTCACCCTTGGGATCGGGTTCGCGTTGAATGTCCATGTTGAAATCGATGGCGCTCATGATGCCGTCGCCGAATTCTTCGTGAATCAGGGCTTTAAAGGTGGTGCCGTAAACGTTGATCAGTTCGTAGAAGCGGTAAATCAGCGGATCGGTCGGAATGGCGGTCGGCAGCGATCCCTTATAGGGCACAAGCTGCAATTGCTCAACCGCTTCGGCAGGCAGGTCCAGCAAAGAGCCAATCTTGTCGGCCTGTTCGGCGGTGAGCGTCATCTGCCCCAGCAGGGCTGCGGTCGTCCACTCCTTGCTCATACCGATGGCGTCTGCCAGTTGCGGCCAGGTCAGGTGTTTACGCAGTTTGTGGGTGATGATCAGTTCGGTGACTTCGTTGCGTGTCATGGCGGGTTCCTATTGAAACAGTCGGTATCGAGAATGCCCAGCCGCTTGCTGCGCTGAGCATTCTCGATGTTTATAACAGATCAAGCAAAAGTGCATTTCGAAACCTCGGGTCAGACACCATTTCATGTCAGCAAGCCGTCAGGCGCGAGGCTGGCTATACCTGAATCCCCTCCCACTTCGTCCACCAGAGAACCTTTCCAGCGGACGTGTGTCACACTGCGGCCATGAACAAGCCAACGCTCTATCACATCCCTGTCTGTCCGTTCTGCCAGCGGCTGGATATCCTGCTGACTCTGAAAGGTCGCCACGATGAAATCGCGCATCAGGTGATCGACATCACGCGGCCGCGGCCCGACTGGTTGCTGCAAAAAACGCGTGGCACCACGGCATTGCCGGTGCTGGAGACTGCCGACGGGCATATCATCAAGGAAAGTCTGGTCATCCTGCAGTATCTGGAGGACATCTATCCGGAACGCCCTGTCGTTCAACGCGACCCCTACCGTCACGCAGTGGAGAACATGCTGACGCGGATGGATGCCAACTTTTTCAGCGCCGGCTACGGATGGTTGATGAATCAGGATCCCGCACGCCGCGAGGCGCTGCGGAAAGACATGCTGAATCAGTACGCGCAGCTGAACGATTTCCTGCAGGAACACGCACCGTCCGGGCCGTTCCTGTTCGAGGAATTCGGCTGGGCGGAAGTCGTTTTCACGCCATTCTTCGAACGGTTCTGGTTTCTGGAGTATTACGAAGACTTTACGCTCCCCAACGAGGCACGCTACGCCCGCGTACGCGAGTGGATCGATGCCTGCCTCTCGCATCCGGCCGTCCAGCAGACGAGCCGGGAAGAAGTGGTCAAGCTCTATTACGACTATTCAAAGGGCGCCGGAAACGGTGCCTTGCTGCCCGGCCGAATGAAGTCGTCCATGTCCTTGACACCCGACTGGCGTGCCCGCCCCTGGCCCCCGCGAAACAAGTACGAACACAGTGCGACCGACGCGGAGCTTGGCTTGTAAGGTGTATTACCGCACTGAACGATAGCCGCCTGCTCTTTCCGGCTTGCTCAGGACCAGTTGCCAGAGCTGTCCCTGACGAGAACGGAAAAAGCCCGCGCAGCTCATCAGATAGTATTTCCACATGCGATAGAAACGCTTGCCGTATTTGGATTCCAGAAAGGGCCAGGCAACGTCGAAATTTTCCCACCAGGCCATCAGGGTGCGGTCATAATCCAGCCCGAAATTATGCCAGTCCTCGATCAGGAAGCGGTGATCCAGGGATGACGCAATCTCCCTTGCCGATGGCAGCTTGCCATTGGGGAAGATGTATTTGTCGATCCAGGCATCGGTCTTCGGCGAAGTAACGGAATTTCCGATGGTATGCAGCAGGAACAGGCCATCGTCCTTGAGCACGCGGTGTGCGGTATCGAAATAGGCGGCATAGTTTTTCGGGCCGACGTGCTCGAACATTCCCACCGAAACGATCTTGTCAAATTGCTCGGCGAGATCCCGGTAGTCCATCAACTTGATCGATACCGGCAGACCCTCGCAGCGCGCCTGTGCCAGCTTCTGCTGTTCTTTTGAGATGGTGATGCCTACCACTTCAACGCCATAGTGCTCCGCCGCATAAGCGGCCAATCCGCCCCATCCACAGCCGATTTCAAGCATGCGTTCGCCGGGCTGCAATTCCAGCTTGCGGCAAATCATGTCGAGCTTCTTCAATTGCGCATCTCTCAGTCCGGCGGCGTTATGCCAGTAAGCGCAGGAATAGCTCATGGTGGGGTCGAGCATGGCCTCGAACACGTCGTTGCCGATGTCGTAATGTTGTTCGCCCACCTGGAAGGCGCGCTGACTGGATTGCAGGTTGAACAGGCTATGGCGCAAAATTTCGCCCAGCAGGCGCAGCTGCGACCATTTGTCTATTTTTTCTTCTACCTTGGCCCTCAGCAGGCGGTGGAAAAGCTGGTCCATCCGCTCGCATTCCCACATCCCATCCATATAGGCCTCGCCGAATCCGAGCGACCCCTTCGTCAGGACGAGCTGATAGACGCGTTCATCGAGTACCTGGATATCCCAGGGCGCATCTCCATTGATAGAAACTCCTGCTTCGCTGACGAGATCACGAATGACAGCGGGCGGCTCATGAAGCGTCGAAGCGCTCTCAGCTGGGTCAAAAATCAGAGCGTCTTCTGTGTGCATCGAGTATTTCCCTGTCCAATTATTGAAGACCCCAGAGTAGATTTTCACCAATTATTTAACAAACGATTTTTTTATGTCTTATATATCGAATATATCGATATATAAGACTCCGCCTGCCCACGACGCACACCGGGGGAGTTGTCGCCTCGGTCATGCCGCCAACGGTTGATATCGTTACCTGAGAAATACGTCTTTATGAGGGCGTCACGCTCGGGATTGAGCGTGACGGCACCGATGGACGCCCAGTTTCGAGTGCCGCCGGACCCGCGCGCCGGGTTGAATGCGCGAGCCCTGAGGCACACAAGACATGTCGAAGTCAGAATCGCATGATCGTCCCCTGCGTGGCGCTGAGCCGGGCTGACCTCCTGTGAGTGGCGACTTTCGTTTCGCAATAAAAACCCGTCAGGCCATCGACACACGGCCTGTCCACGGGGAACTGCCCCGCCACTTGGCCCTTGACCGACGCGACCATTGCCCGGGCGATGTCGGCACGCTGTTCGATGCGCATGGATTGCCTGCCGGACGTGGCTGCTGGCTCATAGGCATAGCCCGCAGCACATACGAACATCATTAAAAAACAGCGGCTTATACGCCCTACAAGCCCCCCAGGATCTCCGCATTGCCGGTCTCGTCGACCCGCAGCAGACGCATGGTATTGGTCGCGCCGCGGAGCTCCATCTCGTCCCCGCTGGTGAATATGATCCGTTCGTCGACGGCCAACAGGTCGGCGTCAAACAAGCGGCGCACGCCATTGTGGACCGCGTCGCGGGTGTCCATGCCACGGCTGTCGAAATCCAGTGGGATAACGCCACGCATCAGGGCCATCTTGCGGCGGGTGCCCGGATGCCACGACAACCCGAAAATCGGCACCGGCGAGCGGTACCGCGACAGAAATCCGGCAGTCCCACCGGACTCGGTGATGGCGATGATCGCGCGCACGCCGATGTGTTCGGAGACGAACATCGCCGCCATGGCAATGGCCTGGTCGGCGCGCTGCAGATTGCGCGGCGCGGCCTCGAAGTCGGTGTCGTGGTCGAACTGGCGCTCGGCCCCGAGGCAGATCCGCGCCAGCGCCTCCACCGCGCGCACCGGGAAACGGCCGATGGCGGACTCGGCCGAGAGCATCACCGCATCGGTACCGTCGATGACCGCGTTGGCCACGTCCAGTACCTCGGCACGGGTCGGAATCGGGCTTTCCACCATCGAATGCAGCATCTGCGTCGCGGTGATCACCACCCGGTGCCGGGCCAGCGATTCGCGGATGATCTTCTTTTGCTGGCCGGGAAGCTCGGCGTCGCCGATCTCCACCCCCAGGTCGCCGCGGGCCACCATCACTACATCGCTGGCATCGATGATCTCGTTGAGATTCTCAATTGCCTCGGCGCGCTCAATTTTTGCTACCAGGTAGGCGTCGCTGCCGGCCGCGCGGGCCAGCCGGCGCGCCTTGTGCATGTCGGCGGCGGTGCGGCAGAATGAGACGGCAATGAAGTCCACGCCCATCTGCGCAGCGACTTTGATCAGGTCCGCGTCGTGCTCGGTCAGCGCGTCCAGCGACAGCCCGCCGCCCTGCTTGTTCAGCCCCTTGCGGTCGGACAGTTCGCCGTCGTTGAGCACTTCGGTAGCGATCCGCTGTCCGTCCACCGAGGTCACCCGCAAGTGCATCATGCCGTCGTCAATCAACAGCACATCGCCCGGCGCGACATCGCCGGGCAGCCCGAGATAGCTGACGCCAACCTCGGCCGCAGTGCCCGGAGCGGCATCGGCGCGGGCGAGCAGGTCGAAGCGGTCGCCCGCCGTCAGATGGACCTTGCCGTCAACGAAATGGCCGATCCGGATCTTCGGGCCGGGCAGGTCCACCAAGATCCCGACTTCACGCCCCAGGCGATGTCCGGCCTCGCGCACCGCTTCGGCGCGGGCCCGGTGCGAGTCCGGATCGCCAAAGGAAAAGTTCAGCCGGACTACATCAACGCCGGCGGCAATGATCGATTCCAATACCCCTGGTGCGTCGGTTGCCGGGCCGAGGGTGGCGAGGATCTTGGTACGTCGCAGAAGTGCGGCCATGGCAGGACGATCCATACAGTGTCAAGTTGGGAGAAGAAATGGGGTCTGCCATCGGATTTGTGGATGACGCCCGCCAGTTGAAAGCGTAGCATTTTCCGCTTACGGGAGTGTGGCTCATGGGGTGCGCGGTTGAGCAACAAACGTCGTTCGACTCTGAAATGCCGCCTCCGTCACCCATATCATCCATAACGCCTGCCGGGATGGTGCCAATCACCGCATGATCGTGGCTCTGCTGGCTGGAACGCGGATGACCAAGGTGATGGAGCGCAAGACCAAGGGTAAGCGCCCAGCCGCCCCACCCCCGCAGCAGCAAGATTTACGGCAATACGGTTTTCAGCGGCAGCAACTCATCAATCCGGCTATTGGACCAAGCAAGCAATTTCTCCAAAGTACCCTTCAGCCAGGCATGAGGATCCAGGCCATTGAGCCTGGCGGTTCCCAGCAGGCTCTGAATGGCTGCCGCCCGTTTTTCTGCGCGCTCCGAGCCGGCGAACAGCCAGTTCTTCTTCCCGATCGCGATGGGCCGAATCGCGTTCTCCACCGGATTGTTATCGATCGGCAGCACGCCGCTGTCAGCGTAGCGCATCGGCGCTGGCCAGCGCTTGATACTGTAATCGAGCGCCCTGGCCGTGGCATCGCCATTGGCGACGCCGAGCCGGGTCTGCATCCGCCAGGTCCGCAAGGTATCCAGCCTGGGGCGGGCGTCGGTCTGCCGCAACGGCTCCATTCCCTGGGCTTGCCGTTCCGCCTCACACAACTCCCCGATCCGGCGCAGCGCCTCGGCGGCGACCGGGCTTTGGTTGGCCGCATAAAGGTCAAAGAACTTGCGACGTGCATGCGCCAGGCAGCCCCGTTCCGTGACGCCATGCGTAAACGGCGCCTTGTAACCGGCGTAGTCATCCACCATCAGATGGCCTTGCCAGCCCTCAAGATATCGGTTGCGAAAGGTGTAGGCCGTGCCGTCGCAGGGGGAGCGGCCAAGGGTATTCTGGATCCGCTGGGAGAGACCGTCGATGCCGGCACGCTTGTCGATGGGTTCAACCACCAGCCAGACCTGGGTCGGTGCGGGCATCATGGCGGTTGCCGCAACAGGCCGGCCAGCCACGGGGCACTCCAGCCGCCGGGGCTGTTGTGGAGGCGGACGACGCTCCCCGTTACCGCTGCGCCGACGCTGATCGGAACGATGCTGACCGGAATCAGGGCGAGGGCTGACTTTGCCGATGCAACGGCTTCCCTCTCTTTGCGCCGCCAACGATAAAACGCCTTCTTATCCAAGCCTTGATTCGCACAGTATTTCCTCTGCGTCAGATCGCTCCGACGCCAGGCTGCAAGATGCGCTCGCCAGAATTCCAGTCCATGCCGCTTCGCCATCTGGTGTCCCTTCGGAAAAGGGCCAGGATTGCATGAGATTGGCAGGGAACTACAGGTAGGGCGGCTGGACGTTTACCCTTTTCATTTCAGGCACCCACGTCAAAACATAGCCCCCTCTTCCCCTCAGAACCAACCTCTCCTGCTGCCGCGTCGGCTTGGCCCTTGTCGACTGGAAATCAAGAAGGCCTGAAAGCTTCCAGGAAGCGCGTCATCTCATCGGTCGGTAGCGGTCGGCTGATCAGGTAGCCCTGAATCACGTCGCACTGCAGCGCGCGCAAATGAACCGCCTGCCCTTCTTCTTCGACCCCCTCGGCGACAATTTCGAGTCCGATTCAACCTGAACGCCAGTGTTCGGGCAAAGTGACCGGGTCTCCGGTAAAATATGCGATTGCTGTTTACCGCTTTACCCCCGATGGAATCCACTCTCACCGCGTCGGCGCAAACCGGCGATCCGGCCCTGGCGCGCGACGTCAGGAAACGCCGCACTTTCGCCATTATTTCCCACCCTGACGCGGGCAAAACCACGCTGACCGAAAAGCTGCTGCTGTTCGGCGGCGCGATCCAGATGGCCGGCACGGTCAAGGCGCGGAAAAGCGGACGCTATGCCACCTCCGACTGGATGGAGGTGGAGCGCGAGCGCGGTATTTCGGTGGCGAGTTCGGTGATGCAGTTCTCCCACGGCGACTGCGTGTTCAACCTGCTCGACACCCCGGGCCACAAGGACTTTTCAGAAGACACCTACCGCGTGCTGACGGCGGTGGACGCCGCGATCATGGTGGTCGACGCCGCCAAGGGCGTGGAGGAACAGACCATCAAGCTGCTGGAGGTGTGCCGTTTGCGCGACACGCCCATCATCACCTTCATCAACAAGATGGACCGCGAGGTGCGCGAGCCGCTGGAGCTGCTCGACGAGATCGAGTCGATCCTGAAAATCCACTGCGCGCCGGTGACCTGGCCGATCGGCATGGGCAAGCGCTTCCAGGGCGTGTATCACCTGCTCAACAACGAAATCCTGCGCTTCAAGGCGGGCGAGGAGAACGCCAGTCAGAAGTTCGAGTCGCTGCAAGGGCTGGGCGACGACGCCCTGAAGGAACGTTTCCCGCTCGAAGCCGACACCCTGCTGTCGGAAATCGAGCTGGTGCGCGGCGCCGGCGACAGCTTCGATCTCGATGCCTTTCTCAAGGGCAGGCAGTCGCCGGTGTTTTTCGGCTCCGGAATCAACAACTTCGGCGTGCGCGAAGTGCTGCGCGCACTGGCCGACTGGGCGCCGCCGCCGCAGCCGCGCGAGGCGGTCGAGCGCGTGGTCGACCCCACCGAGCCCAAGTTCACCGGCTTCGTTTTCAAGATCCAGGCCAACATGGACCCGCAGCACCGCGACCGCATCGCCTTCTTCCGCGTCTGTTCCGGGCGTTACAGCCCCAACATGAAAGTGCGCCACCGTCGCACCGGCAAGGACATAAAGATCGCCAACGCCGTGGTTTTCATGGCCAACGAGCGCACCCGCATGGAAGACGCGGTGGCCGGCGACATCATCGGCATCCACAACCACGGCCAGCTGCATATCGGCGACACCCTCACCGAGGGCGAGGCCCTGCAGTTCAAGGGCATCCCCTACTTTGCCCCCGAGCTGTTCAGCCGCCCGCGCCTGCGCGACCCGCTGCGCGCCAAGCAGCTGAACAAGGGCCTGCTGGAACTCGGCGAGGAAGGCGCGGTGCAGGTGTTCGAGCCCTTTACCGACAACACCCTGCTGATCGGCGCGGTCGGGCAGCTGCAGTTCGAGGTCGTCGCGCATCGCCTGAAAACGGAATACGGCGTCGACGCCAGTTTCGAGAACGCAGGTATCTACACCGCGCGCTGGGTCACCTGCCCGGACGCCCAGCATCTGGCCGAATTCACCAAGGCCAACACGCTGAAGCTGGCGAAGGACGTTGACGGCAACCTGGTGTATCTGGCGGATACCCGCGTGAATTTACAGCTGGCGCAGGAGCGCTGGCCCAAGGTCGCTTTCCACGACACAAGGGAACACGGGCAGCTGTTTGGCTAGGGAAAAACCGAATAAATCACTTCCCGTCATTGCGACCGCGAGCGAAGCGCGGCGGGAAGCAATCCAGAATGTCGGCAAAATGAAAAGCCTGGATCGCCACTTCGCTTCGCTCCTCGCGATGACGGAATGGTTCAACGCTTCCCTGGCGCTCACACAAAGGATTCTTATGCAGGACAACTATGAAGTACTGGGCGTCTCGCCCATTGCGACAGCAGATTCAATCAAGGCTGCTTACCGAAAAAAAGCCGCACAATATCACCCCGACAAAAACCAGTCTCCGGATTCCCCTACACGCTTCAGGGAAGCCCAGGAAGCCTATGAAGTGCTTTCCGACCCCGAGCGCCGCAAGGCTTACGACGAATACCGGCAACGCAATCTGATCGAAGATCCTTTGGCTGTCGCATGGGACATTTCAGGCAAATACATCCAGGACGTCATTCAGTGAAAAAATCCCGTTATTTTTCGGATCTCATCAAAAACTACATCGATGAGATCGATGACCTGGTGACAGATTCCGGTGGCAAATCGGTGCTGCAAAAGCGCCTGGACGAAAAGCGGCGGGAAATCGACGCCATCCTGCCAATGATCGAATTCAGCCCGGAAATGGTATCGGTCGTTTTCTACGGCGCCTTTGGTTTCAGGTCGCCTGAAATCATGCAACAGGTCGTGCTGAGCGAGCCCGGAGATGCCACGTTCTTCGCATGGGCCGAACTGGAAAACGAGTTGACGGTATCGGACTGGGCCAGGCCGCTGATCGAATCGTCGCTGAAAGCGGATGGAGGCGATGTATTCCTCGTCGCCGCCGCCGCGCTGGAATTCCTGCGCGGCAAGGATTCGGTGGCGGCGCCGATGCGCGAGTCGGAAGCCGAGAAAGAAGACGATGACGAAAGCGGCGATGAGAATGGCTCGGATGACTTGAACGAGGCAGGCGCGGATTGGCTCGCCGAGCAGGGATTCGATCCGCTGGATCGTTAAGCGTAACTATTCATAAAGAAGGACATGGCATGCATCCGGTTGTTTTGAAATCCTCGCAGTTGATACTTGCCGGCGATATCGCCGGCGCCGAGCATGCGCTCGCGACCATTGCCGACGAGCAGGGCGATCACGCGCTGGTGGAGATCCTGGACGAGTTGCAGCCCAAGGACCTGCTTGCGGTCATGCGCGAATTCGATTCGTCCAGGGAATCCGTGGTGAACATGCTGGTCACGCCCAAGCAGTTTGCCCGCTCGATCGTGCTGGAAAAAAAGTATGGCGATCGCACCAGCGAAAGACTGCGCGCCATGGTGAATGCCGTTCTTTACCGCGACGCCGACACCACCCACGAATACCTCGAGGCCATGGCCGACATCGAGGGCGGCAGTGACACGCTGGCCGACTATTTTGCCGACCATTACGACGAAGTTTTTTGTTTCGCCACAAACGGGAGTTTCACGCCGCAAATCGATCCTGATTCCGATGTCAAAACCCACAACACCTGGCTGATGGAAAAAATCGAGGAAATCGATCATGGCCTGGCGTTCGGCAATTTCATCGAAGATACGCGCCCGCTGCTATCCCGTTCGGAGGTGGCCGATGGCGATTGGATGGAAACCGCCTGGGTGCTGCGCTACGAGGTGCCCGATGCATTCGAGGAAACGATGATCATCCTGCGTGACCGTACGCAGAAAATGCTGGAGATGTTCGATGCGGCTTTCGCGCCCGAATTTCCGGACGCCGGGCAAGCGGCGGGCGACGAGGAAGAGTCCGCAATTTAAGGGCTGGACGCATGGCAACCGCACTCGCGACTTTCGACAGTCGGCCGTTTTTCGACAAGGCCCTGCGTTACGGCGTTCAGCAGGGGCTCATCACGCCTGAACGACTGCTCGGCATCCAGACGGATTTTTCCAAAGGCATTGTGCAGATCGCCAACTTTTTCGGCACCGCTCATCTGCGTCCCGAACTCGAACTCGCGCTGCGCCGCATGGTGAATCTGGTCAGCCTCTACCTCGAGGACATGTCGGGCGGCGACCTGAAGATCGCCGCAACCTCCTTGCGTGACAAGACCTTGCTGTCGCACTCCAAGGCCGGCTCGGACATGCTCAAACGGCTCCATGCGATGCCGGACGGCACGCTGATCGAAGATGGTCCGGTTTCAGCCGAGAGGCAACGCGCCTATCTCGACGAAAAAACGGCTGCGGATACGATCTCCTTTGCCGAATATCGCTCTGGGCTTGCCATGCGCCAGGAGAACCGGAACATGATCGATTTCGCGTTCTGGCTGGCAACAAAAATGGGCGTTCCCCGCGACGATGTCGATGAAGCGGAGTCGCTGATCCGGAGCGCCATGCTGGTGATCTTTGTAGATCAGGCCGATCTGAAGCTGCCGACCCGCACGGTTTTTGTCCGCTTGTTCAAAGCCGCCAGGAATCCGACAGCCAGATTGGACGAAGACCGGCTGAAAGCCTTCCTCAGGGAGGCGCCAACGGAATTCCAGCAGCTTGCACGCCGTGCGATGGACCGTTTCATCGAAACGGATTTGCCGCAGATTCGGGCGTCCTCCAGCACGGTGGATAAATTTCTGTATGGGAACTCAGGCGGGATGTATTTCGTCAGCGAGAGCCTGGACGAAGACGTCAGGGAATACGATCGCCTGGTTGCCAGGGAATGGGATCGCGTGACGCGAGGCGAGGCGGACGACCCGGCGGTTGTGGCCACGGTGTTTCTTCTCGTTGCGACAGGATTTCCACCCAAAGCCAGCCTGCTCCTGCGGGAAGCACGGGAAATCATTCGTGTTTTTCGGACGTGCGGTTTTGATTCCCAGGCCGTGATCAAGTTTGTCGACGACCATGCGCCTGAAGCGATGCGGGAGGACTTGCAGAAATTCTGGAAGGATGAGCTGCAGGGCGAAGCGGAAGAACAGCTCAGCGATCGCGACCCCAACTGGCCGGACACCCACATGGCACGTGCTCTTGAATACCTGAGAAAAACCTGCCGTGCCACCTGGAAAGTGCGCAGGCAGTAATTGTTCGGCTTCAGCTTTCCCTGAAAAACCGGATTGCCTCGTCCAGCCGATGAACAGGATGGATTTCCATCCCGGGGATTTTCTGTTTGGGCTGATTGGCGGCCGGCACAATGGCCTGGGTGAACCCAAGCTTGGCGGCTTCCTTCAGGCGTTCCTGGCCGCGCTGCACCGGCCGGATTTCGCCGGCGAGACCCACTTCGCCGAACATCACCAGTTTGTCGGGCAGGGGCTGGCTTCTCAGCGACGACACGATCGCCGCCAGCACCGCCAGATCGGCCGCAGGCTCGCTGATTTTCACCCCGCCTACCGCGTTGACGAACACATCCTGATCGGAACAAGAAATGCCGGCATGGCGGTGCAGCACGGCCAGCAGCATGGCGAGCCGGTTCTGTTCCAGGCCAACCGACAGACGGCGCGGATTGGGCGACTGGCTGCTGTCGACCAGCGCCTGGATTTCGACCAGCAGCGGACGCGTGCCTTCCTGCGTCACCAGCACGCAGGAGCCCGGCACCGGCGCGCCGTGGTGCGACAGGAAGATGGCCGAAGGATTGGACACGCCTTTCAAGCCCTTCTCGGTCATCGCAAAGACGCCGATCTCGTTCACCGCGCCGAAGCGGTTCTTGATCGCGCGCACCAGGCGAAAACTCGATCCGGTATCGCCCTCGAAATACAGCACGGTATCGACGATGTGCTCGAGCACGCGCGGGCCGGCGATGGCGCCTTCCTTGGTGACATGGCCGACCAGCAGAATCGCGCAGCCTCTCTGCTTGGCGTAGCGCGTCAGCTGCGCCGCGCATTCGCGCACCTGCGCCACCGAACCGGGCGCCGAGGTCAGGGTTTCGGAATACACGGTCTGGATCGAATCGATCACCGCGATGGCGGGCTTGATCGAGGCGAGATGGCCCAGAATCGCTTCGAGCCGGATCTCCGGCAACACCGGCAGATGCGCTTCCGGCAACTGCAGGCGGCGCGCGCGCAGCGCCAGCTGCTGCGCCGATTCCTCACCGCTGACATACAGCGTCGGCAGGCTTTGCGACAACACCGCCAGCGCCTGCAGCAGCAAGGTCGATTTGCCGATGCCGGGATCGCCGCCGATCAACACCACGCCGCCTGCTACCAGCCCGCCGCCGAGCACGCGATCGAGCTCGCCGAGGGTGGTCGGAATCCGGCTCGCCTCGGCGCCCTCCACTTCGCCCAGCATCTGCACCTGGCTCGACGCCGCCAGCGCCTGGTAGCGCGGCTTGGCCGACTCGGCAATGGTCTCGACCAGGGTGTTCCAGGCGTTGCAGGCCGGACACTGCCCCTGCCACTTGGGGGATTGCCCACCGCACTCGGTGCAGCTGTAGATCGTTTTGGTTTTGGCCATTCGCCGGACTACGCGGGGAACACACCGGTAGACAGATAGCGGTCGCCGCGGTCGCACACGATGGAGACGATGACCGCATTCTCGACTTCCTTCGACACCTGCAATGCCGCCCACAGCGCGCCGCCCGACGAGATGCCGGCGAAGATGCCTTCCTCGCGCGCCAGCCGACGGGTGGTTTCCTCGGCGTCCTGCTGGGAGACGTAGACCATGCGGTCGACGCGGCTGGGGTCACAGATTTTCGGTACGTATTCTTCCGGCCATTTGCGGATGCCGGGGATCTGCGCACCCTCGGTCGGCTGCACGCCGACGATCCGGATAGCGGGGTTCTGTTCCTTGAGATAGCGCGAGCAGCCCATGATGGTGCCGGTGGTACCCATGCTGGAAACGAAATGGGTGATCTTGCCCTCGGTGTCGCGCCAGATTTCCGGGCCGGTGGTGCGGTAGTGCGCCTCCGGATTGTCGAAATTGGCGAACTGGTCGAGGACCTTGCCGGCGCCCTGCTTCTCCATCGCAATCGCCAGATCGCGCGCGCCTTCCATGCCCGCTTCCCGGCCCACCAGTTGCAGTTCGGCGCCGAAGGCGCGCATGGTCTGGCGCCGCTCGATCGAAGCGTTTTCCGGCAGGATGAGGATCATCCTGTAGCCGCGCATCGCCGCCGCCATGGCGAGCGCGATGCCGGTATTGCCGCTGGTGGCCTCGATCAGCGTGTCGCCGGGCTTGATCTCGCCGCGCGCCTCGGCCTGCTCGATCATGGCCAGTGCCGGGCGGTCCTTCACAGAGCCCGCCGGGTTGTTGCCTTCGAGCTTGACCAGCACGGTGTTCGAGGTCGCACCGGGCATACGCTTGAGGCGCACCAGCGGGGTGTTGCCGACACAGTCTTCGATGGTTTTGTACATGCTCTACTGGCGTCCGATCGGCAGGTAATCGAAGCCCATCCCGCGCATCGCCTGCGGCTCGTACAGGTTGCGGCCGTCGAACACCAGCGGCGTTTTCAACAACGCCTTCATGGTGCCGAAATTGGGGCTGCGGAACACTTTCCATTCGGTGACGATCAACAGCGCGTCGGCGCCCTTCAGCGCGTCCATCGGGCTGTCGACCAGCAAGAGATCGGCACGCTCGCCGTAGATGCGGCGGGCTTCCTCCATCGCCGCCGGGTCGTAGGCCGACACGGCGGCACCCATCGCCCACAGCGCTTCCAGCATGCTGCGGCTGGGCGCCTCGCGCATGTCGTCGGTGTTGGGCTTGAACGCGAGGCCCCACATGGCGAAGCGCTTGCCCTTGAGGTCGGTGCCCAGCTTTGCGGTCAGTTTGTCGACCAGAATCTGCTTCTGCGCGTCGTTGGCCTCTTCCACCGCATCGAGCACGCGCAGCGGAATACCGTTTTCCTGCGCGGTGCGGCGCAGCGCCTGCACGTCCTTGGGGAAGCACGAACCGCCGTAGCCACAGCCGGCATACAGAAAATCGTAGCCGATGCGCGGGTCGGAGCCGATGCCGTGGCGCACCTGCTCGATGTCGGCGCCGAGTTTTTCGGCCAGCACGGCGAGCTCGTTCATGAAGGAAATGCGTGTCGCCAGCATGGCATTGGCGGCGTATTTGGTCAGTTCGGCGCTCTTCACATCCATCACCGTGAGGCGGTCATGGTTGCGCTGGAACGGCGCGTACAACTGGCGCAGCAGGGCCGTGGCATGCTCGCTGTCGGTGCCGATGACAATGCGGTCGGGCTTCATGAAATCGTCCACCGCCGCACCTTCTTTCAGGAATTCGGGGTTGGAGGCGACATTGAATTCGATCGCTACGCCGCGTTGTGCGAGTTCTTCCGTGAGCGCCGCCTTCACCTTATCGGCGGTACCGACCGGTACGGTCGATTTGTCGACCACCAGCTTGTAATCGGTCATGTGGCGGCCGATGTTGCGTGCCGCCGCCACCACGTACTGCAGGTCCGCCGAGCCATCCTCGTCCGGCGGCGTACCGACGGCGATGAACTGGATCTGGCCGAATGCCACCGATGCCTCGATGTCGGTGGTGAAATGTAGCCGGCCTGCAGCGACGTTGCGCTTCACCATGTCTTCCAGCCCCGATTCGTAGATCGGGATGCCGCCGGCTTTCAACATTTCGATTTTTGTCGGATCGACGTCGAGGCACAACACCTCGTTGCCGACTTCCGCCAGGCAGGTTCCGGTCACCAGGCCCACATAGCC
The DNA here is from genome assembly GCA_035530575.1 of Thiobacillus sp. Taxonomy (GTDB): domain Bacteria; phylum Pseudomonadota; class Gammaproteobacteria; order Burkholderiales; family Thiobacillaceae; genus Thiobacillus. The sequence continues at coordinate 58,711 of DATKUP010000148.1, read as the reverse complement.
TGTGCCGATTACGGTAATTTTCACAGCGTCTTCTTCCTATATATTCCGTATGCCGGATTGAATCTGTTTGAGCGCAGCCAGCGGATCGGCCGCGGCTGTGACCGGGCGCCCGATCACCAGGTAGGTCGCGCCGGCGCGCAAGGCCTCGGCCGGCGTCATCACGCGGCGCTGGTCGCCCGCCTCGGCCCCCACCGGGCGTATTCCCGGCGTGACCAGCCGGAAGTCGGTTCCCAGGTCGGCACGCAGCAGGGTGGCCTCTTGCGCCGAGCAGACTACACCATCGAGCCTGCAGGCCTGTGTCAGGCGTGCCAGCCGCAGTACCTGTTCGGCAGGCGAACCGGCCACGCCGACCTCGCCCAGATCTTCGGCACTCATACTGGTCAGCACGGTCACCGCGATCAAGAGCGGCGGATGCGGCAAATCCGCGAGCGCTTCGCGTGCCGCCTCCATCATGCGGCGTCCGCCCGAGGCATGGACGTTCATCATCCACACGCCCAGGCTCGCGGCCACGCGGCATGCCGCCGCCACGGTATTCGGAATGTCGTGGAACTTCAGATCCAGGAAAATCTCGAAGCCGCGCGCCACCAGCGTCTGTACCAGCTCCGGCCCAGCCACGGTGAACAGCTCCTTGCCCACCTTGAGCCGGCACAGTGCAGGGTCGAGCCGCTCCACCAGCGCCAGCGCGGAGGCCGCATCGGCATAATCCAGCGCCACAATGATCTTGGTCGAATTCACGCTGCCACTTGCTCTTGAAACGTGTATCTTGAATCCCGCATCTCAGCTTTCCCCCTCGCGCCGTTCGGGGTCAAAGCTGTCCCATCGTCCGCACGCCGGGCAACGCCAGAAGAACTGCTTGGCCTTGAACCCGCAGCTACCGCACTGGTAGCGCATCATGCGCTGGCTGTGCGACGCCACCAGATTTTTTTCCACCTGCAGCAACTCGCGCTGTTCCGGCTCGGCATTGATGAGCTCGGCTTCCAGCAGGCGGTCCAGCGTGCGCAGGCTGGGATTGCGGCGCAGTTCCTCGCGCGCCAGCTGGCTGGCAGCTGTCGCGCCTTCGGCTTCGGATACGGCCAGATACAACGCGCTGAATACGTCCTGCGACGGTTGCCGGGCATACAGCGCACGCAGCCATTGCACGCCTTCCACCAGCCGCCCCAACTGGCGATAGCTGCCGAGCACACGGTCCACCACCAGCGCCATGTGTGCCGCGCTCTGAGTTTCGACCAGGCGCCAGTCGGCAATCGCGGCTTCGTGGCGTCCTGCCGCCGCGTCAAGATCGCCGGCCATGAGATTGGCGCGCACCGACTGGCGGTTGGCCGAGAGTGCCCGCTGCAGGTGTGCGGCGGCCGCGTCGGGATTGCCTTTCGCCGATTCCTGCAGCGCCTGTTCGCAATAGAAGTGGGCAATATCGGCATTGAGCGGCTTGCTGGTGTCCTTCTCCAGCAGACGTGCCGCGTCGATGGCCTTCTGCCAATCCTTTTCCTGTACGTAGATTTCCAGCAGGTAGGTGCGCGCCAGCCCATGCTGCGAGGTTTCCAGAAGCTTGCCGAACACCTGCTCGGCGCGGTCGAGCAGCCCGGCCTTCAGATAATCCTGCCCCAGTTCGCTCATCGCGCGCAGACGCTGGTCTTCGGCCAGGCCCTCTTGCTCAAGCAGGTTTTCGTGCATGCGTATGGCGCGGTCGAGTTCGCCGCGGCGGCGAAACAGGCCGCCCAGCGCAAAGTGCAGATCGATGGTCTGGGGTTCGAGTTTGACGACTTCGAGAAAGGCTTCGATGGCCTTGTCCGGTTGCTCGTTGAGCAGGAAATTCAGCCCGCGGAAATACGAATTGGGCAGTGCGCGCGATTCGGTCACCACCTGGCGAATGTCGATCCGCGCCGCCAGCCAGCCGAGCACGAAAAACAGGGGGAACGCCAGCAGCCACCAGAACTCGAATTCCATGGCGCGTCAGACGACAGGCATGTCGGTCTGCATCATTGTCGTGTCTCCCCCGGCCGCCTGCGGCCTGAGGGAAAGCTCGCGCCGCAGGCGAAATACGGTCGGCAGCAAGGCTAGCACGCCCATCAGCACGCCCAGCATGAACGCCAGCCCCAGCATGACGATCAACGGCGCCTGCCACACATAGTCCAGGTAGGAATTGAACGTGACGCTATGGCTGTTTTTCAGGGCGAAGCCCAGCACCAGCAGGAACACCAGCAGTTTCGCCGCCAGCCCCAGATAACGTGTGAGATTTTTCATGGTCGATCGCGTCAGAGTGGCGTCCATTCTACCTTTGCAGGCCAACTTCAAAAAGTGGCGATGAAAAAGAAAACGGCGCTCAACGCGCCGTTTTCACCTGCCTTGCACGCGAACTCAGAGCGGGAAATCCACCCGGTCGCGCAACTCCTTGCCTGCCTTGAAGTGCGGCACATACTTGGCCGGCACCTGCACACGCTCGCCCGTCTTGGGGTTGCGCCCAAGACGGGCGGGACGAAAGCTCAGGCTGAAGCTGCCAAAACCGCGGATTTCGATCCGTTCGCCGCGCGCCAGGTTTTTCACCAGTGCGTCGAGGATTGTTTTCACCGCCATCTCGATATCCGCAACCGAAAACTGCGAATGCCGCGCCGCGAGTTGAGCAATCAGCTCGGACTTGGTCATGGATTACTGCTCGGCACTCTTGTTTTCGAGCTTGGCTTTCAACAGCGCGCCGAGGTTGGTCGAACCGGTGGCGGCCGCAGCGGAGTCGGCGGCGAGTTTTTTCATCGCCGAATCCTGCTCGGTCATGTCCTTGGCCTTGATCGACAGGTTGATCACGCGGTTCTTGCGATCGACGTTGATAATCATGGCTTCGATTTCGTCGCCTTCCTTGTAGTGGCTGCGCATGTCTTCGACGCGGTCGCGCGAAACTTCGGATGCGCGCAGGTAACCTTCCATGTCGCTGTCCAGCTGCACGGTGGCACCCTTGGGCTCAACGGTCTTGATGGTGCCCTTGACGATGCTGCCCTTCTCGTGACCCGTCGCGTAGCTGGTCAGCGGGTCGCCTTCGAGCTGCTTGATGCCGAGCGAAATACGCTCGCGCTCGAGATCGATGCCCAGCACCACGGCCTCGACGTCCTGGCCCTTGCGGAAATTGCGCACGGCCTCTTCGCCGGGAACGCTCCATGACAGGTCGGACAGGTGAACCAGGCCGTCGATGCCGCCCGGCAGGCCGATGAACACGCCGAAGTCGGTGATCGACTTGATCGCGCCGCCGACCTTGTCGCCCTTCTTGTGGCTGATCGCGAAGTCTTCCCACGGGTTGGACTTGCACTGCTTCATGCCCAGCGAGATGCGGCGCTTGTCCTCGTCGATGTCAAGCACCATGACTTCGACCTCGTCGCCCAGCTGCACCATCTTCGAGGGGCTGACGTTCTTGTTGGTCCAGTCCATTTCGGAGACGTGCACCAGGCCTTCGATGCCTTCCTCGATTTCGACGAACGCGCCGTAGTCGGTGAGGTTCGCAACCTTACCGAACATGCGGGTACCCTGCGGATAGCGGCGTGCGATGCCGACCCACGGATCGTCACCCAGCTGCTTGATGCCGAGCGAAACGCGGTTTTTCTCGGTGTCGTAGCGCAGGATCTTGGCTTCCAGTTCCTGGCCGACATGCACCACTTCGGACGGATGCTTGACGCGACGCCAGGCCATGTCGGTGATGTGCAGCAGGCCGTCGATGCCGCCCAGATCCACGAACGCGCCATAATCGGTGATGTTCTTGACCACGCCCTTGACGATGGAGCCTTCCTTCAGGTTCTCCATCATCGCTTCGCGGTCGGCACCCATGGTCTCTTCCAGCACGGCGCGGCGCGATACCACCACGTTGTTGCGCTTGCGGTCGAGCTTGATGACCTTGAATTCCATTTCCTTGTATTCGTAGGGTGTGGTGTCCTTGACCGGACGCATGTCCACCAGCGAACCCGGCAGGAAGGCGCGCAGGCCGCCCACCAGCACCGTCAAACCGCCCTTGACCTTGCCCTGCACCATGCCGGTGACGATCCGGCCTTCGTTCATCGCGGCTTCCAGATCCAGCCATGCGGCCAGTTTCTTGGCACGCTCGCGCGACAGCTTGGTGGCGCCGAAGCCGTCTTCGATCGACTCGATGGCGACCGCGACAAAATCACCGATCTTGGCTTCGATTTCGCCCTGATCGTTCTTGAATTCTTCAAGCGGAATCAGGCTCTCGGATTTGAGGCCGGCATTCACGGTCACGAAATTGCTGTCGATGTCGATAATTTCAGCGGTGATGACTTCACCCTGACGCATTTCCTGGTGAACCAGGGATTCCTCGAACAGGTCGGCAAAACTTTCCATCGAAGCGGGGGCGGAAGTAGCGGTAGCAGTAGACATTAAAACCTTCAGTCCGTCGGTGAGGACGGGGTTAGTTGCGCATCGCCAGCCTGCGGGCGCAGAACTGACACGTTAATTACCTTAATTACCTTGCTTGCTGCGGGCCATACACGAAGTGTAGTGCGCCAGCACCGCCTGCACCGCCGACTCGATATCCATGTGGGTGGTATCGAGCAACAGCGCATCGGCGGCGGGCTTGAGCGGCGCCACGGCGCGGGCCGCATCGCGCGCATCGCGTGCCTGCATATCCGCAACAAGGGCGGAGAGATTAGCAGGGTTTCCCTTCCCGATCAACTGCTTATACCGCCGCTCCGCGCGCGCCTCGGCGCTGGCGGTGAGAAAGACCTTGGCCACCGCGCCGGCAAACACCACGGTGCCCATGTCGCGGCCGTCGGCCACCAGGCCGGGGGGCTGCCGATAGGCGCGCTGGCGGTCGAGCAGCGCCGCGCGCACCGCCGGCAGCGCCGCGATTTTCGACGCGCCCTCGCCCACCGTTTCGGCGCGGATGGCGTCGGTGACGTTTTTCTCGTCCAGCCACACCGCGCCGTCGCGGAACGACACCGGCAGCTTTGCCGCCAGCGCCGCCACGCCCGCCTCGTCGTCGAGCGCCACGCCGTGCTTCATCGCCGACAGCGCGGTCAGCCGGTAGAGTGCGCCGCTGTCGAGAAAATGAAAGCCGAGTGCCGCTGCCACGCGCTCGGCCACGGTGCCCTTGCCCGACGCCGAGGGGCCGTCGATGGCGATTACGGGTGAGGGGTGAGGGGTGAGGGGTGAGGAACACGTCATTGGGCAATCCCCGCAAAAATCTTGAAATACTCCGGGAAGGTCTTGTTCACGCACGCCGGATCGTTGATGCGCAGCGGCACGCCGCCGAGCGTCACCAGCGACAGGCACATAGCCATGCGGTGGTCGTCGTAGGTGTCAATGATGGCGTTGGGGATCAGTTTTTCCGGCGGGGTAATGCGGATGAAGTCCGCACCCTCTTCCACCGTCGCGCCGACCTTGCGCAGTTCGGTCGCCATTGCGGCGATGCGGTCGGTTTCCTTGACCCGCCAGCTGGCAATGTTCTTCAGCGTGGTGACGCCATCGGCGAACAGCGCCGCCACCGCCAGCGTCATCGCGGCGTCGGGAATGTGATTGCAATCGAGATCGATCGCGTTCAGTCGGCCGTTTACCGGCGAACGCGCCTCAATCCAGTTCGGGCCCATATCGATCTGCGCGCCCATTTTCGCCAGCGCCTCGGCAAAGCGCACGTCGCCCTGCACGCTGTCGCGGCCCACGCCCTGTACCCGCACCGGGCCGCCGCCAATGGCGCCGGCGGCAAGAAAATAAGACGCCGATGAGGCATCGCCTTCAACCCATATTTCGCCGGGGCTCTGGTAACGCGATGCCGCTGGCACGCCGAAGCGCTGCCAGCCGTCGCGTGCGATCCCGACGTCGAAGCGGCGCAGCATCGCCAGCGTAATACCGATGTAGGGCCTGGAAATCAGCTCGCCCACCACTTCGATCGTGGTGTTGCGCTGGCGCAGCGGCAATGCCATCAAGAGGCCGGTGAGAAACTGGCTCGACACATTGCCGCGCACCTCGGTGATGTCGCCGGCCAGGTCGGCAGGATGGATGTGCAGCGGCGGAAAGCCTTCCCGGCCGAGATAGTCGATACGTGCGCCCAGCTGACGCAGCGCGTCGACCAGATCACCGATCGGCCGCTCGTGCATCCGTGCCACGCCTTTCAGCACATACTCGCCGCCGGACAGCGCGCACGCGGCGGTCAGCGAACGGAATGCCGTCCCGGCATTACCCAGGAACAGCTCGGCCTGCTTGACCGGGAACACTCCGCCTGTGCCGGTAATCTCGTAATCGTCGGAATCGCTCACCCGCGCGACCCCCACGCCCAGTACACGCAGGGCATCAAGCATCACCCGTGTGTCGTCGGAGTCGAGCAACGCCCGCACGATCGTTGTGCCCTGTGCCAGCGCCGCCAGCAGCAGCACGCGGTTGGAAATGCTTTTGGAGCCAGGCAGGCGTACCGTGCCACGTGCCGCGCTGGATGCGGGCAAATCGAGAAAGTCCATCAAGAATCCTGTTTTTTCATCCAGTTCTCACGCGCGTTGCGGGCGCGTGAGAACAGTTTCAGCAAGGCGTCGGCGTCTTCCCCGGCCACGGCCTGACGCAGCGATTGCAACGCGGCGACATAGGCGTCCAATTCAGCCAGCACCGCCTCGCGGTTCGCCAGCGCGATGTCGCGCCACATCTCGGGCGCGGAGCCGGCGATGCGGGTGAAATCGCGAAAGCCGCTGGCGGCATAGCGGAAGAAGGTGCCGCCGTCGGCGCGCTGCGCCAGTTCGTCCACCAGCGTGTACGCGGCCAGGTGCGGCAAGTGGCTCACCGCGGCAAACACGCGGTCGTGCTGCACGGCATCCAGCATTTCGACCTGCGCCCCGGCCGCCTCCCACAGCGCCCGCACGGTGGCGAGCGCGTCGGCACGGGTGTCGGCCTGCGGCGTCAGCACTACTTTCTTGCCCTGGTACAGATCGGCGCGCGCGGCGCCGGGGCCGCTCTGCTCGGAGCCGGCAATCGGATGGCCGGGCACGAAATCGGCGGCCCGCGCGCCGAGCGCCGCACGGGCCGCCGCGACCACGTTGGCCTTGGTGCTGCCGGCGTCGGTGACGATGGCGCCGGCCTTCAGATGCGGCGCGAGATTTTTCAGTACGGCTTCGGTCTCGCCCACCGGCAGCGCCAGCAGGATGCAGTCGGCCTGGCCGACCCCGGCCCAATCGACCGCGCGGTCGATCAGGCCAAGCTCGCGTGCGACGGTGAGCCGCGCCGGACTGCGGCCGACCCCCAGCACCGTATGCACCGCACCGGCCTGTTTCAATGCCAGTGAGAAGGAACCGCCGATCAGACCGGTGCCGACGATGGCGAGCGTGTCGACGATCACAGGCAGTCCTTACAAGGGTCAGGCCGCGGTTCTAAAGCTGCTAAAGCGGCAAGAACCACGCTCAATGCGTCGAGGAAACGGGCGTTCTGTCCGGCCAGTCCAACCGACACACGCAGGAATTCGGGCAGGCCGTAATTGGCCACTGGGCGTACGATGACGCCGCGCTTCAGCAATTCGGTATTGATGCGTGCGGCATCGCCGACTTTCGCCAGCAGGAAATTGCCTTTCGACGGCACGGTTTCGACGCCCAGACCGGCCAGCCCGGCAACCAGCTGCGCCATGCCGGCGCTGTTCAGCGCATAGCTGCGCGCGAGGAACTCGGCGTCGTCGAGCGCGGCTTCAGCCGCGGCGAGCGCGGGCACATTGACATTGAAGGGATGGCGCACCCGGTTGAGCAGGTCGATGACGTCGGCGCTGCCGAGTCCGTAGCCGACGCGCAATCCGGCCAGGCCATAGGCCTTGGAAAAGGTGCGGACGATCAGCAGGTTGGAGAAGCGCGCCAGCCAGGCCGCGGTGTCGCAGCGCCCGGCCGGCGGCAGGTATTCGCCGTAGGCCTCGTCCAGCACCACCAGAACCCGGGGCGGCACGGTTTCGAGGAAAGCCTCGAGTTCCGTCCACGGCAGGAAGGTGCCGGTCGGGTTGTTGGGATTGGCGATCCACAGCACGCGGGTGTCGTCGCGGATCGCCGCCCGCATCGCGGCCAGATCGTGACCGTAATCCTTCGCCGCCACCGCGATGCCCTGCGCGCCCGCGGTCTGCGTGGCAAGCGGGTACACCGCGAAAGCGTGTTGCGCGTAAACGGAAGAGGCGCCGGGCGCCAGGAAAGCGCGCGCCGCCATGTCCAGCACGTCGTTGGAACCGTTGCCGAGCACGATCCGGTTTGCCGCGACGCCCAGTTTTTCCGACAGCTTCGCCTTTAGCGCAAACCCGGCGCCGTCGGGATAAAGCGCCATGTCGGCGAGGGCGTCCTGCGCCGCCGCCAGCGCCCGCGGGCTGGGGCCGAGGGGGTTTTCATTGGATGCCAGCTTGACGATGTCGGCTTCGCTCAGCCCGAGTTCGCGCGCGAGTTCGGAAATGGGCTTGCCGGGCGGGTAGGGGGCAATCGCGCGCACATGCGGCGGCACGAGGTCACAGCAATTAATCACGAGGCCGCGGGGTAGGAACCGAGAATCTTCAGGAAGGCGGCACGTGCCTTGATTTCGGCCAGCGCACCTGCCAGCCGGGCGTCCTCGCGGTGGCCTTCGCAGACGACGAAGAACAGGTATTCCCAGTTGCTTGAGCGGGCCGGGCGCGATTCGAGCTTGCTCATGGAAATGCCTGCATCGGCGAGCGGCTGCAGCAGCATGACCACCGCACCCGGCTGGTTACGCGCGCCCATCACCAGCGAGGTTTTATCGCACCCGGACGGCGCAGCATCGGTCTGCCCCAGCACCAGAAAACGCGTGGTGTTGCTGGCCTCGTCCTCGACGCGTTTTCCTGCCACTGTCAGGCCATACAGTTCGGCGGCTGTTTCCGAACCCAGCGTGGCAGCATCGGGCTCGGCGGCTGCGCGGCGCGCTCCTTCGCTATTGCTGACCACGCTGACGCGTTCGACGTTGGGGAGATGGCGGCTGAGCCATTGCTGGCACTGGGCGAGCGATTGCGCGTGGCCATATACCCGCTGAATGCCGCCAAGACCGCCATGCTTGCGCATCAGGGTCTGATGGATCGGCAGCATCACCTCGCCGCAGATCTTCAATGGGCTTTCGACGATGAGATCGAGGGTGCGGCCGATCGCACCCTCGGTCGAGTTTTCCACCGGCACCAGGGAAAAATCGGCGCGCCCGGTTTCCACCGCCTGAAAGCACGCATCGATATCGGTCTCGGCCAGCGCCTCGACCTCATGGCCGAAATGCTTCATCACCGCCTGCTGGGTGAAGCTACCGGCAGGGCCGAGGTAGGCCACACGGGTGGTGACTTCCACTGCGCGACATGCCGACATGATTTCGCGGATCAGCCGCTCGACGGTGTCGCCGGACAGCGGCCCGGGGTTGGCCTCGCGCAGGCGCCGCACGATCTGCGCCTCGCGCTCGGGGCGGTAGATCTTTTCGCCGTTCTTGGCACGCCCGACCTGCTGGGCGATGCCCGCGCGCTCCGACACCAGTTGCAGGACGGCGTCGTCGATGCTGTCGATGCGCGCGCGTAGCGCCTTCAGTCCCTCGTCCATCGCGTCAGGCGGCAGGCAGATAGCGCACCGCGAGCACGCCGGCGATGGCGGAGAGCTGCTGCATGACGGCGTCGGTCACCGCGTTGTCGACGTCTACCATCGTATACGCCATGTCGCCCTTGGACTTGTTGATCATGTTGTGGATGTTGAGTCCGGCGGCGGCCAGCACCGACGAAATCTGCCCCACCATGTTGGGTACGTTGGCATTGGCAACCGCGACGCGGTACGCGGATTCGCGCGGCATGCTGACGTTGGGGAAGTTGACCGAATTGAGAATGTTGCCGTTTTCCAGATAGTCGGCGAGCTCCTCGGCCACCATCACCGCGCAGTTCTCCTCGGCTTCCTCGGTGGACGCACCCAGATGCGGCAGCGCCACCACCTTGGCGTGGCCCTTGAGTATGTTCGCCGGAAAGTCGCAGATGTAGGCGTGCAGCTTGCCGGCATCGAGCGCCTCGATCACCGCGGCGTTGTCGACCACGCCCTCGCGTGCGAAATTCAGTAGCACCGCGCCGGGACGCATCACGCCGATACGCTGGGAATTGATCAGATTGCGGGTGGCATCGACGAGCGGCACGTGAAGGGTGACGAAGTCGGCCATGCGCAGCACATCCTCGACATTCTCGGCGCGCTTGACCTGCGACGGCAGCCGCCAGGCAGCGTCAACGGTAATCGACGGATCGAATCCAATCACGTTCATGCCGAGCTTGATCGCCGCTTCGGCGATATAGGAGCCGATCGCGCCCAGCCCGATCACACCAATCGTGCGGCCCGGCAGTTCAGTCCCGGCAAACTGCTTCTTGCCGGCCTCGGTCGCCTTGTGCATGTCCTCGTCGGTGCCGGCCAGGCCCTCGACGAGCTTCAACGCCGGCACCAGGTTGCGCGCGCCGATCAGCATGCCGGCGATCACCAGTTCCTTCACCGCATTGGCGTTGGCACCCGGCGCGTTGAACACCGGCACCCCGCGCTCCGACATTTTCTTGACCGGGATGTTGTTGGTGCCGGCGCCGGCGCGGGCAATCGCGCGCACCGACGCCGGAATGTCCATCTCGTGCATGTTGGCCGAACGCACCAGGATGCCGTCCGGATCGGCGATGTCGCCGCCGACGATGTAATGCTCGGGTAGCCGCGCCAGTCCGCGCGCGGAAATCGCGTTGAGGGTGAGAATCTTGCGCAGCTCAGCCATGGCTCTTCTCGAATTCGTTCATGTACCCGACCAGCGCGCGCACGCCCTCGACCGGCATCGCATTGTAGATCGAGGCGCGCATGCCGCCGACCGAGCGGTGGCCCTTCAACTGGATCAGTCCGCGCGCCTGTGCGCCCTTGAGGAAGGCCTCGTCGAGCGCAGCGTCCTTCAGGGTGAAGGGGATATTCATCAGCGAGCGGTTGTCCATCGCCACCGGCGAATTGTAGAAATTGGTCGCATCGAGCGTGTCGTACAGTAGACCAGCTTTTTCACGGTTGGTTTTTTCCATCGCGGCGAGGCCGCCGCGCGCCTTCAGCCACTTGAACACCAACCCCGCGGTGTACATGGAGAAGGTGGCCGGCGTGTTGTACATCGAGTCGTTGTCGGCGTGGATCTTGTAGTCGAACATGGTCGGTGTGCCTTTCACGGTCTCGCCGATCAGGTCGTCGCGTACGATGACGATGGTGAGGCCGGCCGGGCCGATATTCTTCTGTGCGCCGGCATAGATCACGCCGAATTTCGACACGTCGATCGGGCGCGACAGGATGGTCGACGACATATCGGCCACCAGCGGCACGCTACCGGTGTCGGGAGTCCAGAAGATTTCCACCCCGCCGATGGTTTCGTTGGGCGTGTAGTGGACGTAGGCGGCGTTGGGGTCGAGCTTCCACGCATCCTGCGTCGGCGCGTAGCTGAACTTCCTGTCTTCGCTCGACGCCACCACGTTCACCGCGCCGTATTTCTTCGCTTCCTTGATGGCCTTCTTCGACCACTCGCCGGTGTTCAGGTAGTCGGCACCGGCTTTGCCGCGCAGCAGGTTCATCGGCACCATGGCGAACTGACTCGACGCGCCGCCCTGCAGGAACAGCACCTTGTAATTGGCGGGAATGCCCATCAGTTCGCGCAGGTCGGCTTCCGACTCGGCGGCGATACCCATGAATTCCTTGCCGCGATGGCTCATTTCCATCACCGACATGCCGCTGCCGTGCCAATCGACCATCTCGGCCTGCACCTGCAGTAGAACGTCTTTGGGTAGCACGGCCGGGCCGGCGCTGAAGTTATAGATCGTCATGATTTAGTCTCCTAATTCCTCTTCGTTATCGGTTTCAGCCACTTTTTCCAGGCTGATCAGTGTTTCACCCTTATCCAGGTTGATCAACGTGACGCCCTGCGTCGCGCGGCTCATGGAACGGATTTCCTTGACGCGGGTGCGGATCAGCACGCCGCCGGTGGTGATCAGCATGATCTCGTCATCCGGCTTCACCAGCGTGGCGGCCACAACCTTGCCATTACGCTCGCTGGTCTGGATTGCGATCATGCCCTGCGTCGCGCGCGCATGGCGGGTATATTCGTCGATTGGCGTGCGCTTGCCGTAGCCGTTCTCGGTCGCGGTCAGCACGAAGTCGTTCTCGTCTTCGGCCACCAGCAGAGAAATCACCGTCTTGCCCTTGGCGAGCTTCATGCCGATGACGCCGCGCGCGGTGCGTCCCATCGGGCGCACGTCGTTCTCGTCGAAGCGCACCGCCTTGCCGCCATCGGAGAACAGCATCACGTCGTGGCGGCCGTCGGTGATCGACGCGCCGATCAGGAAATCCTTGTCGTCCAGGCCCACCGCGATGATGCCGGCCGTGCGCGGGCGCGAGAAATCGGACAGCGGCGTTTTCTTGACGATGCCGTTGCTGGTCGCCATGAACACATAGTGGTCGTCATCGAAGGTCTTGACCGGCAGCAGCGCGCTGATCTTCTCGTCGTCTTCCAGTGGCAGCAGGTTGACAATCGGCTTGCCGCGCGCGCCGCGTCCGCCCTGCGGCACGTTGTAGACCTTGAGCCAGTACATGCGTCCGCGACTGGAGAAGCAGAGGATGTAGTCGTGGGTATTGGCGACGAACATCTTCTCGATGAAGTCCTCATCCTTGGTGCCTGCCGCCTGCTTGCCGCGCCCGCCACGCTTCTGCGCGCGGTAGTCGTCGAGCGGCTGTGCCTTCATGTAGCCGCTGTGCGACAGCGTCACCACCATCTCTTCCGGCTTGATCAGGTCCTCCATCGACATGTCCTGGGCGTTTTCGACGATCACCGAGCGGCGCGCGTCCCCGAACTGATCCCGAATCTGGGTCAGTTCGTCACGGATGATCTGGGTGATGCGCGCCGGGTTGGCGAGGATATCGAGCAGGTCGGCGATCTTCGCCATGATGTCCTTGTACTCGCCGATGATCTTGTCGGATTCCAGGTTGGTCAGCCGCTGCAGCTGCATTTCCAGGATGCGCTGCGCCTGGATTTCCGACAGGTGGTAGCCGTCGCCATGCAGACCGAACTCGGGCCCGACGTTCACCGGCCGCGAAAACTCGGGATCGATGCGCGCCAGCATTTCCTCGACCATCGCCGACTTCCAGGCGCGACTGAGCAGGCGCTCCTTGGCGATCACCGGAGTTTCCGAACTCTTGATCAGCTCGACGATCTCGTCGACGTTGGCCAGCGCCACCGCCAGCCCTTCCAGGATATGGCCGCGCTCGCGCGCCTTCCGGAGGTCGAACACGGTGCGGCGGGTGACGACTTCGCGCCGGTGGCGCAGGAAGGCATCGAGCATCTGCCTCAGGTTGAGCAGGCGCGGCTGGCCTTCGATCAGCGCCACCATGTTCATGCCGAAGGTGTCCTGCATCTGCGTCTGCTTGTACAGATTGTTCAGGATTACGTCGGCATTCTCGCCGCGCTTCAGTTCGATATAGACGCGCATGCCGGACTTGTCGGATTCATCGCGCAGATCGGCGATGCCGTCGATCTGCTTGTCGCGCACCAGTTCGCCGATCTTGATCAGCAGATTGGCCTTGTTCACCTGGTACGGCAGCTCGTCGATGATGATCGCCTGTTTGCCGCCCTCCCTGCCCACATCCTCGAAATGGCAGGTGGCGCGCATCACCACGCGGCCACGCCCGGTACGATAGCCGTCGCGCACGCCCGTCAGGCCGTAGATAATGCCGGCGGTCGGGAAGTCCGGCGCCTTGACGATGGCGATCAGCGACTCGATGTCGATCTCGGGGTCGTCCAGCAGCGCAAACAGCGCGCTACAGATATCGGTGAGGTTGTGCGGCGGAATATTGGTTGCCATGCCCACCGCAATGCCCGACGAACCGTTGATCAAGAGGTTGGGGATCTTGGTCGGCATCACCAGCGGCTCATGCTCGGAGCCGTCGTAGTTGGGGCCGAAATCGACCGTTTCCTTGTCGAGGTCGGCCAACAGCTCATGCGCGATTTTCGACATGCGCACTTCGGTGTAACGCATCGCCGCCGCATTGTCGCCGTCGACCGAGCCGAAGTTGCCCTGGCCGTCGATCAGCGGGTAGCGCAGCGAGAAATCCTGCGCCATCCGCACCATGGTGTCGTACACCGCGGTGTCGCCGTGCGGGTGGTATTTACCGATGACGTCGCCGACCACGCGGGCCGACTTCTTGTAAGCCTTGTTCCAGTCGTTGCCCAACTCGTTCATCGCAAACAGCACGCGGCGATGCACGGGCTTCAGACCATCGCGCACATCCGGCAGCGCGCGACCCACGATCACGCTCATGGCGTAATCGAGGTATGAGCGCCGCATCTCGTCTTCGAGACTAACCGGGAGGGTTTCCTTGGCAAACTGTTCCATGGCCGGCTTTTATTGTTGACTTAAAGCCCGTGATTTTAGCATGGCCGCCCGCTCCGCCAGCCTTTGCCAAACCGCGGCCAAACAGTGAAAATGCAGCCCACCATGAAAGCCCCCGCCGATCTCCTTCTCCTGCCGCAATGGGTAGTGCCCGTCGAATCCGCTGGCACCGATGATCCCGCACGCGCCTGCGGCGCCCTGGCCGAACATGCCGTGGTCGTCCGGGGCGGCGAGATTCTCGACGTGCTGCCCGCCGACGCCGCGCAGGCACGTTACGACGCCGCACAAACGGTCGACCTGCCCAACCACGCGCTGATCCCGGGCCTCGTCAACCTGCACGGCCACGCCGCGATGTCTCTGTTGCGCGGCTTTGCCGACGATCAGCCGCTGATGACCTGGCTCAACGAGCACATCTGGCCGGCCGAGAAAAAGCACGTGTCCGAGGCCTTCGTGCGCGACGGCACCCTGCTCGCCGCCGCCGAAATGCTCGCGGGCGGCATCACCACCTGCAACGACATGTATTTCTTCCCGCAGACCGCCGGCGAAGCCTTTCTGCAGGCCGGCATGCGCGCCACTCTGGGCATCATTGTGCTGGAGTTCCCCAGCGCCTATGCGTCGGACGCCGACGACTACCTGGCCAAGGGCTTGGCCATGCGCGACGAGCTGAAGGACGAGCCGCTGCTCTCCTTCACCTTCGCCCCGCACGCGCCCTACACCATTGCCGACGCCACCTTCGGCCGCATCAACACCCTGGCCGAACAACTCAGCCTGCCCATTCACATCCACATCCACGAAACGGCCAACGAAGTCCGCGACAGCCTCAAGCAATACGGGATGCGGCCGCTGGAGCGGCTGGCGGGACTGGGCCTTTTGGGGCCGAACTTCATCGGCGTCCACGCGATCCACGTGAACGACGCCGAAATCGACCTGCTGGCGCAAAACGGCTGCCATGTGGCGCATTGCCCGACAGCGGGCCTGAAACTCGGGTCCGGCATCGCGCCGGTGAACCGGTTCATGGCGGCTGGCGTCAATTTCGGTTTCGGCACCGACGGCCCCGCCAGCAACAACCGCCTCGACCTGGTCGCCGAAATGCGCCTGGCCTCCCTGCTGGCCAAGGGCGCCAGCGGCGACGCCGCCGCCCTGCCCGCCGCCGCCGCGCTCAAGGCCGCCACCCTGGACGCCGCCTGCGCGCTCAATCTCGACAGCCGGATCGGCAGCATCGTCCCCGGCAAGCGCGCCGACCTGGTCGCGGTTGACCTGCGTGCCCTGTCCAGCCAGCCGGTATTTGACCCCGTCTCGCACCTGGTTTACGTTGCCGGACGCGAGCACGTCACCCATGTATGGGTCGACGGCAAGCTGAAACTGAATGACCGCCGCCTG
Organism: Thiobacillus sp.; assembly: GCA_035530575.1. Classification (GTDB taxonomy): domain Bacteria; phylum Pseudomonadota; class Gammaproteobacteria; order Burkholderiales; family Thiobacillaceae; genus Thiobacillus. The sequence continues at coordinate 43,005 of DATKUP010000148.1, read as the reverse complement.
GTCGATCTGGACACCGACGATCTGAATGCCCGCGCCCGTTACTGGCGCACCAAGCTCACTGCCTGAGGTTTTTGTTATGAGTAATGTCGACACCGCCGAAATCGCCAAGTTTTCCGAACTCGCCCACCGCTGGTGGGACCCGAATTCCGAATTCAAGCCGCTGCACGAGATCAACCCGCTGCGCCTGAAGTGGATCGACACGCTGGCGCCGCTGGCCGGCCGGAAAGTGCTCGACGTCGGCTGCGGCGGCGGCATCCTGGCCGAGGCGATGGCCGGCGCCGGCGCCGAGGTCAGCGGCATCGACCTGTCGGACAAGGCGCTCAATGTCGCCAAACTGCACCTGTACGAATCGGGCAAGCGCGTCGACTATCGACTAGTGTCCGCCGAAGACTACGCCACGCGGCACGCAGGCGAATTCGACATCGTCACCTGCATGGAAATGCTCGAACACGTCCCCGATCCGGCTTCCGTCGTCGCCGCCTGCGCGCGCCTGGCCAAGCCGGGCGGCTGGGTGTTCTTCTCGACGCTCAACCGCAACGCCAAGAGCTACCTGTTCGCCATCGTCGGCGCCGAATACGTCTTGAAGCTGCTGCCGCGCGGCACCCATGACTACGCCAAATTCATCCAGCCCGCCGAACTCGCCCGCATGGCGCGCGAAGCCAGGCTCGACACCCAGGAGCTGATCGGCATGACCTACAACCCGCTGACCAAGGTCTACAAGCTGGAAGCGGACACCGACGTCAACTACCTGCTAGCGACGCGCCGGGGGGATTGAAGCCGTGGCGTTCAATGCAGCGAAGCTTGACGGCATCAAGGCGGTGCTGTTCGATCTCGACGGCACTCTGGTCGACACCGCGCCCGACCTCGGCTACGCGCTCAACCTGCAGCGCGCACGCCACGGCCTGCCGCCGCTGGCCGACGACCTCATCCGTCCGCAGGCCTCGCACGGGGCGCGCGGCCTGCTTGGCATCGGCTTCGACCTGCACCCCGACGACGCGCACTTTGCCGCCCTGCGCGAGGAATTCCTGCAACTGTATGCGGCCAACATCTGCCGTCACTCGCAGCCCTTCCCCGGCATCCTCGACCTGCTGGCCGAACTCGAAGCACGCCAGCTCAAATGGGGCGTGGTCACCAACAAGCCGGCGCGCTTCACCGAGCCGCTGATGTCCATCCTCGACCTCGCCGAGCGCGCCGCCTGCATCGTCTCCGGCGACACCTGCCCGCAGCCCAAGCCGCACCCGGCGCCCATGCTCGCCGCCGCCGGACTGTGCGACGCCACGCCGACGCAGTGCCTCTACCTGGGCGATGCCGAACGCGACATCCAGGCCGCAAATGCCGCCACCATGCCCGCGCTGGTCGCCGCCTGGGGCTATCTCGACGCTGCCGACCAGCCGCACACCTGGGGTGCGCACGCGCAAATCCGCCACCCGGCCGAAACCCTCGACTACCTGGCCTGAGCGATGACCTACAGCCTCATCAAAAACCTGCACCTCGCCACCATCGTCCTCACCCTGGCCCTGTTCGTCCTGCGCGGCGCCTGGATGATGGCAGATTCCCCCCGGCTACAGGCGCGCTGGGTGCGCATCGTCCCGCACGTCAACGATGCCCTGCTGCTGACCAGCGGCATCGCCCTGGCCGTGCTGATCCAGCAATACCCGCTGGTGCACGGCTGGCTCACCGCCAAGTTCTTCGCACTGATCGCCTACATCCTGCTCGGCACAATCGCCCTCAAGCGCGGCAAAACCAAGGCTTGGCGCATCGCCGCCTGGATCGCCGCCCTGTTGGTATTCGGCTACATGGTGGCGGTCGCGATCGCGCACGACCCCTTCCCCTTCGGGCAGTAAACCGCCCCACAGAAAATACTCTCGCGCCGGAACTTTCTGTCCTCCCCCCGCTCTATGCAGTACACTTCTTTTAGATGCACATGGGGGCCGACCTGGCTTCGACGTGGGTCGCAAAGCAGAGTAGGGCATACCGAGGGTCAGAGCACCTCGTAAATCCAACTGAAAAAAACTTAGTCGCAAACGACGAAAACTACGCCCTAGCCGCTTAAGGTCTAGGACTCACACCGGATCGTTCATGGGCCGGGCCGGCGCAAGCCGACAGTGAGTTAATTCACATGAAATCGCGTTTATCCGGGTCGCTTGGGTAAATGCTAAATCAAGGCGACTCGGCAAGATCCAGCCTGTTCGGCGGGCGTGATGGAGCTTAAAGCACAAAAACACCGGACTAAGTATGTAGAACTGCCTGTAGAGGGCTTGCGGACGGGGGTTCGATTCCCCCCGGCTCCACCAGAATTTGATCCATGGTGGTCCAAAGAAGGCCATAATTCTTATTAAAAACAAGGATTATGGCCTTTTTCACGTCCAGACTTATCCCATGACGACCATTGTAATCCGACGGTAACTGGCGGTAACCAGCCTACGCCACATGGAGTTACCGTCATCGCACTTACCGACATAGCGATTCGCACCACCAAAAGCCCACAGACAAGCCCACCACGCTGACGGATGGTGGCGGGCTGTACCTTGGTAAATCGTTCAATTCATAGCCGGTGCTGCGCCCGCCCGCATCCATTTTCCGCAGCACACCCCGCGCAAGCAGGTCGTTGATGTCACGCAAGGCCATGTCCGGCGAACACTTGGCAATGGCCGCCCACTTGCTGCTGGTGAGCTTGCCTTCGAAGCTGTCGAGTTGCCGATTGAGCAACGTCACCTGTCTCTCGTTCAACGGCGTGGCCGCCCAGCGCTGCCAGAACCGCGTCTTGATCAGCGCGGCGTCGAGCGTGTGTTGTGCCTGATCGACGGCGCGATGGAGGGTATCGAGGAACCAGACGAACCACTCGGTGACGTCCATCGACCGCTTCTGCATCCGCTCCAGAATGTCGTAGCAGACGCGGCACTCCCGCTGGATCTGCGCCGACAGGCTATAGAAGCGTTGCGGGCTGCCGTCAGCGCGTGCCGGCAGCAGGTCGCCTCGCCCGAGCGATACGACCGTTGCCATCGTCGAACGGGTGCCAGGTGACGAGCCGGAGATGGCCGAGGCCGGCCTTGAGCAGCGGCGGTTCATTCGGTGCGCCATTCACCCAGTTGAGGAATCGGCTGGATTCGACCTCCAGACGATCGGCGGGCGGCGCCTCGAAGTGCACCCGCTGGCGACCGATGGGGCCGGACACAAGCGGCAATCAGCTGATCAGCGGAGTTGCTTTTCCCGAAGCATCGAAACGCCGACCTTGTCGGCGTTTCTTTTTGGCCCGCGGAGAAAAGGCGTCAGCCACCAACCCGAGAGCAAGTCGTTTCCCGGCCCCGAACCAACCTGTCGCACTTTCACCTATGGCTCAATTGAATTTCGGTTCATCGTCGAATTCACTGCTTGGTGCAGTGCGCTTATGACCTCCGCGGCAGCGTCAGTATCGCCTCAAGACCGCCGCATGGACAGTTGCGTAGCAACAGGTCGCCACCGTGCATTTGTGCGATGTTGCGCGCAATGCCCAAGCCAAGGCCGGTGCCGCCGGTATCGCGGCTGCGTGAACTTTCCAGGCGATAAAACGGCTCGAATACCCGTTCAAGTTCAGCCTCTGGAATACCCTGACCATTATCCAGGATGTGGATTTGCAGTTGTTTGTGGTGGTCGTCCACGGTGATGGTGGCATTTTTTCCGTATTTGACGGCGTTGTCGATCAGGTTGCCCAGACATCGCTTCATGGCTGCCGGCTTGCACGGATAGGGCCGGGCAGCGACGCCATCCAGACAGACTTGCTGGCCGATTTCCGCCGCATCCGCCTGAAGGCTTTCCAGCAGGGCCATGATGTCCATAGGTTGCACCGGCTCCGGGTTGTCGACGCCGCGCATGAAATCCAGGGTAGCGGTCACCATGAACTCCATTTCCTCCAGATCCTTTACGAACCGGATTCTGTGATCATCATCTTCCAGCAGTTCGGCGCGGAGCCGCAAGCGGGTGATGGGTGTTTTCAGGTCGTGCGACATGGCTGCGAGAATCCGCGTGCGGTCCTGAATATAGTTGACCAGGCGTGATTGCATGGTATTGAAGGCATGCGCCGCGCGCCGCACTTCGGTTGGTCCAGTTTCAATCAGTGGCGGGCTGTTGATGTCCTTTCCCAGTTTTTCTGCAGCGCTGGCGAGGGTATTAAGGGGGCGCGTGGCAAGGCGCACGGCAAGAAGCGAAAGAATAATAACGGCGGCGAGCAGGATCTGCAGATTGAGCAGCAGACGGCGAGGCAGAGGGAAAGTTTCGTCGGACGGGAACACATCGAATGAGACCACTGTTCCATCCTGCAAGCGCGTCTCCACTGTAAAGGCGTTTTTTTTCTGTGGGAAAGTATTCCTCGCAAGACCGGGCGTATTGGCAGAGAGCTGTCCCAAGCGCCATTCCGGGTCGGATGCGACGACCTCGATAGGCGGCGTTCCCCCGAGCAGGTCGCCCAGCATCATGCGGAAGCTGTCCGCCTGATCGTGGGCCTCCGGGTTCTGAAGCGCTTGGCTTGAGGGGATCACGCCAAGAGAGACGAGCAGGGTCGGAGAATTGAGAGCCGTCACGAATTTTTGCCGATCGGCTGAAGCAAGTGAATTCAGCATCCGGATGGCATCGGCGATACGTTGCGCCGATTCCATGCTGTTCGAGTGAAACAACAAACGATCGCGTTCGCGCAAGTGAAAGACGACGCTGATTGATTGCACCAGAATCAGGCCGCCGAGCAGAATCAGAACCATGCGGCTGAAGAGGGATTGTGGCAAGAGCCGCATCATTTACCCGTTTCCACCTGCGCTGACAGGATGTAGCCTTCGCCTCGCACCGTCTTGATGATGGCGGGTTCCTTGGCATCGTCCGCCAAGCGGTGGCGCAGGCGGCTCACCTGAACATCAATGCTTCTTTCGAAAGGGTCCGTTCCACGCCCCCGCATCAGCTCCATGAGCTGGTCCCGGCTGAGAATCCGGTTGGGGTGATTGAGGAATACCTGGAGCAGGCGGTATTCGGAACCGCTCAGTGGAACCACCATCCCCTGCGGCGAGACGAGTTGACGCGAGATCGTATCCAACTCCCATCCGGCAAAGTCAATCCGTGCCGCGACGTCAATTTCCCTGTTCCCTGGCAAGGCCTTTGCCCGGCGCAGGATGCTCTTGATGCGCGCCAGCAGTTCGCGCGGATTGAAAGGCTTGGGCAGGTAATCGTCGGCGCCCATCTCCAGGCCGAGGATACGATCCATATCCTCGCCACGGGCGGTGAGCATGATCACCGGGATGTCGGAGCGCACCCGCAGATTGCGGCACAACACCAGGCCATCGTCTCCTGGCAGCATCAGGTCGAGCACGATCAGATCCACCCGCTCATTATCCAGCGCCGCCAACATGCCCTTGCCTTCCGCCACGGAGGTGGTCCGATAACCGTTTTTCTGCAGGTAATTGCTCAGCAGGCTGCGGATCTCGGCATCGTCGTCCACGATAAGGATGTGTTCTGGTGTCGTCATGATGTTTTTATACCGGGAAACCCAATTTCCATGCAGGGAAATTGTAAGGCAGCGTAACAACCCGGCACCTTGTCACAGTACGTTACAAAAAAGGCCTGCCTTGACACATACCCGTTACACCCTGGCGGTTAAATACGCGTTGCTGAAAAGCAATTATTCATTTTCATTATGTTTGACTCGGAGACGCGCCATCATGGCCTATATCGCTGCAACATCTTGCTGTCGAGACTGCACCAAATGACTTGCACCAGAATGGCGGGTGCAGTGGGGTTAACTTTGTTGATTTCTGCCACCGGCCGGGCCACGGCGGATGACATGCCGGCCACGCCCGCCGGCCTGCACGGAAGCATCGGCATGGGGGTGGCTGTGATGCCGGAGTACGAAGGCTCGAACGACTACCAGGCGAGGGTCATGCCGAATATCAACCTCTTCTACGGTGACAGCCTGTTTTTCACCCGGTTGAGTGCGGGCGCCAATCTCCTGCGTTTCAAAACGGAGCAGGGCGTTACCATCGCTGCCGGACCGCTCCTGGCCCTGCGCCGCGGTCGCGATCAGGACGACAATGAAGCGTTGAGCGGGCTGGGTGACATCGACCCGGGCCTTGATGCAGGCGGCTTTATCCGCTTCCGCAAGCAAGGTTGGCATGCTTCCATCGATGTCAGACAGAACGTCACGCATAGCGACGAAGGCGCGACGATAAATCTCTCCGTGGGCCATGGCATGCCTCTTGGACAAAAGCTCAAACTCCGCGCCAATCTCGAAACAACCTGGGCATCGGCGGACTATATGAATACCTTCTTCGGCATTAGCGCACTGCAATCGGCGCAATCGGGCATCGCCCAATATGAAGCCGGTTCGGGCTTCAAGGATGCCGGCGCGAGTATCATGGTCGATTATGCGATAACCCGCGATTGGGCAGGCTTTGCAACCATCCGCTACAAGCGGATTCTGGGTGATGCTGCCGACAGCCCAATCGTCACCGACCTCGGCAGCAGAGACCAGGCGTCCGCAGGCGTCGGCATCAAATACCGCTTCTGACGAGCATCTTTAATCCGTGTGGAAGTGAACGGGCATGCCGCCATGCCTGCTCGGACGGAAATCGTGCAAGCGGTGCAAAGCAGGACGGAACCAACGGTCATGGCAAGGGGCCACACCCGATTATGAAACTCGCATGACCGTTCCCCCACCCCTGCCCTCTTCCGCGCGACGGGAGAGGGTGACGCAGGCTCGCGGTGCGAGTTTCACGTCAATCAAGGGGAAAATGAATTCCCCATTCGGAGATAAGCATGCAAGACCTGCAAGAAACCTGGATCGCAATAAAACTGGGCGGGATGATCATTGTGCCGCTGTCGTTGCTGGCAATCATCGCCTTGGCCATCATGCTTGAGAAGGCATTTATCTATTGGCGTTATGCCCGTCTTCCACTTGACCTGCTCAGGCTTGCCGAGACTTATGGCTTTGCCTGGGAAGAACTGGAGAAAAGGCTTTACGGCTTGAATGACCGCCATTACTTCAGGCGCTTTTTCGAGGTGGTGATCGCCAACCGGCGTCGCCCGGCATGGTGGACCGAGTCACGGGCAGCGGACGAAGCCCAGTTGATCGAAACCTCCCTTGCCCGCAGGTTGTGGGTGCTGGAAACCATCGTCACAGCCGCACCCTTGCTCGGGCTCATGGGAACCATTGGCGGCATGATGGATGCCTTCAAGATCATTGGCAGCAGCGGGGTCGTGAACCCCACCGGCGTGACGGGGGGCGTGGCCCAGGCCCTTATTGCAACCGCAATCGGCCTGTTGATCGCGCTGATTGCCCTGTTCGGGTTCAATTACTTCTCGCGTGTGCAATCGCAGACGATGGACGAAATGGAACGCCTCGGCACGCGCCTGATCGACCACATCCGCCTGGACCAGCAGGGTAACGCCCATGAAGCTGCGTAAACCCCGTGCGTCCCGCAAGGGACGCATCGAAATCATCCCGATGATCGATGTGATGTTCTTCCTGCTGGCAACCTTCATGCTGTCTTCACTTGCCATGCAGAACCTCGATTCGCTGCAAGTGAACCTGCCCCAGGGAAAAGCCGAAAAACTCAAGACCGATACGCCGGTCACCCTGACGCTGACCGCCGACAGCAAAATCCTGATCAACCGCACGCCGGTGACCTTGCAAACCCTGGCAGCCACACTCGCGCCGCTGCTGAACGATGCGCAACCCAGCGTGATCGTGTCGGCGGATAATGCCGCGCCGCAGGGCATCGTGGTGCAGGCGATGTTGCAGGCACGGGCTGCCGGCGCCAGGAATTTCCTGATCGCGGTAAAACATGAATGATGTAACAAGCGCGCCAGACTTCCGTCCGGGGGGGATTCAACACGCCATGTGCAGTAATTGTGGCGAGATCGTGCGCGTCCATGTGCCCGATTCCCGATCAAGGGAGGTCAGGCTGTGGTGGCCGGGGCCGCTGGCGCTGATTATCTGGCTGGCGATCATATGGAAATTCAGCTACTTCCTGGCCTCCCCCGAGGTCGAAATGGCAGCACCTGTCCCCATAGAAGCAAGCTTTATCGAATTTCCCGAAGCGGCTCAAAACCCTCCGGACAAGCGCCCAAACCTGCAGTCAAAAACCCTGCCCCTGCAAAGCAAATCCAGAATAAGGCATCGATCTGCTCCCGAACCCGAACCCGAACCAGAACCAGAACCAGAACCCTTACCCGAACCCGAACCCGACATGGCGGCAGTCAAGCCTGCGCCCCCGGCGGATGCTCCACGAGAACCGGATTTAGCGCCACCGGCAGACTTGATGGCTTACGTTAATGCCGCCAGAGCGCGCCGCCGGGCCGCCGAAGTGGCTGCCCGGCTGGAAAATGCGCAAGCAACCGCCAACGAACGCGGACCCTCGGCTGACGAGACCAGGATGGCGAACATCATGCGCAATCTCCAGCCGCAAGGCACGAATGGAGTGTTTCAAATTATCAGCATGAGTGTCCGGACGGCGAAATTTTCATTTCACGGCTGGACAAAAGACTTTAACAATGGCCGACGCGAAGTGATCGAAGTCGATGCCGGACCTGGCGGCGATGTGGAGCGCGCAACCGTGCGCAGTATGATCGCGTTGATCCGCAGATATTACAAAGGTGACTTCAATTGGGAATCGCAGCGTCTCGGCCGCGTAATCGTCCTGTCTGCACGCATGGAAGACAACGCCGGGCTGGAAGATTTTTTGATACGTGAGTTTTTTGGCGCAGGCGCCTGAATTCACGGGCTTGCGTCACGGCCAAGCCAGCTTGTCACAGTACGTTACAAAAAAGGGCGATTTTGACATAAGCCATTTACATAGCTTCGGTTAAATACGCTTCACTGCAACACGCCAATCATTTTTGGCTCTTTCATCGTTATTTGTTGGTGTTGGCCAGCCCTGGAGCGGCTTCAGCCGCGATGCGGACGGTAGCCTGCAAAGGTGGCGCGGCACAGCCTTGGCGAGTATTTGCCCTTTTGTACCTTGCGGCGCATCGCGGCTAAAGTCGCTCCTACGGCGCCGTCTGCAGGATGCCGCAGGGTAGAGGCTTCATCGGAGGGGGCAAGACATGACTTCAACAGCCAACAGTGACATAGCCCATTTTTTACATGGAGAACCCATCATGAAACGCAGACAGAAAATTACCTTGACCCTTCTTACCGCCGCCACCATCGGCATTGGTGCGATGGCCACCTCCTACGCAACCGACATGGGCATGGGGCCGGGGAATGGATGCGCGATGGCCGGCAAAAAAATGGCCCATCCAGCTCGCATAGACAGCAAACTGGCCGAAATGAAAGAAATTCTGAAAATCGGTTCCGAACAGGAGGCAGCATGGGCGGCGTTCGCCAAAACCATGAAGCAGCAAAAAACGGAAATGATGTCAGCCATGCAGGCGAAGATGCAACAGCGCACCTCCGACGAGCAGCCGGCTCAGGCTGCGCCTGACCGAATTGACGAGCGTATCCAGTCCATGAAGCAGCGTGTAGCCGGTATGGAAACCGTGGCTGCCACCATGAAGCAGTTGTATGCCGTTTTGACCCCGCAGCAAAAGGAAGTCCTGGATAGCCGTTTCGGCCAGGACATGCCAATGCAGTTCTGAAGTCGTTGTTGACGAGTAATCTTGAACGTCCGGCAGAAACCCCGGTCCAGGAGCCATTTCAAACCAAAAGGAGCACTGACATGTACGGAAAAAAATTAACGCAGGCAGCCATGATTGCATTGTGCCTCGTTAGCTTGAGCGCGCTGGCGGCGCAGGATTTCTCCGCGCTGAGCACGACGGAATTGACGCAGCTGAAACTTAACGAGATGAGCGAGGAAGACCGTGACGCTTTTCGGACTGAGATAAAGAAACGTTCAGTAAACATGAGCGCCGCGGAAAAAGAGGAAGTTCGCAATCAAATGCGTGGGCAAAACAAAGGCCAGGGCGGCGGACAGGGCATGGGGCGGGGGCACTGACCTCCAGCCCTGCATTGATGCGCACCGGGGGCTCTCGGTGCCAACGTGGCCAATATCTGCGTGTAATCAATAACACGCACAGCGATCAACCCGTACGAATTTCCATGCCAGCGACCATCAAGATGAGTGTGCCCGTATGATTAAGGCAGCTATTCCGCGCGGTGACTGACTATGTGTCGGTTTGCGTGAAGCGGAACATGGTTCAGATCATACGTTGGGCTCAGAAAGGCATGTACGTAAACACATGAATGCTATCTTCGTTAAGCCACCTTCATTCAGGCGAGGAACGCTGGCCTTGCTGCTGGTTCTTGCGGCGGCTTGCCTGGCGAGCCCCGTCGTCGCCGGTCAGCGGCTTACTCTGGCCCAGGCCCTTGATCTGGCGCTCAAGGAGAATCCGAATCTGGGCGCGGCTTCGGCGCGGTCAAGCGAGGCCGAGGCGGATTACGCCATCGCGGCAGCCGACCTCCTGCCCACGGTGGAGGCCAATGCCTCCGTGAGCCGGCTGAACGAAGACCGACTGGGCTCCTTGGACAGTTATTCGTCGGCGTTGTACACGCGCGATAGTTTCGGCGGGGTGACGGGACGCCAGTTGCTGTTCGACGGCGGCAAGACCTCGGCCTCGAAAAGTGCCGCGCAGCGCGGTGTCGAGGCGGGCCGCATGGGTTTCCAGGCGACGCGCGAGGAAACCGTCTATCAGGTCAGCCAGGCCTTTTCCCGCGCCCTGGATGCGCGCGACACGGTGGGCGTGGCGGCCAGCGCGCTCAAGCGGCAGCAGGCGTTCGAGGCCTTGACCTCCGATTTCTTCAAGGCGGGCAAAACGACCCAGCTGGATGTGCTCAAAGCGGAAGCGGCGCGACTGGATGCGGAAAGGGTGCTGGCCAATACGCAGGAAGCGGAAAAAATGTCGGTCGTGTCGCTGGCGCAGGCCATCGGCCTGCGGCCGGGCCTGGCGTTTTCCATCGAGGGAGAGCTTCCCCGACGCTTCGAGGCGCCATCACCGGATGACGAAATGCTGCACATCGCGACCGTGCGCAACCCCGACCTCCAACAGGCACAGGCGCAGGTGGCATAGGCGGAGGAGAGCTTGCGATCGGCCCAGGCCGCGCGCGCTCCTGAGCTTGCCCTGCTGGGCAGTTACGGCTATCGCGAGCGGGACATCGGCGGCAGCGCGCCGGAATGGATTGTGGGACTGGCCGGTACCTGGACGCTATATGACGGCGGTGCGTTGCCGGCCCAGACGGAAAAGGCCCGTGCGAAGCTGAGTCAGGCACGGGAAGCGGAGCGGTCCGTCGATCTGGAGGTACAGACATTGATGAAGGATGCCTTGCGCGCCTGGCGTACCGCGCTCAACGACGCACGGGCAAGCGCGAAATTGGTCGAGGCGAACAGCGAATCGCTCAAGGCGGCTGAGGTGCTCTACCGTTCCGGAAAAGCGACTGCGCTGGACGTATTGACCGCGCAGGACGACCTGGCACAGGCCGAGGGCGATCAGGTGCATGCCGCCGCCAATTATGCCGTGGCGCGTTATGCCGTGGCGCGGCTTATTGGGAATCCCCTGGAATTGGAATCGGAGTCGAAGCCGTGAAAGAAAAATGGAAAATAATTCTCGCACTGTCGGCCGTCGCAGTGCTGGTTGCCCTGCTGGCTTACCGCATATTTTTTTATGCGCCCCCGGTGGCAGTAATCCAGGCAGAGGAAGGCAAGGTCGCGCTCGAAGTGCGCGGCCCCGGCGTGGTGGCGTCCCGCATCCAGGTCACGGTCAGCACCCGCGTTACCGGAACATTGAAGGTGCTTCATGCGGATCAGGGGGATAGCGTCAAGGCGGGGCAGCTGCTCGCCTTGCTGGATGACACCGATACCGCCGCCAAGGCCGGCAGTGCTGCGGCAGCCGCCGCGGCCTCGCAGCGCAACATCGCGGAGGCGGACGCGGCGCTTGCCAAGGCGCGGGCGGACAGGGAACTGGCGCAAAGCAATTTCCGGCGGGATGAAGAGGTCTTCCGCGCCGGCTACATTTCCCAGGCGGCCATGGACGCCGCCGCCGCGGCGCTGAAGTCCGCGCAAAGCGGCGAAGCCAATGCCGCCGCCACGCTCGGGGCACGTCAGGCCGAATCGCAAGCATCCGCGCAGGAAGCCGTCTATGCCCGCGCATTGCACAGCTTCACCCGCATCACCGCGCCCATGGACGGCCTGATCATCGTCCGCGACGCCGAGGCAGGAGATGTTGTTGTGCCGGGCTCGCCGATCTTCCGCATGGTGGATACCAGCAAGCTGTGGGTGGCGACACGGATCGACGAATCGGTGGTGGGGCATGTCGAGGTAGGCCAGCCGGCCACGATCCGCCTGCGCGGCGGCAAGGAGCTGCCAGGCGAGGTGGTGCGTATCAACCGCCAGTCCGACGCGGCGACCCGTGAACTGGAAGTGGACGTGGCCTTCCGCGAAATTCCCGAGCGCTTCGCTATCGACCAGGAAGCCCTGGTCGTGATCCATGCCGGCGAAGAGAAGGGGGTGGTGATTCCGGCCTCGGCCCTGTTCCAGCAGGGGCACACGTTCGGCGTGCTGGTGGTGACGGACGGACGTGCCGTCTTCCGGCCGGTGCGCACCGGCCCCAGCGACGGCGAGCGCGTGGCTGCGCGCGAGGGGCTCAAGGCCGGCGAGGCTGTGATCCTCCGGCCCGCCGGCATCAAGTCGGGCAGCCGGGTGCGCGCGGTGACGGGAGGAGAACGCTAGATGGACCTCGCCATCAAGGACGTCCAGCGTCATGTGGGCAAATTCATCGCCACCATCGTCGGGGTCGGCCTGCTGTTCGCCATCGTGCTCATCATGAACGGTATTTTCGCGGGCAACACCGCGGACGGGGTATGGCTCATCGAAAACACCGACACCGACCTGTGGGTGGCCGAGCGCGATCGCGGCGGGCCATTCAACGAGTCGTCGCGTCTGCCCGAGGACGCCTGGAAGAGCATCGCCGCCACGCCGGGGGTGGCGCAGGCCTCGCCATGGATCACCTACGGGGTGCAGCGCGAGGTTCGCGGCAAGGAGCAGCAGTACACCATTATCGGTTACGACGTCTTCGGCGGCCTGGGCGGACCCGGGCGTATCGTCGAGGGCAGGCGCATCGAGCGCGCCCATTACGAAATGGTAGCGGACAAGAAACTCGGCGTCGCCCTCGGGGAGCGCGTGTACCTCGGGTGGCACGACTATACCGTGGTCGGCCTTACCAAGGGCGCGGTGGACTCCGGCGGCAACCCGCTGGTCTATCTCTCCCTCGCCGATGCCCAAGAGGTGCTGTATCAACAGGACAACCGGGCGCTGGAGGCCGCGCGCGCGGCGAGCCTGAAACGCCTCGAGGCGGCCGGCAATACGCCCGAGCAGGCGCAGCGGCTGCTGCCCCTGGTTTCTGCGGACAACGATACCATCAACGCGGTACTGGTGCGCCTGCGCCCCGGCACCGATCCGCCGCAGGTGGCGCAGCATATCCAGGACTGGCTCTACTTCAACGTCTACTCCACGGCCCAGCAGATCGAGCTCGTGGTCGCGGGGAAGTTGAAGAAGATGACCGCCATCCTCGGCCTGTTCCGCATCCTGCTGATCGCGGTCTCGATCATCATCATCGCGCTGCTGATCTACGTGCTAACGATGGAGAAGATCAAGGCCATCGCCACGCTCAAGCTGATGGGCGCCAACAACTGGGTCATCGTGCGCCTGATTCTGGAGCAGTCGCTGGTAATCACGATCGCAGCCTTCGTATTCGCCTATGTGCTGGTCGAACTCACCTACGAGCGCTTTCCGCGCACCCTGGTGCTGCTGCCGGAGGAGACGCTCATCACCTTCGCCGTGATCTTCGTCGGCGGCATGATGGCGAGCCTGCTCGGCATCGTGCAGGCGCTACGCACACCGCCCTCGCTGGCGCTGGGAGGCTGACATGGCGGTACTCAGCGTGCGGGGGCTCAGTAAGGTGTTCGGCAGCGGCGAGTTGGCGGTGACCGCGCTTGATAATATCAATCTCGATGTCCAGGCCGGTGAACTGGTTGCACTGCTGGGCCCCAGCGGCTCCGGAAAAACCACGCTACTGCTGTGCATCAGCCTGATTCTTGAACCCACCGCCGGCGCGATCGAGATCAATGGCAAGAACGTCTACCGCGATGGCCGGATCAGCATCGACGAGCGCCGCTTCCGGCGCGAGAATGTCGGTTTCATCTTCCAGGCGCACAACCTGATCCCGTTCCTCTCGGCGCTGGACAACGTCGCACTGGCGATGCAACTGGACGGCGTTGGCAAACGCGAAGCTCGTAAACGCGCCCGCGAACTGCTCGACTATCTCGAAATCTCCCACCGCGCCGACTACATGCCTGCCAACCTCTCCGGCGGCGAGCAGCAGCGCGTGGCAATCGGGCGGGCGCTCGCCAACGAGCCACCGCTCATTTTTGCCGACGAGCCGACCGCCTCGCTCGACACCGGGCGCGGGATGAAGGTCATGGAACTGCTCAAGCGTGTGGCGCGCGAGAAAAACTCGGCCATCATCGCAGTGACACACGACGTGCGCATGATCGCCGGCTTCGACACCCTCTACCACATGGAGGATGGCCGCCTGACGCGCACCGATGCCGAAGCGATCGGTGCGCTGGCGGCGCCGCATTGATACGGGTCAAGAAAGGCGCCTTGAGGCAGCAAACCAGCATGAACGACGCGTGCCGTCGTATGGCCTTTGCCGCCGCCACCGAATTGTGCGGATCGTTGAAAATGGAACTTTTCTGTTTTCGCTACGTTCGTAAGAGACCCGGCAATTGCCGGGTTAGAATCGGGCGTCTCCACGGAGGCGCCTAAACCCAACCTCCAACGGAATATAAATCATGAAATCCATCCTGCTTTCGCTGTCCGCCGCCATGCTGGCTTTTCCCCTGATGGTGCAGGCCGCCGACCATAGCCACCACGATCATGGCGCCAGTGCCCCGCCCTCAATCGAACTCAATGCCGGCAAGAAATGGGGCACCGACGATGCGTTACGCCATGGCATGGGATCGATCCACACCCTTGCTGAAAAAGCGCTGCCGGCCGCCCACGCCGGCAAGCTCACGCCTGCCGGGTACGATGCCCTGGCAAACGATGTCAACGCGCAGATCGCGTTTGTCGTGGAGAACTGCAAGCTCGACCCCAAGGCCGATGCGCAACTCCATATCGTCATCGGCGACCTGGCCAACGGTGTCGAAGCGATGCAGGGGAAACAGCCCGGCCAGGATCGCGCCATGGGGGTGGTGGAAATTTCCCGCACCCTCAATACCTACGGCAAGTATTTCAACCACCCAGGCTGGCAGACCATCGAGCTGCCTCATTAAACCCTCTCCAAACCTTATCTATCCTGCCGGGTTGCGGCAAAACGGGCGTTGACGAATTGCCGCAACCTGCGCTACCTGGCGAGCCTCGCCAGAATCGGGCCGCCGATCAAAACGGTGCACGCCTCTCGAACGCAAGCCCCTTCCCCGTCACCGGATGCACGAAGCCCAGCGCGCAGGCATGCAGCAGCAGGCGCCCGGCCATGGCCGCATCTGGCGGCGCGTAGAGGGCATCGCCCAGGATCGGATGTCCCAGTTCGCGCAGGTGGACGCGCAACTGATGCGAACGGCCGGTAATGGGTTCAAGTTCGACCCGGGTGCAGGTTTCCTCGTACCCCAGCACGCGCCAGCGGGTGAGGCTCGGCTTGCCGTGGATGCGATCGACGATCCGTAACGGCCGGTTGGGCCAGTCGACGATGATAGGCAGGTCGATGATGCCCCAGCCTTCCGGCGGCGCTTCCAGCCGGCCGGCCACCACCGCGATGTAGCGCTTCTTCACCGTGCGCGCGGCGAATGCCCTGGAGAGTTCGCGCTGCGCCGCCGCGCCGCGCGCCATCACCATCAGCCCCGAGGTGGCCATGTCGAGCCGGTGCACGATCAGGGCGTCGGGATAGCGAGCCTGCACCCGCACACTCAGGCAATCCTGCTTGTCGGCGCCGCGCCCCGGCACCGCCAGCAGGCCGCTGGGCTTGTCGAATACCAGCAGGGTGTCGTCGGCGTAGAGCGGCTCGATGGCGAGGCTGGCTGGATTCGGCGTCTCTGCCATGGATGAAGTACCTTACGCCTGCAAGCCATCGAGTAACGCCATTCCCCATGCCACGCCAAAACCGTTGGCATCGCTCATCACCGCGCCCAGGCCGCCCTTGCAGCTGTGGCCCGACAGGTCCATGTGCAGCCACGGCGTGTCGCCGACGAAGCGCGACAGGAAGCGGGTGGCGAGGATATGGTCGGCCTCGCCTTCCATGCTGCACTGCTTGACGTCGGCCACGGTCGAATCGAGGCTGCTGTCGTAGTCCTCGGGATAGGGGAAGACGACGATGCGTTCGCCGCTTGATGTTCCGGCGCGCGAGGCCTGGTGCGCGAGCGCGCTGGAACTGGCGAAGACGCCGGACATGCGACTGCCGAGCGCGTGGTGCATGGAACCGGTCAGCGTGGCGAAGTCGGCGATGAGGTCGGGCTTGCCCCTGGCTGCCAGCGTGAGCGTGTCGGCCAGCACCATGCGACCTTCGGCGTCGGTGTGGACGACTTCGATGGTGGTGCCGTTCAGGGCCGTGATCACTTCGTTCTGGCGGTAGGCCTGCGGACTGATGTGGTTCTCCGCGAGCGCGACCCAGCCTTCCAGCGCGACCGGCAGCTTCAGCTTCGACGCGGCGGCGAGGATGCCCAGCACCACCGCCGAGCCGTTCATGTCCTCGTGCATGCCCTGCATATACTTGGCGGGCTTTAGGTTGTGGCCGCCAGTGTCGAAGCAGATGCCCTTGCCCACGAAGGCGACCGGCTTCGACCCTTTACCCTTCCCCCTTCCCCCTTCCCAGCGAATGCGCACGATCGCCGCATCCTTCGCCGGCGAACCCTGCGCCACCGCGCAGAAGGCGCCGGCACCCATTTTCTTCAGCTTGTCGAGGCCGTATTCTTCGACCGTCCAGCCGTATTGCTTCGCCAGCGCCTTGATACGTTTGCGGTAGACACCGGGCGTGAGTTCATTCGGCCCCTGCACGGTGAGGCTGCGGGTGAGTACGTTGCCTTCGGCCAGCGCCTGTGTGCGGGCGGAACCGTCGACGGATTTGTGGCCATGCAACTGCACGGATTTGAGGACCGGATCGGTTTTGGATTTGCGCGACGGTAGCGGCACGGCATTGACCAGCGCGGTGTAGACGGCAGCTTCCGCCGCGTGCGCCGTGAACTCCGCCTCGCCGAACACGGCCAGCGTCAGCACTCTGGGGTGCTCTGCCAGAAGCAGCGTCAGCGCGCGGCGCACCTGCTCGTGGGCCTCGAAGGTGCTGGCGTCGGCCTTGAGCATGGCATACACCGCGAGCGTGCCGCCGGGCAGTTGCACTGCCACCGGCGACTTGGCCAGCGCGTCGGTTTTGAGGCCGCGTCGCTTCATCGCGGCCTTGAGCTCAGCGCTGCCCGGCACCTCGGGCAAGGACTTTGTCACCGGCAGCAGCAGCAGCGCATGGCCCGCTGCCTCGAGCAATTTTGCAGTGATTTCCTGTTTGTTTTCAGTGAGTTTAGGCAGCATGGCGGTTCCTTGTGGATGGCGTTTTTCTTGATGGTTGGCGGGGTTTGCCGGATAATTGCGCGTTTGAATTTTTCCGGCGCTTTTTCCAAGCCTGTCCACCAAGGGTAACCGAATGAAGATTGAAGACAAGAAACGCGTGCTGCGCGAAATGGTGCTGCACCGCCGTTTCGAAGAGCGCTGCTATCAGGCCTATATCGAACGCAAGATCGGCGGTTTTCTGCACCTCTATCCCGGCCAGGAAGCTTGCTGCAACGGCGTGATGGAAGCCGCGCGCCCCGGCCACGATTACGTGATCACCGGCTACCGCGACCACGTCCACGCGATCAAGAGCGGCGCCGATCCGAAGGAAGTGATGGCCGAGCTGTACGGCAAGGAAACCGGATCAAGCAAGGGCCGCGGCGGTTCGATGCACATTTTCGATGCTGCACACCGCTTCATGGGCGGCTACGCGCTGGTCGGCGGCCCCTTCCCGCTGGCGGCCGGCATCGCCAAGGCGATCCAGCTGAAGGGCGGCGACGAAATCGCCATCTGCTTCCTCGGCGACGCCGCCAACAACCAGGGCGTGTTCCACGAAACCATGAACATGGCGGCGCTGTGGAAACTGCCGGTGCTGTTCGTGTGCGAAAACAACCTCTATGGCATCGGTACCTCGATCGAGCGTTCCACCGCCGTGGTCCACCAGCACAAACGCGTCGCCGCCTACAACATCCCGGCCGACGAATGCGATGGCCAGGACATCGACATCGTGTACGAGCACGCGCGTAAGGCGGTCGACCACGTGCGCGCGGGCAACGGCCCCTTTTTCCTTGAACTGATGACCTACCGCTATCGCGGTCACTCCATGTCCGACGCGCGCGGCTACCGTTCGCGCGAGGAGGAAGAAACGTGGAAGCAGCGCGATCCCATCCTTCTGCTGCGCGACCGCCTGATTACGGCGGGCGCGATGACCATGGCCGACTACGAGGCGCTGGAAAAGGAAACCGATGCCTACATCGAAAACGAAGTCATCAAATTCGCCGAGGAGTCGCCCGAACCGCGCGTCGAAGATCTCGAAAAATACGTTTTCGCCGACCGCGAAACCCAATTGCCCTGGCTCACGGGCAAGGCCGCTTAAGGTTTAAGGAAAAGACAGCATGGCAAACATCATGTACTGGGAAGCGATCCAGCGCGCCCACGACGAAGAAATGGCGCGTGACCCCCTGGTCATCTGCATGGGCGAAGACATCGGCGTGGCCGGCGGCACCTACAAGGCCACCAAGGGCCTGTACGAAAAATACGGCCCGCTGCGGGTGATGGATACGCCGATTTCCGAAGGCGGCTTCACCGGCCTGGCGATCGGCGCCTCCTTCCTCGGCGTGCGCCCGATCGTCGAAATCATGTCGGTCAACTTCGCCTGGCTGGCGATGGACCAGATGTTCAACTCCGCGGCCAAGGTGCGCTACATGTCGGGCGGCCAGTTGACCGCTCCGTGCGTGTTCCGCTCCGCCGGCGGCGCGGCGCACCAGCTCGGCGCGCAGCACTCGGCGCGCATGGAGAAGGTGTTCATGGGCATCGCCGGCCTGCGCGTGGTGACGCCGTCCAGCCCCAGGCAGGCCTATGGTCTGCTGAAGTCGGCGATCCGCTGCGACGATCCGGTGTTCATCAACGAACACGAACTGATGTACAACATGAAGGGCGAAGTGCCGGACGGCGAATACTTCCATCCGCTGGAAGGTTCGGATATCGCCCGCGCCGGCACCGACGTCACCCTGTTCGGCTATAACATCTCGGTGCACTGGTGCCTCAAGGCTGCCGAAATCCTCGACAAGCAGTACGGTATTTCGGCTGAAGTCGTCGACATGTATTCGCTGTCGCCGCTGGATCGCGCCGGGATCAGGGCGTCGGTCAGCAAGACCCACCGCGCCGTCATTGCCGAAGAAGACGAAGCACCGGTCGGCGTCGGCTCCGAAGTCATCGCCATCATCAACGAGGAATGCTTCTTCGAACTGGATGCAGCGCCGGTACGCGTCCACTCCGCGCTGGTGCCGCAGCCCTACAACCACACGCTGGAAAAAGCGGCGATCCCGGATCATGAAGACGTGGTGAGGGCGGTGCTGAAGCTGTTCGGAAAGGCTTAAAGATCAATGGGTGGGAAGGGAGAAGGGTAAAGGGAGAAGGGTAAAACCCTCCCGGCCGGGAGAGTGGCGCGCAGCGCCGGGTAGGTATCCCCCTTCTCCCTTCCCCCTTCACTTTAATTCCCTCCTTCACTAGCAGGAAACAAACATGTCCCAACACTACGCAATTACGATGCCGCAGCTCTCGGACACCATGACCGAGGGCGTGGTCGTCACCTGGGAAAAGCAGGCCGGCGACCGCGTCGAGCGCGGCGATATCGTCGCCACGGTCGAAACCGACAAGGCCATCATGGACGTCGAAGTGTTCAAGGCCGGTTATCTGGCCGGGCCGCTGGCTGATGTCGGCGCGACCATCGCCGTTGGCGCTGCGCTTGGCTACATCACCGACACCGCGGGCGACGTGGCGATCGCCGCAGACGAAGTGGTGGAAGAACAAGCACAGACCGAAATGATTCCGCACCACGCCGGTACGCCGGTAGTGATGCCTCAACTGTCGGACACCATGACCGAAGGGATCGTCGTCACTTGGGAAAAACAGCCGGGTGACGTCATCAAGCGCGGCGACATCGTCGCCACGGTCGAGACCGACAAGGCGATCATGGATGTCGAGGTATTCCAGGACGGCTTCCTCTCCGGCCCGATCGCCGACGTCGGCAGCGTGATCGAGGTCGGCCACCCGATGGCCTTCATCGTCGACGACGCAGCCAAGGCCAACGACACCGGCGTCACCATCAGCGCCGATCACAAGGTCAAGGACACGCACAAGGTCGCACCGCCTGCGGTCGACCGGCCGGCGCACATTCCCATGCCCAAGGCCGCGCCCGTACAGGTATCCGCCGAAGGCACCCTGCCGCCGGTCGGCCGCCCGTCGGGCCGCCAGGCCAGCCCCTATGCGCGCAAGGTTGCGGCGCAGTTGGGCGTCAACCTCACCGGCCTTGCCGGCACCGGGCCGGCCGGTGTCATCGTCGCCGCCGACGTGGCGCGTGCGCGGCCGTCGATGCAGGAAGTCGCGCACTCGCTGCCGCAGGTCGACGTGCCGGGCCAGGGTCGCAAAATGACCTCGATGGAAAAGGCCGTCTCCCACGCGATGACCGCCTCGCTGACGCTGCCGACCTTCAACGTCACGATGAACATCGACACCGCCGCGCTGACCGCCGCCGCCAAGGCGAAAAAGATCTCGGTGACGGTGGCGATCGCCAAGGCCTGCTCGGTGGCGATGGCGAAATTCCCGCGCATGAACTGGGCCTACCAGCCGGTCGACAAGCTGGTCGAGCGCGACAATCACGACTTCGGCGTCGCCGTGATGTCGAACGATGGCGGCCTGGTGGTGCCGATCCTGCACGGCATCGAGAAGAAGCCGCTGGAGGCGCTGCAAAGCGACTGGACGGAACTGGTCGAGCGCGCTCGGGTTCGCAAACTGGCGCCGGCCGAGTATTCCAACCCAAGCTTCACCATTTCCAACATGGGCATGCTGGGTGTGTCGCATTTCACCGCGATCCCCACCCCCGGCATCGCCGCGATCCTGGCGATTGCCGCCAACGGATCGCAGGGCACGCCCTTTACCATCACCGGCGACCACCGCGTGCTGAACGGTGCCGACGTGGCGCTGTATCTCGCCACGCTGAAGCAGACCATCGAGGCGCCGGAAGGCTGGATTCAAGGGTCAGGGGTCAGGGGTCAGGGAACGGCGGCTGAAACCGTCGCCGGCGCAGCCGCGACCACGAGCGTGCCCGTTTCGCCCATCCCCGAGGGCAATTGGGACTTCCCCGTGGTCGTCGTCGGCGGCGGCCCCGGCGGCGAGGACTGCGCACGCGACCTGGCCGATCACGGTGTCCGTGTAATGATGATCAACAACGAGCCCTTCCCCGGCGGCGAATGCCTGTGGCGCGGCTGCATCCCGTCCAAGGCCTGGCGCGCCGCGGCGGACGTCATCCGCAACCGCGCGCACGACGCCGACATGGGCGTCGACGGCACCAATACACCCAAGCTCAACTGGGAACAGGTCGAAAAACATCGCCGCTGGGTGCAGTCGAGCCGCGGCGAGATGGCGCTGAAGGCAGACAAGGGCATGAAGATCGACGTGCGCGAAGGCTACGGCGAATTCGTCGACGCCCACACACTGAAAATCACCCCGGTCGAGGGCGAGCCCTACACTATCAGTTTCGGCGCCGCGGTCATCGCCACCGGCGCCCCCGCCTTCGTGCCGCCGATTCCCGGCGCGCGCGAGAACCTGGCGACCGGCGGCGTGCTCACCTCCGACACCATCTGGAATCTCGCCAAGCCACCGAAGAAACTCGGCATCGTCGGTGGCGGCGTCATCGGCGTCGAGATGGCGCAGATCTTCCGCGACTTCGGCACCGAAGTGCTGATGCTGGAACGCCACGAGCGCATCCTCGCCGAAACCGAGGAGGAAATCGCAAAGCATCTGATCGCCTTGCTGGAGAAGGAAATCACTGTCGTCACCAGCGCCGACATCAAGGAAGCCAGCGGCACGCCGGGCAAGATGAAGCTGCGCTACGCAAACAAGGAAGGCGTCGAGTCCGTGTTCGACTGCGACGTCGTCCTGATGGCCACCGGCAAGCGTCCCGACACCAGCAGGCTTGGCCTCGACAAGGTCGGCGTCGAACTCGATGGCGCCGCGATCAAGATCGATGCGCGCTGCCAGACCAGCGCACCGCACATCTACGCGGTGGGGGATGTGATCGGCGGCTACATGCTCGCCCACACCGCTGCCACGCAGGGCCGCGTCGCCGCCGGCAACCTGCTTGGCCACGCCAGCGAGTACGACCAGGACCGCGACTGCGCCGTCACCTTCTCGCGCCCGCAGGCTGGCTTCGTCGGTCTCTCCGTCGCGCAGGCCAAGGCCAAGGGCATCGACGCGGTGGAAGCCAAGATGCCGATGAGCATCGACGCCAAGGCGATGATCACCGGCGAGACCGAAGGCATGATCAAGCTCGTCGCCGACAAGGCCAGCGGCCGCATCATCGGCGTGCACTTCCTCGCCGACCACACCGACACCCTGATCGGCACCGGCGTGACGATGGTGGCGGGCGAGATGACCCTGACCCAGGTCGCCAGGGCGATCTTCCCGCATCCGACGCAGACCGAGCTGTTCGGCGAACTGGCGCGGCGCTTGTTGAATCGCTTGCGGCGGACCGCGAATAAATAAACCTTGCACCGCACCACCAATGACAAGGGCCGCGAAAGCGGCCCTTGTCATTGTCTTTTTCCGCCATGCGTCGTTGCAGCCCCTTGCCGTATACCCCATACGGCTGCGGGTCTGCGCCTGGCCTGGCGAAAAAATTCATCTGTTTCATTTGTTCCGCTATTTCCGGTTCGCAACACCAGGAGCGGCTTCAGCCGCGATGCGCCGCAAGGCGCAAAGAGTAAATTCTCGCCAGGGTCCTGTCGTGCCACCTTTGCGGGCTACCGCCTACAGGGCTGGCCGACACCAATAAAAACGGTGAAAGCCAATAAAAAACGCCGCGATCGCGGCGTTTTTTATTGCACTGCGCTGACCAGGTAGCGCGGAGCGGCGGGTGCTCAGGCCGCCATGCTTTTGACCGCCATGGACAAGCGGCTCTTGTGGCGTGATGCCTTGTTCTTGTGGACAATTTTCTTGTCGGCGATGCTGTCGATCAGGCTCATGGAAGCCTGAAAAACCTGCTGCGCAGCGGCCTTGTCACCGGCTGCGATTGCCTTGCGCACTTTCTTGATCGCGGTACGGAATTCCGAGCGCTGGCTCATGTTTGTGTCGTGCCGTGCGCTGGCTTGACGTGCGCGCTTGCGCGCCTGGGCGGAGTTCGCCATAACTTTTCTGCTCCTGATAAGCCCAGCCGGAGGCGGGGCATTGGGTCTCTAAGCGCCCTGCACAATGGGCAAGGCAAAAAATCAATCCTGAATCTGAAGCGCCCCGATTCCCACGGACGCCACTGGTGGGAAGATCCACCAAAGCCCGCGATTGTACGGGAAACCCCCGCCACAAATCAAGCGACTTTTGCATGTGGTTGCAGTTGCGGCGCCCGCCCCGCACAATGCGCGCAAAATGCCACCGCCCATGAATCTCCTCAAAGCCCTCGCTGCGGTCAGCAGCATGACCCTGCTTTCCCGCATCCTGGGATTCGCGCGCGACGCCATCATCGCCCGCGTGTTCGGCGCCGGCATGCTGACCGACGCCTTCTTCGTCGCCTTCAAGATTCCCAACCTGCTGCGGCGCCTGTTCGCCGAGGGCGCGTTCTCGCAGGCCTTCGTGCCCATCCTCGCGGAATACAAGAGCCGCCGCGGCCACGACGCCACCCAGACCCTGGTCAATCAGATCGGCACCGCCCTCACGCTGGCGCTGGTCGGGATCGCCCTGCTGGGGGTGGTGGGCGCGCCGTGGGTGGCCTATGTCAGCGCGCCCGGGTTCCGGGCCGACCCGGACAAGTTCGCGCTCACCGTCAGTCTGCTGCGCATCACCTTTCCCTACATCGTCTTTATCTCGCTGGTGGCGCTGGCGGCGGGCATTCTCAACACCCACAGCAAGTTCTCGGTGCCGGCGTTCGCGCCGGTGCTGCTCAACGTCGCCATGATCGGCGCCGCGCTGTGGCTGGCGCCCTATTTCGACCCGCCGGTGCTGGCGCTGGGCTGGGGCGTGGCGCTGGGCGGCGTACTGCAACTGGCGTGGATGCTGCCGCACCTGCTGAAGATCCGCATGCTGCCGCGCCCCACCCGGCATTTCGACGATCCGGGGGTCCGCCGCGTCCTCAGGCTGATGGCGCCGGCCACGCTGGGTGTCTCGGTCGCCCAGATCAGTCTTTTGATCAACACCATCTTCGCGTCGTTTCTTGCCAGCGGCAGCGTGTCGTGGCTGTACTATGCCGACCGCCTGATGGAATTTCCCGCCGGCATGCTGGGGGTGGCGCTCGGCACCATCCTGCTGCCCAGCCTGGCCAGGCATTATGCCGACGACAACACAGCTGAATATTCCAAGCTGCTCGACTGGGGCCTGCGCCTGACCCTGCTGCTCGCGCTGCCCGCTGCCGCCGCGCTGGCGGTGCTGGCGGTGCCGCTCATCACCACGCTGTTTCACTACGGGGCCTTCAATGCGACCGATGTCGCCATGACCCAGCGGGCGCTGGTCGCCTACAGCCTGGGGCTGGTCGGGCTGATCCTGGTCAAGGTACTGGCGCCCGGCTTTTACGCGCGGCAGAACATCCGCACTCCGGTCAAGGTCGCCCTCTTCACCCTGTTCGCCACCCAGATGATGAACCTCGCCTTCATCATTCCGCTCGGCCATGCCGGGCTGGCGCTGTCGATCGGCCTGGCGGCCTGCCTCAACGCCGGTTTGCTGCTGCACCTGCTGAAAAAACAGAAAATTTACCAGCCGCAACCGGGCTGGACCGGCTATTTCCTGCGCGTGCTGCTGGCCGCCGCGCTGATGGCGGCGATGCTTTTCGCCACCATGGGCGAGGCGCAGTGGTGGCTGGCGGCCGGCTTCCTCGACCGCGCAATCAGACTGGCGCTGCTGGTCGGCGGCGGCATCGCGCTGTATTTCGCCGCGCTCGGTCTGATGGGCTTCCGCCCGCGGCAATTCGCCCGCAGCGCGGCCGAATAAGGCGTCGAATCGGCTAGAATTGCTCCCTTTCGGCGCCCGCGGCCTTTATCGCACCCACCGGCAATGCGCATTACCCACGGCTTGACTCCACTCGGTACGCCCCACGCGGTCACCATCGGCAACTTCGACGGCCTGCACCTCGGCCATCAGGCCATGCTCGCCCGCCTGCAGGACGTGGCGCGCGCGCGCGGCCTGCCGAGCTGTGTGCTGAGCTTCGAGCCGCACCCGCGCGAATTCTTCACCCCCGAACAGGCACCCGCGCGCCTGTCCAGCCTGCGCGAAAAAGCCGAATGCCTGCAGCGGATGGGGATCGACCGGCTGCACGTGTTCCGTTTCGACCGCGCGTTCTCGGCGCTGTCCGCCGAGGCCTTCATCGAGCAGGTGCTGGGCACGACGCTGCAGACGCGCTACGTGCTGGTGGGCGACGATTTCCGTTACGGCGCCAGGCGCACGGGCGATTTTGCCCTGCTCAAGCAGGCCGGCCAGTCGCTCGGCTTCGACGCCGAATTCCTGCCCACGGTCGAAGTGGCCGGTGAGCGCGCCTCGTCCACCGCAGTGCGCCAGGCGCTCGCCGCGGGCGAACTCGAACACGCCGAGCGCCTGCTGGGCCGGCCCTACAGCATTTCCGGGCGCGTGATGCACGGCGACAAGCTGGGGCGCGACATCGGCTTCCCCACCGCCAACATCCAGCTCAAGCACAACCGGCCGCCGCTGCTGGGGATTTTTGCGGTCGAGGTCTACGGCCTCAACGGCGAGCCATTGCCGGGAGCGGCCAGCCTGGGCAAACGCCCGACGGTCAAAAACCCTGATGCCGTACCGGTGCTCGAAGTGCACCTGTTCGATTTCAATGCGGAGATATACGGCCGCCGCGTGCGGGTGGATTTTCTGCACAAGCTGCGCGACGAAGAAAAATACCCCGACCTCGACAGCCTCGTTGCACAGATCCGCCGCGACGTCGACAACGCCAAACATTTCCTAGCCAAGATCAAATAAAACCCAGACGCCATGCCTGACTACAAAAGCACGCTCAATCTTCCCGACAGCCCTTTCCCGATGCGCGGCGACCTCGCCAAGCGCGAACCGGGCTGGGTAAAAAACTGGCAGGAGAAAAAGCGCTATGAAGCCATCCGCAAGGCAGCAGCCGGCCGGCCGAAATTCATCCTGCACGATGGCCCGCCCTACGCCAACGGCGACATCCACACTGGCCACGCGGTCAACAAGATCCTCAAGGACATCATCGTCAAGGCCAAGACCTTGAGCGGTTTCGACGCACCCTACGTGCCGGGCTGGGACTGCCACGGCCTGCCGATCGAACTGCAGGTGGAAAAAGCCCACGGCAAGGCCATCGCCCCGGCAAAATTCCGCGAGCTGTGCCGCGAATACGCCGCAACGCAGATCGAGCGACAGAAGGCCGATTTCATCCGTTTGGGCGTGCTGGGTGACTGGGACAATCCCTACCGCACGATGGATTTCCAGTTCGAGGCCGACACCCTGCGCGTGCTGGGGCAGATCCAGCAGGCGGGTTACCTCTACCAGGGCGCCAAGCCGGTGCACTGGTGCGTCGACTGCGGCTCGGCGCTGGCCGAAGCCGAAGTCGAGTACGAGGACAAGACGTCGCCGGCGATCGACGTCGGTTTTGCCGTGGCCGACCCCTCTGACCTCGCGCGCCGTTTCGACATTGCATCGATAGCGGAACCGATCCAGATCGTCATCTGGACCACCACGCCGTGGACGTTGCCAGCCAACCAGGCGGTGGCGCTGCACCCCGATTTCCAGTACGCGCTGGTGCGTACGGCCAAGGGCCTGTTGATCCTCGCCGACAGCCTGCGCGAGTCTGCGCTGGCGCGCTACGGCCTCGCCGACGGCGCCGAGGTCATCGCGCACACCACCGGCCAGGCGCTTGAAGGCGTGCTGCTGTGGCATCCCTTCCAGGAACGCCAGGTGCCGATCATCGTCGGCGACCACGTCACCACCGATGCCGGCACCGGCGCGGTACACACCGCGCCCGGCCATGGCCTCGACGACTATGTCGTCGGCAGCCGCTACGGTTTGAAAGTCGACAACCCGGTGGGCGACGACGGCCGCTTCTACGCCAGCGTTCCGCTGGTCGGCGGCATGAGTATCTGGCAGGCCAACCCGCTGATTCTGGACACGCTCGAAGCCAGCGGCAACCTGCTGGCACACGAGAAGCTGCTGCACAGCTACCCGCATTGCTGGCGCCACAAGACGCCGATCATTTTCCGCGCGACGCGGCAGTGGTTTATTGGCATGGAAGTGAAGGGGGAAGGGGGAAGGGAGAAGGGAGAGACCTTGCGCGAGCAGGCGATGGCGGCGGTCGAGGCGACGCAGTTCTTCCCGAGCTGGGGGCGTGCGCGGCTGGAGGCGATGATCAAAAATCGTCCCGACTGGTGCGTGTCGCGCCAGCGCAACTGGGGGGTGCCGATGCCCTTCTTCACCCACAAGGAAACCGGCGAGCTGCACCCGCGCACGGCGGAGCTGCTGGAAACCGTGGCAAAGCGCGTCGAAGCCGCCGGCATCGAGGCCTGGTTCGCGCTCGACCCGGCCGAACTGCTGGGCGAGGACGCCGCGCACTACAACAAGACCGGCCACACGCTCGACGTCTGGTTCGATTCCGGCGTCACCCACGCCTGCGTGCTGAAGCGCCGTCCCGAGCTCGCGCACCCGGCCGACCTCTATCTGGAAGGCTCCGACCAGCATCGCGGCTGGTTCCAGTCATCCTTGCTCACTGGCTGCGCCACCGACGGCCACGCGCCCTATAAGGCTTTGCTGACTCACGGCTTCGTGGTGGATAGCAAGGGATACAAAATGTCCAAATCCAGGGGCAACGGCATTGAGCCCCAGGAAATCGCGAATAGCATTGGAGCAGATATTCTGCGGCTGTGGGTGGCATCCACCGATTATTCCGGCGAGCTGTCCCTGTCCGACGAGATCCTCAGACGCGTGGTGGAAGGCTATCGCCGGATTCGAAATACCTTGAAATTTCTGCTCGCCAACCTGTCGGATTTCGACCCCAAGGCACACGCGCTGCCGGTGGCGGAGTGGCTGGAAATCGACCGCTATGCGCTGGCGCTGACGCGGAAACTGCAGGGCGAGCTGCAGGCGCATTACGACGCCTACGAATTCCACTTCATCGTGCAGAAGCTGCAAGCTTTCTGCTCCGAAGACCTCGGCGGTTTCTACCTCGACATCCTGAAGGACCGCCTCTACACCAGCGGCGCCGACAGCCGCGCCCGCCGTGCCGCGCAGAACACGTTGTTCCACATTACCCAGGCCCTTAGCCGCTGGATGGCGCCGATCCTGTCGTTCACCGGCGAGGAAGTGTGGAGTGAACTCTCGGGCAGTTCGGACGATTCGGTGTTCCTGCATACCTGGCACGAACTGCCGTCACAGGCCGGCGAAGCCGATCTGCTGGACCGCTGGACCCGCATCCGCGCCATCCGCGCCGAGGTGCAGAAAGAGCTGGAGACCGTGCGCGTCGGCGGTGCCATCGGCTCGTCGCTGCAGGCCGAAGTCACGCTCCAGGCCAGTCCCGACACCCTCGCCCTGCTGACGCCGCTGGGCGACGACCTTCGCTTTGTGTTGATCACCTCGCAGGCACAGGTCGTCGCGGCCGATACCGACCACGTTGAAGTCACCCCGAGCACCGCGAAAAAATGCGAGCGCTGCTGGCATTACCGCGCCGACGTCGACGCCCACGCCGACCATCCCGGCCTGTGCGGTCGCTGCGTCAGCAACCTCTATGGCGACGGCGAAGCGCGCACGCATGCCTGACACGGCCAGCCGTCATCGAGCGCGAAGCGATTCGACCGAACATACGCTACGGCATCGCAATGCCCCGCCCTCGCCCCGATTAAACTTCTACGCCATGAAATATTTCTCTGACCCCGCAATACGCAAATGGCTGGGCCTCGCCCTCGCCGTCATCGCCTTGGACCACCTGACGAAATGGTGGGTATCCGCTACCCTCGATTACCAGGAAACCATCCCGGTGCTGCCATTCTTTTCGCTGGTGCGGGTGCACAACACCGGCGCGGCATTCAGTTTCCTGGCGGACGCCGGCGGCTGGCAGCGCTGGTTTTTCATTACGGTCGGCGTCATCGCCACCGTCATCATCGTGCGCCTGCTCAAGCGCCACGCGCGCGAGCCGCGGATGGCCTTTTCGCTGGCACTGATGCTCGGCGGCGCGCTCGGCAACGTGATCGACCGCGCCGTGCTGGGGCACGTGGTCGATTTCCTGTATTTCCACTACAGCGGGGTTGGCTGGCCGGCGTTCAACGTCGCGGATTCCGCCATCTCCGTCGGCGCCGCCCTGCTGATCTGGGACAGTCTGTTCGGCAAAGACGCCGCACACAAATCATGACCGATCGCGCCGTCGCCGCGGGCGATACCCTCCAGCTCCGCTATGCCTTGCGCCCGCGCGGCGGCGACGACCTCGTCTCCAACTTCGACGACCCCGAAGCGGAAACCGTGACCCTCGGCGACGGCACCCTGGCGCCGATGCTGGAGCAATGGCTGATCGACATCCGCCCCGGCGAGCGCCATGTATTCCTGCTCGACCCCTGGCAGGCCTTTGGCGACAGCCAGCCCGACCTGATCCAGACCCTGCCCAAATCCGACCTGCCCATCGATATGAAATTCGAGATCGACCAGCTTTTCGAATTCGCCATGCCCAACGGCCAGACCCTGGCCGGGCGCATTCTGGAAATCGGCGGCGACGCGGTGAAAGTCGACTTCAACCACCCGCTCGCCGATCTGTGCATCGAATTCGAAGTGGAAATCGAACGCATCCTGTGAATCCGAGCACCCCTCTCAGCAAGCCCTTATCGCCAACACCACAGCTGAAAGGGGAGGTGAGATTCGCTTGCTTCGACAACCGGGTCAACAAGGCTGCCAAGGTGTTGAGGTTCGACCTGCCCTGATCCTTGTCGCGTGTTCAAAGCTTGCCGCTGGCAGCAAACAGGCCATCTTCCAGCAATCACTTTCGTTTAGATCGAACAGTGAATTTTCTCTAATTCTGACCCTGTCTATTTCAAGCGGGTAAAGGGTTTACCATAAATCAACCCTTCATCGCCCCTGACTACCACGTTTGGCGCGTCCATCACGCCCACCGCGATTCCCTTGCACATCGGATCCGATACCCTGACGGGCTTCAAAACCGATGCCATAGCGGCTACCACCACGCACGACTTTCTTTACGCCGGTGTTCCCATCTGAATCCTCGACCCCAGCCGCATCGGATGAATGCGATGCAGCAACCGATGTCGGTGTGCCCCGCTCCACGTTCACTGCTGTTTGAGTGTCCGGTCCTGCCTGAGCGGCCATGACGAACAACATGCAAGCAAAAGAGATGAATTGTATGAAGAGGAAGCGCATGCCATTTTGATTCCATTGGGTTGAAACGAAGGGTGACGCCCAAGTATTGCCCGGTTTTTTCGCAGCCGTTACAGCTTGTTTCAGCTTGTTTCAGGTTGTTTCGTGTCCATGCGATGGCCGTGCCTACATCCAGTCCATCAGGCTCACGCCGACACCAAGCGATTGCTGGCTGTGGTTGTAGTCGATGAGCGATTCACCGTAGCCATTGAAATACTGGACATACCCCCGCAGCCGGCCATTGATCGGGAAACTCCAGTCCACCTGCACCGCGCCACGATTGGATGAGCCTTCCAGGTTATTGCGCAGCAATATGGAGTAAGTGTGGCCGCCGTTCTTGTAGGCCGCCAGCAGATCGCCGTTGCCCATATAGTCCTCAATATCCGGGTTGTCGTCATCCGCTGCGCTTTCCGGGATGCGGTACCACGGCCTGACCAGCAACGCAAAATTGCCGCGCTCGAACCCCCACTGCGCATAAATCCGGTTCCAGCTGCGCGACAAGCCTTCCGGGCGACCATTGGACTGGTGCACCAAGCCCAAGTTGATAAAACGCCCTCTTAAACCCGCCAAGCTGTAGTCGGTTCGAAACACCAGCATCGCCTCGGGCTCATAATTGGTCTCCCGGAACGAAGCGGAAATGCTGCTGTTGTAGGCCTGCCAGTAGGACGTCCCGGTGAAACCCATCCACAAATCGGCACGGTCACTGAACACGCCTTCAATCGCTTTGACCTTGAAGCTCAATTGCAGTTCGGCTTCAACCGAATCCAGGCCTTGATCGGGTTGCAGCAGACTCCCTCGCAACGGGGTGTTGTTGGGCGAGTCGCTGTATTTGACCGGGAGAACATAATTGGTGCCGTGCGACTTGAGCAGGAAGGTGCCCTGCTTGGCCGCGTCGTCCAGTTCCCAATGGCGTGACAATGCCGAAATCGCACCCGTTTCCGGGACCGCTTGCTGCAGCGCCGTTTCCTGCGGCGTGGGTTGTGATGGGGGCTTAAGCTGATTGGTCAAATGATCGAAGCAAGCCAGCCGCCGGGCATCCTGCTTGATGGCTGCGCAGGTTTCGAGATCGGCAAGCGGAGAGGCCTGGGCGGAGTATCCCTGCACGGCGCCAAACAGACCGCCCCATATGAATATCGCCGCAGTGCTGCCGAAACGGCACTTGATCGGTTTCATTTTTGGCTCCTGTTGTTATGGGTGGATTCATATTTTAGGCGCGCCACTACTCGAGTGGGTATGGAATGGAGCCGGGTCGTGGGGTGTCGAGCCGCAGCCGGAAGCGGCCTGCCTGATCGACAAACCGCAGAATCAACCACGGGTTCCTGGTATTCCCCACGCCACCTTGTCGTGACGTCACGTATTACTTGCCCCCCACTGCCATTCCTGCACCTCGGGCATATCCTCGCCATGGCGGATGATGTACTCGCGATGTTCGATGCGCTTGTTGCGCATCGCCTGCTTGAGATGCGCCGCCCGGTAACCCAGCGTCGGCACGCGGTCAATTACGTCCGCCACCAGATGAAAACGGTCGAGATCGTTGCACACCACCATGTCGAAGGGCGTGGTGGTCGTGCCTTCTTCCTTGTAGCCACGCACATGCAGGTTCTGGTGGTTGGTCCGCCGGTAGGTCAGGCGATGGATCAGCCACGGATAACCGTGATAGGCGAAGATGATCGGCTTGTCGGTGGTAAACAGCGTATCGAAGTCCTTGTCCGACAGACCATGCGGGTGCTCTTCCTTCGGCTGCAGAGTCATCAGGTCCACCACATTGATAAAGCGGATTTTCAGCTCGGGTGCGTGCTGGCGCAGAATGTCGATGGCCGCCAGCATTTCCAGCGTGGGCACATCGCCTGCTGCCGCCAGCACCACGTCCGGTTCGCCGCCCTGGTCGTTGCTCGCCCATTCCCAGATGCCGATGCCGGCGGCACAGTGGCGGGTCGCGCTCTCCATATCCAGCCACTGAAGCTGCGGCTGCTTGCCGGCCACAATGACGTTCACCAGATCGCGGCTCTTCAGACACTGCTCGGTGACGCAGAGCAGTGTGTTGGCATCCGGCGGCAGGTATACCCGGACGATATCGGCCTTCTTGTTGACCACGTGATCGATAAAACCCGGGTCCTGATGCGAAAAGCCGTTGTGATCCTGCCGCCACACATGCGAAGTCAGCAGGATATTGAGCGAGGCGATGGGGCGGCGCCAGGGAATTTCGTGGCACACCTTGAGCCACTTGGCATGCTGGTTGAACATCGAGTCGACGATGTGGATGAACGCCTCGTAACAGGAAAACAGTCCGTGGCGGCCGGTCAGGAGATAGCCCTCGAGCCAGCCCTGGCACGTATGTTCGCTCAGTATTTCCATCACCCGGCCATCGGCCGCGAGATGATCATCCTGCGGCAAGTGTTCGGCCACCCATGTCCGTTCGGTCACCTCGAACAGCGCGCCGAGACGGTTCGATGCCGTCTCGTCCGGCCCCATGACACGAAAGTTGCATGCATCGAGGTTGTGTTTCATCACATCGCGCAGAAACACGCCCATGGTGCGGGTTGCTTCGCCCGTCACCGCGCCGGGAATAGACACCTTGAGCGCATAATCGCGGATGTCCGGCAATTTGAGATCCTTGAGCAGGAGGCCGCCGTTGGCATGTGGGTTGGCACCCATGCGCCGCGCACCTTGCGGTGCCAGCGCGGCAAGCTCGGCGTTCAGCGCGCCGCTTTCCTCAAACAGTTCCTCAGGCCGATAGCTCTGCATCCACTGCTCAAGCAGCCCGAGATGCTCCGGATTCGCCATGTCGCCGAATGGTACCTGGTGGGAGCGCCACGAACCCTCGGTCTGTTTGCCATCGACTTCCTTCGGCCCGGTCCATCCCTTGGGGCTGCGCAGAATGATCATCGGCCAGTTAGGACGCGTCTTGACGCCATTGGCGCGCGCGTCCTGCTGGATGGCCTGAATGTCGGCAATGGCCGTATCCAGAATCGTTGCCATCTGCTGATGCATCAGCGCCGGGTCGGATCCCTCCACGAAATACGGCTTGTAACCGTAGCCGGTAAACAGGCTCTCCAGCTCTGCGTGCGGGATACGCGCGAGCAGCGTGGGGTTGGCAATCTTGTAACCGTTGAGATGCAGGATCGGCAGCACCGCGCCGTCGCGCGCCGGGTTCAGGAACTTGTTGGAATGCCATGCAGCCGCCAGCGGTCCGGTTTCGGCCTCGCCATCGCCGACCACGCAGGCGGCGATCAAATCCGGGTTGTCGAACACCGCACCGTAGGCATGCGATAACGAGTAGCCCAGTTCACCCCCCTCATGGATCGAGCCGGGCGTCTCCGGCGCCACGTGGCTCGGCACGCCGCCGGGAAACGAAAACTGCCGGAACAGTTTCTTCATGCCTTCGGCGGTCTGCGCAATATTGGGATAAACCTCGCTGTAGGTGCCTTCCAGCCAGGTGTTGGCGACCAGGCCCGGGCCGCCATGGCCAGGACCGGCAATGTAAATCATGTTGAGGTCGTGCGCCTTGATCACACGGTTGAGGTGGACATAGATGAAATTCAGCCCCGGCGTCGTACCCCAATGGCCGATCAGCCGCGGCTTGATGTGCTCGAGCCTGAGCGGCGACCTGAGCAGCGGATTGTCCAGCAGGTAAATCTGTCCTACCGATAGATAGTTCGCCGCGCGCCAGTAGGCGTTCATCCTGCGCAGCTCGGTTGCGGACAGCGGTCCGTCCACCTTTGCGCCGGTTGGCCGGGCTTGTTGCTTGTTGCTTGCTTTCAGATTCATCCTTGCTCTCCTTTTGTCATGCGTTTCATTGACGGCTGATCACCGCCAGCGCCTCCTGTGCCAGGATTTGTTGCTCATCCACGGGAAGCACCCAGACCTCGATCTTGCTGCCGGGGCGGCTGATTCGACCCGCCTTCGCCACGGTTGTTTCATTTGCAGCGGCATCCAGGCGCACGCCGGCCCATTCCATATTTTTCAATGCCGCCGCACGCACCGTCGGGGCGTGCTCACCCACGCCACCGCCGAATACGATGGCATCGGCGCCACCCAGTGCCGCCAAATAAGCGCCGATGTACTTGCGCGCACGGTAGGCGTAAGCCTCCACGGCCAAGCGCGCGGCCGGATCGCTCGACTCGAGCAGGGTACGCATATCGCCGCTGATGCCGGAAAGTCCAAGCAGGCCGGACGCCTCGTTGAGCAGCCTTCCGAGCTGCTCGGGCGACATGCCTTCGACGCTTTGCAGATAAAGCAGCAATCCCGCATCGACGTCACCGCTACGCGTTGCCATCACCAACCCCTCAAGCGGGGAGAAGCCCATGGAGGTGTCGACCGCCCGACCGTCGCGCACCGCGGTGATCGAGCAGCCGGCGCCGAGCTGGAGCGAGATCACGCACCCACGATCCGCGATATCCGGCCGCAGCGCGCACCAGCGCCGCCACATCGCCTCGTGCGCCAGCCCGTGGAAGCCGAAGCGACGTAGCCCAAGGCGCGCATTGAGCGCTCGTGGCAGCGCATAGGTTGCGGCGACCTCGGGCAGGTGCGCATAGAACGCCGTATCGAACACCGCCACCTGCGGGACACGCGCGCCCAGCAGCGCGCGGCAGGCGCGCAACCAGGCAAGTGCCGGCGGATTGTGCAGCGGCGCGAGCACGGAAAGCCGCTCAATCTCGCGCTCGACTGCGGCGTCGATCACGCACGAGCGCACGAGCGTATTGCCACCGTGCACCACGCGGTGCGCCACGACCGCAATGTCATCGAGGCCGTGCTGCTTGATGAACTCACGCAGCACGGTCTGCGCCCGCGCGGGTGCGGCATCGCTGTGATGGGTGGCGAGCAGGCGCCGCTCGCTCGCATAGGCAGCGAGGCGGATGGAAGAACTTCCGGCGTTGACGGTCAAAAGCTTCATTTTTGTCCTTGGCTATGGCCGCATAAGAATCACGATCGACCGTGCCTTCACCGTGTACCGGGCCGCTGGCAGCGCAGTCTCGTGACCCGGTTCACAGATGTCATCCGGACTGGGAAGCGCGGTATCCACCACGCGCCGCCAATCCTGCGCGCGACCCTCCTGAAGCGTGAATACGAGATCATGGTCATACGCATTGATCATGACATAGAGATCCTGATCGTATTCCGCGGCGCCGCTCAGAAAAAATGCCAGGCTGCGGGAAGCCTCCATGCGATCGACCTCGGAACCGACGCCATACCAGTGCACGTCTTCACGCCAGAAGCGGCTTCGGCCAAGCGACGGATGGGCCTTGCGAAACGCGATCATCCCCTTGAAAAACCGGAAAACCTCGCGATTGCGCTGTAGCAGATCCCAGTCCAGCCAAGTGGTTTCATTGTCCTGGTTGTACGGGTTGTTGTTGCCACGCTGGGTATTCATGAACTCATCGCCGGCGCAGAACATCGGCGTACCGTTGGCAAGAAACAGGAGGCAGCAGAAATTCTTGACTTGGCGCGTGCGCAATGCGAGCACCTCCGGCGGAACATCGCCATCGCCTTCCCAGCCGCAGTTCCAGCTCAGGTTGTAATCGCTTCCATCCGTATTGCGATGGCCGTTGGCCTCGTTGTGCTTGGCGTTATAGGACACCAGATCATAGAGGCAGAAGCCATCGTGCGCTGTCACAAAATTCACACTTTGGTAGGCATGACAGGCCTCGAAGAGCGTGTCGGGGAAAAGATCGTCGCTCCCGTAGAGCCGCGTCATCAGGGCATTGACCTTGCCGGCGTCGCCGCGCATAAACGACCTCACGTCGTCCCGAAACTTCCCGTTCCACTGCGACCACGTGATGCCCGGGAAACTCCGGCCCAGCTGATAACTGGAAAGATCCCACGCCTCGGCAATGAGCCGTCTGTCGGCCAGGATGGGGTCGGCCATGATTTCGAAGATGATCGGAGGGTCATCGAGGTTGACGGAGCCGTCGCTGCGCCGCGTGAAGATTGAGGCCAGGTCGAAGCGGAATCCGTCGACATGCATCTCGGTCACCCAGTAACGGAGGCTGTCGAGGATCATCTTCCGGACGTAGCGGTTGGCGCAGTCAAGCACGTTCCCGGTGCCCGCATCGTTGCGATAGCGTTTGCGGTCGGCTTCAAGCAGATAGTAGGAGGTGTTATCGATGCCCCGGAAGCTGTAAGTCGGCCCGGTTTCGTCCATTTCCGTCGTATGGCTGTAGGCCACATCCAGAATCACCTCGATGTCGGCCGCATGAAAGGCCCTGACCATCTCCTTGAATTCATCGACCACTCCGCCCAGATCCTGTCGGCTGCTGTAGGCATGGTGCGGGGCGAAAAAGGCGAGCGACATGTAGCCCCAGTAATTACCTTCCTGGGGATCGAACTGCTGCACCGGCAGCAGTTCGACGACCGTGACACCCAGCTCATTGAGGTAGGGAATTTTGTCGATCAGGCCCGCGAAAGTGCCGCACCGTTCCACGCTGACCCCGGCGTTTGCCCGCCGGGTAAACCCTTTTACCTGCAGCTCATAAATCACGGTATCCGAGGTATGGACCGGCCGACAGTCCCCGCGCCAGTCGAACGGGGGGTGATCGCCACGGAGGACACCCAGCGGGGCCTTGCCGGCATTCGAACCGGGATGTCTCGCGGCTTCCCGGCTGAAGGCTGACGGAAAGAATATCGCCGGCGAATACGGGTCCAGCAGGATTTTTTGGGGGTCGAACCGATGGCCGGAAGCCTGGTCAACCGGCCCCTCGACGATATAGGCGTAATAAGCTGCCCCCTGGATCTCGGAAGCGGGAATCCGGCAATGCCAGATGCGTCCGGTCTTGTTCCTGAGATGGTCGAGCGGGAGCCGGTGAAGAGGTTGGAGCGGGTCATTTTCCGAATACAGCAGCAGGATGACCCGCGTCGCGGACTTCGAGTACAGGGAAAAATTGTACGCCTTCCCGGATTCGACCCAGCTTGCTCCGAAAGGAAAGGGGGCGCCCTCGATTACTCTCCAGCGATCCATGATTTCTTATGCTCCATGCCAGCCCGTCCCATGCAGGCATGGGTGGATTGATGACCGCCGGATCGCATCATGATTAACATGATTAACCGGTCGCCTGTTGAAACCGCGCTGCAACAAACCACAGCAGCCCGCATCACTGCCCTGCCAGGCAGGGAGCGCTTAGTTGCAGAACCTCGCCCATCCGAAGGACGCTGGCGGTGATCGTCCCACCGGGATCCACGCAACGGAGTTGCGCCTGAATCTGCCGGTAGGTTTCATCGCTCTGCGTCAGGGGAATATCCATAACCGACAAGATAATGTCGCCGCCCAGCAGGAATTCCTGTGCGCCGATGCGTGCCTGCACCGCGCCGGGGCGTAGCCCGAGGCGTGACGCCGGCGAGTTGTCGGCAACCTGTTCAACCAACACGCCGAACGGCTGCGGCAGGTTGAAAATTCCGGCCAGCGGCCCGGCGAGTGCACTCCCTTCGAAGCCGGTCCAGAAGGCGTGCTCCTCGAGCAGCAGTTGCTTTGCCGTGTCCGAGGTCACCGCGAATCCCAGGCCCTCGAAACCGCCGGACTTCGAGAGGATGTGGCTGACGATCCCGATCACCTCGCCCGCCATGTTGAACATGGGCCCGCCGGAATTGCCCTGATTCACGGCCGCATCGGTTTGAAAAAGCTCCCCGGTCTCGAATCCGCCCATCACCACGCTCTGCCTGTGTCGTGCGCTGAGATAACCAACCGTAAGGGTATGCGCGATCCCGTAAGGCGCGCCCACGACAAACACCTGGTCGCCGATGCTTGTCCTGCTCGAGTCGCCGAGCCTTGCTACGACGGCGTTTTTCGGGACATGCTCGAGTTGAAGCAAGGCGACGTCGGCCAGGGGCGCGGAGGCGACGACATGCGCATCGATCACCTGTCCGCCCTTGAATTTCACCTTGATCACGCTCGCTGCCTGCACCAGGTGTGCCGCTGTCATGATCTTGCCGTCGGGCGAGATCAGAACGCCCGATCCGATGTTCCCGGCACTCGTCTGCCGCAGCCCGCGGCTGTCCGTCAGGAGCATTGTCTGCTGGGTTTCGATGATGACGACCGCATCACTCACCTGTCTGAAACGATCGGCAATCTCACCGGATGCGGCCGTGCCGCATATCGCCAGAAGAAACACGGCCAACAGGGCCTGTAGACGAATTCTCATGTCGATTACCTCACTGTGTTCCTAATGCCTAGGCAGGCGGTACGCCCTTGTAGAAATCCTGCAGCACGGCAACCGCATCGTCCGCGATGTCCACGATCGTGAAGAGATCGAGATCATGTCGGCTGATCAGCCCCTCTTCCACCAGGAATTCGAAGTCGATCGCCCGCCGCCAGAACCGCTCGCCGACCAGAACGATCGGCATCCGATCGACCTTGCCCGTCTGCACCAGCGTCAGTGTCTCGAAAAGCTCGTCGAGCGTGCCGTAGCCGCCGGGAAAGGCCACCAGCGCCTTGGCCCGCAACAGAAAATGCATCTTGCGCAGGCCGAAGTAGCGGAACTGGAAACACAGCTCCGGGCTGATGAACGGGTTGGGCGCCTGCTCGTGCGGCAGCGTGATGTTGAGGCCGATGCTGTGCGCGCCGGCCTCGTAGGCCCCGCGATTGGCCGCCTCCATGATCCCCGGCCCGCCACCGGTCACGACCACGAAATCGCGGCGCTGCTGCTGCTGAAAACGGCGCGAGACAATATCGGCGAAACGTCGCGCTTCATCGTAGTAGCGCGCGTATTCCAGCTGCTTGCGGGCCCGTGCGATTTCTGCCTGCAGCGCCGGGTCGCCGGACTGCCCGCCGGCGCCCTGTTCCAGCGCTTTCAGCTGCGCCTGTGCCTGCGCCGGCGATTGCAGGCGGGCGCTGCCGAACACGACGATGGTGGAATGGATATTGTGCTGGCGCAGGTAGCGCTCGGGCTTCAACAGTTCCAGCTGCAGCCGCACCGGCCGCAGATCGTCGCTGGTCAGGAAATCCGGATCTTCATAGGCAAGCCGATAGGAAGGGCTCTCGTTGATTGCCCGAACCAGTGCATCGCGTTCGCTATCGGCAACCGTGTCGCTCACAGCGGTAGGATCTCGTTCTGTACTCATGACCGTCCTCCACCACCGTCCAGGCGCAGCCTGGTCGCCACCACGCCAAACCAGATCATCGCCGCCACCATCGAGATGCCACCGACGAGGACCAGCACCGGCGGCAGGCCGAACACCACCTCGGAAAGTATCCCGAGCGGCATCAGCATGCCGGCCAGCGTCAGCCACGAGATGCCTTTCGCGGAAGCCGACCCGATGGGAAGGCGCAGCAACAGGTAGCCCACGACGATGTTGATGAAGGCGAACAGGTTGCCGTGCACGTGCGCCAGGCGCGATTCAAAATGCTTGCCCACTGCATAGTCGGCGATCCACGCCTCCTTGCCGGGTGCAAAATCACGCAGGTAGATCAGGACAAAACCGTAAACCATGAAACCGGCGAGAAACAGGAAACCTGTCGCGATATTTTTCTTGCCTTGCATGTTGCTCTCCTTGTCGGACACGTTAATAAAGGTTGGTGACAGCACTGCTGGTACTTACAACGTCACGCTCTGGCCGGGCTCGGGCACTGTCACCGTCCAGCCGTTGTCGGTTCGCAGGCGCTCGGCGAACGCGAGTGCCGCAGCTTCTTCCCCGTGCACCACGAACGTCTGGCGCGGGGGTCGCCGGAAACCGCCGGCCCAGTCGAGCAGCGCCCGCTGATCGGCATGTGCCGAGAAACCGCCCAGGGTGTGAATCGGGGCGCGCACCGGAATGTCCTGGCCGAAGATGCGCACCCGCTTTACGCCATCCACCAGCCGCCGGCCGAGCGTGCCCTGCGCCTGGAAGCCGGTGATCAGTACGCTACACTCGGCGCGTCCCAGGTTGTGACGCAGGTGATGCTTGATGCGGCCTGCATCGCACATGCCACTCGCGGAAATAATGATGGCCCCGGAGCGAATCTGGTTGAGGGCCATGGACTCGTCCACGCTGCCGATGAAGTGCAGATTCGGCAGGCTGCTGCCCGCTGATGAGCGCCAGTCGGCGAGGTGCCGCGCTTCATCGTCGAACAGCGCCATATGCTGCATGGTGATTCGGGTTGCGGCCGTGGCCATGGGTGAATCCACGAAGATATCGAGATCGCGCAGACGCCCCTGGCGTACCAACTGATGCAGGTAATAAATGACTTCCTGCGTGCGTCCGACGGCAAACGCAGGAATGATGACATTGCCGTGCTTGACCCGCAGCGTGCGCTCGATCACCTGGGCAAGCTCCTCCAGGGTCGCCGGCAGGTCCTTGTGCATGCGGTTGCCGTAGGTCGACTCGATGAACAGCACGTCCGCCGCCTCGATCACGGCCGGGTCGCGCAGAATCGGCCGCCCCGGCTGGCCGAGATCGCCGGAAAACACCAGGGTCGTGGTCTTGCCGCCCTCCGTGACCTGAATCTCGATAATCGCCGAGCCGAGGATGTGCCCGGCGTCGTGAAAGCGGCAGCGGATGTCGGCGTGCGGCTCCATCCACTGGTCATAGACGAGCGGACTCAGCTGTTCCAGGCAGTCCATGGCGTCCTGCACGGTATAGATCGGCGTCGCCGCAACCCCGGCTCGCCTGGAGGATTTTTGTTTACGCAAGGCGCGCTCAGCCTCGACCTCCTGGATGTGGCCGCTGTCCGGCAGCATCACCGCGAGCAGGTCGGCGGTGGCCCCGGTGGCATGAATCGGACCGGTGAATCCTTCAAGCATGAGCTTCGGCAACAGGCCGCTGTGATCGATATGCGCATGCGTGAGCAGCACAAAATCGAGCGCTCGCGGGTCGAAGTCGAACGGCCGGCGGTTGCGCGCCGGGGCCTCGCGCCCGCCCTGAAACATGCCGCAGTCCACCAGGAAGCGAACTGCACCGGTCTCGATCAAATAACACGAACCCGTGACCTCGCGGGCCGCGCCGTAAAAAGTGATTTTCATGATGTCCTTCCGTCTATTTTCATCGTCTGATTCGGGGCCACCGCCAGGCGATCGAGCAGCCCCTGCCTTTCTTGATCCTGGAAACCGCAGCTGGACGCGTGCTCACCCAACAGGTGAACGTGATCGACGGTTCTAAAGCAAGCATTCATGTGGAATTCCTGAAGGCGATGAGCGGTCAACTGCGGTTTTCAGGCTCATTGATGGCATCGAATCGGCGCACGTCCGCAAGCATTTCCTGCGGCGTCTGAATGTAGTGGCCTTCGACGAGTTCGTCGACGCCATGGGGGATGATCTGGTATGCGCTGGCGCCGGGTCAGTATCGGGCAACGCCAGCGACGGCCTGGCACTGGCAGCCAATGCCAGGCACGTCCAGCGGACAGTGGTGAAGCGCGTATGCAAATTCATTGCTTGCTTCCTTATGGTCTGGCCGGCTTTACACGTGGCAGCCCGCGCCAGGCAATGGCCGCGATCGTCACCCACACCAGCGTCCGCAGCGTCATGGCGATCATCGTGCGCGGTTCGAAGGCGCCGCCGAAATAAACATACACGCCGAAAGCCGCAAAGGTGAACGCCGTTGCCGCGGCGATGGCAACGGCCAGCCATACCGCCCAGCGCTGCATCAGCCACAGCCCGGCGCCGGCAATAACATAGGCAAAGCCCGCCAGAAAATTGAACCACAGCACGAATGGCACATAGTTTCCAGCCGCAGCGCGCGCCGCGTCACCGCCGAACAGGATGGTGCCGCCCTCCATGAGGGTCAGCAGGCCGAATGCGACCGCAAGCAGGGAAATTGCCCAGACACGAATGCCGCGCGGTTGTGTAGAAGGGTTCATCAAATATCTCCTGGGTTGTTGAGGTGAATGCCGATCACTGCACGGCGTTTTTACTGCCGGAAAAATACTCCACCAAGGGCTTGCGGAATTCGCTGTGGCAGTTGTAGCAACTGGTCTGAAGTTTCTGAAATGCCAGGATGACGCGCGGGCCATCCTTGGCTTTTGCCGCCTTGCCCAGCATCAGCGCGGCATCGACTTTCTTACCTTCGTAGGTCTTGAATTTCCACATTTGAGTGCCCATGAAGCCGAGCAGGCTTACCTTTTCGTTCAGAGGGGGTTGCGGCTGGTCGATAATCTGCGCAGCGTTTTTTTCCACCAGGATCCAGTCCTCGCGCGAAATGCCGTCGGTAATGGCCTGCATGTTCCTGCCCAGATCTTCCATGATTTTATGAAGGATCACGGGACTCGCCGCTTGCGCGCCGCTTGTGGCAAGCGCCAGGCAGGCTGAAGAAAAAAAGGGATAGGCGAGCTTGCGCAGCGTGTTCATCTCAGACCATCCGTTTCTGGAAGCGAAGCGAACTCACCAGCAGCAGCACCGTGCCGAGCACTGCCAGGGCGGCGAACTGGGGCCACAGGATTTCCAGGCCGCTGCCCTTGAGGAAGATGTCCCGGATGATGATC
>DATKUP010000147.1:0-20056 GCA_035530575.1 Thiobacillus sp. | reverse complement strand
CAGTCCTGGCTGGTCAGCTTCTGATGGAAAGGCACGGAGGTAAGCGGCTTCACGACGGGCAGGCCTGCTGTTGTCAGACGCCCGATCTCTTTTGGCTCATGGCAGGAAATGCAGCGTTCCGACCTGGCGCCGAGCAAGGGGCGTCCGGCGGGAATTCGGGAGACTCGGCCATCCGACGCTCGATTTCGGCTTCGGCCGCAAGCCAGTCGTCAAAGCCATGCACGGGGGCGTGGCCGCGCTTTGCGTAATGGTAGTAGGCGGCATCGCGAATCATCGCCTCGCGCTGATCGAG
The DNA here is from genome assembly GCA_035530575.1 of Thiobacillus sp. Classification (GTDB taxonomy): domain Bacteria; phylum Pseudomonadota; class Gammaproteobacteria; order Burkholderiales; family Thiobacillaceae; genus Thiobacillus. The sequence goes on along the minus strand of DATKUP010000147.1, from coordinate 19,764 downwards.
GTCGAAGGCGCCTTGCCAAAAGGTTGTTTCCGAAGCGCCTTTCGGGTTGGCGGGTTTGCCTGCCTGTCTAGCCATGTTTTCGTCCTCTATCGTTGAAAGATGAGGGGCATGGGGCGAACGGGCCGGGCCCGCATGCGGAGCGCCCTTGTGCCCCTGCGCCGCGGTATCCACGCGGTAACCGGACACCACCAGTTTAAATATAGTCGCTTCGCTGGCGGCTGTTCCGTACGGCGGGAATCGCGAAAAGCGGAAAGGTGCGTCGGGGGACGGCCTGCTTCAAAAGGCAGGCCGCGAACCGGGCTTTACGGGGAGAGGTTGAGCCGGCGCTGCTAGCCGCCCCAGGTCCGCACGCGCCCGACGTCCAGGTGCACGAAGTCGGAGCCCGGGTAATAGCCCACGCCGCCGCCTTTCAGCATGAGTCCGGTCCGGCGCAGGTCGGCCAGCGGGACGCCGGGCAGGCGGATGTCGATGGCCTTGCCCTCCATATGCAGGCTGCGCTTGGCGACGCCTGAACTGTTTCCGGCCAGCATCCGGTTAGTGGCCGGCGAACGGTAGCCGGAAATGACCTGGAATGGCCGGGAAGCGCCGAGTGCGCCATTGACGCGATGCAGCAGGTCCAGCAACTGCGTATCGATGACGGCGACCTCGCCGGTGCGGTGGTCGCGCAGGACGCGGTTGATTTCCACCAGCGATTCCGGCACGTAATCGCCCTGGATCCAGTAGGGCAGGTCGGCCTTTTCCCCGGTGTGCAGGTTGAGGAAGCCGAGCCGGCGTTCGGGTTCGGACAGTCCCTGGCCGGCGAATGCGGCGCCCGGCAGGGCGGCGGCCAGCATGCCCAGCTTGAGGAATTTGCGTCGGCTGATCATGTGCTTCATGGATTTCCTTTCAAATCATAAGGCGCGAGGCGGCCCACTTCGCGGGCAAGGCCGTCCTGCGCCGCAATGACCGCGTCCACCGCGATCCAGTCGACAGCATGGTACAAGCCATTGGCTTCGGCCATGTCGCGCACGATCTGCGCCGGGTCGATGCCCTTGTTGTAGATGTCCCGATGGACTTCGAGCAGGATGCGGCCGTCTTCGACCACTGCCAGCAGCACCGGCTGATAAATCAGGCGGCCCGGAGTACCGACTCGCACCTGCTCGAATAGTTCGGCGATATCGTCAGGATGGAGGCGGATGCAGCCATGGCTGCAGAACTGATAGATGCTTGCAGGGGCGATGGTACTGTGGATACCGTAGCCCCACAGGTTGAGCCCGAGCCAGTATTCGCCCAGGGGGTTGTCCGGGCCGGGCGGCACTTCCTGCAGAACGACTTTTCCCTCGCGGCGCATTTCTTCCTGGATGGATTTCGGCACCAGCCAGGGCTTGTTCTTCACTCTTGAGACGATCCTGAACTCGCCTTGCGGTGTGGGCCAGCTGGGCTTGCCCAGACCGACCGGATTGGCCACGCGCAGCTTGCCTTGGCTGAAGTGGAACAGCATGCGCTGCGGGAGGTTGATGAGAATGCCATCGTCGAGCGCCGCCGGGACGATGTGGGGGTTGTGGATATAGAGGCGCTGACCGGGGTAGATGATGGCATCGTAGGGAATGGCGTTCTGCAGGGCCAGGAGCGTGGCGGCCACGCCAAAGCGGGCGCCGATGGCGATCAGGAAGTCCCCGGACTGAATGGTGTATTCGGTGTAGCCGCCCGTCACGCTGTGAGCAAGCGGCGGCAGGCCGCCTGCCAGGGCCGGAAGGCTGAGGCCTGCAAGGATGCAGGCGAACAGGCGGCCCGCACCCGCAATCCGTCGTGCCGGGATCATCCGAACCGGCAGCAACGGGATGTCGCGCCGCTATTGAAGCGGCATCGGCTTGTTGTCATTGAGGTTGAGCCAGCCCTTGGCGATACGGTAGATGAACCAGATGCTGGCCACGCCCCAGACGAGCCAGCCGATCAGGATGATCCAGGTGATTGCGCCGACGACCAGCCACAGCAGGCCCCACCAGAAGGTCCTGATCTGCCAGCTGAAGTGGCTTTCCAGCCAGGTGCCCTGGGCGTCCTCGCGCTTGATGTAGTTCAGCACGATGGCGACGATGGCGGTGACGCCGATAAACAGCGAGACGGCGTACAGCGCATAAATCACCATGGTCAGGGTTTTGAGGCCTGCAATTTTTTCGTCTGTGGCGGGAGTGAGGTCCATGTTCATCAACGTGCTTTCTCGTAAATCGGCATCATTTGCGGCACCAGCGCGCTGAGCGCCTGGATGCGATTGCCGGAGGCGGGGTGGGTGCTGAGGAACTGCGGCGGTCCGTCGCCGCTGGCGGCCTCCATTTTTTCCCACAGACGCACCGCGGCGCGCGGGTCGAATCCGGCGCGGGCGGCGAGTTCGATGCCGTAGCGGTCGGCTTCGGATTCGCTGGCGCGGCTGTGGGGCAGGGTCAGCGCGAGGTCGGCCACCGGCGCCAGGCCGCTGAGGTCGCGACCGGCGAGGATGGAGCCGATCTGCATGCCGCCCTGCATGGCGATGGCGCGCGACATGCGCTCGCGTCCATGCCCCAGCAGAGCGTGGGCGATTTCGTGGCCCATGATCTGAGCGATTTCGTCGTCGGTGAGTTTCAGCTTGTGGATGATGCCGGTATAGATCGCCATCTTGCCGCCGGGCATGCACCAGGCGTTGAGCGTGGGTTCGTCGATCACCGCGACCGACCATTTCCACTCGCGGCTGGGTGCATACATGTTGCCGGCCTGCACGATCAGGCGGTCGGTGATGCGCTTGACGCGGCTGTTCAGCGCCGCGTCGGTGCTGAGCTTGCCTTTCTTCTGCGCCTCGCTAAGCGTTTCCGTGTAAGCCTCGGCCGACGAGGCCTGCGTTTGTTCCTCGGACACCAGCACCAGTTGCTGGCGGCCGGACACCGGGTTGGCCTGGCAGGCGACCAGGCTGGCGGCGAGCAGGGCGGTGGAGATGAGCGGGTATTTCTTCATGGCGACTCCTTGAAGCAGATCATGTGATCGGGCCGGACAAGTCCATTCCCTTGTCATGCCGCGCGCAACGCGGCAAACCAGAAATGCCCGCTTGATCAATACGCTGGATTGCTTCGCTGCGCAATGACGGCCATATCGAATTAATCAGCGTTTTCCCAAGGCCGGAATCAAATTCCGCGTAGCAGTTCGTTGATGCCGACCTTGGACAGCGTCTTCGCGTCGACCTTCTTCACGATCACCGCACAATACAGACTATAGCTGCCATCCTTGGACGGCAAGTTGCCGGACACCACCACCGAGCCGGAGGGAATGCGGCCATAGGTGACTTCGCCGGTCTCGCGGTCGTAGATTTTGGTCGACTGGCCGATGTAGACGCCCATCGAGATCACGCTGTTGTCCTCGACGATCACGCCCTCGACCACTTCGGAACGCGCACCGACGAAGCAGTTGTCGCCGATGATGGTGGGGTTGGCCTGCACCGGCTCGAGTACGCCGCCGATGCCGACGCCGCCGGACAGGTGCACGTTCCTGCCGATCTGCGCGCAGGAGCCGACGGTGGCCCAGGTGTCCACCATGGTGCCTTCGCCGACGTAGGCGCCGATGTTGACGTAGCTTGGCATCAGTACGACGTTCCTGGCGATGTAGGAACCCTTGCGCACGGCCGCCGGCGGTACTACGCGGAAACCGCCTTCGCGGAAATCCCTGGAGTTGAAGTCGGCGAACTTGCTTGGCACCTTGTCGTAGTAGTTGGTGAAGCCGCCCTTGATGAACGCATTGTCTTCCAGGCGAAACGACAGCAGCACGGCCTTTTTCAACCACTGGTGAGTGATCCAGTTCTGGCCACCATCGTTTGGATCCTGGCTGCGCTCGGCCACACGCAGTTCGCCCATGTCGAGCAGATCGATCACGGCCATGACCGCGTCCTTGACCTGGGGTTCGACATTGCGTGGAGTGATCTCGGCACGGCGCTCGAAAGCGTCTTCGATGATTTTTTGCAGGTCTTGCATGAGGGTTTCCTTTTTGTTGGGTAGGGGATGTTTAACGAATGGGGCGGTAATTGGTGGGTTTCATGCAGCCTCGCCCACGAAGCGGACGATGCGCCGGGCGGCCTCGACGCAGGCGTCCAGGTTGTCGACCAGCGCGATGCGGACGAAATCCCGGCCGGGATTGACGCCGGCGGCGTCGCGCGCGAGGAAGCTGCCGGGCAGCACGGTCACATGCTGCGTTTCATACAGGCCACGCGCGAACGCGGCATCGTCGCCGCCCGGCACCCGCGCCCACAGATAAAAGGCGGCGTCGGGGGGGTCGAAAGGCAGCACGTCCTTCAACAGCGGCATCACCGCGGCGAACTTTTCGGCGTACTGGCGGCGGTTTTCGATCACGTGCGCCTCGTCGTTCCATGCCGCGATGCTGGCGGTTTGCACCACCGGGCTCATCGCGCTGCCGTGATAGGTGCGGTACAGCAGAAATTGCTTGATGAGCGCGGCATCGCCCGCCACCATGCCGGAGCGCATGCCCGGCACGTTGGAACGCTTGGACAGCGAGTTGAACACAATCAGGTTTCTGAAGCCGCGGCCGAGCTGCTGCGCTGCGGTGAGCGCGCCCAGCGGCGGCTTGCCCTCTTCAAAGTAGATTTCCGAATAGCACTCGTCGGCCGCGATGACAAAGCCGTGCCGATCGGAGAGGTCGAACAGTTCCTTCCAGTCGGCCAGCGACATCACCTTGCCGGTGGGGTTGCCGGGCGAGCAGGTATAAACCAAATTCACTTCTCCCCACAGGTCTTCCGGCACCTTCGACCAGTCCATCTTGAAGTCATTGTCCGGCAGGGTGTTGAGGAAGAAGGGGCGGGCGCCGGCCAGGAGCGCCGCGCCTTCGTAGATCTGGTAGAACGGGTTGGGCGAAATGATGACGCGGCGGCCGTGACGGCTCGAATCGACACTGGCCTGGGCGAAGGCGAACAGCGCTTCGCGCGAGCCGTTGACCGGCAGCACCTCGGTCGCCGGGTCGAGCTTCACCCCGTAGCGGCGCCCGGCCCACGCGGCAATCGACTCGCGCAGCGCATCCGAGCCCTGAGTGATGGGATAATTCGAAAGCCCGCCGAGGCCGGCGACCAGCGCATCCTTGATGAACTGCGGCGTCGGGTGTTTCGGTTCGCCGATCGACAGGTTGACCGGCGCGAGATCCGGATTCGGCGTCACCCCCGCGAACAGCTCGCGCAGTTTCTGGAACGGATAGGGGTGGAGCTGTTCGAGACGCGGATTCATCGCAACGGAATTTAACTAAAGCCACGCATTATAAAGCCCCATGCCGCCGATTTCTCTGCAGCGCACCCTTGCCATCGGTAGTCTGATTTATGCCGCCACCCTGTGGGGGATGATGTGGTATCCCTACCGCCTGCTCAACGAAGCCGGCGTCGGCGGGATTGCATCGAGCCTCTTCACCTATGCCGTGCCGCTGCTCGCGCTCGGCTGGCTGCACGGACGCAAGTTGCAGCGGGCGCGCAGCCGCTGGATGTGGCTGATCGCGCTGGGAATTGCGGCGGGCTGGACCAATCTGGCCTACGTGCTGGCCATGCTGCAGGGCGAGGTGGTGCGCGTGCTGCTGCTGTTTTTTCTGTCGCCGCTGTGGACCGTGGTGTTCGCGCGAATCCTGCTGCATGAAAAGCTCAACCGCGCCGGCTGGGCGGTGATGGTTCTGGCGGCGGGTGGCGCGATGGTCATGCTGTGGCGGCCCGGCGGCGACCTGCCGTTGCCGACCAACCGTGCCGAGTGGCTGGCGCTGTCGGCCGGGGTGATGTTCGCGCTCAGCAACGTCATCAGCCGCCACCTCGGCGGCGTCACCGAAGGCGCCAAGTCGGTGTCGATCTGGGCCGGGGTGGTGGTGCTGACGGTGATCGGGCTGTGGCGCTATCCCGGCGAGCTCGACTTCATCGAACAGGCGGGGTGGGGCGTCTGGCTGCTCCTGCTGGGCGTGGGTCTCGCCATCGGCAGCATGACGTACGCGGTGCAGTACGGCCTCGCCCGCGTCCCGGCCAACCAGGCCATCGTCATCTTCCTGTTCGAACTGGTGGTGGCGGCAGTCACGGCCTACTTCCTGTCGATGGAACGCATGGGGCTGCAGGAGTGGGCGGGCGCCATCATGATCGTCGCCGCCAGCCTGTTCTCCGGTCACATGGAAGACGACCAGGCGAAAGAGAACCCCCATGCCTGATATTTGCGCGCTGCACCACGCCGGCCTGCTGGTTTCCGATCTCGATCGAGCCAGGGTCTTCTACGAAGCGGTGCTGGGGCTGAAGGTGTTCCCGAATCGCCCCGACCTGCCTTATCCCGGCGAGTGGTACGAACTCGGCGGCGGCCAGCAGCTGCACCTGATGCAGTTGCCCAATCCCGATGCGGGATCGACCCGCCCCGAGCACGGCGGCCGCGACCGCCACATCGCGCTGGCGGTCAGGGATATAGCCGCGCTGAAAAGCCGGCTCGATGCGGCAGGGGTGCGCTACACCGCCAGCCAGTCGGGGCGGGCGGCGCTGTTCTGCCGGGACCCGGATGCGAACACGCTGGAGTTCGTTGAAGTCAGTTGACAGGTGGCGGGCTTCAAGCTTCTGTCGACTTGGGGCCTTTAACCGATCGGGGCTGACTCAAACCGACCCGGAAGAGACGGTCATGGCATGATCGGCGAGCGTCCGTTCCGCAGCGCATAGCTGCCACCTAAACATCCGTCTTAGTGAAGTTGCGCCACCCCATCACATTATCTAGGCTGAGTAAAAACATTCCGGAAAATGACTATCGCCACGCGCGATGCAACAAAGCACGCGAGTGTTGTTCAAATCCAATAGATGAAAGAGGAGCCATGGCCCTAACCCATTCAACTTCAGCATTGCCGGAAGAACAGCGAAGCACTTGGGCGGACGCCTACCAGAGCGTGCGAAAGCGCAGCGAGGAACTCTGCGCGCCGCTATCTCCCGAGGATTACGTGATCCAGACAGCACCCGAAGCCAGCCCGGCCAAGTGGCACCTGGCCCATGTGAGCTGGTTTTTCGAGACCTTCCTGCTGAAGGAATATCTCGCGAGCTACCCGGAATTCCATCCCTTGTATCGGTATCTGTTTAATTCCTATTACGAGCAGATCGGACATTTTCAGCCACGGGAGGAACGGGGATTCCTGTCGCGCCCGAGCGTCGAGGAAATCGTTCGCTACCGGGCGCATGTGGACGAACACATGTTGACGCTGTTGCACAGCGCCAGCGAGGACGTGTGGCCGGCCGTGAAGCAACGTCTGGAGATCGGCCTCAACCACGAACAGCAGCATCAGGAATTGCTGCTGACCGACATCAAGCTCAATCTCAGCGCCAACCCGCTGCGACCCGCCTACCGCAACGATCTACCCGACATACCGAAGCGATCGGCACCGTCCATGCGCTGGCTGGAATTTCCTGGCGGGGTCCACGAGATCGGACATCGAGGCGGCGGCTTTGCTTACGACAATGAAAAGCCCTGCCACCGAACCTATCTGAATCGTTTCCGACTTGCCTCGCGACCCGTGACTAACGGTGAGTATCTGGCCTTCATGGAGGACGGCGGATATGACCAACCCGGGTTATGGCTTGCGGACGGTTGGGCGACGGTGAAACGCCTGCATTGGTCCACGCCGCTGTACTGGGAATCGGTTGGCGGGGAATGGTGGCAGTTCACTCTCGGCGGACCGCGCTCGCTGAACCTCGAAGAACCTGTCTGCCACGTGAGCTACTACGAAGCAGAAGCCTACGCCGCCTGGGCGGGTAAACGCCTGCCCACCGAAGCGGAGTGGGAAGTTGCAGCGCGTGGACTGGCCGTCGCAGGCAACCTGCGCGACAGCGGTTACCTGCAACCCGTGGCCGCCAAGCAGGGCGATGGCCTGCTTCAGCTATACGGTGACGTGTGGGAGCACACCGCCTCGCCCTATCAGCCCTATCCGGGTTTCCGCCACGCCGCGGGCGCGCTTGGGGAATACAACGGCAAGTTCATGTGCAGCCAGATGGTTTTGCGCGGAGGTTCCTGCGTCACCCCCGCCGATCATATCCGCGCCAGCTACCGGAATTTCTTCTATCCCCACGAACGCTGGCAATTTCAGGGGTTCAGACTGGCTGAGGATGTGTCATGAAGGCAGCTCCCGGCAATAACATGTGCCGAGCAATCCGGCTGTCAGCCTGTCCGGGTCTCCTCTTCCACCACGGCGACCGCCGCTTCCAGTTGCGTCTGCGTGATATAGAAGTGTGGTGAAAAACGCGCGCCGCTGCCGCGCTGGGCGCAGATCACCTTGCGTGCGAGGAGCCGGCGATGCAAATCCGCAGGGTCGACACGTTTGTGACGGAATGTGACGATACCCGCGTAACGCCCCGGCTGCGGCGAGGTGAGTATCTCAATACCGGACAGCTTGCTCAGCGCCTCGATCAAATAGGCGCTGTTCGAAAGCACGCGCGCCGCGACCTCATCCATCCCCACCTCGGCCAGCAGCGCAAGGCTCGCGCTCAGGGCATGGATGCCCAGCATGTTCGGACTGCCGCATTCGAAGCGGCGGGCGCCCGCGGCCACCTCCCAATCCTGGCGCGAGAAATCCAGGTGATCCTCCACCATGTGCCAGCCAAACTGTCTGAGTTTCAGCCTCTCCCGAACCTGTGGCCGAACGTAGAACACCGCACACCCTTCTGGCCCGAGCAGCCACTTGTGTCCGTCGGCCATGACGAAATCTGCGCCGCAGGCCTGGACATCCAAAGGCAGTGCCCCCAGGCTCTGGATGGCATCGACGCAGAACAGCACGCCGCGCTTGCGGCAAAGAGTACCCAGTTGATCCAGATCCAGCCGCAGCCCGCTGGCGTATTGCACCGAGCTGACCGCCAACAGGCGGGTGCGCGCATCCATGCAGGCGGCAAGAGCCTGTTCCGGCGACGCACCGCACGTCAAATCAACGCGGCGGGTTTCGACGCCATCATCCTGCAGGGATTGCCAAACAATGCGATTGGACGGGAATTCCTGATCGCTGATGACCACATTGTCCCCAGCCTGCCACGCCAGGCCATGCGCGACCACTGACAGCGCCTCGGATGTGCTCTTAAGCAGCGCGATGTCTTCCGCTGCAGGCGCGTTGAGCAGGTCGCGGCACTGCTCGCGCAAACGGGCCTCGGTCTCCAGCCAGCGCGGATAATGCTGCGCGCCATGGCGCAGGTTCTCCTCGGCAAACTTCTGCACGGCCATGGCGGTTCGGCGCGGCCAAGGCGACAGCGCCGCGTGATTGAGGTAAATCAGACCAGGATCGAGCGGGAATTCATCGCTGTAATCGCGGCCGGGCGTGTGAGCAACCGAGTCATCCATGATATTGGCCATCCAAAAATAAAATTAGAGGTGCCCAGCTGATTGTCTTCTTCATTCTCGGGAAGTAGACCTGATTTTCTCAGCGCGCCACCGGCGGCTTCGGCCGAATAGGAGCCACTAGCGCTGGCTAGTTGGAACTTCCGCTGTTGGCCGATTACTGCCCTTCGGATTTCGGCTTGATCCTCGCCTGGCCTGCCGCCGGCTTTACGTCGCTGTCAGCCCACTCACTTGAACAACCCTAATCCATTGCGCGCCAGCAGCGCGGCGCCGTAGGCGGCTTCGGTGTGTGCTGCGCGTGCGACCGGCACGCCCAATAAACGCTCACGGATTCGCATCCAGGCTGGATTGCGCGCGCCGCCGCCGGCGGTTTCGACCCGGCGCAGCGGCGCGCCCCGTTCGGCCAGCAACGCATAGCCGCGTGCCTCGATCCGTGCCAGGCTTTGCAGCAGACCGTGCAGGAACTCGGCGTCGTCGGCCGGGCGCGGTGTCAGGCGCGGTGCGAGCTGCGGGTCGTTGACGGGGAAGCGTTCGCCGGGTTTCGGCAGCGGCATGTAATCGAGCGGGCTGGCGACCGTGGGGTCGATCTTTTCGCTGAGCGCGGCCAGCTGGCGGTTGTCGAAAAACTGCCGCAGCACTGCGCCGCCGGCGTTGGACGCGCCGCCCGCCAGCCAGCGCTCGCCGAACCAGTGGGAATAGACGCCGTGTTCGGTCGATTCCACCCGTGTGTCGGACAGCAGTTTCAGCACCAGGGTGCTGCCGAGCGAGGTGACGGCGTCGCCGCTTTGGCTAACGCCTGCCGCCAGAAAGGCGGCGATCGAATCGGTGGTGCCGGCGTGCACCATGCAGCCGGGATTCACGCCAAGGTAGCGCGCGCGCGGGCGCGACACGGTGGCGAGCCGGGCGCCGGGCGCGATCGGCACCGGCAGGTAGTTGACGTCGGCCAGGTATTCCACCCATTCCGGCCATTTCAACTCGTCGAGATCGAGGCCCATCTTGAGGGCGTTGTGGTAGTCGGTCATGCCGACCCGGCCGGTGAGCAGGCCCGACAGCCAGTCGGCCTGGTTGAGGTAAAGCCGCGCGCCGGTGAGGCCGAGCCGCTTTTTCAGCCACAGCACCTTGGCGAGGCCCGAGGTCGCCGCCGCGGCGGGATGGCCTGGCACGGCGGTTTTGGCGATAAGCGCGGCTTCATCGGCCGCGCGGTCGTCGTTGTACAACAACGGCGGGTGGCGCGGCGCCAGCGCTTCGTCGCAGGCGAGCACCGTGCCGGAAGTGCCGTCGAGCGCGATGTCCGACAGCAGGCCGCGAATCGTGGGCGGCAGCGCCGCGACCAGATCCCACAGCGCCTCGCGCCAGATGCCGGCGCGCTCGTACTCGGCGAGTTCGCCGAAATCACGCGCATCCTCGGCAACGATTGCGCCTTTGGCGTCGATGACGCAGCTACGTGCGCCCGATGTCCCGAAGTCAATTCCAAGAAAATACAAAAGCTTATCCGCGTGTGTTCGACTGATGCTCGAACTGCGTAAGGTCGACGCGCGCGGCTGGCTGCCAGCCTTTCTTGCGGTGCTCGGCCACCACGTTGGTGAAGATGCCGCCGCGTACGTAGAACTTGGCGGTGAGCCGCATGAAGCGCGGCTTCGTCACTTTGATCAGGTCGTCGAGAATCCGGTTGGTGACGTCTTCGTGGAAATGGCCTTCCTCGCGGAAGCTCCACATGTAGAGTTTCAGGCTCTTCAGCTCGACGCAGGCCTTGTCGGGAATGTAGTCGAGGATCAGGGTGGCGAAATCGGGCTGGCCGGTCTTGGGGCAAAGGCACGTAAATTCAGGGACTTCCATGTGGATGTGAAAGTCACGTCCCGGTTTCGGGTTGGGGAAGGTTTCCAGGGATTTGGCGGGCGTGGAGGGCATACGGGGCTCGGTGTAGAATGTGGCGAAATTAGAACGCCGAACAACCAGACGGCGCCTTGAGACGACACCCATTATAAAAGCTTAGGTCCGCTGTCTTGCGTTTAACCCACATCAAACTTGCCGGGTTCAAAAGTTTCGTCGATCCCACCATCATTCCCGTTCCCGCGCAGCTGACTGGCGTGGTGGGGCCGAACGGCTGCGGCAAGTCGAACGTAATCGACGCGGTGCGCTGGGTGCTCGGCGAATCGTCGGCCAAGCACCTGCGCGGCGAAACCATGCAGGACGTGATCTTCAACGGCTCCAGCACGAGGAAACCGGCGTCGCGCGCCTCGGTCGAGCTGGCGTTCAACAACGAGCTTGGCCGCGCCGCCGGCCAGTGGTCGCAATACGCCGAGATCTCGGTCAAGCGCGTGCTCGATCGCAACGGCGACTCCACCTATTACATCAACAACATGCGGGTGCGGCGGCGCGACGTTGCCGACCTCTTCCTCGGCACCGGGGTCGGCGCACGTGCCTATGCCATCATCGAGCAGGGCATGATTTCGCGCCTGATCGAGGCGAAACCGGAAGAACTGCGCGGCTACCTGGAAGAAGCCGCCGGCGTGTCCAAGTACAAGGAACGCCGCAAGGAAACCGAATCCCGGCTGAAGGACGCGCGCGATAACATGAACCGCGTCGAGGACATCCAGCGCGAACTCGGGACCCAGGTCGAGAAGCTCGCCGCGCAGGCCGAAGTCGCCCAGCACTACAAGCAGCTGCAGGCCGACCTGACGTTTGCCCAGCATCGCCTGTGGTTCGCCAGGAAGCACGACGCCGCCCAGCAGCGTGCGCGCATCGACAAGGATCTGGTCGAGGCACAGAACCGGCTGGAAGCCGAAACCGCGCGCCTGCGCCATATCGAGTCCGCACTGGAAACCGCGCGCCAGACCCAGTTCGCCGGGCAGGACACGCTGAATACCACACAGGCGACGTATTACCAGGCGCAGTCCGACGTCGCGCGCATCGAGCAGACCATGGCGCACCAGAACGCCACCCGCGACCGGCTGTATCGCCAGGTGCAGGATCTCACCGCACGCATGGAATCGCAGCAGGCGCGCCGCGCGTCCATGCAGGAGGCGCTGAACGAGGTGAGCGCGCAGCAACCCGGCCTTGAGGCCGCGCTGATGGAGGCCGAAGCCGCCGCGCGTCAGGCCACCGACAGCACGCTGCCGCAAAAGGAAGCCGCGCTGCGCGAGGCGCAGCAGGGCGTGGGCGAGGCGCAGCGCGGGGTGTCGCAAGTGGAGCAGGCGCGCCAGGTCGACGAAAACAGCCTCGGTCACACCAAGCGCCAGCTCGAACAGCTGGACGCGCGCCAGCGCCGGCTCGCCCAGGAGCAGGCGCAGCTGCCGCGTACCGATACCGCGGGCCTGGCGCAGAAGCAGGTCGAGGTCGAGGAACTGGCGCAGACACTGACGACCGCGCAATCCGGACTGAAGGAAGCCGAGACCGCGCTACCCGAACTCGACGCTGTCCGCTCCCAGCACACGCGCGAACTCGAAGCCGCCCGCAAGGCGCTGCACCAGACCGAGGCCGAGCTCGCCGCGCTGAAAAAGCTGCAGGAAAGTCTGAAGGCCGACGAGAAGCTCGGCGCCTGGCTGCGTAGCCGCGGCCTCGACGCGGCGCCGCGCTTGTGGGAAAAACTGCGCGTCGCCCCCGGCTGGGAAGCCGCGGTCGAAGCGGTATTGCGCGAACGCCTGCAGGCGGTGGCCGCCGATGCCGCCCCCGACTGGTTCGCCGATGCGCCGCCGGCGCGGCTCACGCTGTGGGCCGGGGACGGCATTGCGGCGCCGGCCGCGGCGGAAGGCCTGGCCAGCAAAATCGCCAGCGACGATGGAGCAGCCCACGCAGCGCTCGCCGACTGGCTGGCCGGCGTGTACTGGGCCGACGACGCGGATGCCGCGCGCGCCCGCTGCGCCAGCCTGCAAGCCGGCGAATACGCCGTCACCCCGCAGGGCCACCTGTTCACCCGCCACAGCGTCACCTTCCACGGCCCGCACACCGCGGTCGAAGGCATCCTCGCGCGCGGGCGCGAACTCGAACGATTGGCCAGCGATGCGGTGCGCCTGCGCGACGAGGTGGCGCAGCTCGAGGCCGCCTACGCCGAGACGCAGCAGCGCTTCCTGGAACGCCAGCGCGAAATCCAGGCGCTGCGCGCACAGACCGGACAGACGCAGAGCCGCCATCACACCGCACAGATGGAACTGCTGCGCCTGCAGCAGGCGGTGGAGCGGGTGCAGGGCCGGGCGGCGCAGATCGCGCAGGAACTGGAAGAGGTCATCCATCAGCAGACCAGCGAGCACGCCACGCTGGAAATGCTGGAAAACCGCCTCAAGGAGTACCGCATGCAGGGCGACGCTGCCCGCGAGGCGCTCTACGCCGCGCGCCAGCTGCGCGACCAGGCCGACCGCGCCGTGTTCGAGGCGCGCGAACTGCAGCGCGCGGCCGAGCGGCGGCATCAGGAGGCCGGCTTCGCGCTCACCACCTGCAGCAACAAGATCAGGGAACTCGGCGATACGCTGGCGCGCATCGACCAGGAAATCGCCGACGATGAGGCGCGTCTCGCCCAGGCGCGCGACGAACTGGGCCGCCTGCCGGCCGACGCGCTGGATGTCGAACTGCAACGCGCCCTGACCGCGCGCACCGAGGCCGAAACCGCGCTGGCCGCCGCGCGCGACGCACTGGAAGGCCTGACCGCACAATTACGTGCACACGACGAAGCGCGCCTGACCTGCGAGCAGGGGCTCGACCCGCTGCGCTGCGCCATCGAGCAGCTGAAGCTCAAGGATCAGGAGGCCATGCTGATGCAGTCGCAGTTCGAGCTGCAGCTGCGCGAGGCGGCGGCCGACGAGGCCAGCCTCGAATCGGGCCTGGCCGACAGCCCCAGGCCCAGCCAGCTGCAGGCCGAAATCAACCGCCTGCAGATCGAGATCGCCGCGCTGGGCGCGGTCAACCTTGCCGCGCTGGACGAACTCACCCAGGCGCAGGAGCGTTCGGATTACCTCGCCGCGCAGTGCGCCGACCTGCTGGAGGCCGTCACCACGCTGGAAGACGCAATCCGCCGCATCGACCAGGAATCGCGCGCACGGCTGAAGGAAACCTTCGACACCGTCAACCGGCATATGGGCGAGCTGTTCCCCAGGCTGTTCGGTGGCGGCCAGGCGCGGCTCATCCTCACCGGCGACGAGCTGCTCGACGCCGGGGTGCAGGTGTTCGCCCAGCCGCCCGGCAAGAAGAACGCCTCGATCCACCTGCTGTCCGGCGGCGAAAAAACCCTGACCGCGCTGTCGCTGGTGTTCGCCATGTTCAAGCTCAACCCGGCGCCGTTCTGCCTGCTCGACGAGGTCGACGCCCCGCTCGACGACGCCAACACCGAGCGCTACTGCAATCTGGTCAAGGCGATGTCCGACCACACCCAGTTCCTCTTCATCACCCACAACCGCGTCACCATGGAAATGGCCCAGCATCTGGCCGGCGTCACCATGCAGGAGCCGGGCGTGTCGCGCATCGTCACGGTAGACGTGGAAGAAGCGGTGGGGATGGTCGAGGCGGCCTGAGCCCCTGGCAGGACTTCCCATTCCCGGCTAATCAAACTAGACTAATGAAACTTAGTTTGATTGGAGGTGCCATGCATACCGTCAATATTCACGAAGCCAAAACCCAGTTGTCAAAGCTGATCGAGCAGGCGGTGCAAGGCGAAGCCTTCATTATTGCCAAGGCCGGGAAACCCCTGGTCAAGGTCACCCGGCTGGATGCACCTGCGACCGGGCAGGCCAAACGACTTGGTTTCATGGCGGGTCAGATTGCCGTGCCGGACGATTTCGACCGCATGGGCACTGAAGTCATCGAGCAGCTTTTTGGCGCAGAAGGATGAAGCTGCTGCTGGATACCCATGTGTTGCTCTGGGCGGCGGGTTCACCCGCGCAATTGCCGCCCGCCGCACGCGCCATGCTGAAAGACCCAAATAATGAATTGGTGTTCAGCGCGGCCAGCCTGTGGGAAATCACGATCAAGCGCGGTCTGGGGCGCGCCGATTTTCAGGTCGATGCACGGGTGCTGCGTCGCGGCTTGTTGGACAACGGCTATCTGGAGTTGCCGATTACCAGTGAGCATGCAGTTTTCATCGACAGCCTGCCGCCTATCCACAAGGATCCGTTTGGCCGCATCCTGATCGCGCAGGCAACGGTCGAAGGCATCACGCTACTTACGGCGGATGCGCTGATCGCCCAATATCCCGGTCCAATTCGGGCCTTTTGATTTTTACGACTCGCGTCCGTTATCCCTCGCACATGACCCCGCACGACTTCATCGCCAAATGGGACGGGGCGGACGAGACGCACCCGTTGGCCGGGCTGGCGGTGATGCTGGGCAATCTGGTGTCGGCCTGGGAGCATACGCATTACCCCATGCCGCCTGAAATGAGCGGAGTGGAGGTATTGCGTTTTCGGTGTACCGATTGGCTTGTTTGCCGATTAGCGCAGGCGGCTGCGCGATGAGGAAGCTCACCCGATTCACCCCGGCGAAACACTTTCGTGGACAATCCCTTTTTTGCCTTATTTAATTTGAATTCCCATGCTTGATATCCAGTTGCTGCGCAAAGACGCAGCCCTCGTTGCCGAGCGCCTGGCGGCGCGCGGTTTTGCTTTCGACGCGGCGCGTTTCGACGCGCTGGAAGCCGAACGCAAGACGATCCAGACCCGCACCCAGGACGCGCAAAACCGCCGCAATACACTTTCGAAGCAGATCGGCATGCTGAAGGGCAAGGGCGAGGACACTACGGAGGTGATGGCCGAGGTGGCCGGGCTCGGCGACGAGTTGAAGCAGATGGAAACGCGGCTGGCTGCGCTGCAGACGGAAATCAACGATTTCCTGATGGGGGTACCGAACCTGCCGCACGAATCGGTGGCAGTGGGCCTGGATGAGACCGCCAACGTCGAGGTGGGCCGCTGGGGCACGCCAAAGACATTCGATTTCGCGGTGCGCGACCACGTCGACCTCGGCGAGGGCTTGGGGCAGCTCGACTTTGCCGCGGCGGTGAAGATCACCGGCAGCCGCTTTTCGGTGATGAAAGGCGAGCTGGCGCGGCTGCACCGGGCGCTTGCGCAGTTCATGCTCGACGTGCACACGGCGGAGCACGGCTACACCGAGGTCTATGTGCCGTATCTGGTGAACGCCGATTCACTGCGTGGTACCGGGAACCTGCCGAAGTTCGAGGAAGATTTATTTCAAGTGCCGCGGCCGGACGCCGAGAAGCTCTATCTCATCCCCACCGCCGAAGTGCCGGTGACCAACCTGCTGCGCGACGAGATCGTCGCCGCCGAAGCGCTGCCGCTTAAGTTCGTCGCCCACACGCCGTGCTTCCGCTCCGAGGCCGGCTCCTACGGACGCGACACCCGCGGCATGATCCGCCAGCACCAGTTCGACAAGGTGGAACTGGTGCAGATGGTGCGCCCGGAGGATTCCTACGCCGCACTGGAGGCGCTGGCCGGACACGCCGAGGCAATCCTGCAGAAGCTCGGCCTGCCGTACCGCAAGATGGCCCTGTGCAGCGGCGACATGGGCTTTTCGGCGGCCAAGACCTACGACCTCGAAGTGTGGCTACCGGCGCAGGGCACCTACCGCGAGATTTCCTCCTGCTCCAATTTCGAGGCCTTCCAGGCGCGCCGCATGCAGGCGCGTTTCAAGGTAGGGCAGGGCAAGCCGGAGTTGCTGCACACCCTGAACGGTTCGGGCCTGGCGGTGGGGCGCACGCTGGTGGCGATCCTGGAGAATTACCAGAACGCCGACGGCAGCGTGACCGTTCCGGAAGCGCTGCGCCCGTGGACGGGCGGCGTGGACAGGCTCACGCCAACCTGAGTCGGGTCAGCCCGGTACGGCCAGCCCATCCTCGCTGCTTCCCAGGTTGATCATCGGGTTGAACGCCGGCTCCAGCCGCAGCAGGATGTCGTAATAGTTGCGGATGTTCTCGGCAAAATTCAGGGCTTCGCCGCCGCGGGCATAGCCGTATCGCGTCATGTTTGAGTAGGCGCCTCGGCTCAGGTACGGCAGCGCTTCCTTCACATCGGCCCAGCTGTCCGGACTGCCGCCGCGCGTCTGCGCGATGCGGCGCGCATCCTCCATGTGTCCCAGTCCCTGGTTGTAGGCGGCCAGCGCCAGCCAGGTGCGGTCGGGTTCCGCAATGCGCGCGGGCAGACTGTCTTTCATCAGTGCCAGATAGCGCGCGCCGCCCAGGATGCTCTGGCGCGCGTCGAGGCGGTTGGAAATGCCCATGCGGTCGGCGGTTTGCCCGGTCAGCATCATCAGGCCGCGCACCCCGGTCGGCGAGGTGGCGAGGGCATTCCACTGCGACTCCTGATAGCCGATCGCGGCCAGCAGGCGCCAGTCGATCCCGGTGAGCGTCTGCGCCTCGTGAAAGTGTTGGCGCAGCTCGGGCAGCCGTTGCGGACGGCGCTGCAGGATGCCGAGGATGTCGCTGCTGCCCAGTTGCCTGACGTGACCGAAATAGCGCTCGTAAATGCGCTTGATGGTGCCGTCCTTGCGCGCCTGCCCGACAAAGCGCGCCAGTGCATTGCGCATCGCCCGTGAACTGCGGGTCGGCAGCGCCCACACGATTTTCTGCATGTCGCCGATGTCGAATGCCACGGCCAGTTCGGGGTAGGCATTGCGCATCAGGTCGAAATCCATGCCGTTGATGAGCACCGCGTCGTACAGGCCGGCCTGCAATTGCGCCAGCAGTTCCTCCGGCCAGACATTTTCCAGTGTCGCCCAGGCGAGTTCGGGATGCTTGCGCTTCTGACGCATCAGGATGGGCGTGTGCCCGGAGCCGGCAATCAGCGCCAGTTTCCTGCCGGACAGGTCTGCCGTGTTGCGCGGCCGCTTGTCGCGGGTGCGGTATACGACATGGACCGGGGTCTCGAACAGGACCGGCCCGGCAATCAGGTGGTGGTCTTTGACGACTGCACGCGGCAGGGCCGCCGCCGCCAGGTGGATACGGTGGCGGTCGAGCAATTGGAACAGTGCTTCGGGGTGGGGCCTTTCCGTCCACACGAGCGACCAGTTCTGCGACTGGCCGAAGGCCAGGATCAAATCGTGTTCGAAGCCGGCAGGTTCGCCGTTGTGGGCGACGTAGTAGGTGGTCGGGCTGTTGCGCGCGCCCACCCGCAACTCGCCGCTGATTTCAGGCGGCGGCACCGGCTGGCTGCAGGCAGCCAGTATCAGACTCAATGCAAGCGCGGTGCCCCTCCCGAAACCAGCCATTTTTCTTGTAATGGGCATGACCATAGTCTGCCCGAGTGTGAAATTTTCGTCCAGCAAACCGTGCGGCTCGGTTACAATACGCGCCGCCGGAGAGGTGGCAGAGTGGTCGAATGTACCTGACTCGAAATCAGGCGTAGGTGCAAGCCTACCGTGGGTTCGAATCCCACCCTCTCCGCCAATACATCTTAACCAACTGAATAGCAATAAGAATATCAGTTAGGCCATCAGACGGGTGTCACAAAGAAGTGTTCCAAAGCCATGGCGCATTGGACATGCATATCCCGTCCCATCTGCTGTTGCGTTCCAGCATCTTTTATTTCCGCATCGTCGTCCCCGAACGCCTGCACCTAGCTTGCTGCGGCCGCACCGAGTTTCGCTTATCGCTTGGCACCCGCGACAAAAAACAGCGCACACGAAAAGCTGGTTTCTGTCGATGCAGACACAGCGTATCTGGCTGCCGAGGGTGAACTGACATGTGCGGACGCTTTGCCCTGAAAGCCCCGACCGGCGTGTTAGCCAGCCACTTCAAGCTGGATGAAACAGTGGAGGTAATGCCGCGCTACAACATCGCCCCAGGAACCGACATCCCGACCATCCACCACTCACCCGAAGGCAAACGGGTGATGCACTTGTTGCGCTGGGGGCTGGTACCGCACTGGGCCAAAGACCCGAGCATCGGCGCCAAACTCAGTAACGCACGCGGCGAAACCGTTGCCGAAAAACCGTCTTTCCGCGATGCCTTCGAGCGTCGCCGTTGCCAGGTGCCGGCCGATGGTTGGCTCCTCCAACGAGATGATGTACTTGATATGCTTCGCAATGAGCGGGTTTAGCCAACCACGGTCTGACCTGTTTTGCCATCATTTCAAGATCGCCTGAGCAATCGGTGGTGTGTACGCTTCAGTAAAAGGTAAAGAATCCCCGTCACCCCGCCTCACACCGATTTGATGGTGCGGGTGAAAGCGGATTGGTCATTCCTGTCATGCGCCAACAGCGCCCAGACGATGCGGGCATTTCTGGATTGCCCTAAAGGACTCCGATCCGCTATGGGCTGAAGCCCATGTGGAATCGTATGCCACGTCGCTGCGCGCCTCGCAATGACAAATTAATCAGCGGTTCCTTAATTTTACTGTGTCACAAATTGCGTTTAACCGATCCGCAACACGGACATCGCTGCAGGCAAAGTACGATACGAGCGGCGATGAGAAAGCGAAGCGTGGCGATCGAATCGGGTACGTGTCGTTGTGCTCGCCCCGCTGCC
>DATKUP010000146.1:0-2981 GCA_035530575.1 Thiobacillus sp. | reverse complement strand
CAGTCCTGGCTGGTCAGCTTCTGATGGAAAGGCACGGAGGTAAGCGGCTTCACGACGGGCAGGCCTGCTGTTGTCAGACGCCCGATCTCTTTTGGCTCATGGCAGGAAATGCAGCGTTCCGACCTGGCGCCGAGCAAGGGGGTATGGCAGGCAAAACAATCCGCCTCCAATTTCGTGTGGCCGGGAATCAGCTTGCCCGGCCCAACCATCAGGTGTGGGTAGGCGAACGCCAGAACCGCGATCACGATCAGGTTGGCGGCCAGAATGATCTTGAGGAGCCGGCTCATATCCAGCCCCAGAACAGGAAGATGCTGACGATGTGGCCCAGCGCCAGCACCGCAAAGACGATGAAGATCGGAATATGCACCTTCCGCCATTTGGCCATGGCATCGAGTGTCACCGCATTCCAGAATACGGCCCGCTCCACCTCGGGACGCGACAGGCCCCCCAGCTGATATTGCTCACGCTGTGCCTGCACGTAGTTGCGTGATCGGGCAAGCAGCAGCTTGCCGACCATGCCGCTGATCACGTTCACCCCCATGGCGACAGTGGCCAGCCACGGCAGGATGGCATTGAAATGTACGCCGGCATGGAGCAGCACCATCAGGGACCCAAGCCAGGTGCCGATCTCGTGCAGGGTCAGCAGGGTTTTCGGATTGCCCGCCGTGATGAACTTGCGCTTGCGCAGCGAATAAACCAGCGAGCCGATGATAAGCAGCGTGCCCGGGATGCCGAGATAGCGACCGACCCAGACGAGATTCATGCGATGCAGCAGGTAATCGCCGGCCAAGGTGCCCGCGGCGAGCAGACCCAGCAGCCCGGTGAAGGGTAGAACATATTGGCGCCAGAGCGAGGATGTCATCTATACCTCCAGGGTCACACTCGTGCGGGGAACGCCAACACAGAGCAGGCAGCTGCCTGGCTCGGGATCGAAATCCGGCGGCTCGCGGTAGGACACCTCGCCTGTCCGGATCGCCGTCTGGCAGGTCCCGCAGCTCCCCGCCCGGCAGCCGGAATTGACGGCGATGCCATTGGCCTCGGCAAATTCAAGCAGGCTGCCTGCATCGGGCCGCCACGGCAACTGTTTGCCCGACCTGGCGAAGGTCACGACGATGCCGGTGTCCGCCGCTTCGGCAACCGGGCTTGCCTGGGCCTGCTTGCGCTTGATCGATGCCGGACCGAACGCCTCGAAGTGGATGTGTGAATCCGGCACCCCCCACTCCTCAAGTGCTGGCACCAGACTCTCCATCATCGGGGCAGGGCCGCAGATGTAAAAATGATAGGACTTGAACGGCAGCTGCATGCGCAACAGGCCGACGTCGATGCGGCCGCGGTGTTGATAATCGCGCCCAGCGATCTCTTCCGGCAGTGGATTGCTGAAGCATAGATGCAGATGAAAATTCGGATGTTTGGCGGCCAGTGCTTCGAGATGGGCCTTCATCACCAGCTCCCGGCCATCGCGTACCCCATAGAACAGCCATAGCTCGCGTCCCGGCTGCTCGGACAGGCACCAGTTCAGCATGCTCAGCATCGGCGTGATGCCGATGCCGCCGGCGACAAGCACCACCGGGGTATCGCCGCGGTCGATGTGAAAGTGACCAGACGGTACACGTACCTGCAAAAGCGAGCCAGCCGTAATCCGGTCATGGAAGTAGTTCGATGAACGCCCCGGCGGAACATCGCTGCCCAGGGGGGCAGGCATACGCTTGATCGATATGCGGTAGTAATCGGGGCAAGGCGCATCCGACAGCGAATAGCAGCGGATGATCTGCTCGCTGTCTCCCGCCGACGCAGGGGCGTCGAGGCGAAACGTCAGAAATTGTCCTGGCAGGAATGTGGGCAACGGCTGCCCATCTTCGGGCACAAGGTAGAACGAGCAGACCGAGTGCGCGGCATCCTCCATGACCTTGCGGTCAACCCTGAACGTCCGGAAATCCTGCCTGGGGCCAACGCCCGCTTTTTCGGATGCCCGGCGTGCATCCTGCCCAGTGGGCACATTCAACTCCGCCCCACGACTGCGCAAGGCCAGGTAATTCAGCCAATGGTGCCAGAAGCCGATGCTGAGCCACAGCGCCAGTTGCAGCGCAATACCGAATACGATCCAGAGCAACAGGGAGAACGAAGTCATGTTTTTCAGTCTACAACAGACCAAGACAGGCTAACGGCACGTTGCAGAAGAATGAATAACCACTGGTTGCCGTCCCGCCAAGGTCGGCTTTCCGTGGGATTGCCGCGTCTGCACCTCAATCGTCATCGTCGTCGCGATGCTTGGCCCGGCGGTCCCGACGCTCTTTTTCCGGCATCGGTTTGTCACCAAAGGCGGCCTGATACACCTCGGCCGTCGAAAAACGACATTCCGGCTGTGCGTCCAGCTTTTCCAGCATGGCGGTGTCCGGCGTGGGCAGCACGCCAGTTTGCGCCTTGATTTGCAGCCTGATTTGTTCGCAGGACTCAGCCTGGGGAGCTGCGGCATTGGCATTGACGGCTAACAGCCCGAGCAAGCCGATGACAGGGAAGTAGTTGTGTTTAATGTATGTGAGCATCATGGACTCCAGTTTGGTGTTTGATGGATGTCACTTTGCCGGAGCCGACCTGAACAGGTGTTGAATCTACTGTTCACCTTGCATTCATCGCACACGCTGGCGTGCCCCCGCTCATAACTGGGCAATTGCCAAAGAGGTTGGGCTGCAAAGCCCAGCCCGCACGGGTTGATTGAACGACCCGGCTTAAAGGTCTTCGCGCCGCAGCATGAATACGAACTGGCCGCCGCTTTCGGTGTCGAGCCAGGTGAAAGGGAGCCGGGGTAGGCGAAAATGGTGTCCGACACGAATGACACTTACTTAATCTGACTGTGTCACTAAATTCTGAAACTTGCCTATATTTCAGAACATCTTCCTTACTGAGGGCGATGTCATGGAAGTCGAAGACGAACTGGAACGGTATCTTGATCGCCTGGCGGGTGTGCTTGGCCATGCGGATCG
>DATKUP010000145.1:0-1244 GCA_035530575.1 Thiobacillus sp. | reverse complement strand
GAACTACCCCAGAAGGGTAAAAGAAGGGGGCCGGGTCGATACGTTGACCCGGCCCCAGGGGAAGGAAGGTGGATTGGCTAGATGTCGACGCGCGTCACGGTGGCGGTGAGCCCACCCTTGTACGCACTGTACAACGCGTCGATCATTCTGAACGCTTCCGTTTGCGCCAGACCGAGGTACTTCGCGAGCCGAGGGGCCACCGCCGGGAAGTGCTTCTGCGAGAATCTCCCCTCGTGGATGTCGATATAGTTGAACCCCGACGGTCGGCCTGCCGGATTGAGCACCACGAGGTTCGCCGCGACGTACTTGGCCCCGCTCGACCCACCGGACCAGTAGCTGTGGCCCCTCTGCCAGACCACCAACTGGTCGTAGAACTGGACCAGCACTTCGAGTCCAACCCCGAAGTCGATTCCGTGCCAGTGGGAATCCAACGTCGTACGCTTCCCAAACGCGATGTCGATTCGTTTCATAGCCACTCCCTTTCACCCTAGACCGCAATCGTGCAGGGTCAGTCGGGTTACCACGACACGTCCCCCGGCTCCCATGCCGTATTGACGAACACCACCCAACCGCTGCCGTCCAGGAAATCGATCCGCACGAGTGTCGTTGTCCCGCCATACATGTTTGCGAGATACGTCTGCAGATCAGCACGACTGTACCGTCCGATATACTCAGACTGCTTGCCGTTGCGACCAGAGAGCTTCGTCCCGAACTCGACAAGGCGAACCTCGCGCCTGCCATCGAACTCGGGAACACGCCGCATCAGCCTCTCCCCGACAACCAGAGCCTTCTCGGTCGACATCATGGTCAGCCCCCTTTCGCCCCCTAGTCCTGCACGTAGCAGTCGACCTGCTCACCATCGACCTCGACCGTGATCACGCCTGCGCCGCCGTCGCACTCCGCCGCCTCGATGCTCGCAGCCAACTCCTCGGCGGTGGCGGAGCGCAGCGCCGAAGAGTTGTCGTACCGGCACAACGTCGCGCCGCTCTCCATCTGCGCGCCCCGCCCATCGCACACGTTGGCCTCGGTCGTGACCTCCCGACCACAGCCGCCGCACGCGTGCCGGACGTCCTCGACCGTGGCATCGGCCAGCAGCCCGACCCGCTCCGCCGGAGCGCCACAGTGGTAGCACGAGCCGTCCCACGGGCTCGGGGCCTTGGCGTCGGTCGCCGGATCGAGGTGCGCCCCGCAGTCCAGGCAGTCGGCCCACTCGGTCACGCCGTCGTGCGGTTTGTACTGCGCGT
>DATKUP010000144.1:0-1230 GCA_035530575.1 Thiobacillus sp. | reverse complement strand
GCTCGCGATCCGTGGCAACTTTCTGAAGCTCTGTACCAGCAGCTCCAATGAAGTCAACCATGTTCTGGAGCAGGGCTGAGTCGATCTGTACTGGGTTACCCATGATCCTTTGTCCTCCCTGCCTTAATTACCGCGAACGATGCGCTGAACGGCTGCCTTCAGCACGGCCCGATTCGCTGCCTTCTTAACCTGTCCACTATTGGACTTGGCTGAAGCCAACTTCGGCTCAGGTGGCGTTCCTTCGCCTGCTGGTGCAGGTGCTAGCTCTCCACCCTCTGGTGGCGTGCCTCCGCCTTCAGGTGGCATACCTTCTCCACCTTCCATTGGGGCTTCACCTTGTGCTTCTGCGACAGCTTCGGCGAGTTCTTCCGGAGTTACACCGGCTTCGTCGAGAGCTTCTGCAATTGCTTCAATGATTGCTGCATCATCGGAGCCTTCGCCGCCTTCCATGCCGCCTTCCCCGCCAAGGCCAGCTTCACCACCAGCGCCTGCGAGTGCGGCTAATGCGGCTTCTTCACCGCCACCACCCATGCCAGCCTCAGGAGGTGCACCAGCACCACCCATCATTCCTTCAAGACCTTCAGGCATCCCCGGCATTGCTGCCGACTTTACGGACTCCTGATAGCCTTGTAGGAAGTTGACATAAGCTTCGGCGTCTTCGGATGCTTGCTTTTGAATACTAGCTATGGTCTTTGTATACTGCTCAGATGCAGTCTTCTCTTCACCGAGAAAGTCGATGAGCATCGACGCAGCAACATAACCAGCCTCTTCGTCGCTTGGATATGCTTCTGCCGCTGCCTTGTACATACCGGCTACATCACCGGCTACAGCACCGGCTTCCTTCGCTACAACTGCTGGAGTTGCAACCTCCGCTGACTTAACGTTCAGCGCAGCAGATAGTTGCTTCAGCAATGCGTTGGCACCACTCACGAGTTCTTCTGCTGATACCTTAGTACCATACTTCATCTTCAACTCGTCGCCTGGGCCTTTACCTGCTATCTGCGGGTCAGTCGACTTAGGCGTATCGACGTTCCCCTTCGTCTCATCAGCGGCCATGGACTGCGTCCCCATAGTATCCGCTTGATTCTTTGAGCCACCTGCTTCGTTCTTGCTACCTGACTCTTCAACGTTGTTAGGCACCTGCTTTGAGATGTCTGACTTGTTCTCAGCCGAGCGCGCACCTTCTGCGGCTGGGCGAGTTCCATCAGAAACATCTGCCGACGGATGCTT
>DATKUP010000143.1:0-29413 GCA_035530575.1 Thiobacillus sp. | reverse complement strand
GCCGAGGGCCTGGGCGAAGGCACGCAACTGCTCATCGACTATCACGCCGTCGCGCATGCCCTCACCGAAGCGCATGACGCCGGCGCGGCAGTCGACCCCGCCCTGATGGAACGCTTGCACCAGTTGCAGGAGGCGCTGGATGCGAGCGATGGCTGGAGCCTGGAGCACAAGGTCGCGAGCACGCTTTCGCGCCTGCAGCTGGACGCAGACCGGCTGGTGGCGGACCTGTCCGGGGGATTGAAGAAGCGCGTCGCCCTGGCGCGGGCACTGGTGCTGGGTCCCGACCTGCTGCTGCTGGACGAACCGACCAACCATCTGGACGTTGCCGCGATCGAATGGCTGGAGCAGACGCTGCTGTCTTTTTCCGGCAGCGTGCTGTTTGTCACCCACGACCGGCGCTTTCTCGACAATGTGGCCACGCGGATCATCGAGCTCGATCGCGGCCGCCTGAGCAGCTATCTGGGTAATTTCAGCGCCTACCAGCAGGAAAAAGCAGCGGCGCTGGAAACCGAAGCCGTGCACAGCCGCAAGTTCGACAAGTTCCTGGCGCAGGAGGAAGCCTGGATCCGCCAGGGCATCCAGGCGCGCCGGACACGCAATGAAGGCCGCGTGCGGCGCCTGGAAGCCTTGCGTCTCGAACGCAGCGCGCGGCGAGCGCGCGTCGGCAAAGTCGCGCTGGCCGTGGACGAGGGCGAGCGCTCGGGCAAGCTGGTGGTGGAGTTGCGCAAGGTCCGCAAGCAGTACGGCGGCAAGGCAGTGGTGAGCGACTTTTCGTGCCGTATCCTGCGCGGGGACAAGGTGGGCATGATCGGTCCCAACGGCAGCGGCAAGACCACATTGCTCAAGCTGATCCTCGGGGAAATTCAGCCCGACGCGGGCGAGGTGCGGCTCGGGACCAAGCTCGATTTCGCCTATTTCGACCAGTTCCGCGCCGTGCTGGACGAGGAAGCGACGCTGGCCGACACCATCAGCGTGGGCGGCGATTTTGTCGAAATCAACGGCGCGCGCAAGCACGTGATCAGCTATCTGGGCGATTTCCTGTTTCCGCCGGAACGCGCGCGCGCCCCCGTCAAATCGCTTTCCGGCGGCGAGCGCAACCGCCTGCTGCTGGCGCGCCTGTTCAGCCGGCCCGCCAATGTCTTGGTGCTGGACGAGCCGACCAACGACCTCGACATCGATACCCTGGAACTGCTGGAGCAATTGCTGCAGGAGTACGGCGGCACCGTCCTCATCGTCTCGCATGACCGCACCTTCCTCGACAACGTCGTTACCCAGTCCATCGTGTTCGAGGGCGACGGCAAGCTGACCGAGATCGTCGGCGGCTATGCCGACTGGCAGACGTGGAAAGCGCAGCAAGCCAGGCTCGCCCAACAGCCCGCCGGCACCAAGGCCCCAGCGACGACCGCGTCCCCCAAGCCCGCTGCCAAATCCAGCCTCAGCTACAAGGAAGCGCGCGAACTCGAGGCTCTGCCGGGTCAGATCCAGACGCTGGAAGTCGAGCAGGAGACGCTTGCAGCCCGACTGGCCGACCCTGCGCTGTATCAGGACCCGCCGCAGGCGGCGGCGCTGCAAGCGCGCACGGAGGCCATCGAGACCGAATTGCTTGACGCGCTGGCGCGCTGGGAGGCGCTGGAGGCGAAACAGGCTGGATAGCGTGAATGTTTCACGTGAAACGAAAGCTGGCAGCGGGTAAAATGCACCTATGAATTTCCCCGAAACCTTCGATGTCATCGTCATCGGCGGCGGTCACGCCGGCACCGAAGCCGCGCTGGCGGCCGCACGGATGGGCGTGAAGACGCTGCTGCTGACGCACAACATCGAAACCCTCGGCGCCATGTCGTGCAACCCATCGATCGGCGGCATCGGCAAAGGACATCTGGTCAAGGAGGTCGACGCACTGGGCGGCGCGATGGCGCTGGTCACCGACGGGGCGGGGATCCATTTCCGTACGCTCAATTCGTCCAAAGGGCCGGCGGTACGCGCCACCCGTGCGCAGGCCGATCGCGTGCTGTACAAAGCGGCGATCCGGCAGCGGCTGGAAAACCAGCCCAATCTCACGCTGTTTCAGCAGGCGGTGGATGATCTGTTGCTCGACGGCGACCGCGTCGTCGGTGTAAAAACCCAACTCGGTATCCTTTTCGGCGGCCGCGCGGTGGTGCTGACCGCCGGCACCTTCCTTGCCGGTCTGGTGCACGTGGGGCTGGAAAACTTCCAGGCGGGGCGTATGGGTGATCCGCCGTCGGTGTCGCTGGCTGCGCGCCTGCGCGAACTGAATCTGCCGGCCGGCCGCCTGAAGACCGGCACCCCGCCGCGCATCGACGGCCGCAGCATCGATTTCAGCCAGACTCAGGCCCAGCCGGGCGACGATCCGGCGCCGGTGTTTTCCTTCATGGGCGATGCGCGGATGCATCCCGCACAACGCCCGTGCTGGATTACCCACACCACAGAAAAAACGCACGAGATCATCCGCGGCGGACTCGATCGCTCGCCGATGTACACCGGCGTGATCGAAGGGGTGGGGCCGCGCTACTGCCCGTCGATCGAGGACAAGATCACCCGTTTCGCCGACAAGGCGAGCCATCAGATTTTCCTCGAGCCCGAGGGACTGACCACCCATGAAATCTACCCCAACGGCATTTCGACCTCGCTGCCGTTCGACGTGCAGCTTAATATCGTGCGCTCGATCCCGGGCTTGGAAAACGCCCACATCCTGCGCCCCGGCTACGCCATCGAATACGATTACTACGATCCGCGCAACCTCAAGGCCTCGCTCGAAACCAAATCGATCGCCGGTCTGTTTTTCGCCGGTCAGATCAACGGCACAACAGGGTATGAAGAAGCCGCGGCGCAGGGCCTGCTGGCGGGCATCAATGCCGGCTTGCAGGCGCAGGGGCGCGATGCCTGGAGCCTGGGCCGTCACCAGGCCTACCTCGGCGTGCTGGTCGACGATCTCATCACACGCGGCGTCTCCGAGCCCTACCGCATGTTCACCAGCCGCGCCGAATACCGCCTGCAGCTGCGCGAGGACAATGCCGACATGCGGCTGACCGAAGCCGGGCGTGCGCTCGGCGTCGTCGACGATGCGCGCTGGGACGCATTCAGCCGCAAGCGCGATGCGGTCGCGCGCGAGACCGAGCGGCTGAAGGCGACCTGGGTCAACCCGGCGACTTTGCCGGCCGCGGACGCCACCCGCCTCATCGGCCAGCCGATCGATCACGAATACAACCTGTTTGAGCTGTTGCGACGTCCGAACCTGGATTATGCGCAGGTGCTCGCTTTGCCTGGCGGCGGGGCGGGCGAGGGTGATTCGCGCGTGGCCGAGCAGGTCGAGATCGCCGCCAAATACCAAGGCTATATTGACCGGCAGAACGAGGAAATCGGCAGGCAGCACGAGCAGGAAACCCTGCGTCTTCCCCCCGACCTCGACTACAGCCGCTTCACCGGCCTGTCGATGGAAGTGCGCCAGCGCCTGCAAGCGGCGAGGCCCGAGACCCTGGGCCAGGCGGCGCGACTGCAGGGCGTCACCCCGGCGGCGATTTCAGTGTTGCTGGTGTACGCCAAGCGCGGCTTCAAGCCAGACGAACAAAAGAAAAGCGCATGACGGCCGAGCAACAATTAATGGCGGGAATCGCCGCCCTGGATCTGGCCTTGCCCGCAGGTGCCGAGGCGAAGCTGCTGGCCTATCTGGCGCTGCTGGATAAATGGAACCGCGTGTACAACCTGACCGCGGTGCGTGAGGTCGAGCGCATGGTCAGCCACCACTTGCTGGATTCGCTGGTGGCGGTTCCTTTCTTTCAGGGCGGCGGTTCTGATTTGATTCGTGTGCTCGACGTCGGCAGCGGCGGCGGGCTGCCGGGCATCCCGCTGGCGATTGCGCGGCCGCACTTGCAGGTGAGTTTGATCGACAGCATTGCCAAGAAGACCGCTTTCCTGCTGCAGGCCAAGGCCGAGCTGGGGCTGGCCAATTTGAATGTGGTGACGGGCCGGGTAGAGGATTACCGGCCCGAGGCGGGGTTCGATGTCATCGCCTCGCGCGCATTTTCCGATCTCAAGGAATTCGTCACCCTGACCCGCCATCTGCGCAGACCGGCCGGCCGCTGGCTGGCGATGAAGGGGTTGATGCCGCACGAAGAGATCGCCTCCTTGCCGGATTGGGTGAAAGTAAGCGCTAACCACACGCTGGTCGTCCCGGGGCTGGAAGCGAGCCGCCATTTGATTATTCTGGAGCCTGTTTAATGAGCCGAATCCTGGCAATTGCCAATCAAAAAGGCGGCGTCGGCAAGACGACGACGGCGGTGAACCTTGCCGCGAGCCTGGCCGAACTCGGCCAGCGGGTGTTGCTGGCCGACCTCGATCCGCAGGGCAATGCGACCATGGGGGCAGGCATCGAAAAGCGTACTGCGTTGCCGACGGTGTACCAGATACTGCTCAACCAGGTGAGTGTGCGCCAGGCGCGGATGCGCTCCGAGGCCGGCCATTTCGACGTCATCCCGGCCAACCGCGAACTCGCGGGTGCGGAAATCGATCTGGTGAACCTGGAGCAACGCGACCTGCGGCTGAAGGCGGCGCTGGCGCAGGTGGCCGACGACTATGACTTCATTCTGATGGACTGCCCGCCGACGCTGAATCTGCTGACCGTCAACGCCTTTGCCTCGGCGGAAGCGGTGCTGATCCCGATGCAGTGCGAGTACTACGCGCTGGAGGGCCTTACCGATCTGGTTGCCACCATCAAGAAAGTCAAGCAGCGGCTCAATCCCGACATCCGCATCGAGGGCCTGCTACGGGTGATGTTCGACCCGCGCAGCACGCTGGCGCAGCAGGTGTCGGACCAGATCAAGCAGCATTTCGGCGACAAGGTGTACGACACCGTCATCCCGCGCAACGTGCGACTGGCCGAGGCACCCAGCCACGGCCTGCCGGTGCTGGCCTATGACCGCCACTGCAAGGGTACGAAAGCGTATATGGAACTGGCCGAGGAAACGCTCAGGCGCGCCGGCATCACAATAGGGGAGACCGCATAATGGCCAAACTCAAGGGACTCGGGCGCGGCCTCGATGCGCTGCTGGGCGGCGAAGACAATGCAGCGCCACCGCAGGGGGACTTGCGCATGATGAATGTGGCGCAACTGGCGCCTGGTAAATATCAACCGCGCACCCAGATGGACAGCGAATCGCTGCAGGAGTTGGCTGACTCCATCCATGCACAGGGGCTGATGCAGCCGATTCTGGTGCGTGAAGTCGCGGGCGGCTACGAAATTATCGCCGGTGAACGCCGCTGGCGTGCCGCGCAGATGGCGGGGCTCGACGAGGTGCCGGTGCTGGTGCGCGAAGTGGCCGACGACGCGGTGGCGGCGATGACGCTGATCGAAAACATTCAGCGTGAAGACCTCAATGCCATCGATGAGGCGCACGGCATGCAGCGTCTGATTCATGAATTCGGCATGACGCACGACGCGGTGGCGCAGGCGCTCGGCAAGTCGCGTGCGGCGGTGTCCAATCTGCTGCGTCTGCTCAATCTGTCGCACCCGGTGCAGGACATGCTCACCGCAGGCCTCATCGAAATGGGCCACGCGCGCGCGCTGCTGCCCCTGCACGCGGGCTCGCAGCGCGAGCTGGCGCACGAAATCGAAATGCGTGGCCTGTCGGTGCGCGAAGTCGAGCGCCGGGTGGCGCGGCTGAAGGACGCCGTTGTCGCACCGGCCAAGCAGGCCGTCTCGCGTGATGCGATCCGCCTGGAAGAGGCGCTGTCGGATGCACTGGGGATGACGGCCCACGTGCAGGCCAGCAGCAAGGGTGGCGGCAGGCTGACGCTGCATTTCGCCAGCACGGAAGAGTTGCAGGGCTTGCTGCAGCGCCTGGGCATCCAGCTGTAGGCGTGGGGCACAGCTTGGCGGATAGGCAATTATTTGGCCACCGAACATCAGTACATGCTGAAATTCATCATCAAGGTGCTTGATGATTGCATAGGCCTCGCTAATTCTAGTATCATGCTTGGCTAATGTTAACCGGCAATCCTACCGGCATTCAGCGCGTCGCTCTGGCGCAAGCCGGGCTCGCACCGCTCGCCGCGCTGGTAAGCGGGGGGCTTGCCGGAGTCGGGGCGGGGCTTGCCGCCTTGTATGGCGCGCTGGTGGCGCTGGCGGTCAGCGCAGTGCTGGTCTGGCACGAGCGGCAGTCGATGCGGCACCCGGAGTGGGATCAGCACCGCTTGTTCAAGTTGTTCGTCCGTGCCGGGGTTGAGCGGTTGCTGCTGCTGGCGGGGTTGCTGATTGTTGGCCTCGGAGCCTTGAATCTGGCACCCTTGCCGTTGTTGCTGGGGCTGCTGCTGGCCCAGCTCGGCTGGCTGGCCGCAGCGACAGGCCGCTAACTAAAAAAACAACTGCTCGTTCAGCGGGTTTTGCCAAGGTTGGTTTTGAATGGACGCGCAATGCGCGCCCATTCAAAACTTACTTATTGAATTTGATCACTATGGCTTCGGAATACCATTCCTCTGGCGAGTACATCAAGCACCATTTGCAAAACCTGACTTATGGCCAGCATGTCGACGGCACCTGGGGCTTTGCCCACGGCGCCGAAGAGGCCAAGGCCATGGGTTTCTGGGCGATCAACGTCGACAGCATGCTGTTCTCGATCGGCCTTGGCGTCCTGTTCCTGTTTTTCTTCCGCATGGCGGCCAAAAGGGCGACCGTCGGGGTGCCTGCCGGCCTGCAGAACTTTGTCGAGTGGGTCATCGAATTCGTCGACAGCACCGTGCGGGGCTCCTTCTCGCATCGGAATGCGCTGGTTGCGCCGCTGGCGCTGACCGTGTTCATATGGGTGTTCCTGATGAACATGATGGACCTCATCCCGGTTGACTGGCTGCCCTATGCCGCGTCGATGGCGGGGGTGCCGTACCTGAAAGCGGTGCCGTCGACCGACCCCAACGTGACCTTCGGCATGTCGCTGTCGATCTTCGTCCTGGTGCTGTACTACAGCGTCAAGATGAAGGGCGCGGGCGGCTTCTTCTCCGAACTGGCGTTCCAGCCGTTCCCCAAATTCCTGTTCCCGGTCAACCTGCTGCTCGAAGGCGTGGGCCTGATCGCCAAGCCGATCTCGCTCTCCCTGCGACTGTTCGGCAACATGTACGCCGGCGAGATGATCTTCATCCTGATCGCGCTGATGTTCGGCGGCAGCTGGATTCTGGCCCTGTTCGGCGGCGTGCTGCAGTGGGCGTGGGCGGTGTTCCACATCCTCATCATCACCCTGCAGGCCTTCATCTTCATGACCCTGACCATTGTTTATCTGGACATGGCTCACGCAGAGCATCATTGATTTCGATTGTGTCCACCCCCTTTTCAACTTTAATTTTTACCTTTAGGAGCAACAAATGGAAATGACTCAAGCCGTGCTGTATATCGCGGGTGCCCTGATGATGGGCCTGGGCGCACTGGGTGCCGCCGTCGGCATCGGCATTCTCGGCGGCCGCTTCCTCGAAGGCGCTGCCCGTCAGCCCGAACTGATCCCGATGCTGCGCACCCAGTTCTTCATCGTCATGGGTCTGGTCGACGCCGTGCCGATGATCGCCGTCGGCCTGGCCATGTACGTTCTATTTGCCGTTGCCGGTTAATTCGCGGGTTGATACGGAACTTGTCTAACCCCTGTCATGAATAAGGTGCGGATATGAATTTCAACGCAACTTTGATCGGCCAGTCCGTCACGTTTATTTTCTTCGTGTGGTTTTGCATGAAGTTCGTGTGGCCGCCGATCATGAACGCACTCGAAACGCGCAAGAAGCAGATCGCCGACGGCCTCGCCGCGGGCGACCGCGGCAAGCACGAACTGGAACTGGCCGCCAAAATGGCCGCGAACAAACTGCGCGAAGCCAAGGTGCAGGCGG
The DNA here is from genome assembly GCA_035530575.1 of Thiobacillus sp. Classification (GTDB taxonomy): domain Bacteria; phylum Pseudomonadota; class Gammaproteobacteria; order Burkholderiales; family Thiobacillaceae; genus Thiobacillus. The sequence continues at coordinate 21,538 of DATKUP010000143.1, read as the reverse complement.
GCGAAGTGATTGCCCAGGCCGACAAGCGCGCGGCCCAGATCATCGAGGAAGCGAAAATGGCCGCCAAGGAAGAGGGCGACCGACAGCTTGCCGCTGCCCAGGCCAATATCGCACAGGAAACCAACCGCGCACGCGAAAGCCTGCGTGACCAGGTGTCAGCACTGGCCGTGGCCGGTGCAGAAAAAATCCTGCGCCGCGAAGTCAATGCGCAAGCCCATGCCGAGCTGCTGGGCCAGCTGAAAGCCGAGCTGTAAATCATGAGCGAGCTGTCTACCCTGGCACGCCCCTACGCCGAAGCGGTATTCCGCCTGGCGCAGGACGAAAACGACCTGGCGGGCTGGTCGTCACGCCTGCAATCGCTTGCGCTGATCGTAGCGGATGCCCAGGTGGCGCGCCTGATCGCCGATCCTGCGGTGGCGGCCGATCGAGTGGCCGGCCTGATTGTCGAGGTGGCTGGCAGCGATCTCGGCGAACGCGGCAGCAACTTCGTCAAGGTGCTGGCCGAAAACGACCGCCTGTTACTGCTACCGGAAATAGGTGTGCAGTTCGAAACGCTGAAGGCCGATGCCGAAGGCACGCTCGAGGCCACCATCACCAGCGCACAGGAACTGTCGCAAGCCCAGCTCGACGAGCTGGTGGCGGGGCTCAAGGCCAGGTTCAACCGCGCGGTGAACGTGCAGGTGGCGGTCGATCCCGAACTGATCGGTGGCGCAGTCATTGCCATCGGCGACCAGGTGATCGACGGCTCGGTCAAAGGACGGCTGCAGCGCATGTCCTTCGCCCTGCAGGTCTGAGGCGCGGCCAGGCTCATCCAACTCATCTTTATCGGAACCTCGCGGTTCGGAGAATATAAATGCAATTGAATCCAAGCGAAATCAGCGAACTGATTAAAGCCAAGATCGAAAACTTCGGTGTTGCAAGCGAACTGCGCACCCAGGGTACGGTCGTCTCGGTCACCGACGGTATCGTCCGCATCCATGGTTTGTCCGACGTGATGTCGGGCGAGATGATCGAAATGCCGGGCAACACCTTCGGCGTGGCGCTCAACCTCGAGCGCGACTCGGTCGGCGCGGTGATCCTGGGTGACTACGAACACATCACCGAAGGCGATGTCGCCAAGTGCACCGGGCGTATTCTCGAAGTGCCGGTGGGCCGTGGCCTGCTGGGCCGCGTGGTGAACTCGCTAGGCCAGCCGATCGACGGCAAGGGCCCCATCGCCGCCGACAAAACCATGCCGATCGAGCGCATCGCCCCCGGCGTGATCGAGCGCAAATCGGTCGACCAGCCGGTGCAGACCGGTCTGAAGTCGATCGACGCCATGGTGCCGGTCGGCCGTGGCCAGCGCGAACTCATCATCGGCGACCGCCAGACCGGCAAGACCGCCGTCGCGATCGATGCCATCATCAACCAGAAGGGCACCGGCGTGACGTGCATCTACGTCGCCATCGGCCAGAAGGCCTCTTCGGTTGCCAACGTCGTACGCAAGCTGGAAGAGCACGGCGCGATGGATCACACCATCGTCGTCGCCGCGACCGCGGCTGACGCCGCCGCGATGCAGTACATCGCACCGTACTCCGGCTGCACCATGGGCGAATACTTCCGTGACATCGGCGAAGATGCCTTGATCGTGTACGACGATCTGACCAAGCAGGCCTGGGCCTACCGTCAGGTGTCGCTGCTGCTGCGTCGTCCGCCGGGCCGCGAAGCCTACCCCGGCGACGTCTTCTACCTGCACTCGCGCCTGCTCGAACGCGCCGCGCGCGTCAACGCCGACTACGTCGAAAAGATCACCAACGGCGCCGTCAAGGGCAAGACCGGGTCGCTGACCGCGCTGCCGATCATCGAAACCCAGGCCGGCGACGTCTCCGCCTTCGTGCCGACCAACGTGATCTCGATTACCGACGGCCAGATCTTCCTTGAAACCGACCTCTTCAACGCCGGCATCCGCCCCGCGATCAACGCCGGTCTGTCGGTGTCGCGCGTCGGGGGTGCTGCGCAGACCAAGGTGATCAAGAAGCTCGGCGGCGGCATTCGTCTGGCGCTGGCGCAGTATCGCGAACTCGCGGCCTTCGCCCAGTTCGCTTCCGACCTTGACGAAGCCACCCGCAAGCAGTTGGAGCGCGGCCGTCGCGTCACCGAACTGATGAAGCAGGCGCAGTACTCGCCGATGTCGGTTTCACAGATGGCGTTGACCCTGTTCGCGGTCAACAAGGGCTACATGGACGATGTCGAGGTTGGCAAGATCCTGCCCTTCGAATCCGCACTGATGGCCTTCATGAAGGCCAAATACGCCGGCATCATGGACAGCATCGAAACCAGCGGCGATCTGGATGACGCAACCGAGAAGGCGCTTACCGCCGCGGTCGACGAATTCAAGAAAACCGGCGTCTATTGATCGGCCGCGCGGGTTTGCAGCCGCTGGTTTAAGGAGCAAGTATGGCAGCCGGAAAAGAGATACGGACCAAGATCAAGAGCGTGGAAAACACGTGCAAGATCACCAAGGCCATGGAAATGGTGGCGGCGTCGAAGATGCGCAAGGCGCAAGAACGGATGAAGGCCGCGCGCCCGTACGCCGAGAAAATTGCCCGCGTGGCAACCCACCTGGCCTACGCCCACACGGAATACAAGCATCCATTCGTGATCGCGCGTGACACCGTCAAGCGCGTCGGCCTCATCGTCATTACCTCCGACAAGGGCCTGTGCGGCGGCCTCAACACCAATGCCCTGCGTGTTGTAGTGAGCCAGATGAAGCAGTGGGAAGCCGCCGGCGTCGGCATCGACGTCACGGCGCTCGGCAACAAGGGGCTGGGCTTCATGCAGCGGCTCGGCGCCAATGTGGCGTCGCAGCTCACCGGCCTGGGTGATGCCCCAGGCATGGACAAGCTGATCGGCCCGGTCAAGGTCATGCTGGACGCCTACCTCGAAGGCAGGATCGACGCGCTCTACATCGTCTACAACCGCTTTGTCAACACGATGAAACAGGAGCCGACGCTGACCCAGCTGCTGCCGCTGGTGAAAAAGGAAGACGCCGAGGACGCCACGCTGAAAACGTACTGGGACTACATCTACGAGCCCGATGCCAAACCGGTGGTCGACGAGATGCTGAAGCGCTACATCGAGTCGCTGGTGTATCAGGGCGTGGCCGAGAACATCGCGTGCGAGCAGTCGGCGCGGATGGTGGCGATGAAGTCCGCTTCCGACAACGCCAAGGACGTCATCGGCGAGCTGAAGCTGATCTACAACAAGACCCGCCAGGCTGCGATCACCAAGGAGCTGTCGGAGATCGTCGCCGGTGCGGCCGCGGTTTGAACGTGCCCAATACATTGAATTACGCGAGCACAGAATTTAATTCTTTTAGGAAACAAGCATGAGCAACGGAAAAATTGTTCAGATCATCGGTGCCGTGGTGGACGTGGAGTTTTCGCGTGATGCCTTGCCCAGGGTCTTTGAAGCGCTGAAAATGGAGTCCCCCGAGCTCACCCTCGAAGTCCAGCAGCAGCTGGGCGACGGCGTGGTGCGCACCATTGCGATGGGCTCGACCGACGGCCTGCGCCGCGGTATGGACGTACTCGCAACCGGCAATCCGATCATGGTTCCGGTCGGCCAGGCGACGCTCGGCCGCATCATGAACGTGCTCGGCACCCCCATCGACGAAATGGGTCCGGTTGCGGCCGAGACGCACATGCCGATTCACCGCAAAGCCCCGGCCTATGCCGACCAGGCGGCCTCGGTGGAAATTCTCGAAACCGGGATCAAGGTGATCGACCTGATCATGCCGATCGCCAAGGGCGGCAAGGTCGGCCTGTTCGGCGGCGCCGGCGTGGGCAAGACCGTCACCCTGATGGAGCTGATCCGCAACATCGCCGTCGCCCACTCGGGCTTCTCGGTGTTCGCCGGCGTCGGCGAGCGCACCCGCGAGGGCAACGACTTCTATCACGAGATGAAAGAAGGCGGCGTGCTGGACAAGGTTGCGCTGGTCTACGGCCAGATGAACGAGCCGCCGGGTAACCGCCTGCGCGTCGCGCTGACCGGTCTCACCATGGCCGAATACTTCCGTGACGAAGGCCGCGACGTGCTGCTGTTCGTCGACAACATCTACCGCTACACCCTGGCCGGCACCGAAGTGTCCGCGCTGCTGGGCCGGATGCCGTCCGCGGTGGGCTACCAGCCGACGCTGGCCGACGAAATGGGCCGCCTGCAGGAGCGCATCACCTCCACCCGCACCGGCTCGATCACCTCGTTCCAGGCCGTATACGTACCGGCGGACGACTTGACCGACCCCTCGCCCGCCACCACCTTCGCCCACCTCGATGCGACCCTGGTGTTGTCGCGCCAGATCGCCGAGCTGGGCATCTACCCCGCGGTGGATCCGCTCGACTCGACCTCGCGCATTCTCGATCCGCAGGTCGTCGGCGAAGAGCACTACAACGTCGCCCGTGCGGTGCAGGGCACGCTGCAGCGCTACAAGGAACTGCGCGACATCATCGCGATTTTGGGGATGGACGAACTGTCGCCGGAAGACAAATTGTCGGTGGCGCGTGCGCGCAAGATCCAGCGCTTCCTGTCGCAGCCCTTCTTCGTCGCCGAAGTGTTCACCGGCGCGCCGGGTAAATATTGCACGCTGAAAGAGACCGTTGCCGGCTTCAAGGCGATTGTCGAAGGCGAATACGACCATCTGCCCGAGCAGGCCTTCTACATGGTCGGCCCGATCGAAGAAGCGGTCGAAAAGGCGAATACGATCCAGTAAAAGCGGTGAAGGGTAAAGGGTGAAGGGTAAAGGGTGAAGGGCACAGGGTGAAAACCTGCAGGCCTTCCCCCACCCTTCCCCCTTCCCCCTTCCCTTCACACAGAAGGAACAAGTTATGGCAATGACCATCCATGTCGATATCGTCAGTGCAGAGAAATCGCTCTACTCCGGCAGCGCCGAAATGGTGATCGCGCCCGGCGAGCGCGGTGAACTCGGCATCTACCCGCGTCACACACCGCTGTTGACCACGCTCAAGCCCGGTTCGGTGCGGATCAAGGTGCCCGACCAGGCCGAGGAAGAACTGATCTACGTTTCCGGCGGCATTCTCGAGGTGCAGCCGAACTTCGTTACCATCCTGTCCGACTCCGCGGTTCGCGGCGTCGACCTCGACGAGGCCAAGGCGCTCGAAGCCAAACGCGCCGCCGAAGAAGCGATGAAGGACAAGGTCGCCGCCATCGACTACGCGCAAGCGCAGGCCGAACTGGCTCAGGCCGTTGCTCAACTGGCGACGATTCAGAAGCTGCGCAAGCTGATTTGATTCACCCAGGCTAGAACACAGCCAGGCAACCTTTGGGTTGCTTTTTTAATGGGCCACCGGGAATGCGTATTTCGCAGGCAATGGCTTGACTAAACCATCTCATGGACTAGTTATTAAAAAGAGCGTGTTTAATAACATCATGTATGGTGCTGCGTAACCCATTTTTCCTGAATCTTTAATTGGAGCTTGATCATGCATAAAACCCCCTTTCTTTTCGGCCTTGTCGGTGCGACCTTGATTTCTACCGGAGTTGTAACCGCGCATGCGGCAGAAGCTCCTTTTTACAATCCGACCAATGCCGCCAGCCCGACGGGGTATACGACCGGCTACGAGCTTTTCCGGACAATCGGCTGTCCTGGACGGGAGCTTCTTGGCGTCCCCTGCCCGGTGCCTGCCCCCGCGCCGCTTGCTGCAGAACCTGAACCAGAACCGCTTGCGGCCGCGCCCGAACCTGTCGTTGCACCTGCGGCACCGCTTGCGGTAGTGCCTGCCCCTGTGCCGGTTGCGGCTGTTGCGGAACCCGTACCCGTCGCGACGCTCGTGCTGGAAGGTGTGAATTTTGATTTCGACAAGGCGGTCATCCGGCCGCAGGACTACGCCAGACTCGACCAGGACGTCGATGCCTTGAAAGCATGGGGCGATGTGGATGTGGAGGTTGCGGGCCACACGTGCAGCATCGGCACCGAAGAATACAATATGGGTCTGTCACAGCGCCGCGCCGAGGCCGTGCGTAACTACCTGGTCAGCAAGGGCGTCTCGGCAGATCGTCTGACCGTCCGGGGCTACGGGGAGTCCCGACCGGTTGCCAGCAACGCCACGCTTGAGGGTCGCGTCCAGAACCGCCGTGTCGAACTGGTTCGCTACAAATAGAAGTTCCTATTTGAGCCGATTACGGGGACTACGGTCCCCGTTTTTTGGTAGTGGCGTAGAGTTGTTCTGGCGCCGTGTTTACGACACGGAAAAAGCACCCCAGCATGCGTTTTGCGTATCTTGCGCGATCAAGTTCGAAAAATGCTGCATTATGTTCGGTAGCGCACAGAATCGGCGTGCGCCTTTGGGTATTCTCAACTGACTGTTTATTACCCAACATCCTGCTAAGCACCATCGGTGTTCAGGATAGCCTTCGAATTTTGCTTGAGTTTTTTATAGGAGCTTTACTATGCGTACAACCCCTTTCCTTTTTAGTATCCTTGGCGCGACCCTGATTTCTGCCGGGACGATCAGCGCGCACGCAGCTGAAGGCGTTTATTACGACCCGTCCAATGCCGCCAGCGCGAGCGGGAAAACAGTCGGTTACGAGCTTTTCAGGACGATCGGCTGTCCGGGCAAACAGCTTCTTGACGCACCGTGCAAGGTGCCGGCGCCCGTGCCCGAGCCCGAGAAGTTTGCTGCTGCTGAGCCCGCGGCCGCACCTGCGCCCGCACCTGCTTATGTCGCGCCCGCGCCTGCGCCGGTTGTTTATGTCGCGCCCGAACCCGCGGCGCCGCAAAAACTGGTGCTCGTAGGGGTGAACTTTGATTTCGACAAAGCCAGCCTGCGTCAGGAAGACGCCTCCGACCTCGACAAGAACGTCGAGGCTTTGAAGGCATGGGGCGATGTGAACATCGAAGTTGCCGGCCACACGGACAGCATGGGCAGCGATGCATACAACATGAAGTTGTCGCGCCAACGCGCGGAAGCGGTCCGTAACTTCCTGATCAGCCGCGGTGTCGCTGCAGACCGCCTGACCGCCAAGGGCTATGGCGAAGCGCAGCCGGTTGCGGATAACGCGACGGAAGAAGGTCGCTTCAAGAATCGTCGTGTCGAACTGGTCCCGCTGAAGTAATCGCGTTTCCATTCAAGCCAATTACGGGGACTTCGGTCCCCGTAATTGTTTGTGAGTGCCGAAGCGTGCGCGCATGACGGGCAAACTGCGACGCACAAGCTTTATACTTGGCGCGCATTTTGCTCATTTATTTTGCCGATGTGGCTCATCATCCAGACACACGAATGGAATCCAAGCTTGAAATCCTGATACTCGCGGCGGGCAAAGGCACCCGCATGCGCTCCGACCTGCCCAAGGTTCTGCATAAGCTGGCGGGCAAGCCCCTGCTCGGGCACGTGGTGGATACGGCCCATGAACTCGGCGCCGCGCAGGTCTGCGTGGTGTACGGTTTTGGCGGTGAGGCCGTGCCGCAGTCGATGGCTGACGACAAGCTGACGTTTGTGCTTCAGGCCGAACAGCACGGCACCGGCCATGCAGTCAAACAGGCGCTGCCCCTGTTGGCCAACGACAGCGTCACGCTGGTGCTGTATGGCGATGTGCCGCTGACGCACAGCGCGACCCTGCAGCCGTTGGTGACCGCGGCGCAGGCCGGCAAGCTGGGGCTGCTGACGGTGACGCTGGCGCACCCGGATGGCTATGGCCGCATCGTGCGCGAAAACGGCAAGGTCGCGCGCATCGTCGAGCACAAGGACGCGACGCCTGCCGAGCGCGCAATTCATGAAGTCAACACCGGCATCCTCGCCGTGGCGACACGCCAGTTGAAGCGGTGGATCGCCGAACTGAAGAACGACAATACGCAGGGCGAGTACTACCTCACCGACATCATCGCGCTGGCGGTGCGCGACGGGTTAGATGTGGAAACCTATCAACCGGGGTACGAGTGGGAAGTGCTGGGGGTCAACAGCAAGGTGCAGCTTGCCACGCTCGAGCGCATCCACCAGAACGAGATCGCGCAGGCGCTGCTCGACGCCGGCGTGACCCTGATGGATCCGGCGCGGCTCGACGTACGCGGCATCCTGACGTGCGGGCGCGACGTACTGATCGACGTCAACTGCGTGTTCGAAGGCCACGTAAAACTGGGCGACGGCGTGCAAGTGGGCGCTAACTGCGTGCTGCGCAGCGTGACCGTGGCGGCGGGCACGCGCATCGACGCCTTCACCCTGATCGACGATGCCGAAATCGGCGAAGCCAACCGGCTGGGGCCGTTCTCGCGCATCCGCCCCGGGACCACGCTGGCGCGCGACGTGCACATCGGTAACTTCGTCGAGATCAAGAACAGCCAGATCGACGACGGCGCCAAGATCAACCATCTTTCCTACGTCGGTGACACCACCATGGGCAAGCGGGTCAACATCGGCGCCGGCACCGTCACCTGCAATTACGACGGCGCCAACAAGCATCGCACGGTGATCGAGGACGACGTCTTTGTCGGCTCGGATACCCAACTGGTGGCGCCGGTCACGGTCGGCCGCGGCGCGACTCTTGGCGCCGGCACCACGCTGACGAAAGACGCGCCCGCCGGCGAACTCACCCTGGCCCGGGCGAAACAGCTTACCCTCAGCGGCTGGACACGCCCGGTCAAAAAGGTGAGGGGTGAGGGGTGAGGCGTAATTTTAATTTAACGGGAGGTTTGGAAATCATGGCAAGACTACACGAGCAAGAAAGCGGTGGTTCGGCGCTCAAGGCCTCACCCCTCACTCCTCACGCCTTACCCGGCGCGGAGCGCCGCTGATATGTGCGGTATTGTCGGTGCGGTTGCGCAACGTAACGTCGTTCCCATTCTGCTCGAAGGCCTGCGGCGGCTGGAATATCGCGGCTACGACTCGGCCGGGCTGGTTATCGTCAATGGCGGGTTGAAGCGGGTTCGCAGCATCGGCCGCGTCGCCGCGCTGGCCGCGGAATGCGCGGCGCAGAAGGTGCACGGCCACCTCGGCATCGCGCACACACGCTGGGCCACCCACGGCGCGCCGTCGGAGGCCAATGCGCACCCGCATGTCAGCGGCCGCCTGGCGGTGGTGCACAACGGCATTATCGAAAACCACGAAGTGCTGCGCACCCGGCTGAAAGAACTGGGGTTTGTCTTCACCTCGGAAACCGACACCGAGGTCATCGCGCATCTGGTCGAACTGTATTACCGTCAGTCGAAAGACCTGCTTGCTGCCACCCGTGCGGCGGTGGCCGAACTCGAAGGCGCCTATGCCATCGGCGTAGTAAGTGAGGACTCACCTAACCGGCTGGTCTGCGCCCGCAAGGGGAGCCCGCTTCTGATCGGCCTGGGCATCGAGGAAAACTTCATTGCGTCGGACGTCTCGGCCCTGCTGCCGGTGACCCAGCGCGTGATGTACCTGGAAGAGGGCGATGCCGCCGACGTCGGCCTGCTGTCGGTGACGGTGGTTGACGCCGCAGGCAAGCCGGTCGACCGCAGCGTGCATATTTCCGAGCTGTCGGCCGACATGGCCGAACTCGGCAATTATCGCCACTTCATGCAAAAGGAAATTCATGAGCAGCCGCGCGCGCTGACCGACACGCTGCTGATCGCGGTGGCGCAGGATCATGTCCTGCCAGAATGGTTCGGCTTCGACGCCGCCGAGGTGCTGGGCAAGGTGAACGCAGTGACTTTCCTTGCCTGCGGCACCAGTTATCATGCAGCGAAAGTGGCCACGTACTGGCTGGAAGCGATCGCCGGCATCCCGGCACGTGCCGAAATCGCCAGCGAATACCGCTACCGCACTTCGGTGCCCAACCCCGATGCGCTCATCGTCACCATTTCGCAGTCGGGTGAAACCGCCGACACGCTGGCGGCGCTCAACCATGCCAAGACCCTGGGCCAGGACAAGACACTGACCATCTGCAACGTGCCTGAGTCAGCGCTCACCCGCGCCTCGCGCCTCAAATTCCTCACCCGCGCCGGGCCGGAAATCGGCGTTGCCTCGACCAAGGCCTTCACCACCCAGCTGGCTAGCCTGTTTCTGCTCACACTGGTGCTGGCCAAACTGCGCGGCCGGCTCAGCGCGGAACAGGAAGCTGCGTATGTGGCCGAACTGCGCAGCTTGCCGAATAAAGTGCAGCAGGTGCTGGCGCTGGAGCCGCTGGTCGAAGCCTGGTCGCAGTATTTTGCCAACAAGCATCACGCCCTGTTCCTCGGACGCGGCGTGCACTATCCGATTGCGCTCGAAGGCGCGCTGAAGCTGAAGGAGATTTCCTACATCCACGCCGAGGCCTATCCGGCCGGGGAGCTCAAGCACGGCCCGCTGGCGCTGGTGGACGAAGACATGCCGGTGATCACCATCGCCCCCAACGACCAGCTGATCGAAAAGCTGAAATCGAACATGCAGGAAGTGCGCGCGCGTGGCGGCGAGCTGTATGTGTTTGCCGACGGCGATGTGCACATCGAGGAATCTGATTTTGTACACGTCATCAGGCTGCCCGGCGGCGGCAACGGCGCCCTGTCACCGATCCTGCATACCGTGACGCTGCAGATGCTGTCGTATCACGCCGCCCTGCAAAAAGGCACCGACGTCGACAAGCCACGCAACCTGGCGAAGTCGGTCACGGTGGAATAAGCAATAGGGAAATTCAGGCTTGGTCTGACAGGTCGCGGGCGTTCAGGTCATGATGGTCTGGCAGAAATCGGCCAGAGCCGCCGTTGGCACGCTGAACAAATCACGTCTGCTATGCGCGGCACACCCGTCGTTGAATAGAAACTCAAGCTGAACGGCCGCTTCCAAAACGGCGAATTCACTCTCCCTTAAGAGGCCATCCGGCTTCCGATTTGTAACCGTCCACTTCTAAATGTGGTGCAAGCATTGTGGAAATTTTCTTAGGTGGTCAGGCCTCGGACGAATCGGCTATAGGGCCTTCACTACTCTGTGAGTAGTCGGCAGATCAGGAGTATGAGCATCATTCCTCCAAAGCAGGCAAGGTGAGCTGGAACCGTGTCATTTGGTCAGCGGACATCACTGTGATTGAGCCGCCATGGGCGTCAACGATGGATTTGACGATGGAAAGCCCCAGCCCAGCCCCATCTCCCTTGCGCTGACGCGATGGATCGACACGGTAGAACCGATCGAACAGTCTGGGGAGGTGCTCAGCCGGGATATTCGTGCCCGGGTTCTCGATGGAAACGGTGGTCTGACCCCCGTGCCTGGCCATGGATATCTGTACCGTTTTACCTGGTAAAGTGTGCTGGATGGCGTTCGATATAAGGTTACTGAGCGCGCGCCGCAACATCATCCGGTCGCCACGAACGGTGGCCGATCCCGTCTGGATCAGCGAAACGCCACGCTCTTCCGCCCAGGCTTCAAAGTAATCGAATAAATCCTGGGTTTCATTGGCCAGATTGACTTCTTCCAGACTCGGTTTGAGCAGGCCGTTGTCGGCCTGTGCGAGGTAGAGCATGTCGCCAACCATCTGCGCCATGCGTTCATACTCCTCCAGGTTGGAGTACAAAATTTCCTTGTATTCATCATTGCCGCGTGCGCTGGAAAGTGCCACCTGGGTTTGGGTCATGAGATTTGAAATAGGGGTGCGCAGCTCGTGCGCAATGTCGGAAGAGAACGCGGAAAGCCGTCGAAAAGAATCGTCCAGACGAGCCAACATGGCGTTAAAAGCGGTGGCGAGAGGCTTGAGTTCCGCGGGTAGTCCGGTAGTCGGCAGGCGTTCCGCCAGATGTTCGGCGGATATGCCCCCCACCATGTTGGTGACTTGACGCAAGGGGGAAAGCCCCCATCGGGTGACTGCCCAGCCCAGACTGGCTGTGGCCAAGGCGGCCAAAGCGATGGCGATGGCAAGCACTGACCGGAACTTGTTCATGAAAAGATCATGATGCTCGATGTTCAGTGCCACCGCTACGGTGTAAGACCTGCCATTACCCGCGGCCACCAACACGGCCATGCCCCGGTAGCTCACACCAGCCAGCTTCCACTGCCGCAAGGTGCCGGATGTACAGACTGTCGGCTGGATGTGGCAATCTTGCAGCAACGTTCGCGGGAAATCTGCGCCTGATGTGGCAAACCAGATATTGCCCGTTGCATCCGTCACAGCCACTGCGAGACCATGGTGGCCGACCAGGGCGTCATCCAGTCGTTGGGGTAGAGAGTTCAATTCCGCTTGGGTATACGTGTGCTTGAATAAATTCTGGATGAGTTCCAGCTTGCCATTGAGTTCGTGCAGATCTCCCTCTTTGAAATGGGTCTCCACCCCTTGCGTCAGGAAATAGCCCGTCGCCAGTAAAACCAGAGAAGCCGACACGGCGAAAAGAAGACTGATCCGGGCAGTCAGCGACAAGGTTTTCATGGTTCTGCATTTTCCGAGAAGGTTTCCAGCACGTAACCCATTCCCCGCACGGTGTGGATGAGCTTGGACTCAAAGCCTTCGTCGATCTTGACCCGCAAGCGTCGCACCGCCACATCGATGACATTGGTATCGGAATCGAAATTCATGTCCCAGACCTGTGAGGCGATCAGACTACGGGGCAGCACTTCTCCCTTTCGGCGCAGAAACAGTTCGAGCAGGGCGAATTCCTTGGCTGTCAGTTCGATCTTGCGTCCCGCCCGCATGGCCCGCCGCCGCAACAAATCCAGTTCCAGATCGGCCACCTTGAGGACAGCGGATTCCAGGGTGGCATGCCCGCGGCGAACCAGGGAGCGCACCCGAGCCAGCAGTTCGGCGAAAGCGAAGGGTTTTACCAGGTAATCGTCGGCGCCCAATTCCAGCCCCTTGACCCGGTCCTCGACCTGGCCACGTGCAGTCAAAAACAGCACCGGCATGTCGATGCCTGCCCGGCGCACGCCTTCGAGCACCTGCCAGCCATTGATGCCGGGCAGCATCACATCCAGGATCATCATGTCGTAGTGCCCCGCTTTGGCGAGTTCCAGTCCATCCCATCCCTCGCGCGCCAGATCCGTGACGAAACCGGCCTCGGTGAGACCTTGCTTCAGGTAATCGCCCGTCTTGGGCTCGTCTTCGACGATCAGGATTTTCATGGTTGAAATATCAGGACGGATGCAAGCATCCTGCCACAGCTCGCACCCGATGGATGGGTGCATTACAGATTTGTAATCCGCTTGTCAGGTTGGTGTTGGGCATGCGCCCGCAGGATGCGGTCAAACGAACACCGCCTTGGCGCGGTAAACAAGGATAACCCTGACGATATCGATGGGCTGCATTTGCCAGAGTTCCGGGTTTTCTTGAGACTTAACCTGAACATTCGAGACCATCATGCGTCACTTCCTGTTGATTTTTGTTGGCTTGCTGCTCACGCAACCCGTTTGCGCTGTCAGCCTGCGCGCAGCACTGGATCAAGCCTGGGGCACCAGCCCCCAAGCGCAAACCCTGGAGGCAAAGCGCGCGGAAAGCGATGCCCAGACCGTCGCCGCGAACAGCCTGCTGCCCGGCGCGCCCGCCGTCATTTTGAGTCATCGTGGTAACCAGTTGACCAACAATACCGGCTTGAACGAGTGGGAAGCCGGTATCGCTTTGCCCATCTGGCTACCCGGTCAGCGCGATGCGCGGCAACGCCAGGCGCACGCCGGCAAGGATGGCCTGGAAGCCAGTATGCGTGCGCTACGCCTGAAACTGGCGGGAGAGCTGCGCGAAGCGATCTGGCAAGTGCGCCAGACTCAGGCTCAAATCCAACTCGAGGAAGCGCGCGCACAAACTGCGAAAAAACTGGCGGAAGATGTCGCCAGGCGGGTTCGGGCAGGGGAGTTGGCCAAGACCGATTTGAATCTGGCGCAGAATGAATGGCGCACCGCCCAGGCAGCGATTTTGCTAAGCCGTACCCAGCTGTTCCAGGCACAGCAAGCCTATTCCACCCTCACTGGTATGACAGCCTTGCCTGACGACATTTCGGAAAGCGCGCTGCCGAAGCCCTTGCCTGACGACCATCCGTTACTGGAAGAGGCGCGCAAAGCGATCGAAACGGCGCAGGCGCAAGTGCGCCTGGCAGGCGAATCGCGCCGCGACAATCCAGAACTTGAACTCGGTATGCGCCGGGAGCGTAGTAGCCTGAACGATCCTTACGCCGACTCCGTAATAATCGCCCTGCGCCTGCCCTTATCCACGGATGCGCGCAACCGGCCGCTCATCAGCGCCGCCCAAACCGCCCTTGCCAACGCGCAAAGTGAATACAACCGCACCCGGCTCACGCTCGAATTCCAGATACGGCAGACGGAGCAAAGCTTGCAAGCGACCGATCAACTGCTGGAGCTGGCGCAGCAGCAGCGAGCCGCAGCGCAGGAAAACCTAGGACTGATCCAGACATCCTTCGATCTCGGCGAAACCGATCTGTTCACCCTGCTGCGTGCACGAGCGGCCGCATTTGAAGCCGGACAGGCTTACAACCAACAAGAAACCACGCAGGCGCTGTCGCGCGCCCGCCTCAATCAAGCTCAGGGAGTCTTGCCGTGACGACAATCATAAAAATGGCCATTCATTTGTCATGGATACTGGTTTTGCTGATGCCGCGCTTCGTCTTTGCCCACGCCGGCGAAGACCATGGCGACGAGGCACGTGCGCCAGTCAGCCTGTCAGCGTCTGGCTCGCCTCTGGAATTGAAGTCCCCCGATGTGGAACTGCTGGGTGTGCTTCAGGATGGCAAGCTCGCGGTCTTTGCCGACCGCTACGCCACCAACGAGCCTATCCTCAACGCGAAAATCGAGCTCGAAAGTGACGGTCGCAAGCTTCAGCTACTGGCCACGAAAGATGGCAGTTACACGGCCGCTGCGGACTGGCTGAAGCAGCCCGGCACCCATGAGGTTGTGGTGAGCGTGGAAGCAAACGGCCTGGAAGATTTGCTTATCGGCACCTTGGAAATACCTGGTTTGAAGTCTGACGAAGCCCACGGGCGCGCCTGGGTTGACTACGGGAAATGGGCGGCAGGTGGCATAACAGGGGCCATTGCGTTGCTTGCGCTGTTCAAGCTCATCCGCCGCCGCAAGGGTGCGGTAATAACCCTGGTGTTGCCAGTGTTTGCTGCTTTCCTGCTCGGCGGGCACAGCAATCAAGGCTTCGCCCACGGCGACGAAGATCATGGCGACAAACCCAAAGACGCACCCATTGTCACCTCGGTGAACACCGTAGCGGTCGCCACGCAGACTCCCCCCGTACGTTTGCCAGACGGCAGCGTTTTGGTGCCCAAGCCCGTGCAGCGGCTGCTCGGTATCCGCACCCTGCTGGGCGAGACACGTGACGTCGCCAAAACAGTGGCGCTCAACGGCCAGATTAGTGCCGACCCGAATTTCAGCGGGCGCGTGCAGTCCAGCCAACCCGGGCGGATTGCCGCGCCCGGCGGTGGCTTTCCCGCCATTGGCATGAAAGTGAAGAAGGGACAAATCCTGGCTTACATCGAACCTGTCGCCAGCAGTATCGAGAAGGGTAATCAGCAGGCGCAACTGGCCGAACTGGCGAGCAATCTGGGTCTTGCCGAACGGCGCGCAAAGCGCTTGGAGCAACTGGTTGGCAGCCTGCCGCAAAAGGAAATTGACGCGGCGCGCGCCGAAGCGGTAAGCCTCAGGGCGCGCAAGGCGGCGGTGGCGGGCAGTCTGTTCCAGCGCGAAGCCCTGCGTGCGCCGGTTTCTGGCGTGATCAGCCAGGCTGATGCGGTCGCTGGCCAAGTGGTGGAAGCGCGCGAAATATTGTTCGGAATTGTCGACCCGGCCAAGCTTTGGGTGGAAGCCGTCGCCTACGATACCGCGCTGTCCGGTCAAGTGGCGGGCGCTTCCGCCATGACCGCTGACAATCAGCCGTTGACGCTGGCGTTCATCGGCCAAAGCCATCAACTGCGCGAACAGGCGCTACCCATGCAGTTCGCTGTCAAACCGCCCTTGCCCATATTAAGCGTGGGTCAGCCGGTGAAGGTGTTTGTGCAAACCAAGCAAGCCATCCGCGGCATCCCCGTGCCGCAAGGAAGCGTAATGAAGAACAGCAGCGGGGAAACGATCGTGTGGGTGCACGTCTCAGCCGAACGCTTCATGCCGAAAAAGGTGAACGTACAAGCGGTGGACGCCAATACGGTTGCGGTGCTGGAGGGGCTGCAGGATGGCGACCGGGTGGTGACGCAGGGCGCGGCATTGCTTGCACAAATACGCTAAGAGATAGACATGTTTAAAGCAATCATTCAATCCAGCCTGAGTCAGCGCTTGTTCGTAATCGCGGCGACGCTCCTGCTGCTGGTGTATGGCATGCTCACCCTGAAACAGCTGCCGGTGGACGTCTTTCCCGATCTCAACAAGCCCACCGTGACGCTGATGACCGAGGCCGAAGGCATGGCACCGGAGGAAGTGGAGCAGCTCATCAGTTTCCCCGTCGAGACGGCGATGAACGGCATACCGGGAGTGACGCGGGTACGCTCGGTTTCTGGCATCGGTCTTTCCATCGTGTACGTGGAGTTCGACTGGGGCACCGACATTTACCGCAACCGCCAGCAGATCGCGGAGCGGCTAAGCCTGGTACGGGAACAGATTCCCGCCGGCATCACTCCGCAGATGGGGCCGATCAGTTCCATCATGGGCGAGATCATGTTGATCGCGATGACTGCCGACTCCGCCAAGGCGAGCCCGATGCAGGTGCGCGAACTGGCGGACTGGGTGGTGCGTCCGCGGCTGCTCACGATCGCTGGTGTGTCGCAAGTGATCCCTATCGGTGGCGAGGTGAAGCAATACCGGGTGGCACCCGATCCAGTCAATCTCGATCGCCTGGGCGTCACGCTGGAACAGATGGAAAAGACGCTGGTAGATTTCGCGACCAACACCAGCGGCGGGTTTCTGGAGTCGCACGCGCAGGAATACCTGATCCGCAATATCGGGCGCACCACCAAGCTGGAAAATTTACAGGATCTGGTGGTCGGCTACCGTGAAGGAATACCGATTTTGCTCAGGCAAGTCGCCAAGGTGGAATTCGCTGCGCGCCTGAAGCGTGGCGACGCGAGCTTCATGGGCAAGCCTGCGGTGATCCTGTCGGTGCAGAAGCAGCCCGGTGCGGACACGATCAAGCTCACGCGCGAAATCGAAGCGGCGCTCGCGGAGCTGAACAAAAACATGCCCGCCGGCGTCGCAACGAAAGACATCCTGTTCAAACAGGCCAATTTCATCGAAAGCTCGGTGAGCAACGTGGAAGAGGCCTTGCGTGACGGCGCCATCATGGTGGCGGTGGTGCTGTTCCTGTTCCTGCTCAATTTCCGCACCACCTTCATCTCGCTCACCGCGATTCCTGTCTCCATCCTGATCACGGTGCTGGTGTTCAAATACTTTGGACTGTCCATCAACACCATGACGCTGGGAGGACTGGCGATTGCCATCGGCGAGCTGGTCGACGATGCAGTGGTGGGAGTGGAAAACGTGTTCCGGAGGCTCAAGCAGAATCGGGTGGCAGTCGAAAAGGCCTCCGTGCTGGAAGTCATCGCCGCGGCTACACTGGAAGTTCGCTCCGCCATCGTGTACGCCACGCTCATCATCGTGCTGGTGTTCGTGCCGCTGTTCGTCCTTTCCGGTATCGAGGGCAAGCTGTTCGCGCCGCTGGGCGTTGCCTACATCGTGTCCATTCTTGCCAGCATGCTGGTGTCGGTCACGCTGACGCCGGTACTGTGCTATTACCTGCTGCCGAAAATGAAGCGGCTGGAGCACGACGACAGCCCAGTCGTCAAAAAGCTCAAGCAATGGGATACGGGCCTGCTGCAGTGGTCGTTCGAGCACAGCAAGCTGGTTCTCGGCGCGGGGCTGCTCGCGGTGGCGCTCGCGGTGGCCGCCGTACCGTTCTTCGCCCGTTCCTTCCTGCCCGCGTTTAACGAAGGCACACTCACCCTCACGGCCGTGATGAATCCGGGCACCTCCTTGTCGGAATCCAACCGCATCGGCACCCTGGCGGAGCAATTGATTCTGCAAGTGCCGGAAGTGACCCAGGTGGGGCGGCGCACCGGCCGCGCCGAGCTAGACGAACATGCGGAAGGCGTGCATTACAGCGAGATCGACGCGGACCTGAAAAAATCCGCCCGTTCCCGCGAGGCCGTATTACAGGACATCCGCAACCGCCTCGTGCCGCTGCCTGCCTCGGTCAGCATCGGCCAACCCATCTCACACCGGCTCGACCACATGCTGTCCGGGGTGCGCGCGCAGATCGTGCTGAAAATCTTTGGCGATGACGTGGACACGCTACGCGGACTGGCGGCGGGGTTGCAAGCCCGGCTTGCCAACATCACGGGACTGGTGGATTTGCAACTGGAAAAGCAGGTACGCATTCCGCAACTGCAAATCCGCGTCGATTACGCCAAGGCCAGGCAGTATGGCGTCACCCCGGCAGCCATCAACACCGCCCTGGAAACGCTGTCCAACGGCGCCACTGTGGCGCAGGTGATCGAAGGCAACCGCCGCTTCGACGTGGTGATCCGCCTTGCAGATACAGACCGCAGCGCACAGGGCTTGAGCAACCTCTTGGTGGAAACACCGGGCGGACGCATCCCATTGCGCCTCATCGCAGAAATCCAGGACAGCGACGGCCCCAACCAGATCCTGCGCGAAAACAGCCGCCGCCGCATGGTGTTGATGGGCAATAGTGACGGTACCGACATGGCGCAGATCATCCGCGACATCCGAGCAGAGCTCGCCAGACACCCACTGCCGGAAGGCTATTTCACCCAGCTGGAAGGCCAGTTCCAGGCACAGGAAGAAGCCAGCCGACTTATTACGGGACTGTCATTGGTGTCATTGGCCATGATCTTTCTCGTCTTGTATAGCCGCTACCAATCCACCGTGCTGTCGTTGATGATCATGGGCAATATTCCGCTGGCGCTGGTGGGCAGTGTCATCGCGCTGTGGATCTCAGGCGGTGCGCTGTCGGTGGCAAGCCTGATCGGCTTTATTACCCTGGCCGGCATCAGCACGCGCAACGGCATCCTGAAAATCAGCCACTACATCAATTTGGTGGCGCACGAGGGTGAAGCATTCGGCAAGCAAATGATCCTTCGCGGCAGCCTGGAACGCCTGACGCCAGTGCTGATGACCGCGCTGGTGGCGGCCTTCGCCCTGATTCCGCTGGTGCTATCCGGAGGCGATCCGGGCAAGGAAATCCTGCATCCGGTAGCGGTGGTGATTTTTGGCGGCCTGGTGAGTTCCACGCTGCTGGACACCCTGCTTACGCCGGTGATGTTTTACCTGTGGGGCGAAAAACCGATGATGAAACTGCTGGCACAAGGCAGTAAGGAAAATTTCTGATCCAGCAAAAAGATAAGCGGAATGTGAAGAACCAAAAACAGCAGTTCTTTTTTTAACTTTATCCAAGGAGCCACCAAATGAAATACCTGAAACCATCCATCCTCGCCCTGGCCTTGCTCTTCACGCAAGGCGCGTTCGCCCATAGCGACGAATATCTCGACACCCAAACTGCGCCTCACGGCGGCCAAGTGCGCATGGTGCAGCAGTACCACTATGAACTGGTGGTAAAAGCCAACGAAGTGAGCGTTTATATCACTGACCACGCTGGCAAAGAAATTGGCGCCCAGGGCGCAACAGGGACCGCAACCATACTTTCCAGCAAGAGCAAGGCCAGTGTGAAGCTCGTGCCCGCTGGTGACAATCAAATGAAAGGCTCGGGTAAATTCGAGCTCGCGCCAGATATGAAGGTGGTGGTTTCCATCGCGTTACCTGGTCAGACGGCGTTACAGGGCCGTTTCACGCCTATGCAGCAGGCGTCATCAACTTCTACATCCGCTATGCCCGGTCAGATGTAGTGGTCTGAACATCGAGCCAATCCGAAGATGACGCAAATGTAATCCCTGCGTCAGGTCGATGTGGCAAACCCCATTCCATACTGGCCCCTACTCCTGAATAAAGGTCTTGTATGAAAAATGCTGTTGCCAGCTTTCTTCTCATCGGCGGTCTTGCCCAAGCGCCTTGGGCTGCCCCGGCAACCCCGGTGATTGATGTCTACAAGAGTCCGACTCGCGGGTGCTGCAATAAGTGGTTAGATCACCCTAAGGCGAATTGATTCAAGGTATGTCCGGCGGTAACGACATGATGGTCAAACGCATGGAGATGATGCAGAGCAATATGGACATGCCTCAAGGCGTCCCCGAGAAACCGGCCAAGTAATGGCCGTCACGGCGGAAGTTCCCACCGTATTCACTTAACCGAAAGTAAGGAGCAAATCATGAAATCCGCAATTGCATTCACTACCCTGGCTCTGCTGGTCGCACCGGCTTGGGCAGACGATCAGAGTGGCAACCCCGACCTGAAGCAGGGTATTACCAACGTGCATGACATACATTTTCCTCACGTTGCCGGTGACAGTCATGAGCCGGAAAGAGGGGGCGGCGATAGCTACGGATCGGTTCTGCTTGATGATCAGCCAAGCGGGCATGTGCCCCACAAGCAGGGGGATGGTAGCCACAGGACCGATGAGGTGTGGCCGAGCTACTAACACAGAGTTGTATGGCCCGGCGAGATAACCCATCGGATCGCAGGTACTTAAAGTACCGGATTAAAGGGGCGGGATATGGTTGGTTTTGAACCTTTTGGCATGGGATTGGGAATGGTCCTGGTCTGGCTCATCCCTATCCTGCTGATCGCCCTTGGTCATCCACAATGTCATCAGCATCAGTAACCGGGATGGAAAACCCGAGCCTACGTCTCGGGCTATCCTGGAAGAAGGTTACCCTGGAGTTCGACGACAAGGGTGTGGTCATCGACGTGCTTTACAACGAGAACGGGCGACACGACGGTCTCACAGCCATGCAGGTGTAGAGCAGGATCGCGGCGAAGGCCACAGCGTGAAATGACAGAGGCCATGCACAGAGGCAACCGGCGTGCGGGGGAAACAGGTTAGGACTGCTATGCGTCCCATCGAGTCTCTGGATAGCGATAGATTCCGTTGTTGATGGAGACGGGCGGGTCGAATTTTACACAAGGCAAGGTGGTTCTCATGAACGTCAAGATTATTGCGACAAAGAGTTGCAGTCACAGTTTGAGCTTGCAACAAGAACTCAGGAATATGGGTATCCCATTCGAGGTGTTGTTCGTCGAGGATGAGCCGGGGGTAGTCATGGCACACGACATCCGGCATTCCCCGAATCTCCTCGTGAACGATGAAGTCGTTTTCCGGGGACAGCCGACGCCGCATGAGCTACGGGAGTTTTTCGGCAAGTTAAGTCATTAACCGTTCTTCCATGGACAGCCTGAAGGCACAACACTACGGCTGGCGTATGCCATTGATGGCTTCAGGAATCATGCGTTGCCATAAGTTGCCATAAGGAGTGCAAGCTATGAGTGCCCATTCGTCTCACCTGCACGAGGAAAGCGACACTGGACACGCAGGCCATCTCCACGACGGCGGCGACTCAGAACACGGCACTCATGGCCATCACGCCCACATGGCCGCCGATTTCCGGAAACGCTTCTGGATCGCGCTGGCGCTGACCCTGCCCATACTGGGGCTTTCTCCCATGCTCCAAAAGCTGGTGGGCTTGCGTGAGGCCATCCGGTTTTCCGGCGACCTGTAT